>JAEDCN010000008.1 GCA_016294105.1 Treponema sp.
CGTATGCGCTTGCCCTTCCCCGCTGTTTATGCTAATCTTTGTCCATGACTCAGTGCTTCATTTCCAACACCAATGACCCACACCTCAACCTTTCTTTCGAACATTATTTATTTTCTAAGGTTAAGCCTAATGAGAGGTATCTCTACCTATGGAGAAATTCTGAGACAGTAGTAATCGGAAAATTTCAAAATCCATGGAGTGAGTGTAACGTAGAAAAGATGGCTGAAGATAAAATTAAGCTGATGAGACGTTACAGTGGAGGAGGGGCTGTTTTCCAGGATTTGGGTAATTTATGTTTTACTTTGATTTCTGGAAGTGATTATGATGTAGAAGAACAAAAGAGTAAAAATAATGATTTTATCATTTCTACTCTGAATAAATTTTCTATTGTAGCTCACGCTTCAGGACGAAATGATATTTTGGTTAATGAGCGTAAAATTTCTGGTGCTGCATTTCAAATACAACAAGGAAATTTAATGCATCATGGAACATTGCTTGTTAACAGTGATTTGAATAAGCTTCAGTTGTATTTGAAGCCAAGTAAAGATAAGCTTGAGACAAAAGGGATTAAGTCAGTACGTTCTCGTGTTGCAAACTTACAGGAATTTAACTCTCTATTAACGGTAGAAGGATTGATCGAACAGCTTAGGATTACTTATACAGAACGTTTTTCAAATTTTGATTCAATTTATTATTTTAATGAAAATATTTTGAATACTAATCCTGAATTAAAATTTGAATATGAGAATCTCATTTCCTGGGATTGGTTATATGGTAAGACTCCTGCCTTTACAGATGCTTATAAAAAGCGTTTTCCTTGGGGGGGAATTGAATTGTTATTTACAGTTCACAGTGGGGTTGTAGAGGATATTGCAGTGTATAGTGATACGCTGGATAATAAATTGGTGGATGTAATTAAGGATACCCTAGTTGGTGTAGCGTTTAACAATAAAAATATTGCAGAACAAATAAAAAAACGTGCAAATTCAATGGATTATAGTGATACTCAAAATCATTTATTAGATATTATTTCATTATTTGAATGAGTGGGGAGGTTTTACTTGAATCATCATGATAAAAACCATGATGATCCAAGTGAGATTTTATGGATTAGATTTCTGGGGCGTGGGCAAGCAGATAATCTTCTGCTTCCTTACACCACAGCATATTATTCCTTGCAATGATTTCGTGAAGCCTGGCATAGAAAGGATCTGATTTACCTTTTTCTTCGAAATCCTTGATGGCAACCAAGTCAAGCTTTTTGTTGGTGTAAATAAGCTTTTTACCTCCAGGAATTTTGTCCAGGTTGATGGTGGTGTCTGCAACTGCGTTGAGTCCACCAACGTGGGTGACAAGGGCCACTGGATTCAACTTGTTTTCTGCCATCATCTTCAAAGATTCTTTTAGATCGTCAGTATTTCCACCAGAGGTTCCCACAAGATGGTGTGACTCGTAGTGCACGTTGTAGAAGTTCAGCTGGGCAGAGAACTGGGTATTGGTGGGGCCTGCAAAGAAGTTCATGCAGCCGTCATTTCCCAGAAGTTTGTCTGCCATTTCTACTACTGGTGCTACAGGGGCAAATACGAATACATCATCAAACAGCTTACCTCCGTTCAGCTCCTTCAAATGAGCAACGGGATCTGCCAAATCCTTTGTGTTGACGTATACAAGCTTCACTCCATTTTTTGCAGCTTCTTCTACAGTGAAGATAGATGCTGCTCTCTGGAGTCGGTTTTCGTCAATGTCGGTAACTACCATGAATCCTGGTTTTCGGTCACAGTGAATAGCGTAGTCAATGGCACCAAGACCCATAGGGCCAACTCCTGCCAACAATGCCAAGGAGCCACCTTCTACGATTCCCATTTCGTGAACATAGGAACCATTCTTTGTGTGGTATTGGGCATGGAAAGCACCTACAACACAGGAAATTGGTTCTGCCAAGGAGCCCATGAAGAAGTTGTTTGCGTTGTATTCCAGCAAGCAATCCATTTCCATAACCTCATTGGGGATAATGACATAGGTTGCATCTCCTCCAATGTGCTGATATGAATAGCCAGGTGCCCAGAGGGTTCCCTGATAGTTAAGGGCTGGCTGGATGGCAAACTTCTGGCCTTCCTTAAACTTGTTCTTCCATTTGCTTCCAACTTCTATCAATTCTCCGCAAAATTCATGACCAATAATGATTGGTGTTTCTTTCAAATCCGCACGGACTCGCTTGTGGTCATTGCCCTGCATGGCCAACTTATGGCTTGACATACAGATTGAATCTGAAACAACGCGTGCAAGAATTTCATCTTCCTTGATTGCGGGAAGCTCGAATTCGTCCAAACGTAAATCATCTACTCCGTAAATACGTACTGCTTTTGTTTTCATTTTGTCTCCTATTTTGTAGCAAGTTTTATCCATTCGTTCTGATAGCTGTCAAAGCCCTGGAACTGGACCTTTTCTACATCAGTGTATTCAATGGTGATTGTGTCTGCCAAATCCTTGTGGGTTTTGCCAGTATAGGCCATAACACCTGTCATAGCGGCACCAAATGCGGTGGCTTCTTCCATGTTTGTGAGCTGCACGGAATGATTGTGCAATACAGAGGCTAACAGCTGGTTGTAGCCCTTGTTCTTTCTGAATCCACCTTCTGTGAAGATATTTGTTCCTTCCTGCATTCCAGCTCGCTGTAGGGCTGTGATAGTTTGAATTACCAAGGAAATGTCCAATACTGCCAAAAGCTTTTCTGGATTGCTGAACAGCTGGGGAATTGCCTTTCTTGTTCTAATGTCCTCCAAGGAATAGAAGGTACCATTTTCCAAGATTCCTGCCTGTGAACTTGTAAATTGGCCTGAGCCTGGAACAACTTCTGGCAAAAGGAACGTATCCTTGTCCTGGAGCACCTGCTGGAATACCTGGGGATTGTAGGTGGGGAATAGGTCTGTTCCTGCAATTTCCTTGTATAAGGTGATATAGGTGTCGAATTCCATTCCACCGAGGAAAATGGCAATCTTTACTGGTGTGCGAAGGGCTGTCTGAGTAAAGTAGACAATCTTTCCCACATCTTCTGGATTCAGTACCAGCTCCTTCTGGGGATGCATACTAACGCACCATGTTCCTGTAGAGTTGAGGATAAAGTCTCCGTGGGAATCCTTTGCCAAATAGGGCAAAAGAGATGCGTTAGAATCGTGGATACCCATGGTAACGATGGTGGATTCTGGCAGTCCCAGCTGTTGGGCAACAGAGCTGGTGAGATTTCCTAATACCTCGTGAGTATTCTTGTAGTTGTCTGGCAACAAATGGCGAATATTGAGCTTTTCTGTTGCATGGGAATAAGTTTCTTCCTTGTGATTCCACATATAGGAGTGGTTACTAATGTAGGTGGGCTCCACTCCCTTGTTACCAGTGAGAACATAGCCCCAGTATTGGGGATAGTTCAAGATGCAGTCGGTATGCTGGAATGATTCATGGAAGTATTTTTGAAGGAAAAAGATTCCTTTGGCAGGATTTATCATGGATGAAAAGGGTGGGGTAAAAATCTCCTGCTGTAACTGGCTTGCAGAACCAACGGTCTGGTAAAATTCTGACTGAAAATCTGGACCAGGCTCATAGGTGTAGAAAATACAGGGGGCACATTCTCGTCCTGCCTTGTCCAGACAGACAAAGGTTGCTCCATGGGTGGTGACAGATATAGCCTTAATGGGATATTTTCCTGCAAAATCCTTTAAAGTGGCGAAGAACCAATCCTTCATTCCCTGCAGGTCATGGGTATCAAGCTGTTCACCTGTAACAGGATGTGGGATCTGCAGTGGCTCAAAGTTCTTGTAGGCAGCATCCAACTGCTTTAGGTTCTGGTCGTACACAGCCACTTTTTTGTTTGTCATACCAATATCAATAACTGCTATTGCATATTCCATAAATTTCCTCCTTTATGAATGGTTTCCTAGCTCAAGTTTTTATTTAACATAACTTGACCGGGCGGTCAGGTTCTAATTTAGCATTACCTGACCGCCAGTTACTGGTAGGGCCTGGCCGGTTTCGTAGGCTTGCTCCACAAGATAATAGACAGCTCGGATTACATCCTCTCCGTAGCAGCCTCTGTTCATGGGAACTTTTGCCTCGTAGAATTTCTTTACGTCTGCAATGGTTTTTGCTCCAGGAACCTTACCAGTGCGCAGGTATTGTACGAAAAGTCCCTTCTCTGGGTCTGACCACAGGGGACCATCAAAAAAGTTTCCAGGACAAACAGCGTTTACCTTGATGCCGTATTCTACCAATTCAAGGGCAAAGCTCTGGACAAGACCGATGCTACCGAACTTTCCTCCAGCGTAGGAGCCGTTCTTATTGGAGCCTTCCAGTCCAGACTTGGAGTTAATCTGGATAATATCTGTTAAAAGGCTGGGGGCAGCGGCTTTCTGGCGTTTCATCAACAAGGCACAATGCTTGGTGATAATGGCAAAGGCTGTGTAGTTGATGTCGGTAACAAAACGGAAGGAATCCATATCTTGCTGCAAGATGCTACTGGCCCGCAAAACACCTGCATTGCTTACACACAGATCAAGTCCACCTGCTGACAATGCAATAGATTCTATCATGGCGGCTACAGAGCTTTCGTCTGCTACGTTTACAGCCACAGGCAATGCAACGGTACGATGATATTCCTGATTCAATTCCTGTGTGAACTTTGTAGCTCCTTCTAGGTTCAAGTCTGCTACAAAAACAAGGGCATCACCAGCTACCAGACCACGTACAATTTCTGCACCAAAGCCCTGGGCACCACCAGTTACCACCACTACCTTATTCTTCATTACTGTAGCTCGACTGGCAACAACGGGAGCCTCTGCGTCTGGTACCTTACCAGCAGCGATTGCTTCAATGGTTGAAGGAGATTGGGCAATGGCATAGGTATATTCATCTTGACCGATTACAAGCTGTACCAGCTGGGGAATTGCTGAATATTCCTCCAAGGCTTTGGAAATGGCCTGTGCTACAACAGATTCATCCTCAGCAGCTGCATCCAGTGAAATTGTCAATTTGGTAAGACCATCTGCAACAGGTGCTGTTGGCAAAAAACGAACAAGGTAGTGCTGACCTGTTCTTTCTATGAGGCTTCCCCGAATAAAGGGGGCAAAAAAAGCCGCTTGATTCATAATTCCTCCTGTGAAATGAAATCACCTGTCTGTGTTGATTTACATTCCCTTTTATTTTACCACTGATTCAAAAGAATCAGCTACAAATTATTCATGCTGAGGGTAGTGATTTCAATAAATCTTGAACTTCCTCTTTGGTAAGGCTTGGTGAAGCCTGTAATTTTTGTCCCAGCTGGCTGTAAACGGCCATTCTCTGAGAAAGGCTTAAGTCTGCCAAGGGATTGTTTGGGGCAAAGAAACCAAAATCCCTCTCCAGAGTTGCAAACCTTTCATGGGCAACCAAGGCCCAGGTACTGTCTATGAGACCAGCAAATTCTGGCAAATTGATTTCTGGACAGTTGAATTCCTGCCGTGAGCTGTTAATATCCACTCCAGAAATTTCCATTAGGTTGTGCTTTTGACACAGCTCTTGCAATCGTGCCAGCTGCTGGCGGGTGTTACGAGGTGGCATGTAGGTGACAGCCTGGAAACCAAGCTGGGGTAGCTGGGCTATCAGTTCGTCTAAAAAGCTGTCCTCAAACTGCTCCCGTTTCTTGTCTCCAGTGGGAGATTCACCTACATCTCCCAAGTAAGCGTAGGCAGGAATCCCTCCAATTGACTGGGCAAAGGCTGTTACCAGTTGTACTGGTGGACATTCGTTTTCATCTGGCTGAATGAAGATTTGTGGCAAAAATCCGCTTTTCAGTAAGCCTAAAAGGTCGTAGAGGAAGTGAGGATTATTTTCTTCCTGCAATCGATTCTTTTGGGAGACAGACAGCTCCATGGCCAGCTGGTTTTCCAGCACCTGAATAAGGCTTTGGGCTGTGGGGGCCTGTTTGTTCAGCAGGTGGGCAAAGGCGTACAACAGATGGCGTTCAGTAACGCTTCCTCCCAGTGCTGCTTGTGACAGGCTTTCTACATCCTGCTGGTAGTCAAGCTCTGGAAGGTTAGCTTTGAGAAGAATCTTGTTCAGATTTTCCACCATCCTGATGTTTCTATTTCGTCGCTGCTGGTGGATGGGCTTGAGGAATTCCCGTACCCGTTCTTGTGCCTGAGCTGGAACTCCCTGTATGGTCATATAAACAATTCCCTGGGAATCAGGGTTGTTGATTTTTTTCTCTGCAAAGGGTGTGGATTTGAAGCTCACTCGTAGCTCAAATCCGGTAACGCAACCTAAGCCCAGAAGCTTGCAGGCTTCTGTCATTTCACAGGCTGCTTCTAAAGAATCATGATCCACGGAGCCTGCCACTGCAAGCCCAGCTTCCCTGGCACGGAGGGCGGCCATAGAAGGGGTATAGGGACTAAAGCTATACATGGTGTGGATGTGATTGTTGATTTCCTTGGTAATAGGATTGTAATCCTTTAAGCCGCCCTGGCTAATAAAATGCTCCAAAGCATTGAGGCGGTCTTGGGTAGAAATGCTTCCGTTGTTGATTTTCTGTAATAACTCTTTCATAGCTGGCCTTTACACATGAAGGTAACCTGCTGACCTTGAACAAGAAAACTCAAGGTCAGCAGGAAATCTTAGCGAGGGTTAAACACCTTGTCTATTCTTGCGGAGAATATCCAGTGTTGTCTGTACTGTGGTGGGGACGTGGCCTGGCAGAGGACAAATCCGCTCATGGATAGTGTCCAAAATCCAGTCTACCTGTGGGAAGTAGTAGTGCTCGCACTCAGGTGCAGGAGTAATCCAGTTACGGCTTCCTACAACAGCTACTGGTGCATCCAGATAGTCAAATGCCAGTTGGGTTACGTTAGAAGCGATGTTGTGGAGGAAGGAACCACGTTCTGCAGCATCACTGGCCAATACCAAGCGACCTGTCTTTTTAACGGATTCCACAATCTTGTCGTAGTTCAGAGGATTGATAAAGCGGATGTCGATGATTTCTGCATCCAGACCATATTTTTCCTGCAATACCTTTGCGGTATCCATGGCACGATACAGTGTAGCACCGATGGTAGCAATGGTAATGTCCTTACCAGTCTTTCTGATAGCTGGCTCTCCTTCGGGGATTTCGTAGTAGCCTTCTGGAACTCCACCAGTCTCGAATTCTTCTCCCTTATCATAGAGGAGCTGGCTTTCAAAGAAGATAACTGGATCAGTTCCTCTCAATGCCAGGTTCAGCATACCCTTTGCATCGTAGGGAGTAGCAGGGAACATAACCTTAAGGCCAGGAATATGGGCTACCAATGAAGTCCAGTCCTGACTGTGCTGAGCACCGTATTTGTTACCAACAGATACACGAACGGTCAAGGGCATCTTCAACAAGCCTGCAGACATGGACTGCCACTTGGAAGCCTGGTTAAAGATTTCATCTCCAGCACGACCCATAAAGTCACAGTACATAAGCTCTACTACAGCACGTCCACCACACATGGCATATCCAACACCGGAACCAACAATAGCGGCCTCGGAAATAGGGCTATTGAACAGGCGGTGATAGGGAAGGGCTTCGGTCAAGCCACGGTATACGGCAAAGGCTCCACCCCAGTCACGGTTTTCCTCTCCCCATGCTGCCATGGTAGGATCGGTGGTAAAGCGGTGGTACATGGCCTCGAACAATCCGTCACGATACTGGAACATCTTGTTCTTGGATACAGGCTTTCCTTCTGCGTCAAAGGCAAAACGAACCTTGTTCTTCAATGCCTTTACACGTGGGTTTGCATCACCAACTTCGAGAACTTCTGGCTGGCGGTCTTCCATCTTGTCCATCTTGCTGTTGGAGAACATAACGGACTCGATGAAGGCTGCAGAGGCACGAGGGCTTTCTGCATCATTAGTGGCAAGCTTTACAACTTCCAACAACTTGGCGGTAATGGCAGCCTTCTGGGCCTTTACCTCATCTTTGGTGATCAGGTTGTTCTTGATCAGGTACTTGGCATACTTGTCGATGGCGTCTGCTTTCTGCCAGATTTCGATTTCTTCCTTGGAGCGATAACTTGATGCATCGGAGGGAGAGTGACCAGAAACACGATAGGTAATAGTATCCATGAGTACAGGTCCCTTTCCTGCCAAAAGCAATTCCTTCTTACGAGCAATAGCATCTGCCACTGCCAATGGATTGTAACCGTCAACTCGTTCTGCATGCATGTTGTCGGGATTAACGCCAGCACCAACTCGTGCCAACAGCTGGTATCCCATGGTTTCACCACAGGTCTGTCCACCCATTCCGTAGAAGTTATTGAAGAAGTTGAACAGGATTGGAGGAGCTCCTCCTACATCCTCTGGCCACAATGTCTTGTACTGGTCCATAGCTGCCATCATCATGGCTTCCCATACAGGACCACAACCAAGGGCTGCATCTCCTACGTTGGAAATAACAATACCGGGCTTTCGGTTGATTCTCTTGAACAAGGCTGCACCAGTGGCAATATCTGCAGAACCACCTACGATGGCATTATTGGGCATAGAACCGAAGGGGAGGAAGTATGCGTGCATAGAACCACCTAAACCACGGTTGAATCCAGCTTCACGAGCAAAGATTTCTGCCAAGGTTCCGTAGAGAACAAAGTTTTCTGCCAAGTCCTTTACACCGTTGTAGGAAATCTTTTCTGCCATGCGCAGGGTGTCTCCACCAAGGAATTCCTTCATGATGGTTTCTAGCTGCTTTTCATCAAGTTTTGCCACTGCTGAATAACACTTTGCAAGGATTTCTCCGTGGCTTCTGTGGGAACCAAAGATGAAGTCATCGATTTCCAGATTCATACACTGACCAACGGCGGCAGCTTCCTGTCCCATAGAAAGGTGAGCAGGTCCTTTGTGGTTATATTCGATACCGTTCCAGGCACCCTGGGTTTTGAAAGTATTTAGCATGCTTTCAAATTCACGGATGGTCATCATGTCGTAGAGGGCTCTCTTTAGCCGTTCCTCACCATAAGTTGCAAGCTCCTTTTCAAAGTCGCTTTTATACTGGTTTACAGGAATATCCTTGATTTTCAAAACCTTGGACTTTCTCACCTCTTTGGGATCAACAAACATTGACTTAGGCATATTTCCTCCAAATTTCTGAGCTTGATATGGAATCTGTCTTTCAAGCCCTTGTAATATATGACTGAAATTTTCTTGTATTTTCAGCCTGATTTATATAAGCGGCAATCAAAATCTTTCAACTGCCACTTACCTCGTTACAAACTCCAGATTGCTTCCCGAATTGCCTCACAAACTGTGGGGTGAGGGAAAATCATCTGCTTAACATCGCATACGCGCATTTGGTTTTCGATGAGGGCTGCTGCTCCCCAAATCATTTCTGAAGCATAGGCTCCGAGAATGTGGACTCCCAGAATTACCTCTGTCTTGGCATCTACCACCACTTTTACAGTACCAGGGGCCTTAGTTCCATTTTCTGCAATGAAGCGACCTGAAACTAGCATTGGAACAGAGGCTGTTTTTACTTCGATTCCCTTGGCTTGAGCTTCCTGCTGGGTCATTCCTACACCAGCTGCTTCTGGAATACTGTAGACTACCCAAGGAATGGCGTTGTAGCGCATGAAATCACGATTTTCTGTGCCATCCAAATAGCTACAAATATCGTTTACTGCAACCTCTGCCATACGATAGGCTGAATGAGCCAGCATACTGCGACCATTCACGTCACCTGCTGCCCAAATTCCGCTGATATTGGTACGCATTCTGTCATCAACATTGACACCCTTAGGAGTAATATCTACACCGATTTCCTTTCCACCCCAAGAAACAGTATCTGGGCGACGACCAACTGCCATCAGTACTAGGTCTGCGGAAACAGACTCCTGCTTTCCGTCCTTTGTGGTAAAGTGAACGGTTCCACCTTCCAGACGCTCCACCTTGCAACCCAAGTAGAAGGTTGTGTTATGGAGGGCTTTTCTCAGTACAGGAGCATGCTCCTTGTCCATGGGAGGAATGATTTCATCCATCATTTCTACAACAGAAACCTGGCTTCCCAAGGCTCCAAAAAGACTGGCAAATTCCACACCGATTACACCGCCACCAATAACGCACAAGCGCTCTGGTCGGCTTGCAACGGAAAGCAATCCTGTTGAATCCACCACGGCAGGATTATCCTTTGAACCGGGGATGGGAGGCATGGCAGGAACAGAACCTGCTGCCACAAGGATTGCTTTTGTTTGGTATACCTCACCTGTTTCTGCCACCTTTACGGAACCAGGAGCGGTTACAATACCAGTGCCAGTAACAATTTCTGCACCGCATTTTTTTACAGAAGCAGCAACTCCATTGCGAAGGGTTTTTACTACCTGTTCTTTCCAGCTCATCATTTCGGTCATATTGAAAGAAACGTTGTCTGCATGAACACCGAACTGGTCTGCTTCCTTTGCATGGAGATATTGTTTGGCGGAATTCAATAGTGTTTTTGTGGGAATACAACCTACGTTTAAGCAGGTTCCACCCATGTACTGTTTTTCAATCACCAGTACTTTCTTTCCACGGTGGGCAAGTCGTTCTGCTGCCAAATAGCCACCAGGGCCACCACCGATTACAATAACATCATACATCATGGGCCTCCTTACCGTGCAATCCAAATGTCAATGTTTGCCACTGCATCGCAGAGAGCCTTCAAGAAGCGGGCAGCGGGAGCACCGTCTACGGCTGCATGGTCAATAGTAAGGCTAAAGCCCAGATGAGGCTGAATGTCGTAGGCATCATCTTCTACAATTACTGGCTTGGGCTGAATGCCACAAACTCCCAGAATTGCCAACTCTGGTGCATTGATTACTGGAGTAAAGCTTTCAATTCCAGTGCTGCCCAGGTTGGAGATGGTGAATGTGGAGCCAGTAAGCTGGTCAGGAGCGATTGTGCCATTGATACAGGCTTCTGCCAATGACCGGGCTTCTGCTGCAATTTGAGCCAAGCTCTTGTAGTTAGCATTGCGGATAACGGGAACCATCAGTCCACGAGGTGTATCCACTGCCACACCTAAATGCACGTTGCTGTAGTTTCTGATAACTCCATCCAGCTTTACTCCGTTCATGTACTGGAATGAAGGCAGTACACGGGAAACAGCAAAGAGAACCAAGTCATTGATAGTGATTTTTCCAAATCCAGCTGCAGCTCCAGCTTCCTTCAAGCGACCACGGAGGGATTGCAGGTGGGTAGCGTTTGCACTGGCATTTAATGTGAACTGGGCGGTGGTGGCCAAGGAGCCCATCATGCGGTCTGCAATAACCTTTCTGATGCCCTTGATTGGTGTATCAGTATATTCATCAGCCACAGTGACGTTGGCACCGGCTGCTGCAGCCATAGCGGGAGCGCTGGCCTGGGGTGCAGCCAAGTCTTCCAATGTTACCCTGCCGCCAATACCAGTGCCTTGAGCAGGCATAGTTCCACCGGCTCTCAGAGCATCCTTTGCAGCTGCAGTTAATGGTGGGCGATCTTCCAATGCAGCCCGTACATCTGCTTCAATGATTCTTCCTGCGGGGCCACTTCCTGCAATTCCAGCCAAGGAAAGGGCTTCTGCCTGGGCAAGGTTTCGTGCCCGTGGAGAAACTGGCTGCCAACCGCCTTCATTTCCAGTATGGATTGGAGTGGGGAAGGTGGCTGCAGCAACAGGTGTTGCCACTGGCTTTGCTTCTGCGGTAACAGGAGCGGATGCTCCTGCTGGTTCTGGAGCTTTAACGGCTACAGGTGCAGGGGCTGCCACAGGTTCTGGAGCGGCTGCTGCTGGAGCTACCTCTTTTACTGCTGCTTCCCAGTCTTCTCCTGGCTTTCCAATAACCATAATTGGCTGGAAAACAGGAACATCGTCTCCTTCCTGGCAAAGAATCTTGAGAACAGTTCCACCAGCATCAGCAGGAACTTCTACTGTTGCCTTGTCTGTTTCAACCTCACATACCGGAGTGTCTACAGAAAGGCTATCACCTTCCTTTACCTTCCACTCAACGATGATGCATGATTCAACTGTGTTGCCCTGTTTGGGCATAATCAGCACATGTGCCATACAAACTCCTCTGGAAATGAAACTGGGAACCAGTCATTTCCAATTATTTCTATAATACGATACCAACTTCTACACGAGAAGTAGCTTTATATTCGTTTCTTCTAGCTCTTGCTTTGCCGTCTTTGGAAAATTCTTGTCAGAAATGATGATGTCAGCACTTTGCAGAGGTAAAATACTCACGGTTCCCATCTTTTCCCATTTTGTAGAATCAGCCACCAAAACTGTTTGCTCCGCTTTTTTTTGCATTACCTTGATAATGTCCCCGGCTTCCATCAAGTGGGTGGTAATGCCTCGTTGCAGGCTAAATCCATCTGTTCCCACAAAAGCCAACCGAACATTGAAATATTTTAAGGCTTCCTCTGCCACAGAACCTACAAAAGATTCTGTACTGTTGCGGAATTCCCCACCAGTTACGGTGAGCTTGATGGAAGGATTACTTTTTGCAGCGGTAAAGGCAAGAATTGAATTGGTAATAATATGAATATCTCTTTTTCCAAATAAATATCGGGGAATCAAGGCCGTGGTGGTTCCTGCCTCTATCATAATTGTATCCCCATCCTGAACTAAATCTGCGGCTGCCTTTGCAATTCGCTGCTTTGTCTCCACCAAAAGGTTTTGTCTTTCAATAATATTAGGATGAATGGAAGGAACTGCACCACCGTGAATCCTGTTGAGCAAGCCCCGTTCTTCAAGATTCCGTAGATCAGAACGAATGGTAACCTCGGAAACTGCCAGTTGCTTGCTCAGTTCCACCACCGTAACGGTGCCTTGTTCAATGAGAAGATTGAGTATCTGTTTTTCTCTGTCAGAAAGGTCTGTTGTCATTTATGTTTTCCTTTCGTATTATCTTCATTGTATTTACGATTATATACCTAATGGAATAGAAACGCAAGAAAAAAAAATGGAATTCAAAAAAAAAGTAAAAAATAATTATTTTTTTCTTGACAGATGAAAAATTCAGTGAGATACTAAACTAGATACGAAATGTAATCGTTTACATAACGATTCGGAAAGGAGTGAACATGCTGATTGGTGTATCCCCAGTAATTAGTCCAGAGCTTATTAGTGTCCTGCACAGGATGGGACATGGTGATGAAATCGTTTTGGCAGATGCCTTCTTTCCTGGTGATACCTGTAATAGCCGGGTGATTCGTGCAGATGGAATCCGCATTCCCCAGTTGTTGGATGGTATTCTTAGGCTTATCAATCTTGACCCCTATGTTCCTGCACCTGTAGCTATGATGGCTCCTGTTTCTGGTGATGAGCTTGATATGTCTGTAGAAGAATCCTACCGCAAGGTAATTGATGGCTTGTGGCCTGGAACACCTGCTACAGAACGAATCGAACGGTTCGCATTTTATGAAAGGGCAAAGCAGGCCTTTGCCGTTGTGGTTACTGGTGAAACAGTTAAATATGGAAATATCATCCTTAAAAAGGGTGTTGTTCCCGTTTCATCAGAGTTTACGTTGTAACTGTATATGGAAAGTAGTCTCCACTGAGGCTGTCTCCATTTCAGAAAATAAAAAAGAATCAGCTAGAGTGTGTTGATTCTACAATAAGGAGTTAAGTATGAAGAAGTTAGTGCTCGTACTGATGGTTTTGCTCTTGGCTGTTGGCGTAGTGTTCGCTGGTGGTAAGAGTGATAGTTCAAAGGGAAGCGGAAAGATCGTTATGGGAGCTTTGATCCGTAACCTGAACGAAACATTCGTTCGTGACTATGCAGACAACCTGCAGAAATTGGCAACTGCCAACAATGTAGAGTTGAAGGTTATGGATGGTAATGGTGACGTAGCCACTCAGTTGGACCAGTTGAACACTTTGTTGACCCAGGGTGTTAAGTATTTCGTAATTATCCCTCAGGATACAGCTGCTACAGAGCAGATGTGCCAGTTGATTGAAGCAAAGGGCGGTGCCGCTGCATTCTCCAACATCCAGCCATCTGTTGAGGCTTTGAAGGTAGGAAAGAACTTCTTCTTGGCTTCTTCTCCTGAAAGCGTTGCTGGTGACATCCAGGCTGAAATTGCTGATGACTACTTCAAGGCTCACCCAGAGAAGTTGGGTCCCAACAAGACTATCAATTTGTTGATGCTCCACGGACAGCTGGGACATCCTGCTCAGGTAAACCGCGCAAAGGGTGCCTTGGAAGGATTGAAGAACCGTGGTTACACTGTAAATATCGTTGCTGAAGACACCGCTAACTGGGGTGCTGCTGAAGCTCAGGCTAAGATGGACGCATGGATTGCTGCATACCGCGGAAAGTTCAACTTGGTATTGGCTCAGAACGACGACATGGGACTTGGTGCTGTTGAGTCTATGCTCACCAACAACTACGTAGACGATCCTGCTGATCCTTCTAAGGACGTAGACGGAGACGGAACTGTTCTTTTGGTTCCTGTTATCGGTGTTGATGCTACTGAAACTGGTAAGCGCTCCATGGCTGAAAACAAGATGTTGGCAACCGTTCTCCAGGACTCTGTTGGACAGTCAACAACTGCTTTCGAGCTGGTATTGACCGTTGCTCAGAAGGGAACTGCTATCGGTGCAACAGCTAACGGCCTGAAGGCTGCAACTGCTGTAACTGGTGAGGATCCTGTAACTGATCCTGCTATTTTAGCACAGTGCTTCCTTGTACCTTTCAAGAAGGTAACAAAGGCTGACCTGTAGTCAGTAAAAGGGGGTGGGGTAATAACCACCCCCATTTTTTTAAAATCACATACATTTATAGTAGAAAATGGATCTCTCGTCTGGCTTTCCGTCAGGTCTTGCTGGGCAGAACCGGATTGAATCTAGCTTGTAGAAGTAGCATTCAATCAGGAGGATAAACTCCAGAAACAGGAAGTGATTGATATGAGTAACGAATATGTGCTCCAAATGCAAGGTATTACAAAGCGCTTCCCTGGTGTCTTGGCACTGAATGCAGTGTCATTGAATGTTCGGCCAGGAACAGTTCACGCACTGATGGGTGAAAATGGTGCAGGGAAGTCAACGCTGATGAAATGTCTTTTTGGAATCTACCATCCTGATGAAGGACAGGTGGTTTTCAAAGGAAAGGCAGTTAAATTCCGTGATGCAAAGGATGCCCTAGAAGCAGGTATTTCCATGATTCATCAGGAATTGTCTAATGTTCCATTTAGAACTGTAAGCCAAAATATTTGGCTGGGAAGGGAACCTCTACGAAAAATTCCCCTCCTTCGCTTTATTGACCATAAGAAAATGGACGCCGATACAGAGGATTTGATGAAGCGTTTGGATATGGCCATTCTACCTACCAGCAAGATGGCAAGTCTTTCTATCTCCGAACAGCAGGGCTGTGAGATTGCAAAGGCCGTATCATATGGAGCCTCTGTTGTTGTAATGGACGAGCCTACTTCTTCCTTGTCTGACAGGGAAGTAGAACACTTGTTCAAGATTATCAACGATTTGCGTTCTCAAGGTGTAGCAATTATCTATATTTCACACCGAATGAACGAAATTTTCCAAATCGCTGATGATATTTCTGTTATGCGGGATGGTACCATGGTTGGAACATATCCTGCTTCAGAGCTTGATGAAGATAAGCTGATAAACTTAATGATTGGTCGTGTAACTACCCAGCGATTCCCCACAGTTGATGCTGTTCCTGGTGAAGTTTGCATGAAGGTAGAGCATTTGTCTTCCACAAATCCTGCTTCCTTCCAAGACATATCATTTGAACTACATAAATCTGAAATTCTCGGTGTTGGTGGCCTTGTTGGTGCCCAGCGTTCCGAGCTGGTAGAAGCCATCTTCGGTTTGCGACCTGTAGTTGTAGGTACAATCAATGTTAATGGTCATGAGGTAAAGATTCGTTCTCCCAAGGATGCCATCAAAAACAAGATTGGTCTCATTACAGAGGATCGCCGTGGAACAGGTATCTTCCCCTTGATGTCTATTACCAACAATACTTCGATTGCAGCCATCGATAAGTTCTTGAACAAGGCTCGACTCATTAACCATAAGCATGTTAAGGATCGAACAATTGAATTGAACAAGATGCTGCGAACAAAGACTCCTACCATGGAGGCCCAGATTCAGAATTTGTCTGGTGGAAACCAGCAAAAGGTTATTGTAAGCCGTTGGCTCATGACACTGCCAGATATTTTGATTATGGATGAACCCACTCGTGGTATTGACGTTGGTGCAAAGTATGAGATTTATTCAATTATGGCTGACTTGGTAAAGGAAGGAAAATCCATCATCATGGTTTCCTCCGAAATGCCAGAGCTTATTGGTATGTCTCACCGCATTATGGTGCTCTGCAATGGTAAGTTGACAGGTTTCTTGGACAAAAAAGAAGCAACCCAGGAAGCTGTTATGCGATTGGCAACTCAGTTTTCATAAGTCATCAGGAGGAAATATATGGCTGAACAAGTTGAAATGAAGATTAAACCCAAGCTCTCACCAAAAGAGCTTGCAAGTAAGTATACAAATTATTTGACCTTTGTTGTTTTGTTTGTTGTTTTGGGTATTCTGACCAAGGGTGGTTCCTTGGAATGGGCTTCTATTAAGAACCTGCTGATTGCAGAGTCCGTTCGTGCCTTTGCAGCCCTTGGTGTAGGTATGATTATCATTACACGTGGAATCGACCTGTCAATCGGTTACATGGTTTGTCTTACCACCAGTATTGCAGCATCATTCTCCCAGAATCCAGATTATTCTGCAGCAATGTACCCTGGTGTAGATTTCCCCATTTTCCTGCCTATCGTAGCTGCCTTGGCTGTTGGTGCTCTCTTTGGTGCCTTTAACGGAATCTTGGTTGCCTATGCAAAGCTTCCTCCCTTTATTGCTACCTTGGGAACCATGTCACTGGCTCGTGGTACCCAGCTGATTTATACACAGGCAAAGGTTGTTGGTAGCTTGAAGAATGCTTACAAGCTCATTGCCCAGGGAGCCTTGGGACCCATCCCCTACCTGATTATCTATGTTGCTGTTGCAGCTGTTATCGTGTGGTTGATTCTTCGCCATACACGGCTTGGTACTAACCTGTATGCTATCGGTGGAAACCCACAGGCAGCTCGTGTAGCAGGTATCAACGTTGAACGCTGCCTTGTATTCGTATATACCTTTGCTGGTTTGTGCTATGGTGTTGCCGGAGCATTGCAGGCCTCCCGCCTTGGTTTGGGTAACTCCCTTACTGGTGCTGGTATGGAAATGGACGCCATCGCTGCCGTTACCATCGGTGGTATTTCCCAGGCTGGTGGTGTAGGTACCATGGGTGGTATGTTGGTTGGTGTATTCACTTTGGGTATTATCAACTACGGTATGACCTACTTAGGAATTGACTCCTACTATCAGTTGTTGATGAAGGGTGCCATCATTATCGTTGCGGTATTCTTCGATATGCGCAAGCACGCTCGTAAGTCATAGGATGTATTTGTGGCAACGATTAAAGATGTAGCTTTAGATGCAGGTGTATCAACAGCAACAGTTTCTCGTGTCTTGAATAAAGATTATCGAGTATCTGATGCAATGCGACGCCGCGTATTCTCATCCATAAAGAAATTGGATTATAGAGTACATCCCGTTGCCCAAACGCTACGGCTGGGAAGGTCGCGGACTATCGGTGTCATTATTCCTGATATGTCCAATTTCTTCTTCATGAATCTCTTTGAGTATCTTGAAGAAACCTTACGAAAGAGCGGATATACAGCTGTTCTTTGTTCTTCCAGAAATTCCATTGAAGGAGAAATAGAGCAGCTCTCCTATTTGGTAGAAAAGCAGGTGGATGCCTTGGTGGTGGTTCCCATTGGAACAGACGGGGCTCATTTATCCGCCGTAATTGAACAGGGGACACCAGTTGTCTGTGTGGACCGAACCTTTACAGATCTCCCTGCCGACAGTGTCATGGTAGACAATGAAGAGGGTGGGTACAAGGCGGTAAAGGCATTAATTGACGATGGATATCGTCGTATAGGCTTTGTGGGTGGTGACTTGGAACAAATGACCTGCTATGAGCGTTATTTGGGCTATTGTCGGGCCTTGCAGGAGGCAAATATACCTTTAGAGGATGAGTTTGTTTCCTTTTCTGGTATGGCCATGCATGATGGATATTATAGCATGAAGGAAATGCTGGAAAAGCCCAATCACCCAGAAGCCTACTTCTTTGTAAACCTGATGATATGCCTTGGAGCAACACAGCATATTGTGGAAAAGCCCAAGGAGGTTCAAGACCGAGTGGTTTGTGCCAGCTTTGACGATGCCTTCTTTTCGTCACTTTTGCACCGCTGTAGATATTTTGTATCCCAGCCGGTGGAAGAAATCGGTATCTTGGCCGCACATTTAGTTTTGCAAAGATTGAATCGGAAGGACGGTGAAGAAACAACCAAAACTATCCGACTTAATACAGAGTTAATACAGATTACGCATAAGGAGGTATGATGTATGGCAAAAAATAGGTTGATTGGTGAATATCCTGTTATTGGTATTCGCCCTACAATTGATGGACGACGGGGACCCCTCAAGGTTCGTGAATCTTTGGAAGAACAGACCATGAATATGGCTAAAGCTGCAGCAAAATTGTTCCAGGAGAATATCTGCTATTCAAATGGTGAGCCTGTAAAGGTTATTATTGCTGATTCAACTATTGGTCGTGTTCCAGAAGCTGCTGCTTGTGCAGAAAAATTCCGCCGTGAAGGTGTAGATATTACTTTGACTGTAACTCCCTGCTGGTGCTACGGTTCTGAGACAATGGATATGGATGCCCACACCATCAAGGGTGTATGGGGATTCAACGGAACTGAGCGTCCTGGTGCTGTATATTTGGCTGCAGTATTGGCTGGTCATGCTCAGAAGGGACTTCCTGCCTTTGGTATTTACGGTCACGACGTACAGAATGCCGATGCAACAGACATTCCAGAGGATGTACGTGAAAAGTTGCTCCGCTTTGGACGTGCAGCTGTAGCAGCAGCAACAATGCGTGGAAAGTCCTACCTGCAGATTGGTTCAATTTGTATGGGTATTGCTGGCTCCATCATCGACAGCGACTTCTTTGAGGAGTATCTGGGAATGCGCGTTGAGTCTGTGGATGAGGTTGAAATTATCCGCAGAATGACAAACAACATCTATGACGAAAAGGAATTCCAGAAGGCTCTTGCTTGGACAAAGGAATATTGCAAGGAAGGATTCGATAAGAACCCTGACAACATGCAAAAAACTCCAAAAGAAAAGGAAGAAGCTTGGGAATTCGTTGTAAAAATGATGTGTATCATCAAGGACTTGTTCAACGGTAACAAAAACCTTCCTGCAGGTTGTGAAGAAGAAGCCTTAGGACACAATGCTATCGCTGGTGGTTTCCAGGGACAGCGCCAGTGGACAGACTTCTATCCCAACTGTGACTTCCCTGAGGCTCTTCTTAACTCCTCCTTTGACTGGGAAGGTGCTCGTGAGCCTTATATTCTGGCCACAGAAAACGATACACTCAACGGAACATGTATGCTTTTCGGAAAACTCCTTACAGGTCGTGCACAGATTTTTGCTGACGTACGAACTTACTGGAGTCCCGAAGCCGTTAAGCAGGCTGCAGGCTATGAGTTGGAAGGAAAGGCCAAGGAATCCCAGGGCTTTATCCACTTGATCAACTCTGGTGCTGCTTGTCTTGATGCCAGTGGTGCAGCAAAGGATGAGCAGGGCAACGGTATTATTAAGCCATTCTGGGAAATGACAGACAAAGACCAGAAGGCCTGTCTTGAAGCTACAACTTGGAACCCTGCTGACATGGGATATTTCCGTGGCGGTGGATTCTCTTCCCGCTTCCTGACAAAGTGTGAAATGCCTGTTACTATGATGCGTCTCAATATCGTAAAGGGATTGGGTCCTGTAATGCAGATTGCAGAAGGTTATACTGTAGAGCTTCCAGATGAGGTTTCTGACAAGCTATGGAAGCGCACAGACTACACTTGGCCTTGTACTTGGTTTGCTCCACGACTCACCGGTAAGGGTGCATTCAAGTCTGCCTACGATGTAATGAACAACTGGGGTGCAAACCATGGTGCCATCAGCTACGGCCACATTGGTGCTGATATTATCACCCTTTGTTCAATCCTTCGTATTCCTGTATGTATGCATAACGTTGATGAGGACAAGATTTTCCGTCCCGCTTCTTGGAATGCATTCGGAATGGACAAGGAAGGACAGGACTACAGAGCTTGTGAAACTTACGGACCTCTGTACAAAAAGTCCCGCTAATAGTTCTTTAGCGTAAAATAAATGCCAGAAGGTAATACTTCTGGCATTTTTTATTGTCTCAGTTTTTTTTGCAATTCCCGATCAAGGCAGTTTGCAAAGTCATTTAAGTTTTTTTTGTTAAAATTACCCGTTCTCTCTGGTTGTATTCCCATTTGGGCTAATTCGTAATTAAAATTGCGGATGGATACATCCTCCCTAATGGATTCTGGAGAAAAGAGCTTGCCTCTGTCGTTGATGGTGGTAATATTTTTTTCTACTAATCGTGCTGCCAAAGGAATGTCCCGAGTGATAACCATATCCTTGTGTTGTACATGGGCAACAATATAGTCGTCGGCAGCACCTTCTGTATTTTCCGTTACAATCATGGTAATCAAGTTTGTTTTCCGGGCAAAGGAGGGCAGGGGAATAGGACGGTTGGCAACAAAATAACAAGGAATGGCAAGACGTAGAATAAATTTAACCACCAGTTCCCGTACTGGAACTGGACAAGAATCTGCATCTACCCAAAGGGAAAAATCCATAAATTATAATACCTGATTGATAGAGTCTATAAGTTTCGCCGTTATATGCTCAACTTGAGAAAGTACTTCACTATTTTCTTTGGAAAGTGTAGGGTCTGTAGAGGAATATTTTTGCGTATACAATTCATCGCTAATCATGATTCCTGCCAGAATAGCTGTTTGTAAGGGATCTTGTCCAGGAAAGCTTCCTTGGAGCTTATTTACAACCTCATCATAATAGGATAAAAGTTGTTGAAGATATTGTGTATCTTGATGAGCGTTAATCTTAAAGGATGTGCCTAAAAGATTTATAGTTAGGCTCCCCATGGTTCATTCCTGATTAAAAGATATCAAGCTGCTCAGAAGCTGGGTTATTCTGATTCTCTACAAAAAGACTGTCACCTTCTGTTTGCAATCCTAAATCTTGAGTATAGAGTCCAGCTGATGGAACAACTTCACCATTGGGAGAATCATTTCTTACAACTTCTTCTGAAAACATTGGTGCCAATCCTAAATCATCGTTAGCAGACTGGTACACTGGCTGCTCCATCTGTGGTGGAACAGGATTATAAGTTTCTTCTACATTATTATTAAATATCTGCTGTGTCTGCTCTTCTACAGCAGGAGCAGTTTCAAAATCCTGTACTACAGGTACAACTGGTTCTTCAACCTGACGTTGAATGGCCACTGCCTGAAGTACAGAATTTTCTACAGCATTCAGCTTATCCAAAGCTTTGATAATTCCCTGTTCAATTCTATCCTGGTCTTGATGAAAATCCAAAATATTGCTTTGCAGTCTTTTGTTTTCATCCTCAAGTTGAGCGCAACGTTGAAACAGTGTATCCCGTTCTTCTGTTAGCTGAAGAATCTTGGCAACGGCACTTTCAACCTTTTGTTCCAGCAATTGAATTTGTTCCAGGGAAATCATCACTTATGCTCCCAAAGCCTTCTTTGCTTCTGCCACCACAGCCTTGAATGCAACCGTATCCTCAATAGCCATGTTTGACAATGCCTTGCGGTTAATAATAATTCCAGCCTTTGTGAGTCCTTCAATGAAGCGAGAGTAGGTCAAACCTTCTTCCCGAACAGCTGCATTGATACGGGCAATCCACAAAGTTCTCATGTCGCCTTTCTTGTCTCTGCGGTCAACATAAGCGTGGGTCAAAGCCTTTACCATTGCATCTTTGGCTGCTTTGTAGTTAGTGCTTCTTCTTCCGGTAAATCCCTTGGTCATCTTGAGGATTTTTGCCCGGCGGTTCTTTCTCTTTGATCCGTCTATTGCTCTTGACATTCTCTAACTCCTCGTAATCTTAGCCGTAAGGCAACATCTGCTTGCGAACTTTTGCGGAATCTGCTTCACTCAAAATACCAGAATCACGGAGATGTCGCTTGCGCTTTGCAGCCTTCTTTGTCAAAATGTGGCGAAGATTCATCTTCTTGTACTTAACCTTTCCACTACCTGTGAGCGAAAACCGCTTTGCTGCGGCACGCTTTGTTTTCATCTTGGGCATTTCACGTTACCTCGTTATTTTTTTGTCTTGGGACTCAATGTCATTGACATAAAACGCCCTTCCATTGCAGGCTGTTTTTCAATAACATATTCGTCATCAAGCCGTTTGAGTACTTCTTTAAGAACATCATAACCGAGTTCTGTATGAGCCAACTCCCGGCCCCGAAACCGGATAGTTACCTTTACTTTGTTTCCCTCGTTTAAGAATTCCTGAACATGCTTTGACTTGAAATCAAGGTCACCAGAACCAATCTTTGGTTGCATTCTGATTTCCTTGAGCTTGAGCTGTTTCTGGTTCTTCTTGGAATCACGGAGCTTTTTTTCCTGTTCGAACCGATACTTGCCGTAATCAAGTATTTTACATACTGGTGGATTCGCCTGTGGCGCAACTTCAACAAGGTCGAGCTCTTGCTCCTTAGCCATCTTTAGGGCTTCAATGGTAGGGACAATACCTTTTTGATCACCCTTATCGTCTATTAGTCTGACCTCTCGAACACGGATTTGTTCATTAATCCGTAAACCCTTATTATCCGCCAACGATCCTCCTTAGCCGTTTTTTTCCATATTGGATAAAATGACACTTATGTAAAGCATATTGGCTATAATAGCAGATAAATAGGGGCTATGTCTAGTATTTTATATCGGGTTCATTTATCTATTTTGTCATTACTTCCATTTCATAAAGCCTTATTTTACCCTTTTATTTGTGTTGATTGATTTTGTTCTTTTGTGGTATGTTCTATTCATTATGTGGTTGTTTGCAGTTTTTTTCTTGCCAGCTATTCTTGTTTTGTATTTTACGACCCATGTAAACAGAAACAAGGTTTTTTCTGTTCTCTTTGGACTTGGATTGGGGTCTGCATATGTTGTAATTGCAATTTTTTTGGGTTCTGAATATCGGATTGTTCCTGCAGATTTCTTTAAAAATTTCAGTGGGATTTTCCTTCATGATTCTTTCATGCCAGCAATTATTGTTACCGCCTTGTTTTTCCTTCTGTCTAGGGATTCCTTCCAATTCAAGGTAAATGTGTTGTTTCTTGTGTTGTCAGGATTCTATGTCATGTACATCCCCTTTAGAATCTTGTTCCGTTCAGGGGCTTTTTCATCTTTTATTCTTTTCTATAAGCCCATCTTGCTGGCATGCTTTGTTCTGGGATTTTCTTTCGCTATTAGATTATTTTACAAGAACCTGAAGGGAGCGAAAAATGTTCTCATGTTCATTCTTCCGGTGCTTTTAGGTCTTTGCTGTACGATGGCTCCTGCCCTGGCTGAGGTGTTCTGGTTTAGAGGAAGTCCTGTAATTTCGTGGCTTTTTGTTGGTATGTTGGAAATTCTGCTTACCTTGGTGTTGGTGGCTTTGAATCATGTGAATTTGGCTACTGTAGGAAAAAAGTAAGCTGTTGCTTTTTTTGAAAATTTTATCTTAAACCTTTAAAATGAGAAAGGCTGCCTTTGAAGTGAAGTGCACCCCAATTATTGGACACTTTAGCTAGGCTGATTTTAAGGACTGATTCCTGAATTGTAAAGGGGTCAGTCCTTTTAATTTAACCTTAATTCTTTTTTCGTTGTACCAAGACAAATATTCGATCAATTCTTTTTTGAAATGTTCAACAGACTCAAACTCCTGTAAATATAAAAGCTCAGATTTTAATAAACCAAAGAAATTTTCCATCACCGAATTATCAAGACAGTTCCCTTTCCTGGACATACTCTGTCTGATTCCTTTTTCTTTCAAACGCCGCTGATAATCATACATCTGGTACTGCCAGCCCTGATCAGAATGGAGAATCAGATTTGTCCCATCAGGAATCTGTTTAAATGCTTTGTTAAGCATATCAACTGTCTGAGCATAGTTCGGACTTTCAGAAAGATTCCAGCTGATTAATGACTGGTCATGTAAATCAAGAATTGGGGAAAGATAAAGCTTTGTTCCGAACAGATTAAACTGTGTAACATCTGTAACCCATTTTTCATTAGATTTTGTTGTACTGAAATCTCGCTGCAAAAGATTAGGAGCCACTTTGCCTATCTGACCTTTATACGAATTGTATTTATGTTGACGGACCTTACACACAATATGTTCTTCATGCATCAGTTTCTGAATTACTTTGTGGTTTGTTGAAAAACCTCTATTCCTGAACTCTAAAGTAATCCTTCTATAGCCATAACGGCCTTTATTGGCATGATAAATCTGCTGGACAAGTTCTCGCTCTTCCTTGTGCTTATCCTGTTTCGGATGCGTTTCTGAGTAATAAAATGAACTTCTTGGCAAACCTGTAAGTTTTGTCAAATCTGCAACGGAGTAATTCTGCCTTAATTCTTTGATGACTCTGATTTTTTGCTCTTTGAGTCCTTTTCCCGTTGTTTGTCTTCCTGAATTAAGGCTGTTAATTTTTTTAGGAAATCATTCTCCATGCGAAGATATGCCAGTTCTTCATCCTTTGTCCATTCTTCTCTTGGTTTGTTCGGTATTAAGCTTTTCTTTGGCATTTTTGAACGCCTGCCTTGTTTCTGAAACAGAGCTTCTGTACCACCGGTAATATACTTCTTTCGCCACGCACAGATTGTTCCTTGATTTGTTATTCCAAAAATCAATGCTGTTTGCAGATCTGAAAGATGATGCTCTTGCTGATAGTTTAACACTTTTAGCTTAAATTCTCCACTAAAATGGCGTGTTGGTTTTGTAAAACTTCCTGTCAATTCATATTGTGCAACCCATTGTTGAACACAGGTCCTTGCAACGTTGTATTTATTTGCAATTGTTCCTGCTCCTCCTTCTCCTAATAAATATGCATTTACAACTTTTAGCTTGAACTCATTTGAGTATTTAGACATAAAAAATGCACCTCCTAAAATTGAACTTTATTTGTCCAACTTTAGGGGTGCACTTCACTTCACTTCAGGGGCAGCCTTTTTTTATGTGCTTCTATTAAGCCTGACCTGCAGAACCAAGAACTTCCTTGTTCTTGTGCATATAGAGCTTCTTCAACTCATCACGAGCAGGACCCAGGTATTTGCGTGGGTCAAACTCTTCTGGATGCTCTGCAAATACCTTGCGGATAGCTGCTGTCATGGCCAAACGACCATCAGAGTCGATGTTGATCTTACATACAGCAGACTTTGCAGCCTTGCGCAACTGCTCCTCAGGAATACCAACAGAGTCTGTGAGCTTTCCGCCGTATTTTTCGATTTCCTTTACGTACTCAATAGGCACGGAGGAAGATCCGTGGAGAACGATGGGGAAGCCAGGAAGCTTCTTCTCGATTTCCTCAAGGATGTCGAAGGCCAATGGAGGTGGAATCAGAACACCGTCGGCATTGCGTGTGCACTGTTCGGGCTTGAACTTCTGGCGACCGTGGCTTGTTCCGATGGAAATTGCCAAGGAATCTACTCCAGTCTTGCTTACAAAGTCCTGTACTTCCTCAGGCTTTGTGTAGTGGCTTTCTTCTGCACAAACGTCATCTTCAACACCAGCAAGAACTCCCAATTCTCCTTCTACTGTTACGTAGTGCTCACGGCTATGGGCATATTCACAAACCTGCTTGGTAAGAGCTACGTTTTCGTCATAGGGAAGGTGAGAACCGTCAATCATAACAGAAGAGAATCCACTGTCGATACAGTCCTTGCACAGCTCGAATGAATCACCGTGGTCAAGGTGCAGTACGATAGGAATGTCATATCCGAGTTCATTTGCATACTCTACAGCACCACGAGCCATGTTTCTAAGCAGATTCTTGTTAGCGTACTTGCGGGCGCCGGAGGAAACCTGAAGGATAACAGGAGACCGTGTTTCAACACAGGCCTGGATGATAGCCTGAAGCTGTTCCATGTCATTGAAGTTGTAGGCAGGAATTGCATATCCGCCCTTGATGGCCTTTGCAAACATATCTTTTGTATTTACAAGACCGAGTTCCTTGTAGTTTGTCATGCTTGACTCCTCTGAATAAATATATATCGAAATATATGCGTTTATAGGAAAATAATCAAGAGTGGAAAATAAAAAAGGGAAAAAGAGTTTGACAAAGATATGTTGAAGAAATATAATGATGACGATAATAATTGTAACTATATCTTTTCAGTTCATTAAAGGAGTTATGGATGAAGCAGGGCGTTTTTGTCTTTGTAAGTCTCGTTCTTATGGTCTTGTTCTGTGTTCCAGTTTTTGGACAGCCTAGTCTTAAGAGCGTAGAAACAATCAGTATTGATACTTTTGATACTGCTGATGAAATGGGTTGGACATGGGATTACCAGGCCAGCAGATTTGTTACAGAGGGATATCCCAAGGTTGGGTACTTCGATGGTATGCCTAGTTCCCTGATTCACTTGAGAAAGGATGGAGATCCTGATGCCAAGGTTCTTGGTGTAAAGGTTCTCTTTGATCGCAAGGGTGATAACTGGTTTGAAATCTTCCCCACCACAACTGGTGAGGATGGAGAAACAAAGAACCACGAGATTCCTCTGATTGGAAACGTTAACCAGATTGATTTCTGGGTATGGGGTGCCAATTATCTGTATTTCGTAGAAGTGCTTGTTCGTGATGCAGAAGGAAGAGTTCATGTAATTCCTGCTTGCAATACAGCATTTGACGGATGGCGTAACATTGTAGTTACTATGCCTACTTATATCCGCCAGCAGTCCCGTATGCGGTCAGGTCCTGAGATGTTGTCCTTTGTTGGTTTCAGAGTTCGCACCGATCCCAACGAGTATGTGGATGACTTCCTCATTTATTTTGATAACTTGAAGTATACAACAAATATCCTCGAGAACATCTACGATGGATATGAGTTGCGCAATGCTGACTTTGGTCAGTAGGAGGGTGGAGAAAGATGAAAAGAGTAATCGCTGTATTGATGGTGCTTGCCACCTTTGGAATGGTTTTTGCCCAGCAGGGTACAAGCTTGACAGATCCTGATCCAACCATTATTGGAGCAGATTCTGCAAAGCAGGCTTTGAGAGAAGTTTCTGTTGATTTGTTTGAGCGTGAAGGTTCTTGGAATGCACGTATTTCATCTGACAATGGTGTTATTAGCTCCCGCTTGTTCGATGGAAGTCCTGCTTCCAAGGAGCCTATGGCTGAAAACGAAGGTGTAACAGACGAGCGTGTACTGGGTGTGAAGGTTGAGTTCTTCCGCCGTGGTATCAACAGTTTCTATGTAACTGCTGCTCGCCCAATTCCTATCGAGGGAATTACCAAGACTGTTTCTGTATGGGTAACTGGACGTAACCAGGGACACAATCTGTATCTGTTGGTTCAGGACTATTTCGGAAACAACTTTGAGATTTACATGGGTTCCTTGGCCTTCTCTGGTTGGAAGAAAATGACTGCAGCTGTTCCACCTTCTCCTGATGGGGAGCGGGGAATTGTACAGCAGAGTGCCTATTACGGAGAGCGCCCTGGATTGCGGATTATTGGTTTCCGTATCGACTGTGATCCTTTGTTGGCTCGTGGTTCCTACTACCTGTACTTTGATGATCTTCGTGCTGTTACCGACTTGTATGACATGGAAAACCGCAACGAAGACGACATGATTGACAACTGGTAATCAGTCTAAAATCTTGTGAAAGACCCTTGCTTGTGCAGGGGTCTTTTTTTATTATGGTTCTACAATTTTTGAGAACCATAACAAAGGCGAGTCAAGGAGTTAAGCAAAGCGTCCCTTGACCGATTGTATTCCCTGTAGCTTTTTTTGAGGAAATTCAGTATCTTGTAATTCAATAAGAGGTATTCCGCTATGATTAATTTTAATGAGAAAAAAGGTTTTATCTGTGATATGGATGGTGT
Source organism: Treponema sp. (assembly GCA_016294105.1). Classification (GTDB taxonomy): domain Bacteria; phylum Spirochaetota; class Spirochaetia; order Treponematales; family Treponemataceae; genus Treponema_F. The sequence continues at coordinate 28,041 of JAEDCN010000008.1, forward strand.
GATTTATCACGGGAATAAGATTCTTCCTGGTGTGGCTGACTTTATCAGTTGGTTGCAAAGGACAGGAAAGGAATTTCTTTTTTTGACAAATAATAGTGGCTCCACTCCCAAGGAATTGCAGCAAAAATTGGCTCGTATGGGACTGGATGTTCCAGAAAAGCATTTTTATACCAGTGCCTTGGCTACAGCTGCTTTCTTGAAGGAGCAGTCTCCAGGCTGTTCAGTATATGCCATTGGTGAAGCTGGTTTGTTCAATGCCTTGTATGATGCTGGAATTACCATGAATGATGTGAATCCAGATTACGTGGTTATGGGGGAAGGGAAGTCCTATTCATTGGATTCCTTAACCAAGGCAACGAATCTGGTGGTGAATGGAGCCCGATTGATTGGAGCCAACTCCGATGTTTCTGGGCCAATTGAAAACGGTATAACCCCTGCTTGTAGGGCCTTGGTGGCACCCATTGAAATGGCTACTGGAACACAGGCGTATTTCTGCGGCAAGCCCAATCCCTTGATGATGCGAACTGGACTGAAGCTTTTGGGATGCCATTCTGGAGAAGCCGTTATGGTGGGAGACCGTATGGATACAGATATAATTTCTGGATTGGAAAGTGGTATGTCTACGGTGCTTGTTTTGTCTGGTGTGTCTACTATGGACACTCTGAAAACCTATGCCTACCGACCTACCGTGGTTTTGGATGGAGTAGGGGAAATCGTTCGTATGGCTGAATCTGCTGTATAATTTGAATCAATTGAGTGATGCAAAAAACCTCCTGTTACCTAGGATGAAAAGATAGTTCTCTTGGGTAACGGAGGTTTTTTGTTTTAAAAATTATTTATTTTGTAGGATGGAGATAGCTTGTTCTAAGGGAATGGAGTCGAACTGTTCCCGTGTTTGAAGGTTCTTGAGGGTAACAACTCCTTTTTCCACATCCTCTCCCTTAATGAGCATACCGAAGGGAATGCCCTTCTTTTCTGCCATGGTATACTGTGCTGTAATTTTCTTTGGATCAGGGAACACCTCGCAGGAAATACCAGCAGAACGAAGCTTGTTGGCTACAGTTTGATAGGCGATGGAAAGCTTTTCATCCAGACAGAAAATTTCCACAGAAAGGTGGCTTTTTTTGTGCTCCAGTTTTCCTAGCTGCTCCAAGCCAGCAATCAAACGGTCAAGACCGATGGATGAACCCACGCCAGGCACCTTGTCCTTCATGTAAAGTCCTGCCAGGTTGTCATATCGGCCACCAGAACAAACAGAACCGATGGATGGCAACTGGTTCAGGAAGGTTTCATAAACAACACCTGTGTAGTAATCAAGTCCACGGGTGATGGAGGGGTCTAACACAAAGCTGTCTGCAATGCCTGTAGCTTCCATCATAGCTCTGATTTCTCGTAGGCGCTGGGAATGGGCAGAAGGGCCACCTGCAAGGCTTTCCATCTGATTCAAGGTAGCCTCAAAGGTTTCCTGCTTGGTGATGTACTTGATAATATCTTGAGCTGCTTCTGCAGAGTCAGTAATTTCTTGAAGCTGACTCAACACTTCTTCTTGTCCAATCTTTGCTAATTTATCTACAATTCTGAGGATGTCCTCGCTTTTTTCCTGGAGATTTCGTTTCTCCAAGAATTGATTGAAAATACCTCGGTGGCTCAGGTGGATGGTAATATCTTCTACACCGATTGCTGACAGGGCAGATTTCATCAATGAGAGGATTTCAAAGTCACTGGCGGCACTATCCGAACCAACGCAGTCAAAATCACACTGGACAAACTCTCGATAACGGCCAGCCTGTGGTTTTTCGCCACGCCAAACCTTGGCAATGTGGTAGCGTTTGAAGGGAAAGTATAGCTCGTCCTTGTGTTCCGCAGTAAAACGGGCAAAGGGTACTGTTAGGTCAAAGCGAAGGGCCACATCACGACCACCGTTATCTTGGAATCGGAACACCTGCTTTTCTGTTTCTCCATTGCTTTTTCGAAGGAGTATTTCAGAATATTCCATTACAGGAGTGTCTATGGGAACATAGCCATAATTACGAAAGGTGGCAGTAAGCTTTTCAATCAAACTGGAACGGGTGATCTCGGCTTCTGGTAAAAAATCTCTGAAGCCCTTGAGAATGCGAGGTTGTATGAGTTTTTCCATATCGGTATAATAGCCACATTGGAGGAAAAATTCAATTGCTTTTAACTATAGACATAGGAAATACAAATATTGTTGTAGCACTGTTCAAGAACGAGGTGATTTTTTCTACTTGGAGGTTATTTACAGACACTCGTAGAACAGGTGACGAATATGGAAGTATGCTTACTTCCCTTTTGCAGGATGATGGGATTGATTTGAAGGAAATTGACTTTTGCGTGGTAAGCTCTGTTGTTCCTGTTTTGATTGGAGCCTTTGTGGGATTGATTGAACGGAAGACCGGTAAAAAGCCTGTGGTCATCAATCCTTCTATTTTTCCCCTTTTGCCAGTAAGGGTGCCAGAAACTGCAGTACACGAAATTGGAAGCGATCTTTTGTGTAATGCGGTGGAGGCTTTTTGCCGCTACAAGTCTGCTTGTATTGTGGTTGATTTTGGTACAGCCCTGACCTTTACTGCAGTGGGGGCCACAGGAGATTTGCTGGGAATTGCCATTACTCCTGGACTTGGCACTGCACGGAATTCCCTTTTTGAGGATACCGCTCAGCTTCCATCCATTCCGTTGGAAGCACCACCCACCAGCCTGGGAACAAATACCATTCATTCCATTCAGGCTGGAATTGTGTTGGGGTACAAGAGTCTTGTAGAAGGGTTGGTGCAGCAGATGAAGCAGGATATTGCTGCTCAAACGGGAGTGAAGGAGTCTGACATTAAGGTGGTGGCTACTGGTGGGCTCAATAGTGTGCTCAAACCCCTTACAGATATTTTTCAGGATGTGGACAAATCCTTTACTCTCTGCGGTTTGTGTCGAATTGCAACTATATTGAAGGATAAGGGTGTATCATAAAATTAGACACAAGTATTGTAGGAACGAAAGATTTGAAGGCAGGCCATTTGGTCTGCCTTTTTTTAGGTTACATGGTGAATGCTGGAAGTAGAGTGTTGAAGTAAAAAAAAACTCTCACTTTCGTGAGAGTTTTCAGCGGATGATGGGAGTCGAACCCACGTCATCAGCTTGGAAGGCTGAGATAATAGCCGTTATATGACATCCGCAATGTGAGAATAATATAGCAAGAAATAAAAATTGTGTCAACTGGTTTTATTAAAAAATCGAAAAAAAATCTACTTGCGTAATGTAACTGAATTCTTTATCCTTATGTTATATGAGTATGTGTAAGTTTTGTAAATTATTTTTAGTGATGCTTGTGGCTACGGCCAGTTTGTTTGCGGAAGTGAATACTCATGATGTTTTGTGGGATGAGTATATTGCACTGCGAGATGCCATGTATAATAACACTTATTCTGCTGAAGGGCTGTTACCATTGTATGATACTGCCGTGGCCAGTGCAAAGGCAAATTTTAGTGAGGATACCTTGTTGGTGGCTCTTTCTCGTTGTGAGTATATTATGGGACGGGCATATTCCTATGAGGAGAATAAGGATGCTGCCGGAGCACGATATGATGCTGGTGATAAGTATGCGGAGCAGGCCTTGGACATTCGTGAAAGTGCTACAGCCCACCTGATGCGAGGTGAGAATATTTCTCAGAATTGTTCTGTAAAGCCTGTTTCCTATGCCTTGTCTCATGGAACGAAGATTAGTGGCTTGGCTAAGAAGGTGCTGAAGTTGGATAAAAATTATGGTGCAGCCATGTATCTGCAAACTGCCCAGCACATTTATGCTCCAGCTCCCTTCCACAACCACAAGAAAGGTATCAAGGAAATGCAGGAGATTCTAAATGATTCCTCTGTTCGGCTGGAAAAGGATGATGTATTCAACCTTACCAGTGCCATTGGATATGGCCATTTGCAGCGGGAAGAAAAGGCTGAGGCAAAGAAGTGGCTCCAGAAGGCCTTGGAAGTATATCCTGGAAATAAATATGTTCAGTCGTTATTGAAAGATTTGTAAGGATAGGATACAGTAGGACTACTATGCTAAACATTGTCATTGAGTACTATGCTTGGATTGTTGCCATAATCAGTATTTATTTTCTTGTTTTCGCTCTTACTAATGCTTTTTGGCTTTGGGTGTATTCAAAGAAGCCTCGTTACTTTGATGGAGAGAAGGTTTCTGTTTGTGTGCCTGCCAGAAATGAGGAAAAGAATATTGAGGGCTGTGTCCGTTCTTTGATGAACCAAAGCTACAAGAATTATGAGGTTTTGGTACTCAATGATAATTCTGAGGATCGAACTGGCGAAATTCTTGAGTCCCTTGCTAAGGAATTTCCTAATAAATTGTGGGTATTCAACGGAAAGCCTCTGGAAAAGGGTTGGACAGGAAAGATTTTTGCCATGAACCAGCTGATAAAAGAAACAAGTGGTGAATTCCTGTTGTTTACCGATGCAGATACCATCCACAAGGAGGATTCCATTGCCTTTGCTATGACCAACATGAAGGTACATAAGGCAGATATGCTTTCTGGGTATATTAAAGAAAAGATGGTTACCTTTGGAGAGCGGATTACCATTCCCTTGATCTTTATGCTCACTGGCTTTGTGTTGCCCATGTTCTTGAATCGAGTTACCTCATTTCCCTTCACTTCGGTGGCTATTGGTCAGTATATTATGATAAAAAAGAAGGTCTTTGAGTCTGTAGGTGGCTACGAGTCCATGAAGACCTTGATTAGTGAGGATGTTTTCTTGGCTCGTCTGATTAAGAAGCATGGTTACAAGACCATCTTTACAGATTGTAAACGAGCAGCCCAGTGCCGAATGTATACTGGCTACACAGAAAGCGTCAACGGAATCACAAAGAATATTTTCTCATTTTTATCAAATAATTCTGTGGTGATTTTGACTGCTATTATCGGTGTGTCCCTATTCCTGTTGTTGCCTTTCCCCTTATTTATTGGATCCTTGGTATTCAATGTTTTGGCAGGTGGATGGATTACGACCACAACAGTGTTGCTGGGTATCAATGTTCTGGTGATGTTCATTGTGTGGGTTCTGGTGTCTGGTTCCCAGCATCTGCCTTTTTGGACACCCTTCTTGTATCCCATCCTTTTTGGAAACCTTGTGTATATGGCAAGCCTTTCCTATGTACGTACCATTACTGGTAAAGGATATGTATGGAAGGGAAGGGTTGTGCATTGATATGGCATACAAGCATGGCGACAAGCTGATTGCAAGGAGCCGCTGGTTCCGGTTGGCTGCCTTTATGACCTTTTATCCCCTCATTGTTCCAGCTTATATTTTGGTGTGGGCTTTGTATCGTAGTCGAGTTTATGGGCGTAAGACATTGCGTTCAGTTGAAAATGCCATTACGGTATCCAATCATACGGTGTTGTTGGATCCTGTGCTTATTGCCGCTTCCTTCTTTCCTGACAAGCCTTTTCAAACCTTGCTGGAAGCTACCGTCTGTGCTCCCTTTGTGGGAACCCTGACTCGGCTTCTTGGTGGAGTTCCTGTTCCTCGCCGTGATATTCATTGTGAATTCTTGAAGGAAGGCTGTACAGAAGCCTTTAGAAGAAAGAAGAAGATTCACTTTTATCCAGAGGGAGAATGTTATCTTTACAACAATAATCCAAAAAAATTCCATTCAGGAGCATTTTACCTTTCCGCAGCCTTGGATGTACCTATAATTCCGGTGGCAACTGTTTTCCACAAACGGCGGTGTCGACCAACGGTACATCTGCATGTACTTGATCCTGTGTATCCTTCACAGTTCAATCTCAAGCGAGAGGATGGCTCCATTGACCAGCAGGCAGTGAAGGAGTATGCAGCTGCAGTGCGTCAAAAAATTGCTGATAAAATTGCCCAGGAGCAGGGAACAGGAATCTATTATAAGGGAGCCATGAACCGCATTCCTGGCATCAATGCATAAAGTTATTATTTGAACATTTTGAAAATTTCGCAGGGCTTTTCATTCTTTGACATTTTTACTATAATCTTGATATATTTTATTGAATCTTGAGGAGGATCAAGAAAATGGATAAGTTGTTTAAACTCCGGGAAAGGGGAACAACAGTTCGTACTGAAGTGGTTGCAGGTATTACAACCTTTTTGACCATGGCCTATATTTTGGCTGTAAACCCAGGTATGCTGGGTGAGACTGGAATGAGTGCTGGTGGTGTATTTACAGCTACAGCACTGGCTGCTGCAATCGCAACCTTAGTAATGGCTTTTGCTGCTAATTTACCTGTAGCTTTGGCTCCCGGAATGGGATTGAATGCCTTCTTCACTTATACTGTAGTTTTCGGTATGGGATATAGCTGGCAGGTTGCTCTTACTGCTGTTTTTTTGGAAGGTGTTTTGTTCATCCTCCTGTCTTTCTTCAATGTTCGCGAAGCCATCATTAAGGCTATTCCTGCTAACTTGAAGAAGGCTGTAGCTGTTGGAATTGGATTGTTCATTGCCTTGATTGGTTTGGCAAATGCAGGTCTTGTAGCCAGTGACTTAGGAACTATCATCGGATTTGTACCCTTGAAGGGTGGTGCTCCTATGGTGGCTGTTATTGGTTTGATTATCACCATTATTTTGTTCTCTTTGAAGGTTCCTGGTTCAATTTTGATTGGAATTGTGGCAACTACCCTCATCGGTATTCCCTTTGGTGTAACAACTGTTCCAGAAGGATTTTCTCCTGTTTCCTTGCCTCAGGCTCCTCTTCTTTTCCAGTTTGATTTCACCAGTGTTTTGACATTCAAGTTCTTTACTGTATTCTTTACCTTCTTGTTTGTAGATATTTTTGACACTGTAGGAACCTTGGTGGGTGTTACTACCCAGGCTGGTCTTACAGACAAGGACGGAAACATTCCTAACGTAAAGCAGGCTCTCTTGGCTGACGCTGTAGGAACCCTTGCTGGTGCTGCCCTTGGAACCTCTACTGTTACCAGCTTTGTTGAAAGCTCCTCTGGTGTTGCTGTTGGTGGACGCACTGGATTGTCTTCTGTTGTAACTGCAATCTTGTTTTTGTTGTCACTGTTCTTGAGCCCCTTCTTCTTGTTGGTACCTTCTGCTGCAACTGCTCCTGCGTTGATTTTCGTTGGTTACCTGATGATGAAGTCTGTTGTCGACATTGATTTTGAAGATCCTACTGAAGGAATTCCTTCCTTCGTTACTATCCTTGTAATGCCCTTCGCTTACAGTATTGCAGAAGGTATCGTTTGGGGTGTTATTGCTTACGTTATCTTGAATGTTGCAGCTCGCAAGTTTGACAAGATTTCTATAGTAACTTGGGTTCTGTTTATCATCTTTGTTTTGCGCTTCTTCTTCAAATAAGACGTCTGCAATAAGATTGCCCTAAGCTTATAAAGTTATAAGGGGAAGAGAGGTCATCACCTTTGTAGGTGATGACCTTTTCGTTTTTAAACGTGTTTTGCTTGGTTTATGTAATTCAGTTACAGAAGCATTTTTACTTTTGTAGTACAATGCTATCAAGAAAAGAACAGTATTGAGGTATGTATGGCAAAGAAAAACGCTGTCGTTGATCGCAAGCTCTGTGTAGCCTGTGGTTCCTGTGCAAAGGTGTGTCCCAAAGATGCAATTTCCCTTCCCGAAGGAATTTTTGCCTTTGTAGATACATCGAAATGTGTAGGATGTGGCTTGTGTGCCAAGGAATGTCCTGCAACAGTAATTACTGTGGAGGTGGCATAATGGCTGAGATAAAGAAAAAGAATTGGCGTGACTACATGTGGATTGTATCTGCCACTTATCTTACCCTGGGATTCTTTAACATCATGTTTGCTTGGCTGGGGCTTTTGTGCTTTTTCATTCCCCTCATCATGTCTATTGTCCAAGGAAAGAAGGGCTATTGTAATAGGTATTGCGGACGAGGTCAGCTGTTTACCGTTTTAGGCAAGAAACTGAAGCTTTCCAGAAACAAGGATGTGCCAAAGTGGATGAAAAGTCGCCTGTTTCGCTACGGATTTCTTGCATTCTTCTTGACCATGTTTTGTCTCATGATCAGAAATACCTACTTGGTGTTTGCAGGAACCCAGTCCTTGCGGGAGGCTGTTACCCTGCTATGGACCTTTCAGTTGCCCTGGCAGTTTGCCTATCATGGCACCAATCTTTCACCTTGGACTGCCCAGTTTGCCTTTGGGTTTTATGGGGTAATGCTTACCTCTTCTGTGTTGGGATTGATTACCATGGTGGTGTTCAAACCACGCTCCTGGTGTGTCTATTGTCCCATGGGAACCATGACCCAGCTGATTTGTATGGCAAAGCATCCAAAGACAGCTAAAAATCCTGACGGGATAAAAAGCTTGGAGGATATTCTGGGGCATAAGGATGTGCGGTTTACTGAAAAAAACTCCACAAAAGTTGACATAAGGTGAAGAAATCTTGTGTAATTTGTGGTATACTTACTAAAGATGGAGGTAATAACAATGAAAGTTACGCTGAATGAAGATTCAGAATTTGTGGCAAAGATGAGAGCTGCATTGCAAAAGAAGGAGGGTTATTGCCCTTGCCGTCTGGAAAAGATTGACGACAACTTCTGTATTTGCAAAGAGTTCCGTGACCAAATCAACGATCCTGACTATGAAGGATATTGCCACTGTAAATTGTATTACAAGTCAAAGGACTGATTGAAAAGGAGAAAAGTATGTCCGTATTGAAAGTGACAAAAGCAATGTTTGAAACAGAGCTGAAAACAACAGACAAGGTTGTTATGTTGGATTTCTATGCTGATTGGTGTGGTCCCTGTAACATGGTGGCACCGTTGGTAGCCGAACTTGCAGAGGAAAATCCTGACTATTGCATTGGAAAGGTAAATGTGGACGACGAGCCTGAGTTGGCCCGCCAGTTCGGTGTAACCACCATTCCTACCTTAGTAATCCTGAACAAGGGTGCTGTAGTTCGCCAGTCCATTGGTGCTCTGCCCAAGGATAAGCTGGAAGCCTTCTTAAAGGGCTAATTCCCTAAGCTTGTTCCGGTCTATAATCTTTAGACCTCCTCGGGAGGTTTCCACAATGCCCTCGGCTACAAAGTACTTGATCATTCTGGAAACAACCTCCCGAGCTGAACCCATGTAGCGGGCTATCTGCTCATGGGTCATTTTTATAGAATCCTGTCCTGTTTTTGTGATTTCATCCCACAAAAAAATTGCCAGTCGCTTGTCAAAGCTCATAAAAAGAATTTGCTGCATCACCCACATTACATCAGAAAATCGGGAAACGGCGGTTTCTAAAGCAAAATTCTTCATGGATAGATTTCTTGCTGCCATGTCGGCAAAGGTTCCACCAGCAATGAGGTAGCAGGTGCTTTCTTCTTCTGCATCAATGGTTACGTCAAAGGTTATGGCTTCCAGAACGCAGGAGGCAGAGAGCATACAGATGTCGCCAGGAAAGAGTCGGTACAAGGTGATTTCCCGTCCCTGCTCTGGTTGCAGATACACACGCAAGCAGCCTGAGCTTACTACGATGGCACCGGTGCAGTGGTTACCGTTGTGAATGAGATTTCCCTGTTTGTAGGTTTGCATGCTGGTGTTTTGACACAAAAGCTCTTTGTCCTTGCTATCCAAGTCTTTCCAGAAAGGAAAAATTGTACTGAAGTGGTTTTCACATTGGTACTGCTCCATAAAAGCTCCTTCTTTGGGGTTATTCTTGTTTGACAAAGGCCTGTCCTTGAATTAGTATGAAGATATGTCTGAAGAGAATGTACCCTATACTCGTCCCCATTGGGACAATTATTTTATGGAAATCTGCGACACGGTAGCCAAGCGAGCTACCTGTGGTCGAGGTCGTTCTGGCTGCGTTATTGCCAAGGATAACCGTATTCTTGTTACTGGCTATGTGGGCTCTCCAGCAGGATTGCCCCATTGCGATGAGGTTGGCCACCAATTGAAGCAGATGATTCACGAGGATGGCTCTGTTACCCAGCACTGTGTTCGTACCGTTCATGCAGAACAAAATGCTATTTGTCAGGCTGCAAAAAATGGCATCTCCATTGAGGGAGCCACTCTCTACTGCCGAATGACTCCCTGTAGAACCTGCACTATGCTGATTATCAACTGTGGCATCAAGCGGGTAGTGTGTCAGCGAAAATACCACGACAGTGCAGATTCCTTGTCTATGTTCGCCCAAGCAGGGGTAGAAATTATCCACCTGCTGGACGAGGTGCAGCAATACGAAAAAAGCTGATTCTACAGATTTTCCATGAGCCACTGACGGAAGCTTTCGTAGTCGGTGGTCATGGGCTGGGAAAGGTCTGGCAGGCGGAGTACCCGTTCCAAACGATCTGGGAGGGGTGGCTCTCGTCCCACTGCATCTGCTACGATGTCGCCGAATTTTGAAGGATGAGCTGTTTCCAGCACCAAACCGATGGCTTCTCTATCCAAGATGCGTTGTGACCAACTAGGCAGGCTAGGGGTAAGTCCTGGCTTGGTGTAGTCCCCTGTAATTCCATCTGCAAGGCGACTCATAGCACCTCGGCGGATGTCGTCCCAAGCCTGCCAGGCAACTGCCCCGTGGGGATCGATGATGTAACCAGTGCGTCGGTGGCAGCTGCGAATGGCTTCCATGGTTCCTGTGTCGTCAAGCCAATAGGAAGCCATATTCTGACGAATTTCATCTAGGGTAAACATAGCCTTCATTCTTTCGTAATTACTGGGAGCTCCTACGTCCATGGCATTGGAAAGCGTAGCTACAGAAGGTCTCGCTTGGTATTCACCAGTGGCAATCCAGTCTGGAATGGTTCGGTTGGAATTGGTAGCTGCCACAAATCCCTGAATGGGAGCACCCATCTTCTGTGCCATGAGACCAGAGGTGAGGTTGCCAAAATTACCAGAAGGAACTACGCAGATAATGGCTGGATTATCAATCTTGTTGTCCCGTGGACTGCGATGACGAATAACCAGTGAGGCATAGGTATAGTAAAAGCTTTGGGGCAAAAGTCGGGAGATATTGATGGAGTTGGCGGAGGAAAGACGGAACTTGTCTCGCAGCTGGGCATCGGTAAAGGCTGTTTTTACCAGTTTTTGGCAGTCGTCAAATGTTCCTGAAACTCGCAATGCCCGCACGTTACCAGTGAATGTGGAAAGCTGCTTTTCCTGCAGGGGACTAATTTTTCCTTCGGGATAGAGGATGGTAACATCGAGGCCAGGTACATTGTGGAAGGCGCTTCCTACAGCACTACCGGTGTCTCCAGAGGTGGCCACCAGAATGTGCAGGGGCTGATCTTCTCCCCGATTGAAATAGGACATGGCACGAGCCATAAAGCGGGCACCAAAATCCTTGAAGGCACAGGTGGGACCGTGGAACAACTCCAACACATAGGACTGGGGATCCAGAGGAACCACTTGGGCATTGAAGGGATAGGCATCCATAATGATTTCCTGCAGGTCACGCTCTGGAATCTCACCTCCCACAAAGGGCTTGATGGACTCATAGGCTATATCTCGGAAGGAAGGTTCGCTAGTTTTGTTCAAAATGCTAGAACTGAGTCGTGGTATTTCCACTGGTATGTAGAGTCCGCCTGTGGCAGCATTCATTCCGTTGACAACAGCAGTTTTAAAATCAACCTTTACTGAAGAATCCCTTGTATCTGTATAAATCATCCTTGTACCTTGTAAGAAAAAATTACACTTTTACTAAAATATTAGAACAAAGCATTGTATTATATCACAACGATATGGAAGATACAAGCTAGGGGGTGGGGCTATCTTTATTTTTTGCGGATTTTTGATAAAACTGGACGATAACGGGCTCGAACCGCTGACATTCTGGTTGTGACCCAGAGGCTCTCCCAACTGAGCTAATCGTCCATCTTCCTTTAATTGTATGTAAAACAGTTTTAGCTATCAACGTGTACACTAGTATTTTTCCCTCTAAATCAGTAGAATACCTGTATTATGTATAAGGTTTCTGTCATTTCCTTGAATGGTGGATTCCTTCTGATAGTGTACGGAGTATTTTTTTAATGGCAGAAAGCGATAAATTGATAGTGCGTGGTGCACGAGAACATAACCTGAAAAATATTGATGTGGAAATGCCGCGTAATAAGTTGGTGGTGATTTCTGGACTATCTGGTTCGGGAAAAAGCTCCTTAGCCTTTGATACTATTTTTGCAGAGGGACAGCGCCGTTACATGGAAAGCCTTTCCTCTTATGCCCGCCAGTTTTTGGGACGCATGGACAAGCCCGATATTGACTATATTGAAGGGCTTTCTCCCGCTATTTCCATTGAGCAGAAAACCACCCACCGTAATCCCCGCTCCACCGTGGGAACGGTAACGGAAATTTACGACTACTACCGCTTGTTGTTCGCCCGCATCGGTATTCCCCATTGTCCTGAGTGTGGTCGTGAGATTCGTGAGCAATCTACAGACCAAATCATAGATAGCGTTATGGCTTGGGAGGAGGGCTCCAAAATTCAGATTATGGCTCCTGTGGTGTTCCGCAAGAAAGGGGAGCATCAGAAGGTGCTGGAGGATGCTCGTAAGGCAGGTTATGTGCGGGCCCGTATTGACGGTATGATGGTGGAGCTGGAGGACAGCATTAAGCTGGATAAGCAGAAGAAGCACTCCATCGATTTGGTGATTGACCGCATCATTCTGTCTGATCAGGTGAGAAAGCGAGTGGCTGCTTCGGTGGAAACTGCCTTGGAGGCTGCCAACGGTATGACCATTATTACCCGCCGCATTGGAGACACGGAGACGGAGCATTTTTTCTCCCAAAAGAATTCCTGTCCTGACTGCGGTATTTCCATTCCAGAGCTGCAGCCACGGCTTTTTTCCTTTAACAATCCTGTGGGAGCTTGTCCTGATTGTACTGGTTTGGGGGAAACCATGGAGTTTGACCTAGATTTGATTGTGCCGGATAAAACCAAGTCCTTTGACGAAGGGGCCTTTGGTTCCTACAATCCTACCTCTGGCTGGCAGCGGGCTCGGTTCCAGGCTTTGGCAGATGAATACGGCTTTAGTCTCTCGGACCCCTACGAAAAACTGACCCCAGAACAGCAGAAGGTGTTGTTCTTCGGCAGCTCCAAGCCCATCCATTTTGTATACCACAAGCAAAGCGGGGAGGGCCATTCTGTGTACAACAAGCCCTGGCCAGGAATCTTTGCAGACTTGCGGCGACGACAAATGGAAAGCTTTTCTGAGGCCCAACGAGAAAGCTATGAGAAATTCATGGTGCATCGCCAGTGTACCAGCTGTGGTGGCTTCCGTTTGAAAAAAGAGGCCCTGGCGGTAACGGTGGGTGGCAAGAATATTTTCCAGCTGACGGAGCTTTCTGTGGGAGATTCCATCGAGTTTTTTAACAATCTCCAGCTGACGGAGACAGAAAACCATATTGCTCGCCAAATCAAAAAGGAGATTCAAGATCGGCTTTCCTTTATGAAGAACGTGGGCTTGGACTACCTTACCTTGGAGCGTCAAGCTGCCACCTTGTCTGGTGGTGAGGCTCAGCGTATTCGTCTTGCCACCCAAATTGGTTCTAGCCTCATGGGGGTTTTGTATATCCTTGATGAGCCTTCTATCGGCTTACACCAGCGGGACAACCAGCGACTTATCGATACCCTGACCTATTTGCGTAATCTGGGAAACACCTTGGTGGTGGTGGAACATGATGAGCAAACGCTTCGTACTGCCGACTGGATTATTGACTTAGGGCCTGGAGCTGGTGTCCACGGAGGAAATGTGGTGGCTTCGGGAACTCCAGAGGAGGTGATGCTGGTGCCAGAAAGCCTAACGGGACAGTATCTTGCAGGCACACTGAAAATGGATATTCCCAGTCAGAGGCGGGAAGGAAACGGCAAGTTCATTACCTTGGCTGGAGTGACGGAGCACAACCTGAAGGATGTAACCGTGGAGATTCCTCTGGGAAAATTCGTGTGCATTACGGGAGTTTCTGGCTCTGGAAAATCCACCTTGCTCAGTGACGTGTTCTTTCCTGCTGTTTCCAACAAGATTATGCGTTCCAGTCTGCCTGTGGGAGCCTACAAGGAAATTACTGGCTTGGAGCACATCGACAAGGTAATTAACATTGACCAAAGCCCCATTGGCCGTACCCCCCGCTCAAATCCTGCCACCTACGTGGGAGTTTTTGATGGCATCCGTGAATTGTATGCGAGCTTGCCAGAGGCAAAGGCTCGGGGCTTTAAGAATGGACGCTTTAGCTTTAACGTAAAGGGTGGTCGTTGTGAGCATTGTCAGGGTGCGGGAACAATTACCATCGAAATGAACTTTTTGCCTGACGTATACATTCCCTGTGAGGTGTGTCGTGGCGCTCGCTTTAATCAGGAGACGCTGGATGTGCGGTACAAGGGCAAGAATATTGCAGATGTGCTGGCTATGACCATTGAGGAGGCGGCAGAATTCTTTGCCCACATTCCCCACATTGCCCGCAAGCTGGATACCCTGCTTTCCGTGGGATTGGGCTATGTCCAGATGGGGCAGTCCGCCTTGACCCTGTCTGGTGGTGAGGCTCAGCGGGTAAAGCTGGCCAACGAGCTGGCTCGTCGTTCCACCGGTAAGACCTTGTATATTCTGGATGAGCCCACTACAGGCCTGCATTTTGCCGACGTAAAGCAGCTGATGGAGGTTATCCAGCGGTTGGTGGATCAGGGCAACACGGTGGTGATGATTGAGCATAACCTAGATGTAATTCTCCAAGCGGATCATATTATTGACATGGGGCCAGAGGGTGGTTTCCGTGGTGGTATGGTGGTGGTAACAGGAACTCCAGAGGAAGTGGCTTTGTGCAAGGAATCCTACACGGGGCTGTACGTGAAGGAAATGCTGGATCGTCACGCTCAGGGGCTACCAGGCTTGGGAGTTGGTGGTGTTGCCCTCTAGTCCAGTGAAAATTTGACGACTGTGGATTTTTGAGGAGTGGTGCAGGTGTCCCTGGGGTTCAAATGCAGGTATAGTATTTTTCTCTTGTGCTTTCTTTGGTGCGGGGCTCTGTGTCTCTTTGCAGACTCTAGTACTGTCACCATAGAAAGCGCCCGCACTACCTCCTATTACACTGATGAAACTACAGAGGACGAGATAATTGTTTTTACTGGGGATGTAGAGATTTCTGTGGTGCAGGGAAAAAGCACTAGCCGCATTCAGGCTGACCAGGTGAACTTCAACCGCAGCAAGGGCTTGCTGTACGCCTACGGCTCTGTTTCCCTGGAGCGGACTTCTAGTTCAGGTGAACCTGAAATCCTTACGGCAGAAAGTCTCTTGTTCGATATAAACTCGGAGGAAGGTATCTTCAATTCTGGTACGGTACTACAGCTTGATGCAGGTGCATTAAGGCTTGATACCCAGTCCCAGATGGTGGTTTCCTCCGACCTGTTTGCTGTGGATGATTCAGGTGTGATTGCATTCAAGAATGGAAGCCTAACTTTTTGTGAGGAACCTGATCCCCACTGGAAGATAAATGCTTCCCGCATCTGGCTTTTGCCTGGCAATGAATTTGCCTTTGCCAATGCCCTTTTGTATGTGGGAAAGGTTCCCATCATGTACTTTCCCTTATTCTATTATCCCAAGGATGAATTGGTTTTTAATCCTGTTTTTGGCTATGATCAGCGGAAGGGCTATTTCATTCAAACCACCACCTATTTTATCGGCCGAAAGAAACCAGCTGAAAAGCAGGGTGGTGATTCCATCTTCAGCTTTCTAAACAGCTCCACCATGTACAAGCAGCGGAGAGAAGGTCTTGTGTTGCGAAATTTGGAAGAGCAGGATACGGAAAAATATCCCCATACTTTAAAATTACTGGCAGATTACTACACTAATCTTGGTGGACTTGTAGGCGTTGAGGGAATATTCACTCCAGAAAATGAGTATATCTCCAAATTGGATTTTTCCTTGAACTTGGGATTTAGCCGCACCTTGTTTCCCATTGGTAGTGGAGCAGGATGGTATGTCCCCTACGATGAGCGGGGAGACTTCCATTACAATTTCTCCAATTTTGCTGGCGTGATTTTACCCTTCCGGTATCGTGGCCATTTTACTATGAGCCTAAGCAAGCCCTTTTCCCTAACCGTTGATCTTCCCCTATACTCCGATCCCTTCTTCAATCAGGATTTTCTGGCAAATCGGCAAGAAACAATGGACTGGTTCAATTTTCTCATGTCCAGCGGTACGGGGGATTTTTCTACAACGGGAAATACCACCGGGGAGGTTTCCTCCTTTTTGTGGAAGGTGACGGCATCCTATTCTCCATCAATTCCCTCGGTGCTTAAGCCCTATCTGTCCTCCCTGAGCTTTTCTCCAGGATTCAACTTGGCTTTTTATTCTCTTACTGATACTACAGGTATGACAGGGGAGGAGGCCAGGGTAAGTCCCAACAGAAAAACCTTTTATCCAGGTCTTGTCAAGCCATTCTATCTGAGCGCAAGCGTTTCTGGCACCTTGTTTGAGTATCCTGTTCCAGAAAAGACGTCAGCCGATAGGAGCAGGATTATCAAGCAGGTTCCTAGGGCAGAGCTCAATGTACCCGACGCCTTTTTGAGCGAGCGGGAAACAGAGGCCCTTCTTGCAGACTCCGCTGGTGGGGAGGAGGTGACAGACGGGGAAAACAAGGAGGGGCTGGAGGAACAGGAAATTCCTTTGGAGGAATCTCTGGATCCCTTGGCATCACTTTCCTTGCCTGAAATTTCTGTTTCAGTACCCTCTCTTAAAACGGTAGACAAGGGCTTTCAGTATAAGCTGACCTATTCTACCACACCGAATTTTTCCTCGGAAATCGGTTATTCTGCACCGCAAAAATCTTCTGAATTTGACTGGAGCAATATTAACTCCACCTTTGTCTATCTTACGGTACCAACCCAGCTTTCTAGCAACATGAAGTATGGCAATTCCCTGCTGGGAATGAACAACACCTTGAATTTTACTCCAGTGATCCAGCGGCATCCTATGTACAAGGATGAATCCAAGGCACAGACTATCAAGCGGAATGACTATGTTGCCCAAAGGATGGATTTGGGCAGCAGCAATTCATTGTCCCTGTCTCCCTTTGTGTATAGCCCGATTTTCTCCGGCACCACTATCAGCTGGAATAGCAATATTCGGTTAGTCCGTACAAAATTTATCGGTACTGCGGATGAGCCCCAATGGGAGTACCAGCTGCCAGAATGGAATGAGAATTCCTTTTCCACCCATAATCTTACCACGAATTTTAAAAGTCAGCTGGGAAAATTTTCTCAACAGTTGAGTTACACTACCGTTTTGCCTCCATTGCGGGAATCCCATTCAGGAACTATTACTTTGGGCTTTCCCTACGTAACCGCCAGTTTTGGAGCAGGAATTCAACGGAAAAGCATTACGGACAAGGAATGGATATATCAACCTATACAGCAGAGCCTTAGTCTTTCCCTGTTAGAAAATAAGCTGGTGCTGAGTGAAAGCTACCGATACAATGTGGCGGAAGGCTATCATGATAGCTTCTCTGTAAAGCTTTCAGGCTATGGGTTCTCTGCCGATTACGTTGTGCAGCATGTTGCAGGCTATGATTACGACAAGCTTTTAGGATGGAAACTCAAGAGCCAAAAGATTTTTCAGCCATCTCATCTTGATTTGAGATATGGCTCTGGTTCCACTAAAAGGTTGTATTTTTGGAAAAACAGGATTTCTCTTTATGGGAGTCTTGATACAAGTGTCAAGCTTGATTTTCTGCGGCCTACGAGCAGCTACTTTACCTTTTCTCCATCCCTTTCCTTTGCTGTTAAGGATTTTCTTACCATTACCTTCAAGGCAAATTCTCGCAATGAAGTGATTTATCGATATATTCAGAGGGCAACAGATTTTGAGCCGAAAATTCCTGGAGAAGAAAATATTTTCTTGGATTTATGGAATTCCTTTGCCTTTTGGGATGAAAATAAACGAAAAGCTTCTGGATTTAAACTCAAGTCTTTTGACATAGCTGTTTCCCATGAGCTGCATGACTGGACCATGAGCTCCCAGTTTTCTATTTCTCCCAGAATCGTTTCTGAGAATGGAAGGCGCTTCTATGATTTCAGTCCATACTTCACCCTTTCTGTGGTTTGGAAGCCCATGAACAGCATGAAAACCACTATCGAAGACAAGTATGGTACGGTAACATTGAATCCGTGACATATCTGGCTTTCAAATCTTTGTTGATAAGGCGATAAAGCTTGACTTTCTTGAAGAGTTAGTTTACCTTAACTGTAAGGAGATGAAAATGATTAACTATATCATTGGTTTTGGTGTTGCCGCTTTGGTGATTTTTCTAGTGGCTCGAGGAATAAAGCGGAGTGCCAGTGGCAAGTCAATGGGCTGCGGCTGTGGGTGTGGATGTACGACCTGCTCTTCTCGTGGCTCCTGCCACACTTTTTCCGCAGATAGCGGTGAAAAAACTCAGTGCTCCCCACCAATATGTAAAAAGTAAAAAAATTACAAAACCAGGTAAAAAAAGTGCAAACCTCCTGCAAAAATCAGATTTATAATTGAACCATAGTTTTTTGTTGTGTAAGGAGGAATAATTATGGTTCCTAAATTAAGGCGTTGCAATGATGCGAGGTTAGATAAGCGTTCAGCTTATGTTGTTATCCCCCCCCCCCGTATATCTCCCTCATCGGCAAGGAGAAATTCTCTCTCAACAATAGGACTGTTTAGTAGTTTTCTCTGCCTTTTCGTTGTATTTTGTACGTCTGTCCTTTCCGGGTGCTTTGGACTTGTTGGAGGAACTGAAATTGACGGCTCCGGAGGAAAATTTGAAGGTCCGCTGACAGCTACAAATGCAGATCCCCTGCTGATTGTATCTGGATATGCAACCCATCTCAATGGTATGTATGATCCTTCCAGACCTGATGATATAAACTGGTGGGAAGGCTGGCAAAATATAGAGATGGTATGGAATTCCATTCCAGATTCACTCAAGCCCTATTCTTGTTTTTCATTTCATACAAATTTTATTGTTGGCTCCCGGAGAGGCACTTATGGGCCTTATGCTGGTGACGATGCCCTGAAAAGGTGGTTTGAAGACCAAATAAAAATTTGCCAGCGCAATAAAATCCCTGTAGTTCCAGTTGTTTGGTCCGCATGGCCTGATTGGTATGCCTTTAATGAAATTGATCCCAGTAAGACAGAATGGCGACAATGGCTTGAATACATGGTGAAAACCTATAGTTGTATAAAGGGATTTGTCTCTACTGAAAATCATCATACTACTGTAGAAAATAATGTTCCACGATTCAATAGTTGGCTAGAGTTTTGTGATCAGTATGATTTGAAGTTTATTATCGGTGACTCGGCAAACTCAATCTACAAATACACCACGGATCCTACTTTTGTTGAAGCCGTAAAAAAGTACGGAAAAGATCACCTCATTATGAATGTTAAGGATACAAAACCACTGCGTTGGGCAATTGGCTATTCATATATGCAGGGATTGTGGTTGAACGATCAGAATTATGCTTATGGAGCTCTGATTGATACATGGACTTGGAACCTGAGGGGACAGACAAAGCTCGGGTCTACTGCAAACAATCAGTCAGAGTCAGTACGTCAGGCATTGATATACCCAGAGGGCTTGTTACACAACTATCTCATGACTCAATATATCAATGGTGCCACAATATTTAATTTTGAGATTCCCTGGCAAGTTTATGGTATCAAGGGTAAAACAAGCGAAGTTATGGCAAATGTTATCGCTCCATTTTTCCAGTGGATGGTGGAAAATCCTGCTCCTTCCAAAGATGAAATCCTGGAGATGACAAAATATGTTTTTCATGGGGATGGAATGGCTGAAGGAGCCAACAACTATGAAAAACTGTACCCTGATGGAATGCTGTTAGGTCTTGTAAGAGAGCTGCATAAAACTGGCCGCTATGGTCTTGTTCCGGGATTGTTGCAGGAGCTGGAACCTAATGGTGGTCTGAAAAGCGCCATAGATGGGGGAAGGATAGAAAAATTTGACGGCACTCCCAATATGAATTCTGATAATTTGATTGCACAAAACCTATGGGAAGAAAAATACCCAGACAAGTCTTTGAATTCAACTCTTGGTTCTGGAAAAACACCTGCATTTGTAGCTCATAGAAATACATCAGGAACGGGTAACAAGGATACCTGGTATTTGTACAACTATATTTTCAATGACGCTGGGGCATTTACTCCCGGTAATGAATCATTACAGTATGCAAAGATTCCTTTGGGTGGAATTAGTAGTGGCAAGAGTCTGGAAATAGCTATGACTCCCCATACAGGGGTAATCGTTAAAGAAGTCGAAGCGGGTAAAATTGAAGTTTTCATGTCCAATTATCGTTTGAATAAGGATCATGTCATGGATGGTCCTCCCAATGGAATTGTAGCAGGTGGAGTCTATATCGGTGGTTCGCCACTGGCTGCCTATACTTGGATTGAAGACAATATGACTTCTGGTGGAATCAATGTTCCAGCAAATATTGCTAACGGTATTCGGAATACGGTCTTTACTTTTTCAGGTGTAGAGTATTTTTCACCAAAAATAACTCAAAACCAAGAGAATAGTCCTAGTACCCTTAATCCTCGTGCCAGTGATAAATCTATCACAGTGACAGGAAATGGCTGGATTAGATTTGAAGTGTCGTATCAATGATATGGTTTTATACATAAGCGTGAAAGGAGATTTCTATGAAAAAAATTTTTATCGTAATCAGTTTGTTGGTTTTTACTGTTCCTCTGTGGGCTCAGTTTGTTATAAGTAGTTCTGTTGGTGGTAGCACTGATATTTTTAGAGGAAATATTTCCCTCAGAGACGGAGAGTTTGTATCGGAATCTTATAAAGGATTTACATCTCCAACCTTTTCCGATACCAATTTTTCTTTGGAATACAATTGGGAGGATACAGCTGGTTTCGTTTTAAAATTAAATGCTCCAACAAACCTTAAGGATTGGGGAGACAGGAAGGTTTTTGAGGGAACCTATGGTTGGTTACGTTTTGGGGATATTGTTCGATTGGAAGCTGGTCTTTTCAATAGAAGAAAGGCAAATAAGGTGAACGATGTTTTGGATGAATGGCATCTAGGCTATGTTACAGCTGGTGGCGATTTGATAGAAACTGATGCATTGTCTCATCTTGTTGTAGATGTATATGCAGGTCCAGTTGCCATTGAATTTGCACCAGTTCAAGAGCTGGGAATTGATTTCCTGAATGCTAGTGAAGACGGCACTGGAACAAGCCCCTATACAAGAAAATTCCATGGTGCTGTACGATTGTCTGGAACCATCTTGGATATGATTCAGTTGACAAGTGTTTATTCACCCCGATATAGTTGGCAGTCAGACTCACAAAAAGAACCAACGGATTTTCAGCCAGATGTGATATCCTTCGGTCACCTTTATGGGGTATTCATGGATGCAGTGCTGTTTCAAGATTTTGATTTTATGCTTGGTTATAGCGGTGGCTTACAACAGGAGAGTAGAGATGGTGGTTCAGATTCAGTTAGCAATATTTCCAATGTATACCATGGTATTGATTTGAGAGCTGGTATAAATTTATTTGACAAGATACGATTAGAAAGTCATAATAATTTTACTTTCGGAAGCAATCTCAACGGCACTTATGAGGGGATGATTTGGAAAGATGGAGTACGACAAAAATCCTTTAGTACATGGAATGGTGTAGGACTTCGTTATCGAGTAATTGACAATATGGATTTAGATTTTGTTGTATCCAATAAATATCGTCTTAATTATAAAGATGATACTGAGCAGCTTTATGAAAACATACTCCAATTAAAGCCATCTGTAAAATACTTCTTCAATGAAAAGATTTTTGTAAAAGCGGGAGTTACATTGGAATATAAAGTGTATCAGGACAAGAAAGAGGGGATGAAAGGTACAAAATATGAAGACTTTATTCCATCAATTCCTGTTTCATTTTGTATAGGATTTTAACCTCTGCCTATTTAATACAGTTGAAAGGGTATAATCAGCAGGTATCCAAAAAACAAGTCCCTGGATACCTGTTGGTTTTCTTGAGAACATCACCTCTTCCGAAAAATCCTTTTGAAGAATGCCTTGATGGCATTCCAAATACGAAGCCAAAAGCCTGGATTTTTAAGTCGTTCCAGTTGCTTGTAGCCTTCCAAAAGCTCAAATTCTGTAAAGTTGTTTCGCTGGGTATTTTCTTCTAGCTCCATTTCCAGCAGGGTTACAGGATCCTTGGTGTCCACCATCACCGCATCGATGGTGGTCCAACCAAGCTGTCGTGCTGATTCTAGTCGCCGTTGTCCTGCAATAAGATAATAATCCTTTGTAAGGGTAATAGGATTCAAAAGACCGTACCGTCTGAGGCTGTCTTTTAAAGGTTCCAAGTCACCGAGATTCTTTCTTACCCGTTTATTGGTCTTGATTTGACTTATTTCTACCAGCATACATCCTCCTTACAAAGCTTTTGATTGCTGTCATTAATCCAACAGATAATTGCTGGTAGCCTGCTTTACTGGCTCCTCTTGCTGGGAAATGGATGCTTCACTGTCAAATACATCACCTTCCAAGTATCCCTCGCCAAGCTCTGTATCATCAAGTATAGAGTAATCATTCAAGAAACTCAAATCCAATACCAAAGGAGAATCATCAACAGTAACATTGTAGATTGCTCCAGAATAATAGCGTTCTTGCTCCAGACGCTGTATTCCCACTGTCTGAACCTGTGCCCGGTTGATGTGAAGCTGACAAATGTCCACAGGCTGGGTTCCTGTAAGGAAGTACTGGGTAATACGGTGGTTTTCACAAGCATCAGTTCTGATTTGTCCGGAAACTGAACAAACCTCAGCCTTTACTAATCCTGTTTGTGGTACAGGGAATTCCTTGTAGGGATAATCTTCGTTGGCTACTCGCATGTATTCACCCCAAGCCACACCAGAAAGGGTGGAGCCTGTCAGCTCTGTTCCTAAGGATTGACCAGGAATATCAAACCCAAACCAGACTGCTGTGGTAATATAAGGGGTAAAACCAACTGCCCAAGCATCTGCCCAGTTCTGGGTGGTACCAGTCTTACCAGCAGCTGGCATGGTGTAGGTCTTACCGTTGGCATCCTGATATTTGAATCGGCTTCCGTAGCCTGCACCTCGGTTCAAGGTACCGGAGGTTACTGTTTTTTGGAGCATATTGGTCATGAGGAAGGCGTTTTGGGGAGAAATCACCTGGATTCCATTTCCCTTTTCCTGCTGAGCCAAGCGCAGATCTCGCTCAGGATTCAGAATTACCTTTCCGTTCTTATCTTCAACAGAAAGCACGGCAATAGGCTCCACCTCTTTACCTTGGTTTCCAAAGATTGCAAAGGCTCGTGCCATTTCAATGGGGCGCACGGAACAGGTTCCCAATGCCAAGCTCAAATAGGGGTTGAAGCCTCTGGAAGAAAGCTCCTCCTCTGGAATTCCCAGCAGGGCGGTAGCTCTGTCAATGGCTGCATTGTAACCAATTGCCTCGAATACCTTTACAGAAACGACGTTCATAGAGGTGGACAGGGCATACCACAACTGCACATCTCCCTCCCAAATTCCGCGGAAGTTTGCAGGAATATAGGGCTTACCATCAGCATTCTTGAATACCGTGGGAGTGTCTGAAAGCAGGGTCGCGGGGGTGAACTGGCCTGAATCTAGGGCAGCAGAATAATACAGGGGCTTGAAGGAGCTTCCTGGCTGAATTTTTGCCTGGGTTGCACGAATCAGCTGGTTGGAGGAGCTGTATTCACTTCCACCCACCAAGGCGGTAATGTATCCAGTGCTATTTTCCAAGGAAATCAGGGTTCCTTCTATAGTAGTTTTACTGTTTTCCTGTTCCTTCAGGACATTTGCCTTGTTTACCACTGCCAGCTTTACATCCTCCAGTCCAAACATCAATGACATAACGTCAAGAATAGGGTTGATTTCTGAATTGAAGGTAGACAGGGCCTTGTTTTCTATGTGCTGTTCAGAGGTTTTCAGTTGGGGCAGGTTAAATACCAAAGACAACAGCTCCGTCATAGGGATATAGGTATCTGCTGCGGAATTCTTTCTGAGGCTGCTGGAATTCTTGTAGGATTCGTTTGCCTGCTGAATGTACTTGTCCATGGTTTTTTGAGCAGCCTGCTGGTGCTTCATGTTCAAGCTGGTATGTACAGTAAAGCCACTGGTATAAATGTCGTCGGTACCGTAGAGCATGTCGGACAACTCACGGCGAACGTACTCACTGAACCAAGGAGCCTTGTCGTCCCGCATATAGTAGGCAGAGGAGTTGATTCGGGTGTAGTCAAAGTTTACCCAAAAGTCATCATAGGACTGAGTTGCTTCCTCTGGGGTCAAGTATCCAGACTTTACCATTTCCTCCAACACGTCCTGCTGACGAGCCATGGCTCGGTTGGGATAATCAAAGGGATTGTAGTAGGCGGGGTTTGAAAGCTGAACCACCAAAATTGCAGCTTCTGCTGGGGTGATTTCTGTAGCATCGTGACCAAAATAATATTTTGAGGCAGCATTTACGCCATAGGTTCCACCACCAAAGTAAATCTTGTTCAGATACAGCTCTAGGATTTCATTCTTGGACCAGCGACGCTCCATCTGAATAGCCCACCACAGTTCCTTCAGCTTTCGGGTCAAGGATTTTTCCGTACGGTCGCAGTATAGAGTTCCTGCAATCTGCTGGGTAAGGGTACTTCCTCCACCCAAGGATTTACCAGTAAACACTCCTACAAAGGCACGGATAATTGCCTTGAGCCTAAATCCATTATGCTCATAGAAAACCCTGTCCTCACGGGTAATGAGGGCATTCAGCATTTGAGGCGGCAGTTGAGTAAAGCTGATGATTTCACGGTTTTCGTCGGAGGCAAATTGTGTAATTACCTCTCCATTTATATCCAGCAACCGTGTTGGCAGGGCTGTAGTAAATTCCGTGAAATTTTCTGTATTGATGGTGTTGGTGGTTTCTGCCAGCAAAAGACCCAGCACCACACCGAAAAACAATGCGCAAAGAAAAGTAACAGACACAAGAATATATGCCCGCTTTTTAATTTTTCCCATTAGAACAAGATAGGGGAGAGCGGGTTTTTTGTCAAGGCATTGGATTTGCCAGGCAAAGCTCAGGTTTTTTTTTTGTTTGTGGGGGTAGGAGGATGGGGAGTGTTTCTTTCAAAAAAATAAAAAAAATTTAACCTCTCGTAAAAAAAAGACGATAGATGTAATAAGTGTCCTGTAAGAATCTACTTCAGGAGTGGCTTGGTCAAAATCTGATTAGGCTGATGATTTTGGAGGTATGCCAATGTTGGCACCAAACATGAATCTAGAACTGGGACTTAGGGAGCCGGTTCAAACCTCAGGCAATTCCCAGCGTGTGGAACAAAAGTCCTCAGGTCCATCCTCATTTGAACGGGCTTTGGAACGAGCCCTCACGGAAAAGTCTTCCGCCAGTGAACCAGTACATGATACGACAGATGAAACAGTAGAATCTCAGGAACAGGTTTCCAAAGAAGGAGAAACAGTTTCCCTCAAGGATGCTTCCTCCAAGATTGATGCTGAAATTAATTCTCTTGAAAAAACCATTGCTGCCAAGGCTGACACAGGAATAAAGGGCCTGAATATTTCCGTTGTAATGGAAGAAACTGCACCAGTTCCAGAAACTATTCCCACCGAGGTTGCTCTGGTGGAAGGACTGGATCCAGAGGCTCTTTCCAAAGAGCTGGTGTTGCAGCAGGCAGACCTGGTTCAAGATGAAGAGCCCCAGATGGAGCTTCCAGAAGAAGGTACCTTGGTATTGGCTGAATCTTTAGAGGCCGCCAACAAGGCTCAAGAAATGCAGCCAGAGGATACAGAAAAGAAGACAAAGAAGATTGAGGTAAAGGATGTGGATTACTCCATTGCTCAAATCCTTCAGAATAGCCAACAGGGAGAAAAAATTGCTGAACAACCAGCTGTGGCAGAAGGTGCTATAGCTGAAATTCAGGGTGAAGTAAAAACCCTTAAGCTGGAGACTGGTACTTCCCTTGACCAGAAGATTGAGGTCCAGGACTTACGTACTGCTGCAGAAAATGGGGTTACCGAAGCTTCCCTTAAAGATGGCAACTTCGTTACCACCGTTAGTCAGGGAGAAGGTTCTGCCGACATTACCATGCAGCTGGCTCAGGGAAATGGTGCAAGTGGCACTACCTCTTCTGTGGCTCCTGGTGCCAAGGAAGTTAATTTTGGTGCCATGCTTTCAAACCAGTTGCAGAACAATGCCACAGAATTGGTTCGTACTGGCTCCATCATCCTTCGGGACGGAAATGTGGGTACCATCAACTTGATTCTTCATCCAGAGGAATTGGGAAATGTAAAGATCAGTCTTGAGTTAAACGACAAGATGGTTTCCGCCCAAATCCGTGTTGCTTCCGAAGAAGCCTTCCAAGCCTTCAAGGAATCCATTGCCTCATTGAAGCAGGCCTTTGCTGACAGTGGCTTTGACACCGGTTCCTTTGACCTGTCTTGGGCTGGCAATGGTCAGCAGCAGCAGGGTGGACAGCAGCAGCATAACCAGGGACATATCGCCTTTGCCGACACCCTTTATGGAGAAATGATGGCAGAAGATGGCATTGATTCTGGCGTTGAAGGTGAAATCCTTCAAAAAACTTATTCAGATTCGTCACAAGTTGCCGTTAATATAATGGCATAGAAGTTTTGTCAAAAGTATAGGAGCTGGATTTTATGGAAATAAATACAATGATGAGCGCAGCGGAAAAGACTCAGACCACCTTGGCTGTAGATACCTACAACAAGAGCTTGGCTGTGAATGGTCGTACCGCAAGCCAGGAGCTGGGTAAGGACGACTTCCTTAAGCTGTTGATTACGCAGTTGCAGAATCAGGATCCCACCAGCCCCATGGAAAATACAGAATTTATCGCTCAGATGGCTCAGTTCTCCTCTCTGGAGCAGATGACCAACATGAGCACAGAATTCACCAAGCTGGCAAACATGCTGAATTCCGGTGAGGCTGTTAGTCTCCTGGGTAAGAACGTGGAGATTGCCGCTGGCGAGTCTTCCATCAGTGGAGTTGTAGAGGCCGTTACCCGAGGTACCAATCCTCACGTTATGGTGAACGGTATGGCATATTCAATGGATCAGATTAACGCCGTATACGGCAACTAAGAGGGTAGCTTTATGATGAGATCACTTTACTCCGGTGTATCCGGTATGCAGAATCACCAGACACGTCTGGATGTAATTGGAAATAACGTTGCTAACGTAAATACAACTGGATTTAAGCGTGGCCGTGTAAACTTTCAGGATATGATTTCCCAGCAGCTTTCTGGAGCTGCCCGCCCTACCACAGAAGTTGGTGGTGTGAACCCCAAGGAAGTAGGACTTGGTGTAATGACAGCTAGCATTGACACCATCTTTACCCAGGGTAACCTGCAGTCCACTGGTGTGTCCACCGACGTGGCTATCCAGGGAAATGGATTCTTCATCCTTAAGAACGGCGAAGAATCCTTCTATACTCGTGCTGGTGCCTTTGGCTTGGACAGCGAGGGAACCTTGGTAAACCCTGCTAACGGTATGCGTGTGCAGGGATGGATGGCAGAGGAATTGAACGGCGAGATGGTATTGAACACCGCTGGTTCCACCGAGGACATCATCATTCCTGTAGGAACAAAGGATCCTGCCAAGGCTACCCAGAACGTAAATTTTGCTTGTAACTTGAATAAGAATACTCCTGAGATTTTGGAGGGTGCAAGCCCTGCAGATATCGCTAAGGGAACATGGTCTACCGAGCAGAAGATTTACGATAGCTTCGGAAACCAGCATATGTTGAATGTTTCCTTTACTCGTGTAGTAGGTAATCCCAACCAGTGGGAGGTTACTGTTACTGTAAATCCTGACGGAGAGGTTCCTACAGAAACTCGTGTTGGACTTGGTACTACTGACGGCACCGAAAATACCTTCTTGGTAAACTTTGACAACAACGGGACCTTGCTGTCTGTTATGGACTCCGCTGGAAATATGACAAACCCTGAGGGAGAGGTTATTCTTCAGACCTCCTTCAACGTACCTGATGCAAACCCTGACGAAAACGGAAATCCCTATCGCCAGACCTTGAACATCAATTTGGGAACCATCGGTAGCCAAAAGAACACCATTACCCAGAGTGCGTCTCAGAGCTCTACCAAGGCCTTCTATCAGGACGGTTACACCATGGGTTACTTGGACAACTTTAAGATTGACTCCACAGGAACCATTACTGGTGTATATTCCAACGGAACAAACCGCATCATCGGACAGCTGGCTCTTGCTTCCTTCACAAACCAGGGTGGTTTGGAAAAGGCTGGAGAGAACACCTATGTTGAATCCAACAACTCTGGTATGGCAAACATCGGTGTGTCTGGTATTGCAGGAAAGGGCTCCTTGTTGGCAGGCTCCTTGGAAATGTCCAATGTAGACTTAACCGAGCAGTTCACTGACATGATTGTAACCCAGCGCGGTTTCCAGGCAAGCTCCAAGACAATTCAGACTGCTGACACCTTGTTGGACACAGTCATGAACTTGAAGCGCTAAATGAGCACGTAGGGCCATGGGGTGGGACATGGCTTAGTAATAGTCACCAGCCTTGCAATCAATTTTGATGCTTGGCTGGTGTTTTTGTTTAAAAATTGAGGATGTAGTTTTGTGCAAAAATTTTTATATTCATGCTTTTTTTTCTCATTTATATTCACAAACATCCGATATTATAATAGAATGTTTCGGGAGGATTTAAAAGGGTGACTGAGTGGTTGACCTAAAATCAGATTATGATTGAAGTTATGCGACTTGACGGAAAAAAGTACTGGATAAATCCCCATCAGATTGAATCCATCGAATGTAACCCAGATGTTACACTTTGTATGCTTTCTGGAAAGCATGTGGTGGTAAAGGATTCACCCGAAGATATTATAGCCCGTATCATAGCGTACCGCCGCCAGATTGGCGCATTCAAAAACGAAGAATAGGCGGGGAAGAGGAGTTTTAAATGGATATAGCGACAATAATCGGTCTTGTTGGCGGTCTTGCCTGTATTGTTATGTCAGTTATCACTTCTGGTGGAACCATGATGGGTATCATTGACGTACCTTCTATGTTCATGACCGTTGGTGGTTCATTCTGTGCCCTGCTTATCGTTGCTCCCTTGAAGGACGTTATCACCACACTGAAGGTTATGGGAAAGACTTTTAAGATTCCCGACTTTGGTGAAAAGATGCTGGTGCAGAACATGGTTGCCTTGTCAGAAAAGGCCCGTCGTGAGGGTATCCTTGCCTTGGAAGAAGGCTTGGAGGACTTGGATGATGAGTTTATGAAGACTGGTTTGCGCCTTGTTGTTGACGGTACTGATGGTGCTGTTATTCGTGGTATCATGGAAAGTGAAATGAGCCAGATTGAGTCTCGCCACCTGAACTTTATCGGTATTGTAAACCAGTGGGCTGGTTATGCTCCTGGATTTGGTATGATTGGTACCGTTCTTGGTCTGGTAGGTATGTTGCGTAACTTGGAGGATAAGTCATCCTTGGGACCAAACATGGCGGTTGCGCTTATTACCACCTTGTATGGTTGTTTGTTGGCTAACTGGATTTTGGGACCTATGGGAACAAAGCTTGCTGGACAAAATGCCAACGAAATGCGTACCAAGGAAATGATTATTGAAGGAGTTTTGTCTATCCAGGCTGGTGACAACCCTCGTATCCTTGCTATGAAGCTCTTGACCTATCTTGATCCTGTATCTAGAAAGGCTATTGAAGCTGACGTATTGAAGGACTAACGGAGGGACTATGGCAAAGAAGAAGAAGGAGGTGGCAAAAGCCTCATCGGCATGGCTTAACAGTTATGGAGACATGATTACCTTGATGCTCTGCTTCTTCGTTATGTTGTATAACCCTTCGGAAGTAGACATTGTGCAGATGGCTGAGCTTACTGCTTCCATCCACGGAGAATCTGGTGGTGGATATTCTTTGGCAGCAGGACGGCTTGCGGATTTAGGTAATACCATCAATAGCTTGCCTTCAATAGAAAAGGGAAAGTCCCTTGGTTTGGCGGTAAAACGGGCAATCAGTGTTTTTGCCCCTGATGTAAAATCCAACAAGATTACTCTCACCAGTGATGAGCGTGGTCTTGTAATTACCTTGGCTGGAGACTCCTTCTTTGCGGAAGGCAGTGCCGAGCTACGGATTGACGAAACACGGGAAACCTTGTTGCATCTGGCACAGTTCTTGTCGGCAGCTGATTTGGCAAACCGCCGCTTTAGAATTGAAGGTCATACTGACAATACACCGGCGGCAGGAGAGAATTTTCCCAGTAACTGGGAATTGTCCACAGCCCGTGCCACCAATGTGTTGCATTATCTGTCTGATTTCGGTGTAAATGAGGCTCAGTTCTCTGTAGCTGGATATGCAGATACCAGAGCAAAGGCTTCAAATGACACTGCCGAAGGCAGGGCATATAACCGTCGTGTAGATATTATTATTCTTGACGATGGACATTTTTAATGGAATATAGCAGACTATCAAATGGAGGAATGATTTATGGCTAATGAATCTATGGACTTTGAAGACAACGAAACCACCGGTGAATCCGAAAAGAAATCAAAGGGACTTGGTGGCCTGCTTCCAACCTTGCTTAAATGGGTTGCGATTGTCTTATGTGCAATCATCCTTATTGTAACAGTAGTGGTAATCACCATGAAGATTGTTGGTGGAAATACCTCCCAGCAGGCAGTAATCCCTGTTTCCCAGGAGTACGGAAGCAAGCGGGAAGTTCTGGACTGGTACACCTCCTTGGGTCAGGTAAGCACCAAGACAAGTGATGCAATTCCTGCCAGCGTTATCGTAGAGGTTGTTCTCGGCTATAAGCAGGCTGACAAGGCTGCATCTACCGAGATTACCCAGCGCCAAATTGAGATTAAGGATTATCTTCGTCGCTATTTTACCGAGTTGACTGTTGAGGATTTGCGGCCTCGCAATGAAGAGAAGCGTCGTATTGAAATCCGCAATGCAATCAATGACGATATCTTGAGTTCTTCCAAGATTCGAGATGTACGTTTCTTGAGCTTACAGATAATCGAGCAGTAGTAACCATCTAGGGGTTTATATATGAATGAAGTTCTGTCCCAGGACGAAATTGACCAGCTTCTCACCGCCATTAGTTCCGGTAGCACGGAGTCGGAGGATTTTAAGCCGGTAAATGATACCCGCAAGATTAAGATTTACGACTTCAAGCGTCCGGACAAGTTCTCTAAAGAACAAATTAGAACGGTGTCCATTATGCATGAAACCTTCGCCCGTTTGACTACAACCAGTCTTTCGGCTCAGTTGCGAAGTATTGTTCATGTTCACGTGGCATCAGTTGATCAGCTGACCTACGAAGAATTTATTCGGTCAATTCCTACTCCAACTACCCTTGCGGTCATCAATATGGATCCATTGAAGGGTAATGCCATTTTGGAAATTGACCCAGCCATTACCTTCTCCATGATTGACCGCCTCTTTGGTGGAACTGGACAGGGTGCAAAGGTTCAGCGTGATCTTACAGATATTGAGCAGTCCGTTATGGAAGGAATTATCGTTCGTATCTTGGCAAATATGCGTGAGGCATGGACTCAGGTTATTGACTTGCGGCCACGAATGGGGCAGATTGAAACAAATCCCCAGTTTGCCCAGATTGTAGCCCCTTCTGAAATGGTTGTTTTGGTAACTTTGGAAACAAAGATTGGTGAGGAAGAAGGAATGATGAACTTCTGTATTCCCTACATCACCATTGAGCCTATTATTTCCAAGTTGTCCTCCCAGTTCTGGTTCTCTTCTGTTCGACGAAGCTCCACTACTCAGTACCTTGGTGTATTGAAGGAAAAGTTAGCAGACGTGGACATGGACGTAGTGGCAGAAATTGGTTCTGTTTCCCTTCCTATTCGAGATGTTTTGTCCTTGCGGGTAGGAGACACAGTCCGATTGTCTAATGTGCGTATCACAGATCCCATTACCTTGAGCGTGGGTAACAAAAAGAAGTTTTTGTGTCAGCCTGGTGTAATTGGAAAGAAAATGGCTGTTCAGGTTTTGAACAAGCTGGAGCAGGTTGAATCAGAAGATTTTGAAGAATTAGCAGTAGAAGGAGACGAGTCATATGAGTGATGGTACCATTTCCCAAGATGAAATTGATGCATTGTTAAGCGGTGTAGATATGGGCGGGCTTTCCGTTGGAGGAAGTTCGTCAAATGCCTCTGCTGGAAAAATTGAAACTGCTGATTTGGTAAAATTTGCAGTTGACTTGAAGGATAAATTGGCCCATAATGTAGGAACCATGACAGGTGTAAGTACTGTCGTGACAGAGCCTACTGTTGAGTCAGCCAATCGTGAAACATTCTTAGCAAAGCTGCCTGAGACTGTTGTAGCGGTTATGGCAGACTTTTCTGCTGGGCTTTCTGGAGATCACTTATATGTGCTTTCCACTGATTTTGCACAGAAACTGGCAGGTTTGATTAATAAAGAAGACAATGCTGATTTGGATGAGATGGCTCTCTCTGTGATTGCAGAGGTGGTATCTGGTCATACTGGTGCAGAGATTACAGAACTAACAAAAAATGGACACTTCCCTGGCTTAGCTTGTAATCCTGGCGAGGCTGTAAATGGACCAAAAGCTATGGTTCGTTTTCCACAAGGTGAATTTGCTCTGTTCTCTTATCCAGTAAGCCTAGACGGAACCACTTATACTCTTTGGGAGGCTATTGCTGGTGGTGCTGCTGGTCAGATTTCTAGTGCATTAGGTAAGGGGTCAGCTCCTGCTGCTCCTGTCCAGTCCATGCCTCAACAGCCTGTTATGAATGCAATGGGTGGTGGTATGAACATGGGGGGAATGCAGGCCGCTCCTATGAATATGAATGGCATGGTCATGCAACAGACCATGGGTGGGGGAATGAATATGGGCGGTATGGGAAATGGTTATGCTTCTATGCCAATGGGTACAAGTGCTCCCAATGTACAATCTCTACAGTTTCCAGGCCTCCAGCTTGGTGTAGGCGGTATAGATCAGGGAAGTAATATCGGTCTGATCATGGACGTGTACATGGAGATGACCGTAGAGTTGGGACGTACCAAGAAGCAAATCAAAGAAATCCTTGGAATGGGAGAGGGTACCATCATCGAGTTGGATAAGCTTGCTGGTGAGCCTGTTGACATTCTGGTAAACCATAAACCTATTGCCAAGGGAGAGGTTGTAGTAATTGACGAAAACTTCGGTGTTCGTGTAACTGAAATCCTTTCTCCTATTGAGCGTGTTACTGGTTAACAATTTATGGGCTTGAATTACAAAGGAAAAGTCCTGAAAATATTATTTTCTCTTTGCAGTTACCTTCTGATTACAGGCTTTGCTTGGAGTCAGGAGGTTGTTGCGTCTGAAACTCAGGTAACAGCTCGTGCTGCCGAAGCAGAAATCTTGCTTGCTCAGGATGCTCCAGAAAATGGAGCTACAACTATTGCGGAAGGATCATCCTATGGAGTGTGGTTTTTTGTTCGCACGATTTTAGTGTTGCTCCTGGTACTTGCATTGATATGGGGCTTCTTTATGTTCTTAAAGAAGATTTCTGGTACCACTACCAGCTCCGATCCCTATCTGAAGAAAGTTGCTTCTTTAACCCTGTCTCCAGGCAAATTTGTTCATGTAATCACCTTGAATTCACGGGCCTATCTTGTGGGGGTGGCGGACAATTCTGTTAATCTCATTGCGGAGATTGATGACAAGGAATTGGTAGATGCCATGAACTTGAATGCCCCCCAAGGAGCTGATGACAAAAGACCTATGGATTTCAGTTCGATTCTTGGGAAGTTTGTAAATACCAACGGACAAAAATATACTTCTGCCACCAGGAAAGGGACCTTTTCCACCAGTAGTGCGGTGGAGCTTTTGCAGAACCAGCGTTCTCGATTAAGTGCAACGGATACCACGGAGGATGATAATGTCACTCCGTAAGTTTACTACAAAAACCTTCCCGAAAATTTTTATCTGCGCCATTATTGCGGTGGCCTGTTGTTTCCCAGCCTTTTCTCAGACCTTTCCACAGGGGGCTGCAGCCGGACGTACCGAAATGACAGGTTCTGTTACAGGCGTAGATATTCCCAATATCAACGTTGATATTAGGAATCCAGAAACTGGTGAAGAGGTGGCTTTTTCCGTTCAGCTCTTGCTGACCCTTACGATCTTGACCCTTGCTCCCAGTATCTTGATTCTGGTGACCTGTTTCCTGCGATTTTCCATTGTGCTGGATTTTATCAAGCGAGCCTTGTCCCTGCAGCAGGTTCCACCGACGGCGGTGTTGAACGGAATCGCTTTTTTTATGACCTTGTTCATAATGTGGCCTACCTTTACACAGATTTATACCAATGCTTATCGTCCCATGGCCGACGGTGAAATTGGCATAGAACAAGCCTTTGCAGAGGCAGAGGCTCCCTTGCGTATGTTTATGTACAAGCAGATGGCCTCCAATTCCCGACAGCAAAATGCAGCTACCAGTTATATCACCATGTTCATGTCCATTGGTGGGTTGGAAAAGCCCCAAACCCTGGCAGATGTGCCCACCTATGTGCTGGTGCCAGCCTATATTTTAAATGAGCTAACCATAGCATTCCAAATCGGTATATTGCTGTATATCCCCTTTATCGTCATCGATATGGTGGTGGCAAGTATCCTCATGTCTATGGGTATGATTATGTTGCCTCCAGTACAGATTTCTATGCCCTTTAAACTCATGCTTTTTGTTCTCGTAGACGGATGGGGATTGCTCACTCAACAGTTGTTTAATTCCATTGTCCGTTAGTAAGGATTTTTCATGTTGACAAAAAATCTCGCCCTCAAAATCTTTGAAGGATTTTCCATCGAGCGTTGGAACGACCTTGTTCGTCCCCACGAAATGATTGAAATGGACAAGTGTGCCGAAAAGATGATGGTTGCCTATATCATCGGAAAGTACGAGGAGGCCCAGGGAAAGAGTATTGACTGGGATTGGATGATTCATGCTTCCTTTTTTGAGTTACTGAGAAAGATTGCACTGTGTGATATAAAGTCTCCGGTACAGCGGATGATTCGCCGTGATTATCCAGAGGAATATAAAAAGCTGAACCAGTGGGTGGTGGAACAGTATCGTGATTTTTTGCCTGATGCAAAATTCCAGGAACGGTTTGTAGACTATTGCTGTGGGCCTGCTCCTGAACCAGATACTTTTACTGGTCATACTGCCAAGGTATTGCGGGCTGCTCATAAGTTTTCTACCTTGCGAGAATTCCAGATGATTTCTGTGGTAAACGAAAAGTTTCGTCTTGACCCCATTGAAGAAGACTTGAATCAAGATATAGAAAGCTTTCTTGATTTGCGGGCCTTTCAGCTTTTGCTTACAAAGCAGCGTCCCTACCGATTTTTGATGGTGCTGGAGCAGCTGCGTTTTCAGACCCGCTGGAATCAAACGCCCCGTGTTCCCCGAACTAGTGTTTTGGGCCATTCTTTCTTTGTGGCCATTCTTACCCTGCTGCTGGAATATTCCACTGGTGTGTCCTTTTGTGAAAAGCGGCGGTACAATAACTTTTTCTGCGGTCTGTTTCACGACCTGCCAGAAGCGGTCACACGGGACATTATTTCGCCAGTAAAGCAGGCTACAGATGGGTTGCCCCAGATTGTAAAGCGTATTGAAAATGAGATTGTGGGCAAGGAGCTTTTCCCCTTGATGGACGATTGCTATCTGCAGGAGCTGCTGTATTTTACTAGCAATGAGTTTGCCAATCGGATTCGTGTGCCCCAAGCCGACACCCTGTTTACTGGAGAAATGCCTCAGGAGGTGGCATGTTTACCTGCTGGCCAGCAGCTGGAGGTGAGCTTTGAGGACTTAAACAATCGTTATAATATTGCTGAGTTTTCTCCAGTGGATGGACGGATTGTAAAGGTGGCAGATCACATTGCAGCCTTTTTAGAGGCAGACAGCTCCATTCGCTATGGTATTACTTCAGCCCACCTTACCTCTGGCAAGGCAAATCTTTTGCGGATTTACAATCAAAATCCCATTGTAAATGGCATTGATGTAATGGCCTTCTTTGATCAGTTCCAGTAGTACGCTGGTTTAATAAAGTTTTATTTTTGCCGATATAATGCCTATGAGTAGAGTAACTTTTTTTATAGCTGTACTTACACTTCTTTTTTCCTTTCCTCTTTTTTCTGACACCCAGCACGTAGTTGCAAAGGGAGAAACCTTGTATTCAATCAGTAGGAAGTACGGCGTTACGGTAAACGAGCTATGCAACAAGAATAATATCACCCAGTCCCAGGTGCTGAAGGCGGGACAAAAGCTGGTGATTCCCAGTATGGAGCTTTCTCATACAGAAACCTACATTGTAGCCAAGGGAGATACCTTTTATGGTGTGGCCCGCCGACACAACATAACGGTGGAAGAGCTATTGAAATTGAACGGCTTGAAAAGCTCCGACACCTTGAAAATAGGTCAGGTGCTGAAGGTTCCTACAACTTCGACTACCATTGCCAATGCCATCATGAACACTTCGCCCATAGAAATTGCTGACCCACGAAATTATACTGGCAAGAAGGGGGATTCTAGTCTCCTGTGGCCGGTTAAAAATCCTGAGGTGCTGTATGTTTCAGGAAAGATTTCCGGGGTTCAGCTATCTGCCCAAAAAAATGAGGCGGTTTGCGCCATTCAAGCTGGAACGGTTATGTTCAGTGGATTGTACCGTGGCTTTGGAAAGGTGGTGTTTGTTCAGTCCCAATCTGGACATATGTACGTGTA
Source organism: Treponema sp. (assembly GCA_016294105.1). GTDB lineage: Bacteria > Spirochaetota > Spirochaetia > Treponematales > Treponemataceae > Treponema_F. The sequence continues at coordinate 64,794 of JAEDCN010000008.1, forward strand.
CACAGGGCTTTCCGACACATCTGTTTCCAAGGGAGAATATGTTTCCACCGGCAAGCAGCTGGGAATAGTGGGGGTGGACAGCTTTACGGGAAAGAGTCAGCTTACCTTTATGGTGTTCCAGGACGGAATACCCATAGATCCAGCCCAAGCTCCTCGAGGATAAATAATTAAAAAACCTCAGGATAAACAATCATCTGGTTAACAGAGTTTCCATTGGCAGGTTTTGTCAAGAACAGGTTAAGATAAGAATAAGTGTATCACAAGTTGTGTAAAATCCCATTCTTTTTTTTGCATTTTTCCTGTACAAAAACTATGTTTAAAATGTAGGAGGAAACATGGAAACATGTTTTGCAAAACCACAGGGTTATATTGATGATGAGGTTCTTACAAGAACTGCTGCATCCTTGACAGCTGACGTAGATCCGCTGGCAATTTATCTAAAACAAATTTCACGGTATGCTCTACTTTCTCCCCAAGAAGAATTGCGTCTGGCAGATACAATCCACGGATTAAAGACAAAGATTCGTGCTCTTGGAGATGAGCTAGCTCTCTACCCAGAAAAAGAGAAGGAATATGCCTGTCAGATAGAGCGGTTGCAGGAGGAGCTTCGGATTGAAAAGAACAAGATGGTACAGGCCAACCTCCGTCTTGTTGTATCTGTAGCCAAGAAGTATCAGCATCGTGGTTTGTCCTTGATTGACTTGATTGATGAGGGCAATATCGGGCTTTTGGAGGCGGTGGATCGGTTTGAGGCCAGCAGAAACTGCCGTTTTTCCACCTATGGTATCTGGTGGATTCGCCAGGCCATTATCAAGGGCATTGCAGACAAGGGGCGCATCATCAGAATGCCAGTTCACATGCTGAACACCATCAACAAGTGCTTTATGATTGCCAAGCAGCTTACCCAAGAATACGGTCACGAGCCTTCTTGCTTGGAGCTTTCTGAATATATTGGTGAGACTCCAGAAAAGATTGAGGAGTACATGAAGCTTGCCCAGGAAACCTCCAGCCTGGACACCACTATTGATGAAGCAAGTCCTTCTGTACTAGGAGATTTGTTGTCCACTGATGAGAATGAGCAGCAGGTGGAAAATGTGTTCTCTGCCATGCTATCTGAAACCATCAATTCTGTTTTGAAGGAATTTTCCGAGCGGGAAATGGCCATTATCAAGCTGCGGTTCGGTCTTGACGGTAGAACTCCTATGACCCTCTCAGAAACAGGCCGTGTGCTGGGCATTACCAGAGAGCGGGTGCGACAGATTCAAGAAAAAATGTTGGAAAAATTAAAGGAAAGCAAGGAATTGATTGCTTTCAACGATTTACGGTGATTTTAGTCGGACCTCACCTAGTTTGGCAGGAGCTCTTTTCCCCATTCCGCTCCCTGTGCCAGCTTTGGGTAAGGCCTGACTTTTAATTGCTCGGTACTGTGTTTTATGCAAGGTGCTGAAAACAACGGAGTAGCACTTCCATGCAGACACGGGCATCGTCTGTGGCTCGGTGGGCATTCCCCGGATTGATGGAAAAGTGCTGGGCCAAAAACTGGAGGCTGTGTTTTTCCAGCTCTGGAAAGATGGCACGTGAAAGCTTTACCGTATCTTCAATCTGGTTTTCTAAAATCTGATGGCCGTGGCGGCTGAGGGCAGTATTTACAAATTTCAAGTCAAAATTGGCATTGTGAGCCACCAGAATGCTGTTGCCAACAAAGCTGTGGAAGTGGGGCAGTACCTCCTGTTCTTTGGGGCAGTCATGAACCATTTCATGGGTAATGTTGTTGATTCGGGTAGCCTCGTAGGGAATGGTGCGACATGGATTAATCAGCTGACTGTAGGTGGCAAGAACTCCATCCTTGGAAAACTGTACCGCTCCAATTTCCAGCAGACGGTCATTGTGGGAGCTTAAGCCTGTTGTTTCTGTGTCAAAGGCAGTAAAAACTGCCCCGTCCTGATACAGACGGAGCAGTTCTCGAACCTTTTTATGGTTCTTATTTTGCTGCATCGAGAATTCCGTTGATTTCTGCTTCGATGGCATTGCAGAGCTTGGCGGAAGTTACCTTAGCCTCTTTCAAGCTAGCTGCAGGAGGAACCATACTGTTGATGTAGAACTTGATCTTAGGCTCGGTTCCAGAGGGGCGGGCACTAACTACGGTGCCATTTTCCAAGAAGAATTGCAATACATTGCTCTTAGGCAGGTCCACAGGCTTCTTATCAGCAGGATTTGCTGGGTCGTAGCAGGTACTGGTCTGGATGTCGCGGATGGAAACAACCTTCTGGCCCCCTAGGGTTTTCAGTCCTTCTTCCCGCAGCTTTGCCATAATGCCCTTCATGGTGGCAACACCAGCAACACCAGCAAAGTTCTTGGAAATGGATCTGTCTTCAAAATAACCAAACTGCAGGAACAATTCTTCAAGCCGCTGCAGCAGGGACTTACCCTTGGAACGCCAATACAGAGTCATTTCTGCACACATGGCAGCGGCGGAAACACCGTCCTTGTCACGTACATCTGTTTCTACATTGTAGCCATAGCTTTCCTCAAAGCCAAAGACGTAGTTGTGGCTACCAGATTTTTCAAAGTCGGCCATAACGGCTGCAATCCACTTGAAGCCTGTGAGACATTCTGCCAAGTGAACACCGTGGTGGGCACAAATCTTGTCGGCAAAGGTGGAGGTAACGATGGAGCGGATAACAGCAGGATTTGCGGGCATCTTTCCCAATTCCTTGCGGCTAGTCAGGATGTAGTCGCACAAAAGGGCTCCCATCTGGTTCCCGGTAATGAGGATGTAGTTTCCATCGGCATCAGGAACAGCTCCACCAAAGCGGTCTGCATCGGGGTCTGTGGCCATAACAACATCAGCCTTTTCTTTTTGTGCCAGCTCCAGCGCCATCTTTAATGCAGGGGCTTCCTCTGGGTTTGGCTTTTCCACTGTGGAGAAGTTTCCGTCTGGCTCCCGCTGTTCAGGTACGGTAATAACGGTAAGGCCCAGATCTCCCAGCACCTTTTCCACATGCATGGCACCTGTTCCGTGGAGGGGAGTGTAGACAATCTTTACTTCCCCAGCCTTTTCCTTAATGAGCTCAGGACGGAACAGCTGGGACTTAACCATGGCCCAGTATTTGTCGTCGATTTCCTTGTCAATCATAATCAGGGAGCCAGCCTTGATGGCCTCTTCCTTGGAGATGGTTTTAACTTCGGTAACAGAATTTACCTCGTCAATAATGCCTTGGTCGTGGGGCTCAATTACCTGGGCACCGTCGTTCCAGTAGGCCTTGTAGCCGTTGTACTGGGGAGGATTGTGGGAAGCGGTCACCACCACGCCGGTGTCGCAGCCCAGGGTTCTGATGGCGTAGGACAATTCCGGGGTGGGGCGCAGGCTGGTGAACAGGTAGGTTTTAAAGCCATTGGCGGCAAAGATACAGGCGGTGGCCTGGGCAAAAACGTTGGAGAAGCGGCGGGAATCGTAGGCTACAACGGCGGAAAGCTGTCCTGCCTTGGCCTTTTCAGGATAGGTCTTGATGAGGTAGTTTGCCAAGCCCTGGGTGGCATTGTTGATAACCCAGGTGTTCATGCGGTTTGTTCCACCACCGATAACGCCTCTCAACCCACCAGTACCGAATTCCAGATTCTGGTAGAAGCGGTCTTCCAATTCAGCCTTGTTGTCTGCGGCAATCAAATCCTGCACTTCCTTGCAAAAGCCTTCATCCTGCTCCTGGGCGATATAATCCTTTGCCCGTTGGAGAATCTCGTTATAGTCCATAATTCCTCCTGATTGAGTGAAAAGCTGATTTCTCCATTTTATCTAGTTTTATATAGTGAAAATCAGCATTTTAGATAAATCTCTTTCTTCCATTATATCAATGGAGGGAGTAAAAAACAAGGAGAACCTGTTACTCCTATAGGGCTTCCCTTGCGATAGAAGCCTTCATCATGGTAGAATGGTTCCATGGCGAATGAGGATTATCGTATTCAGGCATATAAAAGAGTTGCAACTATGACTCCCTCCGATGTTCCTGTAGAAGGACAGGAGGACTTTGCTCCCAATGTGGCTGCTGATTTGGTAAAGGCTTCCCTTGCCAACGGTGGTGGCATCCATGGGGTGGTAAACGGACAAGTGATAGGTGGTGGAAATCCTCCCAGAGGAAGGAACCAAGCTACAGCTATGGGAGCTGAAGCAGGAGTCTCTGCTGACGGAAAGACAAAATCCACGGTGGCTGGAAAGTGGAGCCTGCAGGATTTGTTGGCCACCGCATTACAAAAGACGGACCCTGCAAACTGGAAAAATTCCTTCCAGCAGCCTGACTCAAAGGCAACGACTTCTACCATGGAATCCTCAAAAAACCAAAAAACTGCAGATACCTTTCGCCCCCAGCAGCTGGGAACAGGCTCCTTTGTTTCAGGATTTCCCGCTGGAAAACAAATTTACCATCAAGCTGGAAATCAAGCTACAGCACAAGGTCGTCAATTTACTGAAAATCAGACGACTTCTGCAGGTAATCAGATGCGTCAAGGTGCTGGGAATCAAGCTATAAATGCAGCCGTGGCAAGAAACCAAATGGAACAAGCTGCTGCTAGGCAAGGATTTCAAGCTACAGGTAAAACACCACCTCAATCCGCCGGAAAAACACCATCTCAATCCGCCGGAAATACACCATCTCAATCCGCCGGAAAAGCACCACCTCAATCCGCCGGAAAAGCACCATCTCAATCCGCCGGAAATACCCAAAGTTTTGGGAACCAGGATGTAATGCGGCATGGCTTGATAAAGGTTCCCGTTGCTCCCCGTGAGGCTGACGGCAAAGAGAGTATCTACCGCCGGGTAGCAAAATTCCTGCTTTTGATTGGTACCGACGAGGCTGCCAAGGTGATTTCTCACCTTTCTCCTGAGCAAACAGAGCGAATCATTCCAGAAATTGTTTCTATCCGTCGAATTGACCCCGATGAGGCGGCAGTTATTCTGGAGGAATTCAAAGCTCTGTTGGATAATGCTCGCCAGCAGGGAGGAGTGGCCACTGCCAGAAATATCCTTGAAAAAGCCTTTGGCAGCGACCGTGCCGAAGAATTGATTTCCAAGGCCGTTCCCTTTCCCGAAGGAGTACCCTTTGACTACCTGCAGGAAATGGACGGAGAGCGGGTATTTTTTCTGCTGAAGGATGAGCCTCCTCCAGTGCAAACCTTAGTGCTTTCTCGCTTAAAGCCAGCGGTGGCGGCGGAAGTAATCAATCAGCTGGACAGCGAACAGAAAAAAGAGATTATCCGCAGGCTAGCAAAGCTTGCTCCCATGGATCCAGAAATTCTTCGTCGGGTAGACAAGGCGATGCACGACAAGGTTTTGGCCATGAACACTCACGCCGCCGATTCCATGGATGGCCGTGGAGCCTTGACGGAAATCCTGAAGCGAATGAGTCCCAATGCAGAAAAGGACATTCTGACGGCTTTAGCTGACCTTGATCCTGACTTGAGCAATGATATTCGAGATCGGCTTTTTACCATGGACGATATTCTCATGGCCGACGATCGCTTTATCCAGAAAAAGCTCCATACCATGGGAGAAGGGGAGATTGCTCTGTTGATTGCAGGAAAGCCAGAATCCTTCCGTCAAAAGATTTTAAGCAATGTGTCAAAAAATCGTGGAGATGTTATTCTGGAAGAAGAGGTGTTGCGTCGGCCCATGCGTCGCCGTGATTGTGATGAGGTGACAGCCCGCTTCTTCAGTATATTGCGACGAGCCTGGGAGGAAGGAACGCTCATTATCCACGGTCGAAGCGACGACATTTACGTGTAGTTTTATGTTCTCTTGACGCCCCGTCATCGGGCTCTTTTATGTTCTCTTGACGCCGCGTCATCGAACCCCATTTACGTTCTTTTGACGCCCCGGTCCATAGCCTCCCGACTGATTTTGAGCCACAAGGGGCGGCCATGGGGGCAGTGGGGATCCTCCAATGCCAGGGTGTCCAAGGCTAGCTGACAGGCGGTGTCATCATCTAAAACCGTTCCGTCCATCACGGCTTGGCGACAGGCATTGGTAGAAGCAAGACTTGCCACCAGTTCTTCTGGGGCAATGCGTTTGTTCAGCAAATCTCGTTCCAGGTCTGCTTCCGTTCCCTTCCACTGAACTGGCACTGAATAAAACTCCCACCGAGGTATATCTCCTTCTGATTCTCCTTCTTTTACTTCAAAGCCGGCTGCACAAAGAGAGTCCTGCAGGGAGCGCAGATACTCATCGTCAGCACTGCTTGCTGTTTCTATGACGTAGGGAACTAGCAGATTTTGCCGTTGCCCAGCCTGTGCAATAAACTGGTTATACAAAAGCCGCTCGTGGGCTGCATGCTGGTCAATGAGGTACAAACTATCTCCAAGCTCCACCACTAAATACACACCTTGAGTTGTTCCCAGATAGCGAAATCCCTTGGGCTGTGTTCCAGCAGAATTTTGCTTTGCTGGTGCTTGAGAAAGAAGGCTCTGGTTTGAAAGACTATCACCGAAGAAATCAGTTCTTGAAGAACAAGTTCTTGAAGAACTTGTTTTTGTGGACTCATCTTCTAAGAAAGCTGTTTCTGAAAAACTTTTTTTTGGAGCTTCATAGTTTGGTGAGGGTGTGGCAGCAAGAGTTTCTTCTGTGGGAATATCTTGACTGTAGCAGTCATTAAAAAAAGTATTTCGTACATCAGTGTGAGGGGAACTTGGCTTCTTGCTAAAATCCCCAGTGGAACTGGAACTCCTAGTGTGCTCTTCCCGTGATTGCTGCCACCATTTTGTACTGGAAACCTGTAGTGGGCCTTGGTCATAAATATTTTCTGTGGTGTGGTCTTGTTCCTCTGTCCACAAAGTTTGGGCAACCAGTGAAGAAGTTTGTTGTGGCTCCTTTTGGTGAGTATCCTCTGAAGGAAACAGGGCATCCACAGCCTGGGCAGAAATCTTGGACACAGAGTAATTCCTGAAAAATTGTCGCACTGTCTGGCTAATGCTGCGGTGAATGGGAGCAATATCCTTGAATCGTGCTTCTCGTTTAGCTGGGTGAATGTTAAAGTCCACCAAGGCGGGATTTACTTCTAAAAAAAGGGCTGCCACAGGATGGGTGCCGTTGGGAAAATAGCCAGTTGCCCCATAATCGATAGCTTGCATGAGGCTATATTCAGTGATTTTCCGTCCGTTTACGTAGATGTAAATCAATTTTTTGTCGTTTCGGGCAACGGAAGGCTCCCCGATGATGATGGTAAACTTCCAATTCTGCTGGGAAAGCTTCTGGGATTCAGGGGAGCTGTGGATTTCGTAGAAGAGCTCTGGAGATTCCTTAAGGCCTAGGGCTTCGGTAAACCGCTGGGCCAGGCTTTGTCCCTTGGGCAGGTCTAGCCGCTGTTTGCCGTCTACCAAAAGGCGGAAGGAAATGTCGGTGCGGGGCAGGGATTTTTCCACAAAGGTTTGGCGGCACATGGAGGTTTCTGCGGCAGGTCGCTTGAGAAAGGTTCGTCGGGCGGGAAAGTTTTCAAAGAGGGCTTGGGACTGAACGATGGTGCCTTGGTTCAAGTTGGCAGGAACAATGTGATGCTCCTGAGTTACCGAGGCAGTGAGCCGCCAAGAGCTGGAATTACCAGCCTCATCTTGGGTGGCGGTGGTGATTTGTAATCTGCTGACGGCGGCAATGGATGAAAGGGCCTCACCTCGGAAGCCCAAGGTGGAAAGGTTCATCAAGTCCGTTTCCGCCGTGATTTTGCTGGTGGCGTGGGGACGCGCACATTGTTCCAAATCCTCTCGAGTCATGCCTATGCCATTGTCCACCACTCGAATCCGCTCAATGCCACCGCCTTCAATTTCTACCTGAATCCAGTCTGCTCCTGAGTCCACAGCATTGTCCAGTAGCTCCCGCACAATGGCGTTGGGCCTGTCGATAACCTCTCCTGCAGCAATTTTTCTGGCAACTTCTGCTGGCAAGCTACGGACAGGACGACGGGGAGGCTTGGAGTGCTGGGCTGGGGATGCAAAGGAGGACTGGCGTTCTTCCATGCTAGAAATCCTCTCCTGTGGTGGCAAATAAATCAAGCTGGGGCTCTGGGCCAGTTTTGGCCACTGGGTCAGGCTGGTTCATGAGGATTTGAATCTTTCCTTCAATTTTATCCAATTCCTTTTCCATGCCACGAGCCAGGGTAATGCCTTCCTCAAAGTATTTTAGTGCTTCTTCGAGGGTAACGTCACTTCGCTTTATGTCGCTTCCGATTTGCTCCAAACGCTGGAGCCGCTGCTCAAAATTTTTCATGTCTGTTCCTCCGTTGTAAGTACCTGGGTTTGAATGATGCCTGTTGCGGGGCGAATCTCAAGAATTTGACCTGGCTTTGTGTCAGCTGGACTGCGGATAACCTTGCCTGTGGCCTTGTCCTGTACCATAGAATATCCTCGAGCCAAAATTGCCGAAGGATTTGCTCCTTCCAAGTCTCGAAGGCTATTTTCTATGCGATGGCGGGCATCCTTGCACTTGTCTTCCATGGCAGAAAGAATCAGCTCCTTGGCGGTGTCGAATCGAGCCAGAAGTGGCTGTTGGATGGTGCGGAACCGAAGCTCCAAGGAATCGGGAGTGAAGGATTTGACTAAAAGCCTCATTCGATCTAGCCGACTGGAAATGCTTTCGTAAAAATCCCTACGCCAATACTCCATCTGCTGAGTTACCTCTGAAAGCAGGGGTGTTACCAATTCAGCTGCGGCGGAGGGAGTGGGAGCTCGCATGTCGGCAGCAAAGTCAGAAAGGGCCCAGTCAATTTCGTGTCCCACAGCAGACACCACGGGAATGGTAGATTCTGCCACGGCTCGTACCACAACCTCTTCGCTAAAGGGCAAAAGGTCTTCTAGTGAGCCGCCACCACGACCTACAATGAGTACGTCTGCCATGTTGTAGGCATTTGCTATTGCAATCATACGGGCAATGGCAGGTGCTGCGTCGGCTCCCTGTACCTGACAGGGAAGGACGGTAACAGAAACCTTGGGATTACGCCGTCCCATAATCTGGAGAATGTCTCGTAAGGCTGCTCCTGTGGGACTGGTAACCACAGCCACCCGCTGGGGAAAGTAGGGAAGATCACGTTTTCTGTCCTGGTCAAAAAGACCTTCTGCTGCCAAACGCCGCTTCCGTTCCTCCAGCATCATCAAGATATTGCCAGTACCAGCCAGCTCCATGGATTCCACGATAATCTGATAGCTTCCTCGTGGAGCGTAGACTGAAATGGAACCCTTTGCCCGCACGAGAGTTCCATCTGCTGGGGTAAAGTTTAGTCCTCGCATCCTGCCCTTGAACATAACGGCAGAGATGGTGGCATCCTTGTCCTTCAGTACAAAATATAGATGGCCAGTGCTGGCTGGCTTGCAATTGGAAATCTCACCTTCCAGAGTAATGCTCGAAAATCGAATTTCCAGCAAGTCCTTTATGCGGGAAGTGAGCTCTGACACTGTGAGTACAGGGGGAGTGGTGGTATCCATGGGTGCAGTATAGCATAGGTAAATTGAAAGTGAAAGGGGCAGGAAAGGCGGGAGAACCCACCGCCGCCTTACGCTTCGCTACGCTCAGAGGGCGGCGTCGGTAGGTGCCCCTCCCGCCTTTCCTGCCCAACGCTTTCGTTCATCGGGCTATACTGCGAGTAGATGAGGCTGGTACTAGGGCGGCATCAGTAGGTGCCCCTCCCGTCTTTCCTGCCCAACGCTTTCGTTCATGGGGCTATACTGTGGGGGAGAGGGGGCGGCTAAACGAAGATTATTTTTTTTAGAAAAAAAGTTTTGCTGTGTCATTATTTGGGACAGGGGATGTGGTATACTGGGGAAAGATGAGACAATTTTTGGAGCCGGAAGGAGGAATGGGTATGGCGGGAATTGGGGAAATAATTGCGCATAAAAATGGTGATGAAGAACAATCTCTGATTGAACATTCTCAAAATGTCGCTCGTTTGGCCGGAGAATTTGCACAAAGTTTTGGAAATGAGGATTGGGCACAATTTGCAGGGATGTTCCATGATTTAGGCAAGGCATTCCCAGACTGGCAAAAATATATTCGTGGACTAAAATCAAGTTCTATCAATCATAGTGAAGTGGGAGCACAATATGCCTTTTCGAGAATGAATCCAAGGAATCCTCTTGCCAAAGTTGTTCCATATCTAATAGCTGGGCATCATGCGGGTTTGCCTGATTATGATATTGGTAGAGGGAATGAGTTGAAGAAAACATTGAATGAGCATTCATATGAGTCACTGCTTGCTCTTCCCCAATTACAAGAAATGTTCTCCACCTCTTTTCCGACATCGATGCCATTCGGGAAGAATGATCCACAAAAGGATACCTCTCAAAATATTCTTAATTATCTCCATCTTTGGATCCGTATGCTGTATTCCTGCCTTGTTGATGCGGATTTTCTTGACACGGAAACCTTTATGACTCCTGAACAAACAGAATTGAGAGGAACTGATATCAGTCTGTTTGAGTTGAAGAAGAAATTCGATTCTCACATGGAGGAAATGGCTAAGAATTCTTTGCCTTCTAAGATAAATAATATCCGAAGTTCAATATTGGAGTCTTGTCGGGAAAAGGCAAGATTGGAGCCGGGCTTCTATTCTCTCAATGTCCCCACTGGTGGCGGAAAGACACTATCATCAATGGCATTTGCATTGGAGCATGCCCTTTACCATGGCAAGAAGAAGATAATCATGGCAATTCCATATACCAGTATTATTGAACAGACGGCAAAGGTATACAAATATGGAACCGATGATGATGACAAAATAAAGGAGATGAGACAATTCGGGAAATGCTTGTTCGGTGAAGAAAATGTCCTTGAGCACCATTGCAATTTCAATTTCGAGCAGGACGAGAAGTATGAAATAATGAAAAAGCAGAAGCTTGCGGTTGAAAATTGGGACGCTCCGATTATTGTAACAACAAATGTGCGGCTGTTTGAATCCCTGTTCAATGCCCACAGCTCTGCGTGCCGAAAACTCCACAATATTGTTGACTCTGTGATTATTTTGGATGAAGTGCAAATGCTTCCTCCTGAATACTTGAAATCGATTCTTTCTGTATTGCAGGGACTAGTGAAATGCTTTGGCGTGACGGTTGTTCTTTGTACCGCAACACAACCTGTATTGGAAGGTCAAATTGGTTCCGACACCTATATGTTTGAGGGGCTTGAGAAAGACTGTGTTGTTCCAATTATTGACAATCCACAAGGACTGTCAGAGCAATTGAAACGTGTGGAAATCGATTCTAATCTTGCAAAGGAAAAACTTCCTGACTGGAGGACTTTAGCAGATAAGCTCTGTGAATACAAACAGGTTTTGTGTATCGTGCAAACAAGAAAAGACTGTCGAGAACTACATGCTTTGATGCCTGACGGAACAATCCATCTTTCCGCACTCATGTGTGCTGAGGAACGCTCTGAGATTATTTCCGATATAAAAGCAAAATTGAGGAAGGGAGACGTTATCCGTGTGGTCAGCACCCAGCTTGTGGAGTGCGGTGTTGACATTGACTTCCCTGTTGTTTTTCGGGCCATGGCTGGGATGGATTCTGTTGCCCAGTCTGCAGGTCGCTGCAATCGGGAAGGTAAGCTTGAAGCAGGAACGGTGTATCTTTTTGAGCCGCCGACAAAAAATCCTCCGGGACTACTGCGAAAGGGAGCTGAAGTCACCCGTGATTTGCTTGAGGAATACAATTATGAGCTAAAGCTTACTCCCGATTTGTACAAAAGGTACTTTACATTGTATTATAAAAAGATAAATGGTTTTGACAAAGACAATATGTTCAAGGAAGCCATGCTTGATGGAATGTCAGAAGGAAAATTTCAATTCAGAACCCTTTCTGATAAGTATCATTTGATAGACAACGGGTTTCAGGGAACAATATACGTTCGGTATTGTTCGCCAAGAGTGGGGAAGGATAACCTTGCCTTGCTCCAAAGACTCGCTTCTGGTGATGTGGATAAGAAGCTTTTCAGACAGTTGGGGCGGTATTCGGTTAATCTGCCGATGAGAGAGATTCAGGAGCTCGTGAAGGCTGGCAGGGTATTGCAGCCAATAGAAGGAGTTTTCATGCAGTCACTTGATGATGGCACTTTGTATCAGGCGGGGCTGGGACTTGTTGCTGATTCTGTTCAGTCATTCAGTACGTATATATTTTAGACAGAAGGAGGACGAGAAATTGATGAAGGAATTTTTTGACAAGACATTTTGCCTTGAGGTATGGGGTGAGTATGCCTGCTTTACTCGTCCAGAGATGAAGGTGGAGCGGGTGAGTTACGATGTGATAACGCCATCGGCTGCCAGAGCCATCTTTGAGGCGATTTTCTGGAAGCCCGCCGTCTGCTGGAAAGTACGGAAGATAGAAGTGTTGAGTCCCATAAAGTGGATTAACCTGCGGCGAAATGAAGTTAGTGTAGTGGCAAACGACAGTTCCAGTGGAATTTGTATTGAGGAAAAACGACAGCAACGGGCTGGGTTATTTCTAAAGGATGTCCGCTACCGCATTCATGCCGACCTAGTTTTTATTCCTCCCAAGAAGCGCAGGGAAACTCAAAACCCTTTGCCGGAGTATCTTGTGGATGCACAGGAGAAAGAGGAGCTATTAGCCAGGAAACTGACTGACGACCATCCGCATGAAAACCCCGCCAAATACAACAGCATGTTTGAGCGCAGGGCAAAGAAGGGGCAGTGCTTTTTTCAGCCATATCTAGGATGCAGGGAATTCAGTTGCTTTTTCAAGCTGGTGGATGCAAAGAAAGAAGCTGCGGCACCAATTCCAGAAACTCGTGATTTAGGCTTTATGCTGTATGACATGGATTATTCTGGGGTGAAAAATCCAGGGAAAATCGGCCCCGATGATATAAAGCCTGCCTTTTTTAGGGCACGGCTTGAAAACGGAGTGGTAAATGTTCCTGATTGGGACAGCGAGGAGGTGCACAAATGATTTTACAAGCCTTGTACGAATATGCCCAAAGAAAAGGTGATGCACTCCCTGAAGATGGATTTGAGAGTAAAGAACTGAAATTTCTTATAAAAATTAAAGAAGACGGAACCTTTGTAAGGTTGGAAGATGTTAGGCAAGAAAAAGATGGAAAATTTATAGGAAGAATTTACCAAGTTCCACAGTCAATAAAAAGGAGTGGATCAAAATCCTACGAAACTACATTCTTATTATGGGATCATTATGGGTATATCCTCAATGAGCCCAAAAAGGAAAAGGGGGAGTCAAATGAGAAAGCAATTTCTGATGCAGCCAAACAAAATCATACTTTTATTGAATCATTGAATTCCTTACCAGATTCCTTAAAAAAAGATAAAGGTGTTGCAGCAATTATTTCATTTTATGAGAAATATCAAAAAGATAATTATACAATCATAAAACAAGATGAAGTGTGGTCAGATTGTGTGAAAATACCTGGTTGCAATCTTTCCTTTATACTGTTTGGTGATGATTATCCTGTTTTTTATAGAGAGGCTGTTAAAGATTATCAAAGAAGTATAATTGTTCAGCAGTCTATTATGGAGCCTAATTCTGATGTAACAAGTGATAACGTAAATGGAGTTTGTTTGATTACAGGGGAAAAGGCTGTAATCAAACGTCTTCATTCTCAGACACCTATTTTAGGGGCTAAAAGTACTGCATCTTTAATAGGGTTTCAGAAAAATAGTGGCTATGATTCTTATGGAAAGGAACAGTCTTATAATGCCCCGGTATCTGTACAAGCTGAGGCAGCCTATACAAAAGCATTGAATCATTTAATCAAGTCAAAGAATAATAGATTCTGGCTTGGTAAAGATACGGTTGTTTTCTGGGCGGAGAAGAAAGAAGCAGAACAGTTTGAATCCTCTTTTTCGGTTTTCTTTTCCAAGGATTTTGATTCAGATGACCCTGACCGATGTGTGCATGAAGTAAAAAATCTTTTCAATGCGGTAAACACAGGAAAGTTTGACGCAGACTTTAGCTCGAATTTCTATGTTTTGTGCCTCTCTCCAAATGCGGCCCGGATCGCTGTGCGCTTCTGGGAAATGGGTAAGGTTGAAACCTTTGCCAAGCGGATAAAACAGCATTTTGATGATTTTGAAATCACACGACCCAATGATTCTGTTGAGCATCTGAATCTTTATCAGATTCTTTCTGCAACAGCCTTGGAGCACAAAATGGATAATATTGCCCCTAATCTTACTGGTGCTGTCATGCAGTCCATATTGAAGGGGCTTCCCTATCCTGTAATCTTGCAGCAGCAGTGCATCCGCCGAATTCGTGGGGAGCAAAAAGTAACACGAGAACGAGCGGCAATTCTAAAGGCTTATTTGATTCGAATAAACAAGGAGGTTTCTGTGGCATTGGACAGAAATGAAAAAAACAAGGGGTATCTCTTGGGGAGGCTGTTTGCAGTCTTTGAAAAGGTTCAGCAGGACACGCATCCTGGACTGAATGCAACAATCGTGGACAGGTTTTATGGGGCTGCTTCCACCAATCCGAGGACGGTATTTGCCCAATTGTCGAGGTTGAATCGTCATCATTTGAGTAGCTATGACAATGCTGCTTTTCGGGTGAATCGTGAGAAAGAAATCGGTGAGATAATGAACCTGATCGACTCATTTCCCGCTCACCTTGATTTGAATGAGCAGTCCTACTTTGCAATCGGTTACTATCATGAGAAGCAGAGCTTCTTTGAGAAAACAAATAAATCTGAAGAAACAGAAGGAGATAATTGATTATGGCTAAGCTTGAGAAGCGGTATGACTTTGTGCTGTACTTTGATGTAAAGGATGGAAATCCCAATGGCGATCCAGATGCAGGAAACCTTCCCCGCATTGATGCGGAGACTGGGCATGGTATTGTTACCGACGTTTGTCTGAAACGTAAGGTTCGCAATTATGTGCAGCTGACAAGGGGAAATGCGGCTGGATATGACATTTTTGTGAAGGAGAAGGCAATTCTCAACAACGAGATTGAGGAGGTTTATGCTGATTTGGGAATTAAAGCCGACTCAAAAAACAAGGCGAAGGGGGACGATGTAGAAAAAGGTCGTGTTGGGATGTGCAAGAAATTCTATGATGTTAGAACTTTTGGTGCTGTGATGAGTACTGGTGCCAATGCGGGACAGGTTCGAGGCCCGGTGCAGCTGACCTTTGCCCGCTCTGTGGAGCCAGTTGTGACCTTTGAGCATAGCATCACCCGAATGGCTGTTGCCACTGCAGAGGAAGCTGAAAAGCAGGGAGGAGACAACAGGACAATGGGGCGAAAATATACCATTCCCTACGGGCTCTACCGGGCTTATGGCTTTGTCTCCTCTCATTTCGCTTCAAGCACGGGATTTTCTGCAGAAGACTTGGATTTGCTCTGGGAAGCGCTGGTGCAGATGTTTGAGTTTGACCGGTCTGCGGCTCGTGGACTGATGACCACCCGGCGGCTTGTGATTTTTGAGCACAATTCCGCCCTTGGCTCAAAACCTGCAGATGAGCTGTTTAGCCGTATAAAGGCAGAACTCACTGGCAATAGTCCTGCAAGGGATTTTACGGACTATACCATTTCCCTTGACGGAAAGCCGCTTTCTGAAACAAAAACAGTTGTGACGCTTTGATGTATCAGGAGCCGGACTACTTGCTGCTTAGCGGGCTTCAGCACTTATGCTTTTGCCCGAGGCAGTGTGCTTTTATACATGTTGAGCAGTTATGGAGCGAGAATTATTTCACGGCTTCTGGGCGGATTCTCCATGAGAAGGTTCACGGTGGCATCGGGGAGTCCCGTCGGTGCATACGTACAGAACGGGACTTGAAGATTGCGTCCCGTAGGCTGGGGGTGACCGGAAAAACAGATGCCGTGGAATTCTATTCCGACGGTACTGTCATTCCAATAGAATACAAGCATGGTAAACCGAAAGAGGATTTCAGTGACGAGGTGCAGCTGTGCGCCCAAGCCATGTGTCTGGAAGAGATGCTGGGTGTACAGATTGATCAAGGAGCCTTGTTCTACTTTAAGGTGCGGAAAAGGATTCCAGTTGATATGTCACCTGAGTTACGGCAGGAAACTATCCGGGTTGCAGAGGAATTCCATGGGCTGATACAAGAAGGAAAGACTCCTGCCGCCCAATATACAAAGAAATGCAACAGCTGTTCGTTCATAGATGTATGCTTTCCTGAATCTGCTGGGAGGAACAAGTCGGTGGAAATATACCTAAAGAGAAGGCTGGTGAACTCTGCGGCACTGGACGAGGAGGATTTCTGATGCAACGATTCCTTAATACCTTATATGTTATGACACAGAAGTCTTATCTTCATAAGAAGGGCGAGATGGTAGAGCTTGTCGTTGATAAGAAGGTGGTTGCGGCAATTCCGCTCATCAATTTAGATAGCATCGTTTGTTTCGGAAATGTTTCTGTCAGTCCGTTCTTGTTGGGGGCTTGTCCTGAGTACAATATCACCGTGAGCTTCCTTTCTGAGTCGGGAAAATACCTTGCCCGTGTGCAAGGGCCGGTGGCCGGCAATGTCCTGTTGCGGAAGGAGCAGTATCGTATCTCTGATGACAAGATTCGTTCTGCACAGGTTGCACAATTCTTTATTGCCGGCAAGCTTGCGAATCAGCGGAATGTGCTTCAGCGGGCGATTCGAGATCATGGAGAAAAGATTGATGCTTGTAGGGTGCAGCAAGCTATTGCAATTCTCTCAACTAATTTAAAGAAGATTTCGAAGGAATTCGACTTGGATAGACTCAGGGGATTGGAAGGAGATTCTGCAGAGGCGTATTTTTCCGTTTTTGATGAATTGATTGTATCCCAAAAGGAGGTCTTTTCGTTTTCTGGAAGAAGCAGACGGCCTCCCTTGGACAATGTGAATGCCATGCTTTCGTATACTTACACTTTACTTTTTCATGATATGGTTAGTGCGCTGGAGTGTGTCGGTCTTGACCCTGCCGTTGGATTCCTGCACCGTGACAGGCCGGGGAGACTCAGCTTGGCTCTGGATTTGATGGAAGAATTCAGGGCTCCTGTCGCTGACAGGCTTGTCTTGTCGCTGATAAATCGTGGCGAGGTGACAGGGAAGGGATTCCAGCAGTCTGCAAGTGGCGCTGTAGTGATGAGTGAGGAAACTCGCAAAACTTTGATTGCTGCTTATCAGAAAAAAAAGGAGGCTGTACTTTCTCACCCATATGTAGAAAAAAAAATGCATTTAGCGATACTGTTCCAAACGCAAGCCCGACTGCTGGCTCGATATGTTCGTGGTGATATAGATGGGTATCCCGTTTATATTTGGAGATAAAAGGAGGATTGGATATGATGATGCTGGTGAGCTATGATGTGGCACAGGACGAGCACGGTGAAAAAAGATTGCGACGGGTTGCAAAGATATTGCAGGATTATGGTCAGAGGGTACAGTATTCCGTTTTTGAGTGTCTTGTCGAACCAGCCCAATGGGTGGAGCTAAAGAATAAATTGATGAAAGAAATCAATCCAGATTATGACAGCCTTCGCTTTTATTCCCTCGGCGCTAATTGGCAAAAACGTGTGGAACATATAGGACAAAAAGAGACCCGCAATCCTCAAGGACTTTTAATTTTATAAGAAAAACGGTTGCGAACCATAGGCAAACACTTTACAATAAGTCATGAAGGACTATCTATTCTCTTGTTAGAGAATAAAATAATTCATACATAAATCCTCCTGTAAACTGTAGGGCAAATAGGTTCGCGTTTCTTGGCTTATATCTAGTTGTTTTACAATGAATTGAATGATGTGAAGTCGCCTCTTCACGGAGGCGTGGATTGAAACTCTAATTCCCATTCTTCATTCTCCTTTGGCTTTCGTCGCCTCTTCACGGAGGCGTGGATTGAAACTTATTGACATTATCTTTTTTATCTGGTATATTTAGTCGCCTCTTCACGGAGGCGTGGATTGAAACAAAAATACTATACAGAATCAAAATCAAAACCATCTCGGTCGCCTCTTCACGGAGGCGTGGATTGAAACAAAAAGACTTTGCGGAATCCATAGGATACAATGTGTCGCCTCTTCACGGAGGCGTGGATTGAAACTTTAGCCGTCATCTTAGAATATGAGATAATCTTGTCGCCTCTTCACGGAGGCGTGGATTGAAACCTGCATGGAACGCATGAAGCCCATAACGTCAATGGGTCGCCTCTTCACGGAGGCGTGGATTGAAACAAGGTTATACTCACTGTTTGGAAGTGTATGCAGCAGTCGCCTCTTCACGGAGGCGTGGATTGAAACGCAAAGCTCGTGCGTTGCTCGGCCAAGCCAGAAGTGTCGCCTCTTCACGGAGGCGTGGATTGAAACTTAGATTAGAGCACATGTCTAAGACTCATATCGATGTCGCCTCTTCACGGAGGCGTGGATTGAAACAACAGAAACTATACATAAACAGATGCAGGATAAAGTCGCCTCTTCACGGAGGCGTGGATTGAAACATGTTGTATTATGAAAATCAGCCCGAGCGTTTTGTCGCCTCTTCACGGAGGCGTGGATTGAAACCAGGTATTCTTTGCCAATACCACCAGACTTGGTATGTCGCCTCTTCACGGAGGCGTGGATTGAAACCTCTTTATTGATATTAGTCCAATCCATACGAACTGTCGCCTCTTCACGGAGGCGTGGATTGAAACACGAGTAAATTGACGAGTCCAGTCTTGACGCTCTCGTCGCCTCTTCACGGAGGCGTGGATTGAAACCTTTATTACTCTCACGCTTCGTGATGGTAATATCGTCGCCTCTTCACGGAGGCGTGGATTGAAACTGGTTTTACCTGGGAAATGATTCGAAATCTCTCGTCGCCTCTTCACGGAGGCGTGGATTGAAACAACCAGGAGGAATAACTTCTACGATTGAAATATTGGTCGCCTCTTCACGGAGGCGTGGATTGAAACCTGAAAGACCAAACAGACGCAAAAGAAAACGGATTGTCGCCTCTTCACGGAGGCGTGGATTGAAACCAGTCGCCACCGAACAGAAGGGCGTATGATACACCGTCGCCTCTTCACGGAGGCGTGGATTGAAACTCGATGAGTGGTCGTCATGTGGAGGCCTGACGGCCGTCGCCTCTTCACGGAGGCGTGGATTGAAACAAATATAACTCCATCTGATGTCAGTAGATCTAGTGTCGCCTCTTCACGGAGGCGTGGATTGAAACTGATAAAAGAGTTATCAGATATGAAGATCTTGATGTCGCCTCTTCACGGAGGCGTGGATTGAAACGGCATAGCCCGCACCGAAGGATTCGGCGGCCTTGGGTCGCCTCTTCACGGAGGCGTGGATTGAAACAGGGAGGTGAGAACTTGCACCACTCCCAGAATAGGGTCGCCTCTTCACGGAGGCGTGGATTGAAACACTTTTTTCTTCGTTACTGTTCGCTCAGCTCCAGGTCGCCTCTTCACGGAGGCGTGGATTGAAACTCGCTTTCCTTTTTGAAAAATTTGATGATCTTGGAGTCGCCTCTTCACGGAGGCGTGGATTGAAACCCGAACCAATCTAGCTTTTAAAAGTCTTGCCTTTGTCGCCTCTTCACGGAGGCGTGGATTGAAACCAGTCTATCAACATGTACATGGCATCTGCTGCGGTCGCCTCTTCACGGAGGCGTGGATTGAAACCACCAAAAGAGCTTGTAGAGATTTGGAAATTTGGTCGCCTCTTCACGGAGGCGTGGATTGAAACACAGGTCGGCCTACGAATTCCCACAAATCTGGGTGTCGCCTCTTCACGGAGGCGTGGATTGAAACCACATGTCGTCACCGTAGCGGTCTCCGTCCGACAGGTCGCCTCTTCACGGAGGCGTGGATTGAAACTGGAAGTAACGGCCTTGAATTGTCTCCATCCGTTGGTCGCCTCTTCACGGAGGCGTGGATTGAAACTGAGACGGTGCCGCCGGCTATTTGGGCGAGGCCCGTCGCCTCTTCACGGAGGCGTGGATTGAAACATGAGTGCAGCCTTCAATTCTTCTATAGAAGGTCGAGTCGCCTCTTCACGGAGGCGTGGATTGAAACAAGGCTCTGCACGACAGGGATACCTCTGCCTTGGGTCGCCTCTTCACGGAGGCGTGGATTGAAACCGGTTTCACCTGGGAAATGATTCGTAACCTGTCGTCGCCTCTTCACGGAGGCGTGGATTGAAACCTGAGAATCAAAATGAACACAAGCGAAATCTTTTGTCGCCTCTTCACGGAGGCGTGGATTGAAACTCCCTGAGCGTGCAGAACTTGGTATGCAAGGAATGTCGCCTCTTCACGGAGGCGTGGATTGAAACAGCTGCTGGTTGACCACCGCCTGTCCTGCGGCCAAGTCGCCTCTTCACGGAGGCGTGGATTGAAACTCTATGCCCTTGCCATCGCCACCCTGTCCCTTGGTCGCCTCTTCACGGAGGCGTGGATTGAAACATCGATGTCGGCCCAGAGGCTTTGGCTCATCTCGTGTCGCCTCTTCACGGAGGCGTGGATTGAAACGCGGGAGAACTGGAACAAACACAGCTTGCGCTGTCGCCTCTTCACGGAGGCGTGGATTGAAACAAGAAAGTGCAATAAACGCCATGATGGAGCTTGGTCGCCTCTTCACGGAGGCGTGGATTGAAACAGGCTACAACATAATCAAGATCCCAGTAACCCTCGAGTCGCCTCTTCACGGAGGCGTGGATTGAAACACTCCGCAATGCGTCTCCTTGGAATGAGCAACAGGTCGCCTCTTCACGGAGGCGTGGATTGAAACCAGCCGCCGTTGCAGCCGCAACGATTGCCAGCCCGTCGCCTCTTCACGGAGGCGTGGATTGAAACTGATAACCAAACAAGTCGTCATCGGTGTCTGGAGTCGCCTCTTCACGGAGGCGTGGATTGAAACTGCCAAGGTACGAAAGTACCGCTCGGTTCTGGCGTCGCCTCTTCACGGAGGCGTGGATTGAAACTCGCTTTGTTCTCGTGGTCTTGGACACACACTCTTGTCGCCTCTTCACGGAGGCGTGGATTGAAACCAAGACTTGCGTTCCGGCTTGGTGGTGGGATGGTGGTCGCCTCTTCACGGAGGCGTGGATTGAAACACCGTGGCCTTGCTGGGAGCCGCCCACGAGATAGGTCGCCTCTTCACGGAGGCGTGGATTGAAACTACTGTTGCTTTTACAAAGGTGCGAAGGGCAAGAAGTCGCCTCTTCACGGAGGCGTGGATTGAAACGGGGTACGATTGTTTCGCCCTTGTGGACCATGGGTCGCCTCTTCACGGAGGCGTGGATTGAAACAGGGAGGTAAGAACTTGCACCACTCCCAGAATAGGTCGCCTCTTCACGGAGGCGTGGATTGAAACTTTCTCCTTTGCGGTCAATCCCGCCGTTTGATTTGTCGCCTCTTCACGGAGGCGTGGATTGAAACTGGAATCACTCCTCGCTACGGCATGACTAGCGGGTCGCCTCTTCACGGAGGCGTGGATTGAAACTGCTAGAAAGACTCCAGCGGACAACCAGCCCACAGGTCGCCTCTTCACGGAGGCGTGGATTGAAACTGGGCTACATGCCAAATCCCGATGACGTTGCCACGGTCGCCTCTTCACGGAGGCGTGGATTGAAACCTGCCCTACATCTTTAATATACTCTTTTTTTGAGTCGCCTCTTCACGGAGGCGTGGATTGAAACTGCCAAGAAGCCATTTTTCTTTGCATTAAATGTGGTCGCCTCTTCACGGAGGCGTGGATTGAAACATTATGGGAGCCATTCAGTACGGCTTGCCCCAAGGTCGCCTCTTCACGGAGGCGTGGATTGAAACAAGCTGGCGGTGGTCGTTCCTCAGGTTCTGGATCATGTCGCCTCTTCACGGAGGCGTGGATTGAAACAGGCATGATGGAAAAACTGTCCACCTCCACCATGTCGCCTCTTCACGGAGGCGTGGATTGAAACCCGGAGCCGGGGCGTTTTGCAGCTCGGTCACAGCGGTCGCCTCTTCACGGAGGCGTGGATTGAAACGGGATAGAGCTTGATGAGGTCTCTCGTGGCTGCCTGTCGCCTCTTCACGGAGGCGTGGATTGAAACTGGAATCACTCCTCGCTACGGCATGACTAGCGGTGTCGCCTCTTCACGGAGGCGTGGATTGAAACACCATCATAGGCACAGGGAAAGAAGAAGACAGCCGTCGCCTCTTCACGGAGGCGTGGATTGAAACACCGAAGAAAGTCTTTACGAATTGACCATATGAGGTCGCCTCTTCACGGAGGCGTGGATTGAAACATGAAGGTATCCCAAATATCCCACATCTGGGAGTGTCGCCTCTTCACGGAGGCGTGGATTGAAACGCTCGTATCAATTATGTAGTTCGTTATATGTCTGGTCGCCTCTTCACGGAGGCGTGGATTGAAACCTTTTGTTGATGTTGACACTGAGGTCAATGTTAAGTCGCCTCTTCACGGAGGCGTGGATTGAAACCAGGCTAATGAGGCCAGGTATTTGCAAACCAATCAGTCGCCTCTTCACGGAGGCGTGGATTGAAACACAATTAGGAAGGGGTAGTGTATCAACATCAATAAAGTCGCCTCTTCACGGAGGCGTGGATTGAAACATAATTGGTGCAAGATGAAGGGGATAGAATGAATGGTCGCCTCTTCACGGAGGCGTGGATTGAAACAAAATATCATCACATATTTCCTCATCGTGTTCCGTCGCCTCTTCACGGAGGCGTGGATTGAAACATCATATTACATATATTATAGTAACGTGATAAGGGTCGCCTCTTCACGGAGGCGTGGATTGAAACATTGAATCGTTTCAGATATTTTCCAACTTTCTCAAGTCGCCTCTTCACGGAGGCGTGGATTGAAACTCTCTATCAAATACACCTACTCCTGGACAAGGTGTCGCCTCTTCACGGAGGCGTGGATTGAAACAAAATAACTACTTTTCAAAATGGGGACTATTTCTTTGTCGCCTCTTCACGGAGGCGTGGATTGAAACACAGTTCTGATAGCCTTTGAACAGATTGCAGTAGGTCGCCTCTTCACGGAGGCGTGGATTGAAACAATTCATCAGACCACATAAAGTGTACATACTGTTTGTCGCCTCTTCACGGAGGCGTGGATTGAAACCAAAACCAAATGCAACCACCACCCAATCAATTCAGTCGCCTCTTCACGGAGGCGTGGATTGAAACCAAAACCAAATGCAACCACCACCC
>JAEDCN010000031.1 GCA_016294105.1 Treponema sp.
TCTCAAAAACTTTTTCAAGTTTTTTTTTCGTCGTCGTTAGTCAGTCGCTTGTGGCATCTGTCTTGCGACAACGATGAAGGCTATATCATAACCACTCTTTTTTGTCAACATTTAAAATCACTTTTTTTGAAAAAAAGTGATTTTTTTTTCGCTTATTTTTATCACGGTGTTTTTCGTTGACAATTTAACAATAGCTATGGTATTATGAATGGCATTTTATCTTTATAATAAGGAATATATTGTATGAGTGACAAGAAAAGCGTCTCACCAAAAAAAATTCTGATAAGTGCTGGTTCCATCATCATTTTGGTTTTGGCAGCCATTTCATTTATCTTTATTCCCGCCATGGTTCAGGGCGGTGGTTCTGAACTCCCTCCTTTAGGCTATTATAATAAGAAGCCTATTGAATACAAGCAGGGAACATACTTTACTTCATTAGTGCAGTTTTATTCAGAGCAGGTTGGAAGCGAAAATCTTCAAAGTGCATATTTTGATATTTTCAACACCGCTTTTAACGGAGCTGTTTTGAATGAAGCTTTTACCCAGGCTGTAGATGCAACAGGATACGTTGTGCCAACTAGCTTGCTGGACCGGAATATGATTCCTTACTTCTATGATGAGAACGGAGTGTATTCAAAGAAGCTGTTTAACGAGGCTGCAGAAAGCACCAAGATAGATCTGCGTAATTCCTTGGAAAATAGCCTTGTGTATCAGCGCTATACAGATGACCTTTTTGGTTCCTCTTCCGATAAAATCGGAGACTATGCCATGTATGGTTTGAAGACTCCTTCTGCAGAAGCTGATTTTATTTCTGCAATGGGAGAAGATCAAAGAACCTTCCAGGTTATTTCCTTTGATATGACCAATTATCCTGCGGAGGAAGCAGTTGTTTGGGGACAAAAGAATGCAGATTTGTTCACTGCCTATGATCTTTCTGTGATTTCTGTGGCAGATGAGGTTGCTGCAAACAACCTGTTGAAGCAGTTACAGAACAATGAGATTTTGTTTGAAGATGCAGTTACTGAATTGTCTCACAACTATTATAGTGGAACAGACGGAAAATTGACAAATAAATACAAATATCAGTTGAACAATATTGTTACTGACGAGGCTGCTTTGAATGCTATTACTTCTTTGACAGAAGGATCCTTGAGTGGTGTAATTACCACAACAAATGGCTATTCAATTTTCAGAGGTGATGGAGCAGCAATCCCTGCAAACTTTGAAGATGAAGTATTAGTTGATGCAGTTATCAGCTATATGAGATCTTATGAATCAGGTTTGATTGAAACCTACTATCTTGACTTGGCCCAGGATTTCTGGAATGTGGCAAGTGTTTCCGGTATGGCAGAAGCCTGCAACCAGTTTGATGTGGAGCCCACACAGGTAGGACCTTTCCCATTGAACTACGGTAGTTCCCCTTTGTTCCCATCCATGACTTCTACGGATATGGCTTTGAACGGGGCTGCTTCCAATGAAAACTTTATGAAAACAGCATTCTCAATGCAGTTGGATGAAATTTCAAGTCCTATGGTATTGAACAATTACGTGGTAATGCTGATGTTGACCGAAGAAACTACTGTTCCTGCAGAGGATAATTCACTGTTGTTTGATAGCTATGTAACTCAGTTTGATCAGGTAGCAGTTCAAAATGCTGTTATGACAAGCGACAAGTTGCAGAACGATTTCTTGACAGTGTTCTTCAAGTATTTCATGAGTTTTGAATAAGATTGGCAACAACTAGAGTATCATAGATGCCTATCACCAATGATACAAGCAAGCCCTGCCTGGTAGAAACTAGACAGGGCTTGTCTGTTTTATACGAAAATAGATTTTTATACTCAAAATATAATCCTGCTGCCAGCATAGAGCGTTTGGTAGAAACCTTGGAATTGAAAAACAACACCTTGGTGCTTTGTTTTTCTCCAATTCTAGGGTATGGTTTGGAAAAGCTGGCAGAAAAAATACCTGCTGGTTGTTTTATGCTGGCGATTGAAGCTGATGCTTCCTTGCTGGAGCTTTATCACAAGAATTTTTTCCCACAGGAAAATGAATCCCTTGCAGGAAAGATTGGATTTTTAGGGCCCAATCGGTTGCATGAAATCTACACTCTTTTGACAAAAAAAAATCAGATAACAGATAATGGTGTTCCCCTGCCCCATCCCGGCACCTTCAAATATTGTGTGCGGGTGGATTTTTCTGCAGCACCAGCCCTACGACAGGCTGAATATCAAGGAATTCAGCAGCATGCGGAGCTGGCAGTGGCAAATTTTTGGAAAAACCGTTTGACCCTCATTAAAATGGGTAGGCTCTACCATAGAAACATCCTGAGAAATCTTGCTCTTTTACCATATAGCAGTGAAATTCCTGTAAAAAAAATTGAATCTCCCTTATTGGTACTGGGGGCAGGCCCTTCGGCAGATAAAACTATAGAAGAAATGTCCTTACTTTCAGAGGATTTACGTAAAAATATTTTTATTTTAGCAGTAGATGCTGTAGTTCCAGCTTTGATGGCACGAAGGGTAAAGCCAGATCTTGTTTTGGCACTGGAGTGTCAGCAGGCAATTCAGCAAGCCTACACCAGTGCTACTGATGCTGAGCTTTTTTTGGTGGCAGATCTTACTTCCCGCCCCTCCATTTTACATTACGATACTGCACATAGATTTATGTATGGGGAAAAAAGCCCTGGAAAAAATTGTACTGGGGGAACGACAGCATTTTTTTCTACAGAGTTTGCCGGAAGCAGATTTTTGGAGCGGTTACAGCAACAAGGTTTTATTCAGCAAAAGCTTCCACCAATGGGTTCTGTGGGAATTGTAGCTATGGAAATGGCTTTGCTGTTGAGAAAAAATCAAAATGTGCCTGTATACGTTTCAGGACTTGATTTTTCCTATTTGATGGAACGAAGTCACTGCAAGGAAAGTTTTCAGGTTAAGAATACCTTTTTGAAGGCAAATCGAGTAAAGCCAGCAGGTTCATATCATAGTCTTGGAAATCCCACCACCACAAAACAAGCAGGAAAATCGGGAATGGTGTATTCCGACCAGATCTTGTCCTATTACCGACAAATTTTTTGTGACCGATTCCAAGGTGTGACAGCCGCTTACGATGTGGGGCAGAAGGGATTTGACTTAGCTCTGGAACGACGGGATTTTTCTCAGGTGATTACAGAAATCAGTGGAATGAAAAAAGTAAGTGCCAAAGAAGGAAATTCCATCAAAAATATTGCAGGAAATAATCAGAAGCTTGCAAAAAAAATATGGGAATTTTATTCCAAGGAAGAAGTTGTGCTTCAGGAATTACGGGAAGGACTATCCACAGGAAATATCTGTCAGGAAAGGATTCTAGAGATTCTTGAGGAAGCTGACTACCTGTATCTCCACTTTCCTGACGGCTATAAACCAAGCCTTGATATTTCCTTTTTGAAGCGTGTTCGATCAGAAATCGATTTTTTTCTGAAGGACATTGCGTTAGGGAAAAAACTGCTGGAAGAATAGGAAATCCTATTCCTCCTTTGTTTTCAGTACCGCAAGAAAGGCTGACTGTGGCAGCTCCACGTCTCCCACCATCTTCATGCGCTTTTTTCCTTCCTTCTGCTTTTCCAAGAGCTTTCGTTTTCGGGTAATATCACCACCGTAACACTTTGCCAAAACGTCCTTTCGCAGGGCGTTGACTGTTTCACGAGCGATAATCTGGCTACCGATAGCACCCTGAATGGCAATCTTAAATTGCTGACGGGTAATTTCCTCTTTTAGCTGGGCACAAACGTGGCGTGCCCTATCGTAGGCATTGCCCTTGAATGACAGCTGGGCCAAGGCATCCACACTCTTTCCGTTGATGAGAATATCAATCTTTACCAACTCTGTAGGTTGATAACCGATAATGTCGTAGTCAAAGGATGCATACCCACGGCTGTAGCTTTTAAGACGGTCGTAGAAATCGAACAAAACTTCTGACAGAGGCATTTCATAGGTAATTTCCACCCGCTTTTCATCCAGATACTGCATGTTTGTCTGAATACCACGCTTTTCTGTGCAGAGAGCCATGATGGAACCAAGATAGGTAGCAGGAGTTATAATGGAAGCCCGAATGTAAGGCTCCTGGGCAGCTGCAATGCGTCCTTGGTCGGGATAGTCGGCGGGATTGTCGATATATTTTTCCTCACCACTAGTCAGTTTAATCAGATAACGTACCGAAGGAGCGGTAAAGATAACAGCCTGATCGTAGTCACGCTCCAATCGCTCCTGAATAACTTCCAAGTGCAAAAGCCCCAAAAATCCACAGCGGAAACCGTGTCCCAAAGCCAAGGAAGAGTCCTTTTCGTATACAAGGCTTGCGTCATTGAGGGTAAGTTTTTCCATGCTGTCCCGCAATTCCTCGTAATCGTTGGAGTCGATGGGATAGATGGAGGAAAATACTACCGGCTTTACTTCCTTAAAACCAGGCAAGGCTTCTTGGGCTGGATCTTCTGCCAAAGTAATGGTATCTCCAACACGAACATCAGACACAGTTTTAATTCCAGCAATAATGTACCCAACGTCACCAGCTTCCAGTTGTTTTGTTTCTTGCAGCTTAATGCGGAAAATGCCCGTTGATTCCACCTTGTATTCAGTGCCACTATTCATAAAGCGAATGGTCTGACCAGGCTTGAGAGAACCGTCGATCATTCGCAAGTGTACGATAACACCACGATAGGGGTCGTAGTGGCAGTCAAAAATCAGTGCCCGAAGTTTTCCTGCAGGATCGCCAGATGGAGCTGGGAATCGATTTACAATGGCTTCAAAAAGCTCATCTACACCCTTTCCCGTCTTGGCAGAAACAAGGACAGCAGACTCACCATCTAAACCAAGATCGTGGTCAATCTGATGTTTTGCCCCAGGAATATCTGCAGCTGGCAGGTCGATTTTATTGATGACGGGAACAATCTCAAGATTATGCTCCAAAGCCATATACATATTGGAAAGAGTTTGAGACTCAACACCCTGGGCTGCATCCACCAACAGCAAGGCACCCTCGCAGGAGGCGATAGCTCTGGAAACCTCATAGGAGAAGTCCACGTGACCAGGGGTATCAACAAAATTCAGTTCATAGGTTTGACCATCAGCGGCAGTATAGGGAATGGTTACAGCCTGACTTTTTATGGTAATACCTCGTTCACGTTCAATATCCATGGAGTCAAGAATCTGGTTCTGGAATTGTCTGTCATCAATAATCTTTGCCTTCTGAATCAATCTATCAGAAAGGGTTGACTTTCCGTGGTCGATGTGGGCCACGATACAAAAATTTCTCTTGTGTGCTAAATCTGCCATAATTTCCCTATAAATAAGCCTCCTGAGAAAAACTACAAGAGGCGTGATTTTTTTTGTGAAACTATTGTATTAGAAATAGAAGGGACTGTCCAGAGGAGCCGCCACACCAATGCTTACCTCAAAGTATCCATTCTTTCTTTTTTTGGTGTACAGTTGGGCATACAGTGCATCCTTTGTTTTAGGAACCTCAATCTTGATGATATCCACTGGATCATGAACAGAAAAACCTGACTCATCAGCAATCTCACCAGGCAGAACCGATACTACAGTGTAGCTTTTCTTGTTTTTGGCGGTGGCAGACTGCAATTCCATACCGAAAATGGGTAGGAAGGCATTAGAAATCAAGTCCCGCTGATAAATCTCATAGCCTGGCTGCTTTGGCCTCTTTTCAAGATACACAGATAAAAGCCTTTCAGAACTAGGAACCTCATCAGCAGTAGCTGGAGAAAACACGGAAAGAGTAACGATCGTTTCTGGCACCATGGTTTTAAGGATATTGTGAAAATCATCGATCCCTGTAACTGCAATCCCATTGACAGCTGTAATCACATCACCTTTTTTTAAGCCGGCACGCTGACCGCTACCACCGGGCATAAGATACTGCACCAAAAGTCCCTGGGGGGGGTCAGAAAATTGGTTCACAGGGTTATCCTTTCCAAAGGCACCAATCCAACCGTGCTCTCGCAATCCCCCAGCAGCAAGAATAGGTAGCTGAGATTTCAGATATTCCACAGGAATGGCAAAGTTCAAGCCCTCGTATTCCAGCATTCCTGCAAAAACAATGGCCTCTACGTTGCCCTTTTCATCAATAATCGGTCCACCTGAGTTACCAGAATTGATAGCGGCATCAATCTGCATAACCGGTCCCATGGCCAAAAGACGGCGTCCCTTGGCAGAAACAATGCCAGAGGTCAAGGTCCACTCCAAGCCAGCAGGAGATCCGATGGCATAAATCCGCTGTCCCACGTCAAGGTCTTGGGAAGAACCCAAAGGAAAAACATAGGGTGCATCGATTTCGGTTTTCAGCAGAGCCAAGTCCAGCAGAGGATCCCAACCCACAACCTTGGCAGGAATTCTTGTTTCAGGATCAGAGGAAAGCTTTATGTAGATGCGTGAATACCCTTCGTATTCTGGATCAACCTCAGGCTGAATCACATGATAGTTGGTAATGATGTAGCCTTTTTTATCGATGAAAAAACCAGAACCAATGGCCCTGTTGGCATACCCCAAGCCACGAGACACTTGAATGCCCAGATCCACCCAAATGGTAACTGTACCACGAATATAATCTGCCACTGGATGGGGAGCATCTTGAGCCACCCCATAGCCTGGAACAGTAGCAGCTATTTTTTCATCCAGCTGTTGGTGATGGTTCTCTATCACCTCATCTAGGGGATAGTCAACAGCTTCCAAAGACCACAGCAACCTGCGAGCCTCAAGATATTTGCGAGAATCGAGGGCTGCATGATACTGCTGCAGAACCTTTTGACCACAAAGCTCCAGCACCTGAGCAATAGCTTCATGGTCAACAAAGGAATTGCGTTGTAACAAACTTGCACGCCACAGAGCTTGAACACTTTCTGTTTCCAGTAGCTTGGTAATGATGGAAATTTCATTCTGGATTACATCTGCTTCCGTGTAATCCAGTGGAACAAACTCATCCTGGGAAGTAGAACGACAACCAGCCAGGATGAGGAGGAAAAAGATAGCCAGTTGAAAAACTAGCCCGAGTCTTTTATTCATCAAGTAAAACTCCAAAATAGAAGTTCGAGATTTTAATTCCAGAGCATCGTGCTCCAGGAGTTGAAGAAGCCTTTTTTTCCATCTGGATGATCATTGAACGGCCCTGTTGCCCCACCTCGTCTATTTTCTTTTTAAGATAAACAGATACATCAGCAGAACCAGCCTCACCTAACCAGTACACTCCTTCAACAGGAACAATGGTCAAATCTCTATAGACTAAACCATCTTCATTCTCTGTGGTAACACGGACAGGCACTTGATTTTCCAAATAAACTGAAACAATATCAGCTGAACTAGGAAGCTTAAACCGTGCTGTGGAATTCTGTGTTCCACCTTCCGCAATGTACTGGGCACTCCAGTCTTGAGTTAAAGGATTGCCCCAAATAGACATAATGCCCCTACCACTAGTATACTCCTGTCCAAAATCGAATTCCATATCCAGGTCCTTGTCCAAAAGCACCTGCTGAATGAAGATTCCTTGAGGGAAGAATAAGGAACCCAAAAGCTCCTCGTATAAAGTGAGGATTTCCTCTGGGGAAGCATAATCAAGATATTTTTCTGCAGAAAACCCAAAGTTTTGGGTTAGCTCAAACCAGCCGTCACCGTCCAAATCTACATTTCGAGTTTTTGGAAGACCATCCTCACAGGCAAGCTGGGCATACAATGTTTTTCCCTCGTAGTACTGGGCGGAACGAACCTTTCCATCCAAAATAGAAAGCTCCACCTTGGCCTGAGGACGCTCCGCTACTGGATAATTTACTACATATGCAGATTCTGCCAAAGTCCGCATGGCGGGGAAAAGCCCTTCTGGTGCAGTTTTCAGCTGAGGAACGAAGAATTCTCCTCCATCCAATGATCGAGTCAATGGTTCGTAGGGAATGATGGAAACTGGGGTCCACTCCAAGGCACCATCCACAAACTTAAAGCTCATGGAAAGAAGCTCCATAGATGAAACAAAGGGATACTTATTGTAGCACACAAAGGTTTTTGCCTCTGGTAAAAGCAATTCTGTGGGAACGCCAAAATCACAGCGAGCAACCCAGTCCTCTACCCCATCTTGGTTTTTGTCGTAGTGAATCTGCTTTGGTCGCCCTCGTTCGTACATTATACGTAAATCCTCAATGCCATCTCCCGTTGTATCCTGGGTAATTGTTCCCCGAAATCCATTGAGAAAAGCCTTCAAAGCAGACTTGGTGCTAGACTCTGTCAGCAAACTGGCAAAGCTCTCCAGCTGAGCCAAAGAAATTGAATTTGATGCAAAGGAACAAAAATATTCGTAGGCTTGAGCCTCAGAAAGCAGTCCTGACTTTAAGGCCAAGCTGGCATACAAAGGATGACGATTTCCTGATACACCAAAGGACTGCAGCCGACGCTGTCCCACCTCGGCTTCTGCAAAGAGACTTGAAAGCAGATACAGCTCCACTGGATAATCACCTAATTCATCAAAGCGTTGAGCAAAGGTTTCTCCCAGCTTTTCGGCAGCAGGACTAAAGCTCAAATCAGCCTTCACCTCGTAGGCAAAGAACACCTGAGCAAACCGCATATCCTCCGGATACAAGCGAGAAGCCTCGGAAACCAGCTTACGAGCCTGTTGATAGGATTCTTCAGTTCCCAGCCGATAATAGCAGAGGATTTTCAGATATTCACGGGAGGATGAGGGAAAAATTCGTCCCCCCTCCAGATAACGCAATGCCCGCTGGGAATCTCCCGTCTGGGACAGCAACTCTGCATACAACAGCAGGGCACCATCCTTGTTATAATCCACCCACTTGTCTTGTTCAACTGCTTTTTTTGTTGCAGGAAGCACCTCTGAAGGAGTTTTCCCCAGCTGATAGCCAGCATAGGCACTTAAAAACCACAGGTCAGAAATAGATTCATCATAGCCTAATCCCAATTCAGCTTGAGAAAGAGCATTGGTCCACTGGCTATGGTCAAGATAGGTCTTACCCTGCTGATAACAGCGAACAGCAGTCCGATAATTTGCCAAAGCCGTATATGAGGTAGTTGCAGTAGAAGTTTCACCAACAAGAGGCAAGCCGATAAAAGCAAAACAACAAACAAGAAGCACAAGTATGCTGAATTTATTTTTGTTCATGGACACTCCTCAAATTCTGATGGAATCTCGGGAATAAAAAATACAAGAGACCCCTATCCTATACTATCGGTACATCTGTGGATTCTGCCCCACTTTTTCTTGAATCAAACCCCAATAACTGACGAATTTCTTCATCACTCAGGGTTTCCTTTTCAATCAGTGTAGTGGCAAGCAAATCTAGCTGGTCTCTATGCTGGGAAAGAATATCGGAGCACCGCTGGCGAGCCTGTCCAAGAATGGATTCCACCGCCGCATCAATTCTGCGGGCAGTTTCCTCTGAGTAGGTTTTATGGCGAACTAAATCCCGCCCCATGAACACTGGCTCATCGTCTTGATTATAAGCAACTGCTCCCACATCCTTGGCCATACCCCACTGGCAAACCATGCGACGAGCTAGTTCTGTTGCCCGATGCAAATCGTTCTGGGTGCCTGTGGTGGTGTCATTGAACACCAAAGACTCAGCAGCATAACCACCAAACAAAATCACCAGCTGATCCTCCAACCAGCTGCGGGTATGGGAATAGGAATCTTCCTCAGGAATGCCCACAGTCACACCCAATGCACGACCTCTGGGAATAACAGAAACTTTGTGAAGGGGAGAAGCATGCTCAAGATAGTAGTAGGGCAAGGCATGGCCCGCCTCATGATAAGCAGTCATACGCTTTTCCTTCTCGGAAATTACCATGGATTCACGGGCAACACCCATCAGCAGCTTGTCCCGAGCCAGCTCAAAATCCACCTCTGTAACAGTCTGTTGATTTTTTCCCGCTGCAAACAAGGCAGCCTCGTTTACCAAGCTGGAAAGCTCCGCTCCACTCATGCCAGGGGTAGCCCGTGCAATTCGACCAAAATCCACCTGTGAATCCACTGGCACCTTGGCGGCATGAACAGCAAGAATTGCTTCCCGCTCCTTCATATCAGGCAAAGCCACCGTTACCTGGCGATCAAAGCGACCAGGACGCAGCAAGGCTGGGTCAAGAACATCGGGACGGTTGGTGGCCGCCAGCACAATGATTCCGTCCTTGTTTTCAAAGCCGTCCATTTCCACCAACATCTGGTTCAGGGTTTGCTCACGCTCATCGTGACCGCCACCAACGCCAGCACCACGACTGCGTCCCACAGCGTCAATCTCATCAATAAAAATGATGGCTGGAGCCATACGACGCCCCTGCTCAAACAAATCCCGCACGCGACTGGCTCCCACACCAACGAACATCTCCACAAAATCACTTCCAGAAATGTGCAAAAAGGAAACGCCAGCTTCACCAGCAACGGCACGAGCCAGCAAGGTTTTTCCAGTACCAGGATTACCCACCAAAAGTACTCCCGTGGGAATCTTTGCTCCGATGGCGGTATATTTCTTAGGATTTTTCAAAAAGTCAATTATATCTGCTAGCTCAGCCTTAGCCTCTTCCTGTCCAGCCACATCAGCAAAGGTAACCTTTTTGCCACCATTGTACAAACGAGCCCGACTTTTACCAAACTGCATCCCCTTAGCATTTGCCGCCATGGTCTGACGCATAATCAAAGAAAATGCCAGCAGCATTATCAAGAGCATAGGAAGGGTGTCAAGCAGTGTATCTAAAATGCTGGGGCCTTTTTTCAAGCCAGTTACCTTCACTCCCTGCTCCTCCAACAGCGGCATCAGCAGATCATCATTATAAGGAATCACAGTTTTAAAAAAGCTATGACCTCCATTTTCCATGGATTCCATAACCCCTTCAATCAAGTAATCGTTGGTTATTTCCACCTCCAACACCTGATTAGCTTCCACTGCAGATAAAAATGAGGAATAAGGAATCTCTGGGAGACTCGTCAGTTTATTGTTCAAAAAATAAAAAAGACCAGTGATTGCAAGCATCACCAGAAAAAAAATAAAACCAAAATCAACAGTTCCTCTGGGATTTTTTCCTCCACGAGGATTCTTATTCATATTATTGTCGGACATATCTGGGCATTATAGCAAATCTATCACGATAAAACAATAATTGACACTAAAGGATTTCCAATTTCTTCTACCACCACAAGTTGCTGTCCACAGGAACGAAAATCACCTTGTAAAACCTCTTGAACACCCACAATCTTTTCTCCCACAAGGGTTTTGTCGCCTGGTAAAGGACTTCTGATTACAAAAGGAGAAAAAAAATGCTGTCCCTCAAACACAAGGGATTGCCCCTGAGGGCAAGTACCAGAATGAATGGAAATTTGTCTGCCACTTAAAATATAGAAACCAGGTTTTTCAATCAAAAGAGAAAATCCAACCTCACAAGCTGATTCTACCAGCTTTTTTATCCAAAGTACTTCTTTTTGCACAAGTACTTCCACATCACCAATAGAAAAGATTCTCCCACAGGGACATCCAGTCTCCCAAGACACAAGGCTTTCCAAAAGATAAAAAGGAACACGGCGGTCCAGTCCCAACTGATTCAATCCTTGAAATAATACCCTTCTCCGCAAGGCTGGATGCAGGTCAAAAAAAGCCTTCCACGGAGAATACAAATTTCCCTCAGAATCTTCCTTCCAAAAATCCTTTGGCAGCACGGATGTGATAAAATCACTGTCTGCCTGTCTTTTTTTTGCACCGACTAAAACAGCTCCACCCCAACCCTTAAATTCTTTGTTTAAAAGTGGCACCAAAAGATTGCGACATCTATTTCTAAGGTAGTCGTTCTCCTCGTTTGTTGCATCACGCCGAAAACCAACACCTTCCACCGATAAAAAATCTTCTATATCCTTACGCTGTATTTGTAGCATTGGTCTTAGAAACAAATCTCGAACTGCTGGTATCCCTTGAGCCTCCCCATCTCCACTGCCCTGTAAAAAACGCAGCAATAAAGTTTCTAGTTGGTCATTTTGATTATGAGCTAGACAAAAATAATCACATTTTTTTTCTTTTATTAGCGACTGAAAGATTTCGTATCGCAAAAAACGGGCGGCTTCCTCCACTCCCCTTCCTCGCACTGCAGCTTCTTTTTCCACTCTGCCACGAGGAAGCTCCTCCAATACAAACTCTACACCAGTAACCCCCTTACAAAAATCCCTTACAAAAAGGCTATCTGCAAGACTTTCTTCTTGTGACCGAATATTATGGTTAATCGAAACCACCACGAATTCAGCACCAGCTTCTCCAAAAAGTGATTTCCTGAGCAAAAGGGCACTGTACAAGAGAGCCATGGAGTCGGCACCACCAGATACACCAAAACCTATTTTTTTGCGAGAACTAAAAATATCCTGACATGAGCAGCCACAGTACTCAAATCCTGCAACAAGCTCCTTCAAAAAATCCTTACGAGAATCCATAAAAAAATACGAAAAAAAAGATGCCCAAAACCGAAGTTTCAGACATCTTCTTTCAACTCAAGTCCCAGCTTTCACCGAGCCTTTATCGTTTTATTTAGCGCTTGGGAGCAGAAACACTGGCAACCAAGTTAGTTCCTTCGGTCAACACAGTAATTCCATCTGCAACTGGAATATCCTTAATATAGTACTTGTTACCAATTCCCAAAGCAGATACATCTGCAGTAATACGAGCAGGCAAATCCTTAGGCAAGCACTGAATAACAACCTGTGAGTGGTGAGCTGTCAAACGACCACCTTCACGAACACCAGCAGGGCTTCCAGTCAAGTGAATCTTCATATTCATCTTCAAGGGCTTGTCTTCATCGATTACGTGGAAGTCTGCATGAAGATTTTTGTCACTCTTGATATCGTACTCAGTATCCTTGATAAAAGCCAAGTTATCTTTTCCATCAACCTTCAGATTTACAAGGGTAGAAGGTGTGGCATTTTTCCAAACCTTTGTAAATTCAGCCTCGTCAACATCCAACATGACGGATTCACCCTTGGAATTATACATAACAGCAGGAAGGCGACCATTCTGGCGCAACTTCTGTGCAGCACGCTTACCTGTATCTTTACGGATAGTAGCGTTTACAACAAACTGATCCATCTGAGGAACTCCTTATCAACTAATTACACGGACTAAAACTCTATCCTGTGTATAAAATTACTGGGACGGTAGGATTCGAACCTACGGAATACCGGCACCAAAAGCCGGGGGCTTACCACTTGCCGACGTCCCAAAATATCAATCTAGCATGTCTTCTGGATTAGAAACCAGCTCCACATGACCAGCATTATATTCCGAAATAATCGTATCCTGCAACTCAGTTCTAAACTCTGGACTAATGGGATGTGCCACATCCATGTAAGTACCTTCTGCAGTTTTTCTGCTTGGCATAGCTATAAACAATCCTGCTTTACCGTCAATAATCTTAATATTATGGACTACAAAACAATTGTCAAAGGTTACTGTTGCATACGCTCTAAGCTTTCCTTCAACAGATAGCTTGCGTATCCTTACCTCCGTTATTTTCAAAACTTCATCCTCCTTAAGCTTTAGACAAACATCTCACTCAAGCAAAATCAAGAAAAAGCAAATGTATAACACTGCTTCCATTTTTTACGAAGTTTTAGGAACGCACAGGCTGCCGAATCTTTTGTACTAAAGATACCAAACACTGCAGAACCAGAGCCTGACATCTGTGCGAAAGATGCACCAACATCCTTTAAGTCTTGCAAACCTTCTCCAATCAACGGATAATGCTGCACCAAAGGTGCCGTGAAACTGTTTACAAAATCCCATGCTTCCACAGGGTTGTTATAAACACTTTCAAGCTGCTCAGCAGAATAACTATCCCAGTTCCAATTTGGTTCATACCATTGATCCACAAGCCGATAAGCTTCTGCCGTGGAACTATGGACGTCCGGACAAATTAAAACATAGAATAAGTCTCGCCTAGGAATGATGGAATTAACCACTTCCCCCCTACCACCTACAACAGCAGCAAACGGGGTAGCTACATCACTACATCCCATAAAAAAGAATACGTCACTACCTACCTTACTTGCAACATAATGCTTTTGATTTGAAGATAAGTTGGTGCCATACACTGCATCCAAGGCGTTGATTAGTGAAGCTGCATCGGAGGAACCTCCACCCAAACCTGCACCTGAAGGAATATTCTTTTCTAAATAAACCTTCAGAGATTCAGATACACCTGTCACTTCGCAAAACACTTCGTATGCAGATGTAAGAGTATTTCTTTCCGGAAGAATCATACCGTTACAAACAACATGACACTTACTTCCAGAATCTCCAATCCTCTGCAAGGCCAGCTTATCGTAAAACGGTATGGTTTGAAAAATACTCTCAATACCATGATATCCATCTGCACGAGCCGGCATAACACGAAGACCTATGTTAATCTTCGCAGGAGCCAAAACACGTACATCACATAACATAAGCAATGACATTATACATAAAGGTTAGATATTTGTCAAACCCTTATACTATAGTTGAACCTTTCTTTTATTTAGATTTTTCATATTCTTATTTTTTTTGATATGGCTAGTTGACAGAGACACTAGCCACCTATAATATAGGTTTATAATTCTACAAAACAACGAGGATACTTGTACATGCCCTATGCAAGCGATGCGCTGGAAATAACCTTACTGGGTGACTATGGTTTTGACCATAGCTACGAAGATGAAGGCTATCTTGATGATGATAACTACGATGAAGTAGATTACGACGACTTCGAGGACGATGAGTTTTTAGATGAGGACTTTGATGAGGAGTCATACGATGACTATGATGAAGAATCACTCTACGACATCGAAGAATCTGACGAGGATTATGACGATTACGACTAATTAACTTATTTTATTTATAGATTGTTTAGCCCCTGCCTTCCTTTAGATGTGCAGGGTTTTTATTTAGTAAAAATCAATGAAAAAGGCTGCCTTTCGAAGTTATTAAAACCTCTAAAGACAGCCTTCTCTTTTAACAAGAAATAATTCCTGCTACTGATTTATTTTGCGTAGGTGGCAATAAATACACCAGCAGCAATAGCGGTACCAATAACACCAGAAACGTTTGGCCCCATAGCATGCATTAACAAAAAGTTAGAAGGATCATACTCCAATCCAACCTTATTGGAAACACGAGCTGCCATTGGTACAGCTGATACACCAGCAGAACCGATGAGAGGATTAATCTTTTCCTTCAAGAACAGGTTCATGAGTTTTGCCATCATCAGACCACCAGCAGTTGCAACAGCAAAGGCCAGCAATCCCAAGGCGATAATTCCCAAGGAATTACCATTGATAATCTTTTCGGGAGTCATCTGAGAACCTACACCCAAGGACAAGAGGATTGAAACAATGTTCAACAACTCATTTTCCATGGTCTTGGAAAGACGGTCAACCACACCACACTGCTTTACAAAGTTACCAAATGCCAACATACCAATCAAAGGAGCGGCAGAAGGTAACAACAAAATCGTTAGAACCAACAACAAAAGAGGGAATACAATCTTCTCTGTCTTAGACACATAGCGAAGCTGATTCATCTTGATTTTTCGCTCTTTCTCTGTAGTCAAGAGCTTCATGATAGGTGGCTGAATCATGGGAACCAATGCCATGTAGGAATAGGCTGCAACAGCAATAACGGCCATCATTTCTGGAGCAAGCTTACCAGAAACATAGATAGATGTGGGACCGTCTGCACCACCAATAATGGCGATAGCTGATGCCTGAAGCATATTATAGTCAATACCAGGAATTAAGTTCATCAATGCAACACCAAAGAGGGTGAAGAATACACCCAACTGAGCTGCACCACCCAGCAACGCCATCTTGGGGTTTGCAATAAGAGGACCGAAGTCAGTCATGGCACCAATACCCATAAAGATAAGCATAGGGAAGAACTCATTTCCTACACCAGCATCGTAGATGATGCGGAGCATACCAGTTCCTTCATTGAACATACCTGCACCAGGAACGTTTACCAAAATGGTACCAAATCCGATGGGAATCAGCAACAAGGGTTCAAATCCCCTGAAAGCACCAAGGTATACAATCAAGAAACCTACAGCAATCATCAAAAGCTTCTGCCAACCAGGAGCTGTAATTCCAGCAAAGGGATCTTCTGCAGCCACATGCTCAGGAGCAGGAATCTCACCATTAATAATCTGATTAATACCTGTATTTTCCCAAATATTCTGAATAAAGCTTACAGGGTCGATGAAGGGAACATTTTCGGATCCCTTGATGATAGCTGTTCCCATTGTTCTAAAGGAAGCTACCTCACCGCTGTCGTTAGCGGCAAATACGGTGGAACAAACAGAGATTACCATGGCAATACCAAGGATAATCATCATGGCGTTCAACACCTGCCGCTTATATGCCTGTTGATTATTTAACATAGCCTCTCCTCTTAACGAATCTCTGCCAATGCCTGTCCAGCAGTAATCTGAGTACCAGCTGTGCACAGGAAGTGAACAGCACCGTTAGATGCGGCCTTGATTTCCAGCTCCATCTTCATAGACTCAATCATGATGATGGTATCTCCAGACTTAACAGTAGCACCTTCTGCAACCATGGTCTTCAGCAGAGTTCCAGCTACAGGAGCGGCAACTACAGTTCCAGCACCACTAGCAGGGGCGGCAGGAGCAGCTGCGGGGGCGGCAGCAGGAGCGGGAGCTACAGGAGCAGCAACTACAACACCACCACCGATATTGGCAATAACCTCACCAGCAGCAATCTGGGTACCAGGCTGTACTGTGTAGGTAATAGGACCATCAGCAGTAGCCTTAACCTCAAGCTCCATCTTCATGGACTCAATCATTACAACGGTGTCACCCTTCTTTACGTTTGAACCAGAGGGAACAACGTGCTTCAGCAAGGTTCCAGCGACAGGTGCAGTAATGGTGGCTCCACCAGAAACAGTTACAGCGGCAGGGGCAGCAGGAGCGGCTCCAGCAGCACCGAAGCTTACGTTGTAGGCTGTTCCATTTACGTTTACGCTCATGGTGTCACCAGCAGGACCTGTGGTTACATTGTATGCTGTTCCATTTACTGTTACAGAGTAGCTACCCCCCTGAGAAGGTGCTGCGGCAGGAGCTGCCTTAACCACAAAGGAGTCGGAGGAAACAGGACCATTTGCCCGCTCCTTAAAGAATTTAGGAGCAACCTTGGGGAACATGGCATAGGTAAGAGTATCTTCTTCTGAACCATTTCCACCGTTTGCCTTAGCCTCTTCCACCATCTTGTCCCACTCGTTGGGAATATTGTCGGCAGGACGACAGGTAATGGCAGCGTCCATTTCATTCTGCTTCAAGGATTCTTTCAACAGGTCTTGGTTTACAGCAGCAGGAGTCTTTCCGTACTTACCAGTTACCAAGTCACGAGTTTCCTGAGTCAACTTAGCATAACGACCAAAGAGTACATTGAATACAGCCTGAGTACCAACAATCTGGCTAGTAGGTGTAACGAGAGGAATGTATCCACAATCCTTCTGAACAACCTGAATTTCTTTCAATACATCGTCAATCTTGTCAGATGCCCCCTGCTCCTTCAGCTGGTTCTCCAAGTTGGACAGCATTCCACCAGGAACCTGAGAAGCCAAGATACGGGTATCTGCACCCAAGAAACTAGATTCGAACTTTGCATACTTCTTGCGAACGTCACGGAAGTAAGCGGCAACCTCCAGCAAGGTATCGAGGTCAAGACCAGTGTCCAAATCGGTTCCCTTCAGCATTTCTACTACTGTTTCTGTGGGGCTGTGAGAGGTTCCCATGGACATGGAGGAAATAGCAGTATCCATAATCTCTGCACCAGCTTCAGCAGCCTTCAACAAGGTGGCTACAGACAAACCAGTAGTTGCGTGAGTATGGATTTCGATAGGCAGGTCAACCTTTGCTTTGATGGCCTTTACCAAGTCGTAGGCCTCAAAGGGCTTCAGCAAACCAGACATATCTTTAATACAGATGGAGTCTGCACCGAAATCTGCATAGGATTTAGCCAAATCGGCATAAATCTCTTTTGTATGATAGGGAGTAGTGGCATAAGAAATAGCCATCTGAACATGCTTACCAGTCTTTTTAGCGGCATCTGTAGCACGCTTCAGGTTGCGAGGATCGTTACAAGCATCGAAGATACGGAAAATTCCGATACCGTTGCGGGCAGCAGCCTCAACGAACTTATCTACAACGTCATCGGCATAATGACGATACCCCAGCAGGTTCTGGCCACGCAACAACATCATGATGGGGGTATTGGGCAATGCAGCATGAAGCTTTCTCAAGCGCTCCCAGGGATCTTCATTCAAGAAGCGAATGCAGGAGTCAAAGGTTGCTCCACCCCAGCCTTCCAAACTAAAATATCCTACAGAATCCAACTTGCTACAAATAGGCAGCATGTCAGCAGTAGTCATACGTGTTGCATGAAGTGACTGGTGGGCATCTCGCAGCACCAAGTCAGAAATCTTTACGTTCTTTGCCATATTCAAATCTCCTCGTCAATTAACTTTGTTTTTCCCGGATTGCGGCGGCAATGGCGGCAATTACGGCTCCGTCCTGTCCAGCTGCGGCAGGAGCAGCAGATGGCTTCTGTTGCTCAACAGGTTCCTGATCCAGCTTTAAGGCATGCATTACCTTGTGAGACAAGGTCATACATACAATAAGAATAATCAGGAAGGAGAAAACAACACCCATTCCCAACAAGGTCAAGAAGAGACTCTGCTGGAGCATGTCAATTATTGTCATACGTCCTCCATATAAAATAATGTATAACGATTTCTGCAAAGCAGTATAGTAGAATACAAGATTTTTTTCAAGTCGAGATAAATTTATCGTTTAAAAGTAATGCAAAAAATTGATTAAAAATGCAGAGACTTAAGCTATTTAAAACAAGTCTGCCATGCCGTACAATTTTCCTGGAACAAGGCGACCTTCATCCAGTGCAGTCTTTAGGCGAACAACAGCCTGAACGGCACCGCTAGCAAAGCCTTCCCGTGAACGGGCACGATGGGTAAGCTCGATAGTGTCGGCGGGTGAGTCAAAGAATACGGTATGGGTGCCGGGTACGGAACCAGAACGAGTGCTGGAAACATGGAGTTGATGGGACTGAGGCTTTTCATGGAAGGCATCCACCACCATTTCTGTTTTTGTACCATTGGCATTCATAATGCGGCGAGCAATTTCTAAGGCGGTGCCAGAAGGACTATCTGCCTTGCGGATGTGATGGGCCTCCCAGGTTGCCACATCATACTCGCTGTAATCCTTCAGCAGACGGGCAGCTTCTTCTACAATGCGGTAGAACATGTTAACACCTACGGAGAAGTTGGCGGAGCGCATCAAGGTTCCACCGCTCTGAGCAGCAAGGTCAGCAACCGCTGCTTCTTGGTCAGTCCAACCAGTGGTTCCCACCACCAAAGGAATACCTGTAGGAAGGAGGCAACGGATATTGGCCATAACTGCAGAGGGATGGCTGAATTCAATGATTCCTTCAGCCCCGCTTTCCTTGATGGCAGCAGCGAGACTGGCGGAATCACCAGCAGTAAAGGTGAAGGAGGCATCTTTAGCCATGGGGTCGGCAGTAATTACCACCTGATGCCCAGCAGCCTCAGCACAAGAATGAATCATGTGGCCCATTTGACCGTATCCTACAATTGCAATCTTCATTTTTGCCTCCTTCTATTCACTTAACCAGGAAAATATGCATCGTGAAGGGTTTGTACCACCAGATCTGCCTCTGAATCGTCGCAAATCATGCTGATATTAACCTTGGAAGCACCCTTACTGATCATCTGTACGTTGATGTTCTTCTTTACCAAAGCGGCAAAACCATCAGCCAAAATAGATGTTGCCTTGTCTGCGTCACAGATAACGGTGACGATGGACTTGTTCCGCTTGCATTCTGTAGTGGCCAAGCCCTGCATATCTGCCAGAAGTCCGCTTAAATCACCCTTATTGTTGACGGTAAGGGAGATGGAAACCTCACTGGTGGCAATAACATCAATACTGATGTCCCACTTCAGGAACTGATTAAAGATGTGGGCCATAAAACCAGAGGCTCCAATCATTCTGGTGGAAACAATATCCAAAAGGGTAACATTCTTTACAGAAGTAATTGCCCGAACAGGCCCCACCTCGCTGGTGTGCTCGTTTACAATGATTGAGCCAGGAGACTCGATATTGTAGGAGTTCTTTACTCGGACAGGAGTTCCTGTCTTGCGGCAGGGAACCATGGAACGGGGATGTAGCACCTGGGCACCAAAATAGGCCAACTCGGCAGCTTCCTCGTAGGTAACCTCTGAAACGGTGCGGGCATGGGGAACAATGCGGGGATCAGCAGTAAGGATACCGTTTACATCCTTCCAGGTTTGCACCTCATCAGCACCAAGGGCGGCACCTAGCATGGTTGCAGTAAGATCGCTTCCACCACGACCAAGGGTAGTGATGTAGCCTTTTTTATCCTTTGCGATAAAACCAGTTACTACAGGAATAGCCTTGAGCTCTCCAGTCTTATAACCACCAAGTGCCTTGGGAATTAAAGCCCAAGTCTCTTCTAGGAGCTCAGCAGACATGAAGTTGGAATCAGTAAGGAAGCCTACATCCCAAGCATCGTAGTGCTGGGCAGGGGTTCCAATTTTGTTGAGATAGGCAGCGGCAAGGCGAACGGAAAGACGCTCACCAAAGGAAACTAAATAGTCCCGAGTCCGCTTTGTCAATTCTTTTAGAAGGGAAATACCAGTCAGAAGGGTATCAAGTTCCTCCACCAGTTCTTGGATGGGAGCAAAATCCACACCCAGTATATCCGCAGTCTCCCGATGGAGGGCTTCTATTCGAGCGATGGCAACCTCACCCTTCACTGCCATGTCGGCAGCTTCCAGCAGATGGTCAGTGGTGTCTCCCATAGCAGAAAGCACAACAATAGGCTTTCTGTCTGCATAAGACTCAATAATAGAAGCAACATGCTTAATCCGTTCCGCATTGGCAACGGATGACCCACCAAATTTCATTACAACCATGGTAAAGTCCTTCCAAAAAGATGTACAAAATTCGGCTGCAGTCAAACTACAATCCGTGGGGGCTATTGTAACAAAATACACCTTTTATAGCAAGGCTTGAATTTTAAGCTATGAGAGGTATTTTTTCAATA
This sequence comes from Treponema sp., assembly GCA_016294105.1. GTDB lineage: Bacteria > Spirochaetota > Spirochaetia > Treponematales > Treponemataceae > Treponema_F. The sequence goes on from JAEDCN010000031.1 coordinate 21,157, forward strand.
CTTGCAATGTTTTAATTCCCCCTTGCCCCCACCAGTTTCCCATGATAGAATGAGCCATGACTCAAATGAAAGTTTTTCTGCCCAAGACAGGGCTTCTCTTTTTCATTCTGTTGGCAGCAACCACCCTTCCAGCCATTTCCCAGACAGAAGGAAATCTTCAGCAGCTGACGGTACCTCTGGAGCCAGCCTTTACCTATATTTCTCAGTATGAACGGGACACTGGACTTTTTTCTTCCAGCTTGATCGGCTTAGACTTAATTAAAGTAGGCTTGGATTTTTCTTCCTGTGCCCCAGAAACTCCAGAAGGACAGGTGGTGCTGGAACAGTACAAAAAACTGGTGCAGGAGGTACAGTCTAAAACCTACCAGCAGATGGAACTACAGGAGCGGGGAGAGGCAATTCTGAAGCTTTTGTATCGGGATGTGCTGAAAAAATATTCTCAACTGGAATCTAGCATTTCCGTTCTGTTTCAGAAGGGATTGTACAACTGTGTTTCCTCCACCCTTCTCTACGTTGCCTTGGCAAAGGAAGCAGGCCTGGAAACAGAGGTTTACAAGACAACGGACCACTGCTTTTGTGCGGTAAAGACAGCAGACAGGTTGATTGAAGTGGAAACCACCAATCCCTACGGCTTTGATCCAGGAACAAAGAAGGCCCTTCCTGCCCAAAAGAAGGGACAGAGCAGCTGGGCTATGATTCCACAAAAATCCTATCAAAACAAGATTATTATTAGCGACCGAGTTTTGGCCTCGTTAGTGGGGGGCAACATCAGCATCCTAGCCATGAAAAACAATGATTATCGGCTGGCAGTCCCCCTTTCCATTGCCCGCTACGAGCTGACCCGCAAGGAAGAAACCACCGCAGCACAACAGGTAAAAGAAGAATTTGACATTGTAACCACAAACTATGTTTCCCACTTGCAAAGACAGGGACGTAGCCTTGCAGCTCTAGAATGGATGGAGGCTGCCTTGGGAAAATGGGGAATAAGCCCCATCTGGCAGAACTGTATTGATATGGTGGTACACAAATCCGTGGTGCAGTATCTGAACCAGCTGCAAGGCCAGCAGGCGCAGCAGATATATGAAACTTGGGAACAACGGCTTTCCGAAAGTGTAAGAGATGAGGTGGCTCTGAATGTTTTTGTTGGCAGGATGAAGGAGGGAATTACCCAGATGGAGCCTGCTGAGGCATTAGCCTTTTTGCAGACTATGGAAGACCATCCTTTAGCATCCACAGTAAAGGGAGCTGCAAAGCTCAAAGAAAACCGAGAGCTTCAGTGGCAACGACAAATCAAGGCTTTGGTGGACCAGCAGCAATTTTTAGAGGCAGCAGCAGTGGCTCGACAGGGAGTGTTGGCACTAGGAACCAGTAGCCTCCTTTCCAATCTGGAAAAACAATGCCTGAGCAATCATGCTATAACTGTTCACAATACCTATGCAGCCTTGTTCAACCAGAAAAAATATCAGGAGGCACTGGAGGTGGTGCAGCAGGGCTTGATGGAAGTACCAGGAAACAGAACATTGCAAGCCGATTTGAAAAAAGTTCAGCAGGCCATAAAGCAGTAATTGAACATAAATCTTAGGAAATGACAGCCTCGGGGCTTTGCGTCCAAGAATTACGTTAATAAAAAAAGGAGAAGCTGCGTGGATATTATTTCCACAACGGCTTCTCCCTTTTTATTGCAGTGATTACTGAACCTTATTCTGCATCAACAGTTTTGGGAAGAATCAAGTTCAACAGGATTCCCACAACGGTAGCCAGAGCAACACCACCCAAAGAGAAGGTAAAGTCTTTTCCTACATTAAATTGCAGGATTCCACCACCAATTCCGATAACCATGATTACAGAAGAAATGGTAAGATTTCTCTTATCCTTGTAGTCAACACCGCTTTCTACGATGGTGCGAAGTCCACTGGAAGCAATCAGTCCGTACAGCAGCATGGAAATACCGCCCATAACGGGACCAGGAATGGTCTGGATAATGGAACCGAACTTCTGGATAAAGGACAAAAGCAGGGCAACTACAGCAGCACCACCAATAACCCAAACGCTATATACCTTGGTAATGGCCATAACACCGATGTTTTCTCCGTAGGTGGTGTTTGGAGGTCCACCCCAAAGAGCAGCCCAGGCAGTGGCAACACCGTCACCCAGCAAGGTGCGGTGCAAACCGGGATCCTTGTAAAAGTCCTGTCCCACAACACGGGAAGTAACCAGCGTGTCTCCCAGGTGCTCGCAGATGGTAGCCAAGGATACGATGATAAAGGTAACGATGGGCACAATGCCGAACTTGGGAATTGCAAAATGAGGGGCACCAAACCAGCTTGATTCCTGTACAATAGTAAAGTCGATGAGCTTGTAGGCGGGGAAAATCATTCCCATAATCAGGGTGAAAAGATAACCGCCCACCAAACCGATGAGGATGGAAATGGTGTTGAAGAAACCCTTGAAAAAGATAGTGGCAATAATGGCAATGGCCAAGGTAACCAGGGCAATGGAGAAATATACCAAGGAATACTGGTCACCGTTCATCATGGCAGAGGTCATGGCAGTGGGAGCCAAGTTCAAGCCGATTACGATGATTACAGAACCGATAACAACGGGAGGCAAAGCTCTATCTAACCACTTTGTTCCAGCCAGCCGAACGATTCCTGCCACTACAGCGTAAAAAATACCAGCACAAAAGGCTCCACCCAAGGCATAGGGCATACCGAATTCACCAGCGACACCAATTAAGGCAGGAATAAAGGCAAAGGATGATCCTAAGAAGGCGGGAACCTTTGCTCCTGTAATCAGAATGTACAGCAAGGTACCAGTTCCAGCTGTAAACAAGGCAGTGGAAGGACTTAATCCTGTTAATAGAGGAACCAGTACCGTGGCTCCAAACATTGCAAACACGTGCTGAAAACTGAGGGGAATCCAGCGTACCAGAGGAGGCCGGTCAGAAGGCCCTAAAATCTGATCATTCTTTGACATTATATCTCCTCTCCCAGCCCACATCATTAAAGATAATTGATGAAGGCTGCGACATAAAACCTCCCAATACTACCATAAAAACAAAGGGTCGTAAAGACGACCCTTTGTTTTCAAAAAAATTGTAGCCCCTGAGTTTCGGAACGAAACTCCCTAAGCTGGCCGCAGGCCAGCACCTAGCCATCTTGCCCGAGTTTCGGAACGAAACTCGCTGAGCTGGCCGCAGGCCAGCGCCTAGCCATCTTGCCCGAGTTTCGGAACGAAACTCGTTAAGCTGGCCGCAGGCCAGCGCCTAGCCCTTGACAGCTCCAGACAAAACACCCTTGATGATGTATTTCTGACAGGACAGATAGAAGATAACCACAGGAAGCATGGCAAGCACCAGCATGGCCATCATGGCGCCCATGTCTACCGCACCATAGCCACCCCGCAAATACTGGATGGCAATGGGAATGGTCTTGTAGTCCGTTCCGATAGTGAGATAGGGCAAAAGATAGTCGTTCCAGACCCACATAATCTCCAGAATGGCGATGGTAATGCCTGTACTTTTCAGCATAGGAACAATGACTTGGAAGAAGATTTGGGGCGGCGTGGCACCGTCAATCATGGCAGCCTCTTCCATGGACAGAGGAATTGACTTGATAAAGCCAGAGAACATAAAGGTGGACATTCCGCAACCAAAGCCAATGTAAATCAGGATAATTCCAATAGGATTGTCCAGATGCAACATATTTGCCATCTTGCTCATGGTAAACATTACCATCTGGAAGGGTACAATCATGGAGAATACCAGACTGTAGTACACGCCACTAGTGAATTTATTTTTAACTCTGGTAATGAACCAGGCTAACATGCTGCTAATCAGCAAAATTCCTGCCACAGAAGCCACCGTAATCCACAGAGAATAACCAAAGGCCTTGAAGAATTTGATTTTGGTAATACCGGTGATGTAGTTGGACAAACCCACAAAGGTGGGATTGTCAGGATTAGTAGAAGGCAACAAGAAAGGTTCCGTGGAAATGAAGAGTCGACCCTTGAAGGAGTTCATGAGAACCACCGCAATGGGAAACAACACGTAGATTGCAGCCACCACCAAAAAAGCAAAGATAAACCACTTGGTAGACTTGTTTTTTTGAATCATGCTCATTGCTCTACCTCCTTACCACGAGTAATCCGCAACTGTAACAAGGCAATAGCGGCAACGATGATGGTGAACACCACCGCCTTTGCCTGGCCAACACCCTCAAAGCCAGTGCGTCCGTAGAAGGTATTGTAGATGTTCAGTGCTAAAAGCTCTGTCTGCTTGCCTGGCTCACCAGCAGTTAAAGCCAGGTTCTGGTCAAAGAGCTTAAAGCCATTTGTTACCGTCATGAAAAGACAGATTGTTATGGAAGGCATGACGCTGGGAATGATGATTTTAGTAAGGGTAGTCCACCAACCAGCCCCATCAATGGCTGCAGCTTCCAGCATGTCTCCTGGAATATTCTGAATGGCGGCAATGTAGATAACCATCATATATCCCACATTCTGCCAGTTCATCAGCACCACCAAGCCCCAAAATCCATATTTTGGATCGCTCACAATGGTAGCCCCGTACTTGTACAGCACACCGTTAATAATCACCTGCCAAATCCAGCCCAAAACAATACCACCGATGAGGTTTGGCATAAAGAAGATGGTACGGAACACATTTGTTCCCGGCAGCTTTTTGGTAAGCATAAGAGCAAGGGCAAAGGCGAAGAAATTAATGGACAAGACAGATACAATAGTAAACTTTACCGTAAGCCACAAAGCTGAATTAAAATAATTGTCGATAGTAAAGGCCTTTACGTAATTGTCCAGCCCCACCCACTGGGCGTTGGTCACATTGGTGAATTCACAAAAGGACAGGTAGATTCCCATAAACATGGGAATGAGGAAGGCCATGAGAAAGCATAGGATGCCTGGAAGGGCAAAAAGGGGAAAATATTTTCCCAAGGATTTTTCCATAACCATACTGAATCTCCATAAAAAAAGGGACTCGCGCCTCAAAAGACACGAGTCCCGTAAATCAATTACTTACTTGTTCTTGATGCTCCATTCAGCGGCCCACTGGTCCTGAGCTGTCTTTACAACAGTATTCCAGTCAGACTTTCCTTCAAAGTAAGCCAACAATGCGGAACCCAATGCATTCTTCCATTCCTCAGATGGAATAGCAGCAAAGGTCCAACCGATGGAAGTAACACCGCTCTTGTTCATCCAGATGCTTACCTGCTGAGAAAGAGGATCGGTAGGAAGTTCGGCCTCGCTGAAGCTATTGAAAGGAGTGATGAATTTCAGGTCTTCAGAAACAAGCTTCTTTCCGGTGGGGGAGCTAAACAACCAGGTCAAGAATACATCGGCACCAGCCTGAGCCTCTGCACTGGCATTCTTGTTGATACACAGATAGTTTTCTGTTCCCACACACAAACCGGCATTCATTTCACCGTCGATACCCATGTACAAGGGCAAGAATTTAATGTCAGCAGAAGCAACCTTGTTTCCAGGTGTTCCCAAAATCTGAGCAGCTGCCCAGTTTCCGTTCTGAACCATGGCACACTGACCCAAGGCAAATTCAGCCATGGAATCATCTACACTCTTGGAACCCAGCAAGGTCTTGGCAGTAAGGCTGTTGTTGGTGTACAGATCCATCAAGTCCTTGAAGTTCTTGTTGTAGGTAAAGTCCAAGGTTTCTGCAGCAAGCCCAGTGAGAACAGGTGAGGTTTCGGGAGCCTTCTTCAAGAATTCATAGTACAAGGGAACGTTTACCGTGTGGGTCTGCCATCTCCACTGGTTTCCAGCGGCCATGGAAGTACTGGCGAATACACCCTTGATTCCCAGGGCATCCTTGTTCTTCTGCATATCCTCAACTACAGCCTTCAATGTGGCAAAGTCCTTGATTTCCTCTGCAGAGTTAATTGCTACAGCCTTGTTGGGCAGAGTAAAGTACTTGTTCATGATGGCATTGTTGTAGATGATTCCGTAGCCTTCTACAGCATAAGGAATTGCTGCAACCTTTCCGTCCAGCTTGAGAGCCATGGACTTGTCTGCCAACAGCTTGTAAAAATTGGTGTTGTCTAATGCAGCGGCATCGTTGCGGGATCCTTCAAGACCAACAGGTCCGTTTGTCTGGAAGATAACAGGAGGATTTGACTTTGCCTGCTCGCTCTTCAATGTCTGCTCATAGGTTCCAGAAGCTGCAGTTACAACCTTCAGCTTGTAACCAGGATTTTCAGCCTGGAAGGCAGGGATAACCTTTGCCTCATATACATCAGCGATTTCTGGCTTAAAGTTCAGGAAGTAGATTTCCTGAGCCTTATCCTTTCCACCACCAGCAAACAGCATGCTTCCTGCTACTGCCAGCATCAGAACGATTCCAAGTGCTTTCTTCATAAAAAACTCCTTTGTGTATGATGGGGATTGGCACCAGAATTACTGGTGCTAGAACTGATACAAAAATGACACTTTTCACCAGTCCCATCCTCTTTGTTTAACACTCTCTTAAATACATAGTAAACCGATTTAGTAAGCCTGTCAAGAAATAAATTTCAAGAAATCAGGATTTTCAGCTTGGAAAAAGCAACCCACTTACAGTATAGGCTTTTTACCAGTTGGTTTTCAAAACTAAGGGTTTTTTTTCCGCCAGAATGCTTATAAGGTATTTTTAATGATGGAACTACTCCCATCCTGCCGAAAATATGTGACATGAAGGGAATAAAATTTTTAGTCGGTTGTGTAACATTGGTATTGTTGGCTGGAAGTCTTTGGGCCCAGTCTCTTCACATTGATATTCAGGACATTGTTCTGGACACCATCTTTCAGGAGGATGGGGAAATCCAAGGCTTTATGCTTTATATCCGTCAAAAGCCTGGAATGGAATCCGTACTGCTGACAGAAACCACCCGTTCTGCAGACGGTATGGCCACCAACTATGCCTATCGTGCACTGGAGTGGAACGAAACCAACGGCAACGAGCGACGGCTGCTGAACGGCCAGCCACTAGTATCAGAATACGCCAAATTCAGCATCATAGACTCCACCCCAGAAATCCACCCCACCTTGGGAACTGCCTTCTGTCTCTATATTCCCGCCCAGATTCAGTACGGCTACCCTTGGTCCCGAAGCGGCTTGGTACAGGTGGGAGTGGGAACCTTCATCAATATCCGAGCCTTTGGTGCCTTGTACGGTGACTACAGCAAGGGCTATGAGGATAATCCCTTTATGTTCGACCTAGGAAAACCTACCCCTGATGAGCCTAAGCCAGTGGCCCTTACCGATTCCTATAATCCCCAAGCCGTCTCTGCCTTTGACCAAATCGCCAAGGAGGTAGGAGGCACCATCACCTATTCCAAGGGACCAGAAACCATCACCGACGATATTCTGAAAATTCTACAGAGCCTTGATCCCAGTCGTCCTGCAAATATTGTTTTTGCCCTGGATAGTACAGGCAGCATGAAGGATGATGTGGCACGACTACGGAAGGACTTTATTCCCCGCCTCCAGACACTGCTGGAAGAATTTACCGCTCCCGTTCAGCTGGGACTGCTGCTGTATCGTGACTATGTTGATAACTACGATTACGAAGGTCTTCCTGTAAAGGTTTATCCTTCCACATCTTCTCTGGAAGTGTTTGAAAGCAATCTTTTTGATTTTACCATTCGAGGAAACGAGGGGGGCGACGTACCAGAAGCAGTGTACGAGGCCCTCTACGGCTCCATGGATTTTTACAACTGGACAGAAGGAGCCCAAGGACGGGTTATCCTCATCGGTGATGCAGAGCCCCATGCAAACCCTCGTGGTTCAAAGAAATATACCAAGGAGTTGGTGGTTTCCACTGCCGTGGACAAGGGGATTATCATAGATACTATCATCACCCCAGATGGAAAAACCTCCGCTGACAGGAAATAATCTGTAAGTCTGGGGTTGTAGAGCAGCTCTTGACCCAGTCCCAACAAACAGATTCAAAAAAAACAAAAGCCCCCGATTAAATGCAGGCCACTGAAAAAGGTCTCCAATTTTAAGGCCTGAAAAAAAAAGCCAGATTTTT
>JAEDCN010000032.1 GCA_016294105.1 Treponema sp.
AAAAAACACACACCGAAGGAAACCTCTTATGGCTATATTACAGTTAATTGCAGAAGAAGAAAAGAGTCTATGCTTTGATTTTTTGGAAGAAAAAATCAGGGAAGAGAGTAGGAAACTGATTGAATCAATCTATGCCGATGAAGTAAATCAGTTCTTAGAGAAGATAGCTTCCATTTCAAACTTCAATCCACAACATTTGACAATATCTCCGGACCCTATAGCCGCACCTGTAGCCGGTGCGACTTTGCGAATGGCTCCCTTTGGGGGCTCCAGTCTTGCGGGCAACCTCTATTTCCATGAACTTGTCCATCATCCATTGGAGCATTTCCAGCAGGGGATCTTTTGCTGCTACAAAATCCAGTAGCTTATTTTCAAAAAATCTTGTATCATTCTTCTTGGCCATTGTCTTTTCCTTTTGTTAGTGTGGGAACCAACATTCTGGATTTTTCAATGGCTTTTTTCTACCCCAATTTGAGAGCTTTATTGTACACTATCCTCATCTGGAGGAGCTAAGCCAGTGATTTTAAAAATACTGGTCGTTCGTTTAAAAAAGACCGGCCGGTCTAAGGTTTACGAACGATTGGTATTTAAAGTTAGACTGGTCGGTCTAAGGTTTACGAACGATTGGTATTTAAAGTTAGACTAGACGTTCTTATTTTTAAGACCGACCAGTCGTAAACGTGCGAACGACCGGTCATTTAAAAGATTCTAAGCCATCGAAAAAAAAGGCTGACATTCCAAAGAATGCCAGCCGGAAGTGTGGGGTTCTATACCTTATACCACTGTAAAGGTGGCATTAAAGGCAAAACTTTGTGGTTCCTTTCGCAATTTTTTTGAGCCTTGGAACTGTGTTGTTACCCGCACCTTGTAGTTTCCTGCTTCCAATGTTGCAGGAACTACACAGGCAATGGCGGGAGCTTGGCGCTGGGATGGGGATGAACGCCTTAGAACAGATTTGAATGGGAGCTGATTCGATAGGCGGAAAGGAGCAGGATGTCATCCTCGATTTTGTAGATGAGCACCAGGTCCGGTTTGACGTGGCAATCACGATAGCCTTTCAGCTTGTCTGTCTTGCTCTGAAAGCTTTTTGGCATCCTTTTTGAACCGAGTAGTAAGGAAAATTTTGTATTTCATACAATGCAGGCAAAGGCATCTTTGGCGGAGGAAAAGGTTTCTAAGGTGCCATTTGCTTTTTGTTGCGAGAGCTCCGCCTCACCCTCCCTGATGGAAGCAATGAACTCGTCGGAAAAGTCATCGTCCTGAAAATAGGTGTATGGTTGCGGCCGCATCCTGTTGATTGCATTGAGCATAGACAACAAATTCTGGTCGGCATTTTGTATCACAAGGGTCATGGGCACCTCCTGCAATCAGTATAGCGGGAACGGCTCCGGCTGGCAATGGCGGGCTGGAGATTAAAGGGCTTGTTCCAATTTGGTCATTGATTATGTAAAAATGTTGCATTTTGCATTACAATGTATTATATTTAATGGCATCTGGAGGTGCCTTATGTCAATGACAACGATAAATATTCGCACGAGCTTGGAGACAAAGCGGGAGGCAGAACGTCTTTTTGAGGATTTTGGGCTTTCTATGACAAGCGCAATAAATGTTTTTCTCAAGCAAGTCATTCGGGAAAGGAAAATACCCTTTGAGATAGGGTACAGCACTCCAAATGAGCTTACGGCAAGGGTTTTGAAGGAGACGGAAGAGGGAAAGAACCTGAGTCCAGCCTTTGACTCCGTATCGGACTTGATGGATTCCCTCCATGCTTAGGCCACGGTATTCCACGCAATTTAAGAAAGACTACAAATTGGCTTTGCGACGGGGCAGAGACGAGCGTCTTTTTATTGAAGTTCTGGACAAACTGCTCCGGCAAGAGCCACTACCAGCACGGCACAAGGAATCAGTTGACAGGAGATTGGGCGAAGCATCGGGAATGTCACATTCAGCCAGACTGGCTTCTGATTTATTCTATAAATGAGGAAGCACTCATTCTGGAGCTTTCTCGTACTGGCACTCACTCAGACTTGTTTTAGCCTCTCACCCCTCCGCAGTCAGGACAAAGTAGCTGGCGGTGGAGACAGGGAGGGGGTCTTTTAGGGAGACGGTGACGGTCTGGGAGGTCTGGTAGCCCAGGGCCCCTTTAAAGACGGCTCCCCAGAAGGCTCCCATGGAACGCTTGAGCATCCTGGTCCTGTTTTCCATGTCCTCCCCGCTGAGTCCCCGCAGGCTGCTGTCCACCAGTGGCTGGAGCCGCTCCCGGTAGTACAGCAGGAAGGTCTTGACCGGGGGGATGTGGAAGAGGTCGTTGCAGAATTTCACGTGGCCCAAAAGCTCAGGATTGGAGGCCATCTCCATGCACAGCTCCCGGAAGGGGCGGAATTCCTCGCCGTTGATAAGTCCCTCGAACTGGGAATACCGCCGGCTTATTCCCTCTTCTATACGTAGCTGCAATTCTTCCTGGGTCATGTCCATGGCCTTCATCGTCTCCACCTGCAAAAATTCTAATCGTTGTTGACAAATGAATCAAACCATGGTATACATATCACAAAATCAAATATGAGTAAAGAACATATTTGATTTTGACCTTCGGGTGAGTCATCTGTCGTCCTTTGTGTAGCAGCTATAGGATACCAGTAAGTTCCCCGAAGGTCAATCTTGGGGGAGGAGTTGTGCCTTCTCTCCAGTGCAAAATCGAATTATGGAGGATATGGATTATGGCTTGTAAACTGAATGCGGGTTTTTGCAAGGTGGGGCTTGTGCTGGTGGTGGGTTTTAGCCTGTTGGTTACTGGCTGTCTATCTACAGAGAACGTCCCCACTGACGTACGCAAGGTGTGGTATGCGGGTAGCTTGTGGGGAAGCAGCCTACCCGGGAACTGGGAAGATTACGTTGTTGATAGGTGGCCGGAGTACTCTCTCATGGGAAAAGTTGACGAGCTACCTGTGGTTTATGGTCAGGGGGACTTTACAGAAAATCTGTTGAAGGGTGTGGAGGCACTCTCTTCTGCAGGTGGAAGCCTTGATGGCACTGGTCTGGGTCTGATTGTCTTCGCTCTGGAATCCGACGGTACTTATGCTATGGATGATGACGGTTACTGGAATTATTTGAGATACACATCGGCTGATGAGGTTACGCCTTTCGTTGATAGTTGTACGGTACAGGCTAGTGAGAGGATGGCACGTGAGTGGAGGAATGAGAGCAATGCTCCGGTGCTGATTACTGCGCTGGTTCAGTTTGAACTGGTTGAGGGTGAATACATTGGTCGTAGAGGTTATCGTAAAGATTATGATTCCCCTAGAGAGACTGTTGATGTATACAGTGCTACTTGGGAGAGTCACCTTGTAGGAGTTCGATTTGATGTGGTATCCTCTGATGACGAGTTGAATGTTTTGTGGGACTCTGGGACAGTTCCTAAGCGGATTCCTTACTCCTCTCCTCATGGGGAGAACACCTTCGTTGAGGGTTCCATCGAGTTGGGGCTTGGTGACAGTGTGGGGTATAACGAGTCCACTGCAGTTATGATGATGGGCGGGTATGGGAGGTTGGACAACTACTCTGAATCCGAGTTGGTGTTGGCAATACCCAATGACCTGTGGGTGGGTGATGTCTTTGATGGTTCGCTCCAGATTGATTCCGATGCAGGTTCTTACTTCCTGACTGATGGTGGATGGCGTGTTTACCCTGCTGATGACTCGGTCAAGGCTTTTCTCCGTACTAATGTCGGCAAGTATTGGTACAATACAACACTGTGTTGGCAGCTGTGTATGTTGGAGACCAGTCCCGGTAAGTACGAATTAGTCTTGAAGGCTCTTAGGAAGAAGTAGTGTCTTGTCGGGGTAGATAAATCTGTCTACCCCGATTCATAGATTTTCTACTAAGGAGATTGTGTAGGGCTTGCAGGGTGAGAGTCAGTCATTTCAATCAAAAAACTATTTTGGCAAGCTAGTCACAATTGTATTTCATTTTCGTCAAAGGAGGCTAAGGATGGGAGAAATGGGATTGGGATATGGAAGTGAGTACCAATTGTTGCGCTTCTTGGGCCACCACAGGAATTATTTGAATGGCAGGATTCAGGAGATTCTGGGGACACAAGAAGAAATCCACTGGTTGGACTATCCCAGTAATTATGGGAAAGCATCCTTGGATGCTGAGTGGGTTGGCATTGAATGTTTCAAGGACGAACCTAATTTTGATGAGATACGCCAGCGGTGGGATAATTTCTGGCCTTCTAAGACAAAAGCCCAGAACTGGGATGGCATCTTTAGGGTTGGCAGTAAATGGTATTTTGTGGAGGCAAAGGCACACGAGGAGGAGACACGCTCCAGCTGCAAGGCTAGTGATCCTAAGAGTGTGGAAATGATAAATCAGGCATTCGGTAAGGTTGCCGCCCACTATAAAAGCTCAAAAGGTAATGAGTGGGCAAGTGCGGACTGCAAGTCATATCAGTTGGCAAATCGCTTGGCATTCATATATTTTTGCCGGGAAAATGGCATAGATGCTGCCTTGCTGTACATTAGCTTTCTCAATGGATATGACAAACCAGGAGAGAAAGGAAGAAAGAATATCACCACGATTGCTGAGTGGGAACGGATTTGGCAGGATGAATTTGATGAGTTGGGAATCGACATGAAAGCAGTTGAGGGTAGTTGGTATAATTTGTGCATTGATTGTACTGAACACTATGCAAATATCTAGATTTAAGAAACGCAAAAGGAGGCTGTTTTGAGTTTGGCGGACATGGCGATGGCTTCTTCTTTTCGTCCCGGAGTTCCTCCGTCATTGTCAGCTATGCGAGCCAGCAGGTAAAGGCAGAGATTATCAATGCTGGAGTAACGTCACTGCTGGGTCAGACGATAGAGATACCTTTGACTGTGGTTGTGGCCGCCGGAACAGGCTACTCTGGAACTCCAGTTGTGCTTGGACTTGTTGAGGAATAAGTTGCGGATTCGTAGTTGGCATGATATAATAGTTGTATAAATATTTTATTATGGGAGTAGTATATGACTTTAGAAGAGGCAATTAGTGATGTCATTACGAATAATTTTAGTGCAGGTGACTTGTTTGATTCTCATGCAGTAATTAATGAGCTCATTAAAGATAAGGAAAAACATCTCGTATATATGCAGTCCTTTGGTAATAGAGGTAGTCTTGAAAACTATCATAGTATTATTTCAAAAAAAATAGAGGAATCTCGTTTATGTGAAAGGGTTGGTGATATAAAAACTCATACTATCTATGGTAAATTGTCGCCTAATGCATTATGGAAGAGAGTCTAACTTCCTTCCAATCCCCATTCAGCAATCTAGCAGGATGGGGATTTTTTTCGGCTAAAAGGTATCACATCTAGCTAGAATTTTTAAGATTACCTCGTCAAAGTGTGGAGGGAGACCCTAAACATCACCTGCAAAGGCTGACGACTGGGTTGAGGACCTGATGAAATCAGATGATACTGCACTGAAAGAGCATTACGAGGCCTTCAAGAAGAAGTATCTGCCGAAGCTGTAATCCTGCGGGAGTTAAATCTTGCTCTTGAAGGCCTAGACTGGTGCGGCTGTCCTTGCGACGACTGCACCAGTTTTTTCGTACCACTGTAGATAAAGACAACTCAAAATGCTCCCCATCCTCAATTTCTGGGATGGGGAGTTTTGCCACTCTACCTCATCCATCTGTCGTCCGGCAGTTTATAGAGGTATTCCAGGGTCTCGTAATCGAAGTTCTCCTCCCAAACGACACCTAAGTCGAAGGAATCGTAGACGCAGAAGGGGTAGGTGTCGGGAAAGACTATTGACTCCAGATTGTCCAAGTCCTCAAAAGCCTTGCTGTGGATATGGGTGATGCTTTGGGCGATTATGACTTGTGTGACAAAATCGAAGTCAGCTTCCACTCGGTATTCCCCCTTCCAAGATTATGAACTACAGCTTTCACACTCTTCCACTTCCAAGGACTTGGAGCGGACATAATACACGGTTTTTACCCCGCTTTCCCAGGCCAAAAGATACAAGTCCAGCACCTGTCGCATGGTAAACTCGTTGGTAATGTACAGGTTCATGCTCTGGGCTTGGTCAATATGGCGCTGACGAACACCGCAGGAACGGATTGACCACTTTTGGTCAATTTCGTGGGCATTCTTGTAGTACCACCAGGTGTCAGGAGAAAGATCGGGGGCAGTACGAGTCAGCATATAGCCTTTCTTTTCCTCCAGGAACCAGCGCTTCATTACTGGGTCAATGCCAGGAGTGGTGCTAGAAAGAATACTGGTAGAAGAAGTGGGGGCAATGGCTAGCAAATAGCTATTTCTCATTCCCTGAGTATGCACCTTCTTTGCCAAGTCCTTCCATTCTGGGGAGTTATAGCCTCGCTTTGCAAAGTACACGCCAGTATCCCAGTCGGAGCCAGCAAAGTGAGCATAGCTTCCCTTTTCTGCTGCAATATCGGAGCTAGCTTCAATGGCGGCATAGTTGATGGTTTCAAATACCTGGTCAGCAAAATCAAGATGCTCCTGACTTTCCCACTTGATAAAATTCTTTGCCAAAAGATGGTGCCAACCACTGGCTCCCAATCCCACAGCACGGTAGGACTGGCTCATAAGCTGGGCATAGGGCAAGGGGAAGAAGTTCAAGTCAATGACGTTGTCCAAGGCTCGGATGGCAGTCTTTACCACGCTGGACAAATAAGCCTTATCCTTTACCGGCAAATGTCCCAAGCTCAAGGAAGCCAGGTTACAAACGACAAAGTCTCCTGGCTTTGTCTTTGTCACTACAATTTGCTCCCCATCCTCAGTTTCGATGGTGGTGGAAAGATGGGTTACTTCCTTCATGTTCTGGGCAATCTCGGTGCACAGGTTTGAACAGTAAATCATTCCTGCATGAGGATTTGGATTAGCCCTGTTTACAATATCTCGGTTAAAGGCAAAGGGAGTTCCTGTTTCTACTGCCGACTTCAAAATCAGGCGAACCACGTCTTTGAGTAGCACCGCCCGCTTAGAAATGCGATTGTCGTGGACACAATCCCAGTACCGCTTCTCCCATTCCTCTCCCCAAGAATCCTCAAGATGGTAGCCCTTGATATTAAACACCTCGTGGGGACACATCAAGTACCAATCTTGATTCAAATCCTCCTTGGCCATCTTCCAGAACAGGTCGGGATAGCAGATGCCAGGGAAAACATCGTGAGCCTTCATTCGGTCGTCACCGTTGTTGGTACGAAGGGCCAAAAAGTCCAGCAAGTCCTTGTGCCACACGTCAAGATACACGGCTACAGCACCAGTGCGCACACCCAGCTGATCCACCGCCACTGCAGTGTCATTTACCAAGCGAATCCAGCGAATAATGCCGCCAGCAGCACCTTCAAAGCCACGGATAGAAGAGCCAGTGGAACGAACCTTACCAAAGTACATTCCCATACCGCCACCAAACTTAGACACCTTGGCAAAGTTGTCAATGGAGCGGTAGATGCCATCAAGACTATCAGGCACCACATCGATAAAGCAGGAGGAAAGCTGATGATAGGGCTTTCGGGCATTAGCCAAGGTGGGAGTAGCCATGGTAACTTCCATCTTGGAAAGCATATCGTAAAATCGTTTTACCCAGCCAAGACGATCCTGTTTTTCGTTCATGGCAAGATGAAGAGAAATCCCCAAGAACATTTCCTGTGGAGTTTCCATGGGAATGTGCTTGCGGGTGCGAATAACGTATCGCTTCAAAAGCAAATCCAAGGCGGAGAAGGTTAACAGATAATCACGATCCTGCTGGATAAAGCCTTCTACCTCTAGGATTTCTGCCTTGGAATAGGAGTGCAGGATGTAGTCTCCGTACAAGCCCTCTGCCACCAAGTATTCCATCTTTTCATAAAAGCTGTGGATTCCCAGCTGTGCTGTATCTTTTTTCAGCTTTTCTTGGAAGGAATGGTTCAAAAGGCGGCCAGCAATAAACTCCCACTTGGGAGCTTCGGGACTGACGAGTTCTGATGCAGCCCGCACCAAGGCAGACAGCTGTTCTGTTCGTCCCATATCTTCCTTGGAAAAGGAAATAAATTTTGCCTTCAAAATATGGAGGGCATACACTTCTTCTTGATAGGTCTTTTGGATAGAAGCCAACACCTTGTCTAGGCCACCGTCGCACCCTTCCTCATCAGCATGAATCAGAGAAATCAATTCTCGACGAGCTACACGGTATTCATACCGCTTCTGGCGGAACAAGATGTATCGCTTTCCTTCCTCAAAAAAGCCTGATTCCATGAGGCTTTGCTCAACTAGGTCTTGAATCCGCTCAACAGATTTTACCGCCTCTGTTTCTAGCTTTTGCTCCACAAGGGCAAGAAGATTCTCTAGGGTTTGGCGGGTCACCTCCCGTCCAGTGCTGCCAAAGGCCTTTGCAATGGCGTTTTTTATCTTTTGGCCATCGTAGGCCTCTGAATTTCCAGTTCGTTTAATAATTTCCATAGCTTAAAGAGTACCGCAAAGGTGCTAATTCTGCAAGAGAGAGGGTAACCTTTTAGGCTTATCAACTGTACTCATTTCCAAGTCCAAGAAACTGTTCAACTATGTAGTTAAACCTCAACGAGACTTGAAAAAAATGTATTTATAAGTGCAGCTAATTTTAAATATCCAACAGTAAAATTAAATGATTTAAAGATGTTAGATGTACAATCAATAACAGAAGATGATTGTATTCTATTCATGTGGACTACAGGCCCACAAATGTCAAATTCTATAGAATTAGGTGAGGCTTGGGGGTTTGAATATAAGACTGTTGCTTTTGTTTGGGATAAGCAAGTACATAATCCAGGTCGCTATACTTTGTCACAAACAGAATTTGTTTTAGCCTTCAAAAAAGGAAAGTTTCCAACCCCACGAGGTGCAAGAAATGTTCGTCAATTAGTATCGGTTCATAGAGGAGAACATAGCGAGAAACCAGAAATAGTAATTGATGGTATTACTAAAATGTTTCCAGAACAAAACAAGATAGAACTTTTCGCAAGAAGAAATTATTTTGGTTGGGATAATTGGGGATTAGAAATACCTGACGAAAAGATTGAAATTTTATCACAAGCAGATATTGAGGCTGAACAAAATTTATTTTCATTGCAATTAGTAAATGCTTAAAAAATAGCACCCCAATGCGGGCATCCACATAACAAGATTTGCCCCTTCATGGAGCCCCACTCAGATTTTTCCAAAATATTCCTTGTTTTGTTGGAATTCCAACAGAATTGCTTTTCTAGCTGTTGTACCATATACTTACAGTAAAGGAAGGTTTTCCCACAAAAAACAACAGGAGATTTTTTATGGTTAGACAGATTATCAAGATAGATGAAGAAAAATGTACTGGCTGCGGTCTTTGTGTTACCGCCTGCCATGAAGGAGCCATTGCCATGGTAAACGGCAAGGCAAAGCTCATTCGAGACGACTACTGTGACGGCTTGGGAAATTGCCTTCCTGCCTGCCCCACAGGAGCCATTACCTTTGAACAGCGGGAAGCCCTGCCCTACGATGAAGCTGCTGTTATGGCAAATATGGCAGCAAATCAAGCTCAAGCCAACCTGGCTCAAGCCCAGCAAGCAGAAGCTGCAAAGCTTACCATTGCAAAGCCAGTACATGCTGGTCACGGTTGTGCCTGCCCTGGCTCCAAGATGGCAAGTATTTCCCGCCCAGCCACAACTTCCCCAGAACCTGGTGCAACAAGCTCAGCCACCAGCTCTGTACCAGTAAGCCAGCTGCGTCAGTGGCCAGTGCAAATCAAGCTGGTTCCAGTCAATGCCCCCTACTTTGAAGGAGCAAACCTTTTGATTGCAGCTGACTGCTGTGCCTTTGCCTATGGCAACTTCCATCAGGAGTTTATCCGCAACAGAATCACCTTGGTGGGCTGCCCTAAGCTAGATGATGTGGACTACACAGAAAAGCTTACTGCCATCCTTACCCACAACAACATCAAGAGTCTCACCATCACCCGCATGGAGGTTCCCTGTTGTGGTGGCATAGAGCATGCCGCAAAACGAGCCCTGCAAGCCAGTGGCAAGTTCATTCCTTGGCAGGTGGTTACCATTTCCACCGACGGAAGAATTGTAGAGTAATCTTTGCAGAATGACTTTTATCTGGCAGAGCCAGCAAAGGTCAATTCCAAACTATAAACCGAATTTGAAGGAGCATACTATGTTTTGTTTTCAGTGTGAGCAGACTGCTGGCGGAAAGGGCTGTGCAGGAAGTGTGGGAGTTTGCGGAAAGAAGGAAGAATCCGCTAACTTGCAGGACAAGATTACCGGAGCCTTGGTAAACCTATCTCGGGTTGCCCTCAAGAAGCCCGATGCCGTCACCGAAAAGACTGACTGGCTGATGCTGGAGGGACTGTTCACCACCGTTACCAACGTGAGCTTTAATCCAGAAACTGAAAAGGCCCTTATCGAAAAGATTCATCAGGAAACCCTTCGCTTGGCAGACGGCTGTAGCTGCGGTACCACTCCTGACTACGACTTAGAAACCCTGTGGAAGGCAGACAATGAGGACATCCGCTCCCTCAAGTCCCTGATTCTCTTTGGACTTCGCGGCATGGCAGCCTATGCCTACCACGCCGCTGTCCTTGGCTATACCGATCAGCGCGTTTCACAGTGCTTCTACCAGGCATTGGTAGCCATGGCCGACAAGAACACCATGGAGGATCTTCTGCCCATGTGCATGAAGGTGGGCGAGGTCAACTTCATCTGCATGGAGCTGTTGGATAAGGCCAACTGCGAGACCTACGGCACCCCCGTCCCCACCGAGGTGAGCCTCACCGTGGAAAAGGGACCCTTCATCGTCATCAGCGGCCACGACCTCTACGACCTGAAGAAGCTCCTGGAGCAGACCGAAGGAAAGGGCGTTAACGTGTACACCCACGGCGAAATGCTCCCCGGCCACGGCTATCCTGAGCTGAAGAAGTATCCCCACCTGAAGGGCAACTTCGGCACCGCCTGGCAGAACCAGCAGAAGGAATTTGACAACATTCCTGCTCCCGTGCTGTTTACCACCAACTGTATCATGCCCACCCGCCCCAGCTATCACGACCGTGTTTTTACCACAGAGGTTGTTTCCTATCCTGGCTTGGTTCACATCGGTGAAGACAAGGACTTTACCCCTGTTATCAACAAGGCACTGGAGCTGGGAGGCTACAAGGAAGATACCCAATTTACTGGAATCAACGGCGGCACAAAGGTAATGACTGGATTTGGTCACGGCACCGTACTTTCCGTAGCCGACAAGGTAGTAGAAGGAGTAAAATCTGGAGCCATCAAGCACATCTTCTTGGTAGGTGGCTGTGACGGTGCCAAGCCTGGACGCAACTACTTTACCGACTTTGTAAAACAGGCTCCTGCCGACACCATGATTCTCACCTTGGCTTGTGGAAAATACCGCTTCAACGACTTGGATATTGGCTCTATTGCTGGTATTCCACGTATTCTTGATATGGGTCAGTGTAACGATGCCTACGGTGCCATCAAGGTTGCCTTGGCTCTGTCAGAAGTTTTCCAGTGCAGTGTAAACGACCTGCCCCTGTCCTTGGTATTGTCTTGGTACGAGCAGAAGGCTGCATGTATCCTCCTAACATTGCTGCACTTGGGAATCAAGAACATCCTTCTTGGTCCCAGCCTGCCAGCCTTCATTTCTCCCAATATCTTGAACTTCTTGGTAGAAAACTTTAACATCGGCCCCACCACCACCGTGGAAGCCGACATGGCAAAGCTTTTGAACAAATAACGAAAGCGTTTGGAATCCTTTCAATTTCAAAAGTTACAGTTATAAAATGTCAATGATAAAGTCATTCATAGGCTGTCTGGAAGGTATTTATCCAGACAGCTTTTTTTTGTATATTTTAAGAATATACAATCACACGAAGGAGCCTATCTGTGGAATTTTTCATCGCATTTTTGGAAGGAATCATCACCTTCATCTCCCCCTGTCTGCTTCCCATGCTACCCATCTACCTATCCTACTTTGCAGGCAATGATACCGCTGCTCAGGAGGGCAAGACCTCATCAGGAAAAACCCTCCGCAATGCCTTGGGCTTTGTGTTGGGCTTTACCCTTGTCTTTGTGCTTATGGGAGCCTTGGCAGGAACCCTTGGTGGCCTCTTGCGCCGTCACCAAACCATAGTGAATCTTGTTACTGGTGCCATCGTGGTATTTTTTGGCTTAAATTTCTTAGGTATGCTGAAAATAAATCTTTTTAAGGGACGATCCAATTCTATGGCTGGCCGTGAGTTGGGATTTTTTTCCGCCATGGTCTTTGGCATGGTATTTTCCATCGGCTGGACTCCCTGCGTGGGAGCCTTCCTAGGCTCAGCCCTTATGCTGGCTTCCCAACAAGGTCATGCCCTCACTGGTGTGCTGATGCTGCTGTGCTATTCAGCTGGACTTGGCATTCCCTTTGTGGCCAGTGCCCTGTTGATAGACAGTCTCAAGTCAGCCTTTAACTTCATCAAACGGCACTATACCATCATCAACCGCATTTGTGGTATACTCTTAATACTCATGGGTATCCTGATGATGACAGGATTAATGAACCAATTTCTTGCCCTACTGAGTTAAAAGGCAAGCTTGCCTTTTAAATTAAAGGGCAAGCCTGCACTGCTGAGCTAGACTGCAAGGTAGGAATTCTTTACAAGGAGTTTATTAAATATGAAAAAGCAAACAAAGGTAGCCATTATTGCAGGCTCAATTTTAGTAGTAGTGGGAGCAGCAGCGGTACTCTACGAAAAGCTGGTTCAAGGCTTTGCCCCTCAAACCATGGTAGTTACCGAAGAGGCTGGTAACGTCAGTCCCGCCCAAGGCAGTTCCAGTCAGGAAAACCAGACAGAAGCCCCTACCATTCAGGCACCCAACGTTACCATCTTGGATGCGTCGGGCAAAGAGGTGCAACTCCAGTCCTTGGTGGGCAAACCCATCATCCTGAACTTTTGGGCCAGCTGGTGCCCGCCCTGCAAGGCCGAGATGCCAGACTTTGAGGCGGCCTACAAGGAGCACGGCGACACCATCCAGTTCATGATGGTGAACATGACTGACGGCGGAAGAGAAACCATTGCCACTGCAGAAAAATACATTGCCAGCCAGGGCTACAGCTTCCCTGTATACTTTGACACAAAGCAGGAAGCCGCCATTGAATACGGTGTCAGTGCCATCCCCACCACCTACTTTATCAATGCCCAAGGCCACATCATTGCCTATGCCGCTGGAGCCATTACCGCTCAGCACCTAGAACAGGGCATTTCCATGATGCAAGCTAACTAAACAAAAAACTACATAAAAAAGCCCCTAAAATCGAACCCAAGTTCAATTTTAGGGGTTTATTGTAATGAAAAATCCAGCTTTTAGCCTTCAATCTTTGGACAAAGCACATCCTGTAGGTTTCGATGGTAGCCAGACAGGGTAACCTTTTCGGAAGTGACCTCCCGCCGCAAACCAGTACAAACCACCGTAATATCTCCACGTATGGGATGAGACCAGATGTATTCCAGCTGGACGATAGCACCAGTCTCCACAATTTTCTCCACACAGGACTCCACGTAGGAACGGTACTCAGGCTTTACCCTGCTGAACCAGAACTTATAGGTTTCCTCTGGAGTCAACACCATCTGCATACCCATAATGCGGCGCAGGGTGTCATCCACCAGCATTTCTCCCCGCCCTGTTTTTCGGTCAATGTGGATTATCCACAGCCCCAAGTTAATGAGACTCAAGATATTGCTATATTCAAAGTCCAGCAGGTTCTGTAGCCGAGTCTCGTTCTTTTCCTGACGCACTCGGTTAACAAGGAAGGAGGAAAGCACCCGAATCTGGGAATCGTCCTGAATACAGTGGCAGGGATTGTCCACACCAACAAAACACAAAAGACGACTATTTTCGATTACCGGCACCAGAATGGATCTGGTAATGCCAGCATCTTCCAGCAAGGCATATTCTGCAGGATACTTTTCCTTTACATCCTTCAAGTTTAAGACAATAACGGAACGATCCTGCTGGAATCTTTTTATCCAGTTCTCCAAGTGGCAGGCATCTACTGCTTGGAACATATTTTTCTGAGAAACAATGTTCACATCGCACCACTCGTAGGTATTTGACCAGGTGGAATAATTTTCCGTATCAGGCTCAAACAAGAAGGCTCTGTTGGCCTTATAAAAACTACCGATGAGGGCCAGCATATTCAAGACCACTTCTTCCACATTCAAGTTGCTGGAAAGAATCTTGGAGCAGGCAACAATGTTTTCTGCAAAGTCCAGCTTTTCTTCCACCATATTGGAAAGATTGGTTTGCTCGGTAATGTTTACCGCAATTTCCATGCGGGCCTTTTTATTTTCCCAAGGAATAATCTTGTCCTTCAGCATGAAATGCATATTGGTCATTTCATTGCGTCGTTCCCAAATATAGAACTCATCCTCGGACAAGCGGGAATTGGTACAATAAGGACAGGGACTATTTCTTCCCTGCAGCGCCTGATAGCATTTTTGTCCCCGATAGCTACTTGTTCCCAGCAATTTTTGGCCAGCTGGATTCAAGTAATACAGCTCGTAGGTGTCCATATCGCTAACGTAGATAACATCAGTTTGGGTTTCCAGCACCGCCTTGAATTTTTCGCCTTCTGTCCATTCTCGTGCAGAATGACCAGTATAACCAGATGCATTTTCCTTCAGCACCTTGTCCCGCTCCAAACGCTCCCGATACACAGAGGAATCCTGATTGATGTAAAGATTGGTAAAATCCTCCACGGAACAGGGCTTGGAGAACAAGAAGCCCTGCAATATCTGGGGCCGCAGCTGGGTAATAACTGCCAGCTCATCGCTGCTTTCTACACCCTCACAGCACACACGAATTTTACTCTTGGCGGCCCACTCCAGCATGTTGCTTAAAAGCCGATAGTTGTAGGCACTGTTCTGAATGTCACTTACAAAGCAGCGGTCTATCTTGATTTCGTCAATCTCCAACTCTTTAAGACAACTTAAGCTGGAATATCCAGTACCAAAGTCATCTACGGAAATCTCCACACCGATGGTTTTGAGCTGGGAGAAAATCTTGTTGATTTCAGGGTAATCGTGGAGCTCCATGCTTTCTGTCACCTCAAGGGTGAGGGCGTCTCCTGGTAAGCCGCTTCTGGCAATGGCTTCCAAGAACTGCTGGGCAATGTTTTGATCCCGCAGCTGGGTATAAGAAACGTTTACGCTGATGTGGAACTGAGGAACCACATTACGCCAGATAACACACTGAAGAAGCGCCTGCTCCAAAATCCAAAGTCCCACGGCACAAATCAAACTGGATTGCTCCAAAATAGGAATAAATTCCACGGGAGACACCACGCCACGGGTGGGAGAATGGAAGCGCAACAAAGCCTCTGCACCAAAGAGCGTAAAGTCCTCTGGATTTATCTGGGGCTGATAGTGAACGGCAAAGCCCTTGAAACCATCCTTAATGGCATCCATCAGCTCTTCCTTCAGCTCTAGGGTTTCCAGCTCCTTCTCATAATCAGCAGTGGAAAAGAATTTCAGCATGTTCTTTCCCTGAACCTTGCTTAATTCCAAGGTATTTTCTGCATACTGACACAGGCTATCACTATCGGGAATATGATACTCACGGTAGGGCACACAACCGCCAGAAACGGTACAATGACCCTTAAGTCGCTCTTGGATTTTTTTAAAAACATCCTGCACTTCTGTCCGACTATAGTCAGGAAGGTTTACCGCAAAGCAGTCACCATCGATACGATATATATTGTGGGTACCACAGGTTTCTATTCCTATGGCATCGGCGGCGAGACACAGCATTTCGTCTCCAACGAACCGCCCCTTCTTCATGTTAATCTTCTTTAAATCATCAATACCGATAATTAGGAAGAAGCCTGGTCGCTCCTCTTCCAAAATTTGCTCAGCTTCTGCCTTTAATCCGTCAAAAAGCAAGGCTCCCGTAAGGGCATCTACCTTACTTGACCACTTGGAATCGGTAATCCGTCCAATGAGCCAAAAAAAGTCTGCGTCATTGCCACCGAGAATCTTTCCATTGCAGGAAATCCAAACTACCTCACCATTTTTCTTTCGCAGTCTATATTCCAAGTCGTGGGTTGTTTTTTTACCACTGATCAGTTGGTTAACATCATCCTTCAACATATCTAAGTCAGTGGGATACACGATAGAGTACCAGTCATCTGCAGAGCAACAATTATCAGCATCTAAAGGGAGATCATACTGTTCTGGAATGTCACCAAAAACTTTCAGCTTGCCTGTTTGAAAATCAAGAATATAGAAATAGTCATTAATACTCTTGTGGAGAAAGGACAGCGTTTCTGAATAAATATCAAAAACGTGTTCTCTCCCCTTCTTGTCTATCATAAGAAGCTCCCCTGAGTCTTATATCCAATTTTTAACATCACCTAAACCCTATTATACATATTTTTTAAACTCTCTCCCCCTCGATTATACACTATTATATAAAAAAGTAAAGGTTAAAATCTCAAAAATATAAAAAAAAGAGATACACTTTTCAGTGTATCTCCTTTATCGGGCAACCGGAACTCGAATCCGGGACCTCAAGTCCCCCAGACTTGCACGCTAACCAACTGCGCTATTGCCCGTTATATCGAAAATCGATAGTTTGAGTATCTTAACAGAAAGATAACTTCCTGTCAAGATGCAAAACTACAAAAAGTTCTTGAAACGCCGTTCAATATCCTTGATAAGCTTGTACTCAAAGGAATCCACCAGTGCAATCCAAGAGGCTTCCAGAACGTCGGAGGACACCCCCACTGTGGACCAGGTATCGGTTCCGTCGGAGCTTTCGATAAGAACACGTACCTTGGCAGCAGTGGTGGAACGGGAATCCAAGACACGAACCTTATAGTCTGTTAGACGGATACGAGAAACTGCAGGATAGAACCGCTCCAAGGCCTTTCGTAGGGCGGTATCAAGAGCATGAACCGGACCGTCACCTTCGCCAGCAGTAATCTCAATCTGGCCGTCCACCTCGATTTTAAGCTGGGCAAAGGAGCACAGATTTTGATCCAGAGGTGGCTTTTCGCCAATGGTCTTGTAGTAGTGCAAATGGAAGAAGGGCTGGTACTTACCGATGATTTTACGAACCAAAAGCTCAAAGCTGCCTTCCGCACCTTCAAACTGGTAGCCCGCATGCTCCAGCTCCTTCACCTTCTTGACAATCTCCCCTACCACAGGATTGTTCTTATTAATAGAAGAATCAAAACGACGAATCTTTTCGATGATGGTGGAACGACCTGCTACCTCACTCATAAGGAAGACGCGGTCGTTGCCCACGCTTTCTGGTGGAACATGCTCGTAGGCAAAGGGATTCTTGGTAACGGCATCGATGTGCATACCAGCCTTGTGAGCAAAGGCACTGCTTCCCACAAAGGGCAAACCAGCAAACACCTTGATATTGGCAATTTCTGCCACCCGCTTGGCAAGAGGAGTCAACTGGCTCAGATTCCCCTCTGGCAAACAGCGGCAGCCCATCTTAAGCTCTAGGTTTGCCATGATGGAAGCAAGGTTGGCATTTCCCGTACGCTCTCCAAAGCCCAGCAATGTTCCCTGCACGTGGACAGCACCCCCCTCCACTGCCATAAGGGAAAGGGCCACCGCCAATTCACCGTCGTTGTGGCAGTGGATACCGATTTCAGCCTGCTGACCAAAGAGGGCCACCACTTCACGTACAATGTCCAGCACCTCAAAAGGCAGGGAACCACCCTTGGTGTCGCAGAGGGCAAGCACACTGGCTCCTCCAGCCACTGCAGCCTCCAAGGTCTTGATGGTGTAGTCCTTGTTGGCCTTCCAAGCGTCAAAGAAATGCTCCGCATCGTAAATTACCTGACGGCCCTGATTCTTCAGGTAGGCCACCGTGTCACGAATCATCTCCAGATTTTCTTCCAGTGTTGCCTTTAGGATATCTGTTACCTGGAAATCCCAGGACTTACCAAAAATAACTACGGTTTCTGTATTTGCTGCCAGCAGGCTCTGCAACTGGGCATCCTCGGCACAGGAAACATCCTTGCGGCGGGTAGCTCCAAAGGCCACCACCTTGGCAGTCTTAAGCTGAATCTTCTGTATTTCTTGAAAAAACTCCAAGTCCTTGGGATTGGAGCCGGGATTTCCTGCCTCAATGTAGGCAACGCCAAGTTCATCCAAGGCCTTTACAATATGAATCTTATCCTGTACTGAAAAGCTAATGCCTTCTCCCTGGGCGCCATCTCGCAGGGTGGAATCTAGAATAGTGATTTTTTTTGCTTCTGCACTCATATTTATCTCCATGGAGCTTTGAAAACGAGGTTCCCGTCGCTCCTAAACTTTAATCCGACTAAAATAATTTCAATAATATAGAAATAAAACTCTCATGTCAACGAAGGGGAGTTTTTAGAATGTAACCAAGGACTAGTACAAACCTTGTTATTAGTATAGATTGGATATATCCGTTCAAGTTTGTATGAGAAGATAACCAAAAATACTTTGGAGGTTTTTATGAAGAATACAACAAAGACATTATGTGCCTTGGCTCTGACCCTGTTAATTTTTGGAGCAGGAACCACACTGGCCCAGGACAATACCGGAAAAAGCAGCTCAGGCTCCATGGAGGACTTAAAGCAAGCCTTGGGAAACTGGGGACAAGACCTCAAGCATACAGCCTCAGAGGCAGGAGACGCGGTTTCCCAGTGGTGGAGCGAGTCCAGCACAAGCCTGGGAGAAAAGGCCACAGCTGCTACCCTCCAGACAAAGGTGGGAGTGGTGCTGGAGACAAACAAGGATAATCTGACCATTGTGCTTTTGGGCACCGACGGTAAAAGCGTTACCTTTGGGGTAACAGAAGAAACACAAATCCTGATGCAAGATGCAGTGACAGGCTTACAAACACCCTTTACTGGTGGTAAGAATGCCAAATTCAGGAATATCAAGAAGGGCGACTGGATTAACTGTGCCTATAACCTAAAGGATTTAGTACAGGCTCGTCTTCCCAATGCAGCCAGCACCACCATTCTCCTGCAAAAAGTAGATATTTTGCGGTAACCTCGGATTCTATTCCCATTGGACTACACAAAAAATCATGCGGATAGATAAGGAACAAGAGGTCTGTTTTTTGATGATAGACCTCTACTGTAAGAAAAATCATCAGGGGGCAGATTGCCCCCAGTGCCTTTCTCTCAAAAAATATGTGGCAGAACGGCTGGCTCACTGTCCCTACGGCAACACAAAGGACTTTTGCTCCACCTGCACCACCCACTGCTACCGTCCCGATATGAAAGAACAGATTTGCACTGTCATGCGATTCTCCGGCCCGCGAATGATGTTGTACCACCCACTAGTGGCGATACAACATTTGTATCAAACCTTGGTCAGTAAGCTACGGAAGCAGTAATGTTACGAACGTTTAGTTTAGAACTTCAATCATGGGCAGCGAACACTCTCGGTTCAAGGCCGCCAAATGAAGGGCATTATCTCCGTTAGGAGACTTAGCATAAATTTCTGCTCCCGCACCGCTTGACGATAAAATCGTACTTCTGAACTGGTTATGTATTTGCCTCCTGCAATAATTATAAATTAAAACCCTATTATATCAAGATTGAAATATTCTTTTAAAATATCACAAAGTTCGTTTTGCGAAAACGCACGACACAAACTTTTTCCTGCTTCCTCTATTTTGAGCTGGTTTCCGACAATGCTACGAAACCCAGTTGGTGAAGCAAGATACACTAAACGACTTCCAAAGGCTCCGTCTCCAGAAGTCCGCATATAGTTGCCACCGTAAAAATCCCGGAGCAATACAGGGACTGGTAGAATTTGAATTACAGTCTCACACTGTTCTTTCCCATCCTGCCAATGATACCGATGCAATTCTATCCAGCTTCCCACCACCACATCAGTTTTAGCTTCAAGTGCACCACGTCCATCAGGAAAGACGACAGGGACACATCCAGGCATTAAATCCAAGGCTTTGTAATAAAAGAGTAAAAAGACCATTAAGCTCAAAGCAATGTCCGCCACGCTTATTAAGAAGCAGCTTTTCCATGAGTCTTTGGGGTTCAAGACTCACTGGTCGGCCAAAATCAATGGTATCAAGATTTTCGTACGGAATTACTAGCTGGTGAGTATATACTAACTCATCAAGAAATTTCTTGATGGGCAACTTTTTTTCACCCCTAGGCGAGAAAGATATACCTGCTGAAGATGAACGGGAACTTCATCGTACGATTTCCAATCAACAT
Organism: Treponema sp.; assembly: GCA_016294105.1. GTDB lineage: Bacteria > Spirochaetota > Spirochaetia > Treponematales > Treponemataceae > Treponema_F. The sequence continues at coordinate 20,219 of JAEDCN010000032.1, forward strand.
TCCGAGCCCAAGCCACAACTTCTCCTCCATATGGTAAGTTTTACGTGCCAGAGTCATTTCTGCTAGAAACAAAAAGGCCTATAATGGTGAGCAAGCTTCCAATGCTCCCCATAAGAGTGAGCTTTTCTTTTAGGAAGATGGCGGCAAAGAGGATGGTGACTACGGGAATAAGGTAGAGACCGGCAGAAATCTTTACGGTACCAAGGACGGTGCTGGCCTTGTTCCAGGCTACAAAGCACATGCCGCTCGCAAGGATACCTAAAAAGCCCAGCAGAATCCAGTTCAGTGGAGAGGCAAAGCGGCTGGCATTGGCAGTGGCAGAAAGCTCCACATAGGCAATGCCCTCTGGATTGGAGGAGAAAATCCCCAGCACCAGCAGAGGCAGCATCCAGACAATGGCGTAGAAGAAGATTTTTCTGGTAACAACGATGATGTTGTAGCCTTTCTTGCTGATAAGGGTGACAAACAAGGAATAAAATCCCCAGCAAATGGCAGAGGTTAGGGCCAAAAGGTCTCCCTTGGGGCTTACGTTGAAGTGACTTGAGCCGTTAAAGCTTACCAGCACCACCCCCAAAAGTGCCAGTGCCGAGCCCACAAAGAAATGCAGGGTCAAGTGTTTTTCCTTTAGGAAAAGCTGGGCGGTAAGGGCAGTAAAGATGGGACAAATGGAAACGATGACGCTGACGTTGGAGGCAGAGGTAAGGTTCAGGGCCAGGTTTTCGGTAAACTGGTATAGGGTTACGCCAGTTAGTCCCGCCAAGGCCACCAGCAGGTTTTCTTTTGCAGACAACTTGAATCCATGAGGATACAGGAGCCACAAAAACAGATAGGCTAAAACAAAGCGGATAAAAAGAATTTCAAAGGCAGAAAAATATATCAGCAGATGCTTAGTACAAACAAAGGTGATTCCCCAAAAGAAAATAGAAAACACCACCAGCAAATATGCCACTACTCTGAGGGAGGAATTATTTTGATACAGGGGATTTTTGTACATGGCGGTATCCTTTATAATTTCCGGTTAAGGCATGATCCTTATATTTTGCTTCTAAAGTCTTCCCCTCTGCCAGGGTATTAACAACACTAACGAGCTTACTAATATCAAGTCCTCGTTTTTGGGCTTGCTTTAGTTCTTTCTTGAAGGTATGAGAAGGTTTAATTTCATATTTCATGAAGAATATCCGCTACCATATCTTCTGCATTAGAATATGCTTTATAAGCCTCTGGATTTTTTTTCATTTCTTCAATTTCTTCAAAGGCTCTCAGCGTTTGCAAATTCATCCCTTTTTTCTGTCTTGTCAATCTAAAAGGCATTCCTTGTTCGCGGACAGCTTGTTTGATAAAGGATGTAATGGCAGCCGTCATGGATAATCCTAATTCATCAAACAGTTCTTCTCCCTGTTTTTTTAATTCTGAATCAATTCGTATCGTGATGTTTGAAACGGCCATTCTTCACTCCTTGCATAACAATATACATACAATTTAATGCAATACCTGTGCTTGGTCAAGATTTTTATTAATCTGAGCCCCCTAAGGCTTACAGATTCCACAGGGCTGATAGTTCAGCTCCAGCACTTCCTGGTGGCTTCCGGAAAACTCCTTTTTGTTGCCTTCCTTGATTTTGCGGGCGGAGTGGCAGCTGGGAAGATGGAATTTCTTGGAACTAGTGTTCAGGATGTAGGTAACAGTGACAGCTTCCTTTTTGGTGGATGTGTCCCCTTGTGCCGAGGTATTTTTCTGTGCTGAGCTAGATGCAGATAGCTCCCTTCCAGAAGCGGTAATGCCTGAACCATTGCGGGAGACAGAGAACTCCACCCTTTTACCATCGCTGTGAGCCAGAACATGACCGTGGAAATCCGTTCGGAATACCTGAGCTCCTGCATCCTCCAAGCGACTCAGCACTTTTGGTGAGGGATGGTCATAGCTATTGTTCTTGCCTACAGAGATAACTGCGAATTCTGGCAGGGCGGAACGGAGAAAGCGGTAGCTAGAAGAACTGTCACTTCCGTGGTGAGCCACCTTCAGCACCGTGCAGTCAGGCACTAGGTTAGCCTCCAGCAAATCGTATTCACTGCCCTCCTCCATATCACCAGTAAAAAGGAAAGAAACTTCATCATATACCAAGTACAGCACCAAAGAACTATTGTTTATGTCCCCATCATGCTCTAAGGGCCCCAGCACCTGGATGTAACTTTTTCCCAAAGCAAGACTGCTTCCTGCCTCTAGCACTTCTAGCTCCAAGCCCTGCATGGCAAGATATCTCTTGTAATCCCCAAAGGCCTGACTATTATAGTCCTGATGAGAGCTAAAGCCCTGCTCCACCGTGGCATAGTTCAAGGCACCAGGCAAACCACCTACGTGATCTTCGTGGGGATGGGTATTCACAATATATTTTAGAGTAGCAATGCCGTGGTTTTTCAGATAGGCATAAATAAGGGAAGAATCAGAGCCGTTGCCGCCATCTATCAGCATATTCTCCCCGTCACTTTCCACCAGAATAGCATCTGCCTGCCCCACATCAATAAAATGCACCGTCAGCTGACCATACAGCTTTGGACACACGCCCATCCACAGGGAAAACACCAGACAAAACAAGAAACCACGGAGCTTTAGTTTTTGACACATGTATTTTCCTCCCATAGGTAGCATCGTCTCATAGTATCACTTTGGCAGGGGCTTTGCAATGGAATGGGGTGGGTGTGGAAAAGAAGCGTTGTTTTGTGGTAGGATTGCAACACTAAAGGAGCAATCATGTGGTGTAGACCATGTAATATAGAAACAAATCAAAATGAATGTCCACGATGTGGAAACAAAACGGAAGTAGAAGTTCCCGTACAGGTGAAAGAACCTGTTCTTACAGACTATCCTATGCTTGTAACCATCAATTATCCAAAAAAATGAAGGTTCAGAAATATATCGTTATGAGATTGTTCATTTAGTTGATAAGCTCGATTTTATTTTCGAAATGTATACCGCAGTAAAAAAGATATTTCCTGAAGAAAAATCAGAATTGATTAAATCGGTTTTAGAAACTGGAAATTTGGGGATTTATTACGATAGGATTCGATAGAAAGGAGAAGTTAATCATGAATACATTGTTCGAATGATGATAAGCGTATTATTGAATATGATGATGAAGCGAATGTTACAGAGATAACCGATTTTTCGATTGAATAGCTTAGAATGTATGGTCAATGTACAGAGCCATGGTTCTTTGAAATGAAATATGATATGATTGCTGGTCATGAAGCCGGTGCTCGTGTTTCGTTAGAATCGTTCTTTGAAATGAAATATGATATGATCGGTAATGGAACTTCTTGGAACCTGTAGGAGTTAGAATCGTTCTTTGAAATGAAATATGATATGATCATTTGCTGGGTAAGTTCGGCTATGTCGCGGTTAGAATCGTTCTTTGAAATGAAATATGATATGATCATAAGTAAATCCTCCATAACTTTAATACAGTTAGAATCGTTCTTTGAAATGAAATATGATATGATAGCCTGCTGAGTAAGTTCAGCTAAATCACGGTTAGAATCGTTCTTTGAAATGAAATATGATATGATGATTGGCGATTTCACCGTGAATCTCATTTGGTTAGAATCGTTCTTTGAAATGAAATATGATATGATTTCCAACAACCTTACCAGCACCCTTAGAAAGTTAGAATCGTTCTTTGAAATGAAATATGATATGATTTTTCAGAAGAGTATTTACAAAATACTTTTGTTAGAATCGTTCTTTGAAATGAAATATGATATGATATAAGCCCCGCACAAAAGCCGTGCATAAAGGTTAGAATCGTTCTTTGAAATGAAATATGATATGATTATTCAAAAAATGAAAACGATAAACAGTAGGTTAGAATCGTTCTTTGAAATGAAATATGATATGATTTGTAGAGAAGTGTCTGATTATGATATCAAGTTAGAATCGTTCTTTGAAATGAAATATGATATGATGAATTGAAGCAGGTAATGCGACAATTAGGGGTTAGAATCGTTCTTTGAAATGAAATATGATATGATAATGGTGGAGTGAAGTACACAATCTTGTTAGTTAGAATCGTTCTTTGAAATGAAATATGATATGATTACCCCACGCTTCAACTGAAACCAACTAGAGTTAGAATCGTTCTTTGAAATGAAATATGATATGATTACACTCTTATTCCCTTCTTTGTAGGAATCGTTAGAATCGTTCTTTGAAATGAAATATGATATGATAATTTTGAACCAAACAGAAAGCATAGGTGAGTTAGAATCGTTCTTTGAAATGAAATATGATATGATTCAGCGTATACTTTTATGCGGTTCAGCGTAGTTAGAATCGTTCTTTGAAATGAAATATGATATGATTGGTAGGACGGCTTCGAAGTTTCCGCTCCAGTTAGAATCGTTCTTTGAAATGAAATATGATATGATACATACAACTGGCGGGAGTAGTGGAGCACCGTTAGAATCGTTCTTTGAAATGAAATATGATATGATAACCAACGACAAGAGCAAAAATAAAACTACGTTAGAATCGTTCTTTGAAATGAAATATGATATGATTTGACTGTTTTTTTCTGTGCGTCAAGTTGTGTTAGAATCGTTCTTTGAAATGAAATATGATATGATTAAATCGACCAACACGATAAATCGAATTGAGTTAGAATCGTTCTTTGAAATGAAATATGATCTGATTCAACTTCTTGTGATGTACCAGCAAGGGTGGTTAGAATCGTTCTTTGAAATGAAATATGATATGATACAGGATTGACTTCAAGGTGGGAGCCTTCGGTTAGAATCGTTCTTTGAAATGAAATATGATATGATGCTCGTACTGGGAGCTAAGCGCTTCCATCGTTAGAATCGTTCTTTGAAATGAAATATGATATGATATTTGTCTTACCCGCTTGTTATCAAGCGGGGTTAGAATCGTTCTTTGAAATGAAATATGATATGATAGTGAGTTCGTAGATTTTTGTTTTATAAAGATTTACGATACCTGTTACCTTAAAAAAACGATTCTCAGAAAAAGTTATGGAGCATTTTATTGACAAAAAAAATGCTCCGTGATACCATGAAGTATCATATTTCATTTCAGGGAATGATCCTAATAAGACATCTCTGTCGCAAAATGCCTCCGTTTTGGAGGCTCTTTTTTTAGAATAACAGCAAGCCTTGTTCAGGAGCCGTTGATTCAATTTTAAGTCCCCCATAATAATCTTTAGACATAGCAAATTGTCTATCTGTTAAAAAAAATATTGTTATATGACCATTTTGTGGTACTAATCCTTCTATTAAGCTAGCAAGAGAATCAGCCTTTTCTTTTGAATGAGCATAATATGAGTACAAAGAAAATTGCAACCGAGTAAACCCTAATTTCAATAAATCCTTCCTAAAATTCGCTGCTAAACGCTTATCTGTTTTTGTTCGTGTAGGTAAATCAAAACCAACAAGAAGCCACATTGTTTTATAAGGTGAAATCATATGAATATTCTGGTATTGCCAACTTCTTTTTTTCTTTACCAAGAACAGCAATATAACTATAAATATAATTTTTTAATGCAACCTGTAACTCCTGTTCTACTCCCTCAAAATATACATCATGCTTTGTAATCATAATTGCCTGTCGTTTCATATCAGGAGTAAGACAACTCTCTCCTTTATATAATTCCTTAATAAGAACCACATATCTATCTGCAAGAGGTCTGAATGGTTCAATTAAATCATCAATAAGTGCCATTGGATTTTCTTTGTTAGAATGAAAAATAGAGAAGAATGGATTCAATCCAGCAGCACTCACTTGACGAGCAATACACGAACGAAGTACTGTATATATGTAATTCATCAAAATATTAGTAACATCGTCTTCATGACGCTTAAAGCTTTGGCCAAAAATAGCAGAAAAATATAAGCGAGCGCAAAGAGCTTCACATCCTGTAGTATCACCAGATTTGACTAAATTACACCAGTACATGATTTTTTCTTGGATTTTCCTATTACCATAAAATCCAACGTGTTCTGACTGATTTTTTAATTTCTCCTTGATAATCATTTGCCATATCTGCTTTTTCGTTGGTACGGAAGTTTCCATCTGCAACATCATCCTTTGAAAAGTTTTTGTATGTTGATTTACAGGCAATGAAATTGATATTGGCAAATGTTTTTTATCACAGAAAATAACAGGAATATTATACTCTGCACAGCAAACCATAAAGGCAGAAGAAAAAGATTGACTTGTTCCGTGGCATATTATAGACGAGACATCAGAAGGATGGACATATAATAATTCCCGATTTTCCTTAATAGCTGTTAAACAACCATTTTTAATACAAAGAAAAAATCCAACTCCATCAACATCTATAATATGCCCCATACGCTATGATTTATCCTTTAAAACTTGTGACACATACAAGGGATATCCCAAAGAAGATAAAACGACTTTCCGTGCATTCCGTGGTTGAACAGAAGATAGAGTAAATGAACCATCTTGAGTAGCACCAGATTTATATAAATTAGTTACATAAATTTGGAATCCACTATTTGTTTCTGTAAATGTATCAACCCGAACCAGAGTCTTTTGACAGTTAGAAACAGGCGCAGGAACAGAAAAAGTGTTTTCTCCCAAATCAACTTCCAATGTATCCCCTTGATATATTCTCTCGTAAAGATTAAATCCTGCACGTTTGTATTCTGGAATATAGTCCTTATTCATTGCCTGAACTTTCCTGATAATTTCACCACAAAGTTTTCCCGTATTATCATGGAACAAATCAATACAGAGATTTCTACCTGTATCTGCTACAAAGCCTTTGCCTTTTTCCGATACATCTCGTAAAAGAAAAAGTTTATTACTCTTTTGCTTAGAAATATCATAATATTTCCCACCTGTCATAATCTTTGCTCGCAACTCCACATTTTTTTCTGACTCTTTAATAGTCCGTTTACCTTCTTGAGCATTCTTTTGATTTTCATCTTGAATTACTTTCAACGCCTTTGGTATATTCTCTTCGATTGCTTCATATACAGCACAATTATGAGCCTGACATTTTAAAAGTTTTTCTTTTAATGAGTCATCCAGCAGTGCCATCTCTTTTTCAGAAAAAAGCGACTTTTTAAGCTTTTTTCTATCCTCTATTTTTGCAACACTCTTTTGTATACATAAAATAATTTCATTTTTGTACTTTCCAATGATACCATACGTTTGTCCTTTAAGAAGCTCTCCATTAAAATCTGTATCATATTTTATACTGATACGAGACTCTTGCTTTACATGCAAAGATATTTCTGCCCCAAAAACAGAATTATAATCAAACAAAAGAGATTCATCAAAGATTGCATCTGCAAGTCTTTCTAGATTCATGGGAACAGGAATTTTCTTTTCAGCAAAACTTAGTGATACCCCTCTTCCTGTTAAAGTATTTATCAACTGAGAATATCCTCTTGTAGCATAAAGCATTGTAATGGCATCAATGGTGTGATGCCTGTGGTCTGTTCTATTTTTATGAGAAATATACTCTGATTCATCTGTATCCTTCAAATGCATTGCACCAAGCTCATAACCAATCTGATTTAATCCCCACGCTTTCCTCAAAACAGCAGTTTCAGCACCTTTTACCGTATAAACAGAACTTCTGTTTCCATTGGCGTTTTTATCAAATAAGCATGACAAATACTCCCTACTAGCTTTTGCAATATAAGCATTATCACTGGCAAAACGAGATAAAAATCCTTTCCCTTCAAGATATTTCTTGTACTCTTCATTATCCAACAAGAAACGCCATCTCTTAAATCTCATTTGAGGCTGCTCTTCCAAATAATGTAAAATTTTATCCCATTTTTCAGTACCATAAAAAGCACTAAATGGAGTCCTTTTGCCTTTATTTCCATTACAAATTTTATGGGCAACAACCAAATTATTAAAAGCACTATCAGCAGTTTCATTTTCTGGTAGGATATGGTCAATATCTACCGCATTTTTAACTACTGCATCAGGATTTATTGTTGCGAGGCAATAAGGGCATTTCATTCCTTGGGTCTCTAGCAAATGAAAATGCTGAATATATTTTTGACTCAAATTATGAGGTTTACAGTATTTGTCAAACAGCTCTTTGCGATATGTTTCATTATTCTTTTGAGTACGACTTATTTCTTCACGTTTTTCTAATCCAACCTTTAATGACCTAGCAACTTCCAGTACTATTTCAGACGGTTTATATCCAAACAAAGAAATCATTTCGTTTATAAGTTTTCTCACTTCATTTAAAGTCTGATGAACCACAGGATTGGCTATCCTACCAAACTGTTCTTCTTCTTTAGCTGTGTTTGGACAAATAAATCCTTTAGAAGAACGCCGTGATTCAAAAGCACTATGCCATGCTTTACCCATTACAGCTTTTGTAGTCCCAGTAGAGTTATAATCAAAAGTTGTGGATTGCCTAAAAAGGCATACAAATAGAAAAAGA
>JAEDCN010000050.1 GCA_016294105.1 Treponema sp.
TAAACCGCGTATTCTACGACTTAACATCAAAACCGCCGGGAACGATAGAGATGGAATAAATCGAGTTGCTTAAAAAAGCCAGTGTTTATGCGGGTTTCAGCGATTTCGATTAGTCTTTTGATAACAAATTGATAACAGTCATAGCAAGTGCCATTATTCTTGTTATCCAGTGGTTTATGGGTAACGGAACAATTAACAGGTGGCTTGCAGACTAAAGTTCGGAGCTTGGCTCTGAACAAATTCCATATTATAAACTAAGCCCTTAGCTGTGGTTAATAACCATAGTTAAGGGCTTTTTTGTCGTTGCCAAAGCATCTGTAGGGAGCTGCCAGTGGCAGGTCCTGTAGGTGCTTATTTATCTTTCAAGTGGTCTTTGAATGCTTCCACGAGAGCGTCACTTAATTCCTGTGATGGAACTTTTGCCCAACGCTGTGTGGTGTCGAACTCTGGATAATGGTAACGCCAGTTATCGTATTCTTCTCTGTTGATTTCTTCGGAAGATAGCTTGTCTGCCTGTTCTTTCCAAGCATACAGCATTTTGAGGAGTTCATATGCTTCTCTGCCTTTGTCCTTGTTGACCTTTAAGCATACCTCTCCGTCTGCTTCACTGACAGTAAGACCGTAAATATCTTCAAGGGTAAACAGAGTGTGCATAAGACCGATATAGCTGTCTATGTCAGGAACATCAAGAGCCTGTGGAGAAACATCAAGCACCTGTGCCAATGCATTTGTAAGGTCTGCTTTCGGTTTGCGTGTACCAGTTTCGTACTGTGCCAAACGCACATCAGCACTCTTTTCTGGAAAACCGATTGCTGTACCGAGATACTTTTGTGTCATACCACGCATTAGTCTGAAAAAATGTATTCTTTCGCTGATAGCCATAATGATACGCTCCTTTTATATTTAGTGAAATAAGTATAGCAGAAATGTTTAGTGGAAGTCAAGAAAAACCGAAACAAAAATGTTTAATATTTTCTTTGCAACCACTTGACAATAGCAAATATGTTTAGTAAAATAAATTACGAATTAAACAAATATGCTTAATGCGACAACTGAATGACCGTCCGAAAAGCCAAACCGCCAAGACCTCGTCGGAGCAAGTTCCGTATCGTTCGCTTGTGTGCAAGCACAAAAGCTCATTCGCTGCACTGCTCCTCCTCTTCCCCAAAAGTCTCCGACTTTTCGGGAACCCCTATACGAGCGAGCGCCTGATGTACTGCGGTGCATTGGGACAGCACAGCGCCTGCCGACAAGCAGGAGTGCCTGTTGGAACTTTAACACGGAGAAAGCGGCAAGCAAAAAATTATTTTAAGAAAGGAAGAAAAAGGATATGGAAAACAGATTTATCCGAGCCGAAGATGTGGCTCAGGAACTAAACGTATCAAAACCTTATGCATATAAACTCATCAGACAATTAAATGAGGAATTGAAAGCAAAGGGCTTTATTACGATTGCAGGGCGTGTAAATCGCCAGTATTTTTACGAAAGGCTCTACGGAGCAGGAAAGGGGGAAATGTAAATGCCGGTATTTAAGAATGAAGATAACGGTACTTGGTATGTGATGGCAAGGTATGTGAACTGGAAAGGGGAACGCAAGCAGAAATGCAAGCGTGGCTTTGCTACCAAACGAGAAGCACAGGAATGGGAAAGAATGTTCAAATTGCAGACTTCTTCAGACCTTGATATGAGTTTTGAAGCCTTTACGGAGCTTTATATCAATGATGTGAAGAACCGTTTGAAGGAAAACACGTGGCTTACCAAAGAGCATATCATACGCACAAAGATACTTCCGTATTTCGGGAAACTGAAAATCAGCGAGATTTCCACAAAGGAGATTATTACTTGGCAGAATGAAATGCTTGCCTATCGTGATGAGAAGAAAAAGCCTTATTCACAGACGTATCTGAAAACGCTGCACAATCAGTTGTCCGCCATTTTCAATCACGCTGTCCGCTACTATGAACTGCGTTCCAATCCTGCGGCAAAGGTGGGAAATATGGGACGTGAGGAACACAAGGAAATGCTGTTCTGGACAAAGGAAGAATACAAGAAATTCTCTTTTGAGATGATGGACAAGCCTGTTTCCTTTTATGCGTTTGAAATGCTTTACTGGTGCGGTATCCGAGAGGGCGAGCTGTTAGCTTTGACTCCGGCAGATTTCAACTTTGATAAGGAAACAGTCACAATCAATAAATCCTATCAGCGTTTGAAAGGGCAGGATGTGATTACTTCTCCGAAAACGAAAAAGAGCAACCGCACGATTAAAATGCCGAAGTTTCTGTGTGAGGAAATGAAAGAATATCTCGGTATGCTTTACGGATTGAAGAAGAAAGACCGTATCTTTACGGTGACGAAAAGCTATCTTCATCACGAGATGGACAGAGGGGCAAAGGCGGCAGGCGTGAAGCGTATCCGCATTCACGATCTCCGTCACAGCCACATTTCACTCTTGATTGATATGGGCTTTTCTGCGGTGGCGATTGCTGACCGAGTTGGTCACGAAAGTATTGATATTACTTATCAGTACGCACACCTCTTTCCGTCAAAGCAGATTGAGATGGCAGAAAAATTAGATGATTTAGGGAAAGGAGATTTTGAAAATGTCAGCTAAGAACAGAGATAACAAAAATCGTTGGAGGAATATCACAGTAGGGTTTCGAGTATCGCCCGAAGAAAACGAACTCATTAACAGAGCTGTAGCTCTATCAGGATTGCCAAAACAGGAGTATTGTTACCGCCGTTGCTTAAATCAGGATGTGGTGGTACAGGGCAATCCGAGAGTGTATAAGGCGTTGAAAACGGAATTTGCCACAGTCCTTGCGGAACTGAAAAGGATTGAAGCAGGAAAAGGTGTGGATGATGAACTGCTGAGTGTAATAGAACTGATTTCCATTATTCTCGGCGGTTTGAAAGGAGAGGATGCGAATGGAGAATAAAAAAGAAATGACTATTCCAAATGTATCTGCGGCAACAGATGCGGAACAGTCACTTTCCAAATGTACTGACAATAGTATAGTCAATCAGGATACGGATTTCAAGGGGTACGAGCAATCTTTTGAAGAAATGCAAAGGGAAATACTCAGACAGTTAGACCCTTCCTATCTGAAAACAGTATCAATGACAACGCTGTATGATACGGTGTTTGAGGTTCAGACACCACTTATCGACGGTCTGCTCCAAAGGGGAACTTACCTTTTCGTAGGTTCCCCGAAAGTGGGAAAGAGCTTTATGATGGCACAGCTTGCCTATCATATCAGCACAGGCACACCGCTTTGGGAGTATAAGGTGCGTAAGGCAACGGTGCTTTATTTTGCCCTTGAAGATGATTACCCACGTTTGCAGAAGCGATTGTTTCAGATGTTCGGTGCAAAGGAGACAGGCAATCTGTATTTCGCAACGGAATGTAAAACGGTCAATGGCGGACTGGAAGAACAGATAAGAGGGTTTATGAGGGAACACCCAGACACAGGCTTGATTATCATAGACACCTTAAAGCGTGTGCGTGAAGCAGGCGGAGCAGATTACAGCTACGCAAGTGATTATGATGTTGTGGCAAGGCTGAAAGCGTTGGCAGACAGTTACAAGGTTTCAATGCTTATTGTTCATCATACACGCAAACAAAAATCGGAAGATATATTCGATATGATTTCAGGCACGAATGGTCTGATGGGTGCGGCAGACGGTGCATTTGTTCTCAGTAAGGACAAGCGTACTTCCAACAATGCCACACTTGATGTTGCTGGCAGAGACCAGCAGGATATGAAAATCCATCTTGTAAGGGACAGCGAGCGATTGGTGTGGAACTTTGCAAAATCGGAAACGGAGATGTGGAAAGAACCGCCCGAACCTCTGCTTGAGAAGATAGCGGATACGCTCTTTTCGGAAAGTGACAGATGGGAAGGAACTGCTTCGGAACTTTGCGAAAGGCTTGCGGTGGATATAAAGCCGAATGTACTTTCTTTAAGGCTCAGTATCAACGCAAGCAGGCTGTTTCGTGATTACGGTATCCGTTATCAGAACAGCCGCACACACGACGGAAGAAAGGTTTCACTTTGGAAAGAAACCGAGCAGACGGCGTGACAAACGGTGTCAAAGGTGTCAATGTTTTTGAGAGCAGCACGCTGTGAAAAACATTGTCACCATCGTCACACTTTGACACCGGATAAAGTTTAGGGGAGTGTGCAGAGAGTGCCTTTTCAAAGGCGGCTCTTTGGTCTCGCCTGCTGGCTCGGTCGGTTCGCAGGCGTGTGTGCCACCGGCACACGCTCACCCCTCGGAGAGCCTTCGGAGAACGCAAAACCTGTTTACAGGTCGCATTTTTGATGGGTGTACCCGTCAAAAGTGCTTTTGCGTTACTTTTGACAAAAGTAACAAAACCTGAGAATGTTGAAATTTACAGATGGGAGATGAAAAAATGCAGAGAACGATAAGTGCAATGGTCGGTAAAGGCTCGGTCAATCACAATAGCCGAAAGTTCCGAGCAGAAAATGTAGACGGAACTCGTACTCATCTCAATATCGACTACTGCAATGAAAATATAAAGACAGTTTATCACGAATTGTTTGATGAAGCATTGGAAAGATACAATGCCAAGCAGATAAGGTCAGACCGAAAGATAAAAGATTATTATGAAAAAATCCGAAGTTCCAAGCAGGAAAAACCGTTCCACGAAATCATTTTACAGGTGGGCGGTAAGGGAAATATGAACGCCGATACGGAAAACGGAGAACTGGCAAAGCAGATTTTAGATGAATACTATCAGGGTTTTCAGGAGCGAAATCCACAGCTTCGGGTGTTCTCGGCTCATCTGCATATGGATGAAGCTACACCACATCTGCACATAGATTTTGTACCTTTTACCACAGGCAGCAAGCGTGGACTTGATACAAGAGTGTCACTAAAGCAGGCTCTTGCAACGCAAGGTTTTAAGGGCGGCAGTCGTGGCGATACGGAGTGGTCGCAATGGATACAGTCCGAAAAAGAACAGCTTGCGGCGGTGATGGAACGTTATGGGATTGAGTGGGAACATTTAGGCACACACGAAAAACATCTTTCTGTTTTGGATTATAAAAAGCAGGAAAGAGAAAAAGAAGTGGCGGCATTAGGTGCGAAAATCGAGCAGAAACAGATTGAATTTGATGTGTTGTCGGAACGAGTATTGAACTATGATAAGGCAAAAGACGAGCTGTCAAATCTTGAAATAGAGCTTGATACTGCACCGAAATATCAGTTGCCAGAACCAGAGAAATTTATGACTGCAAAGGCATATAAAACCAAAATGGCAGAGCCGGTTGTAAGGAAATTGAAGCAACTTGTCAAAACGGTGCTTGCCCGCTGCTTTGAGGGGTGGGACAACTATCATAGGCTGAATACAGCGAATGCACAGTTATACCGCACCAATCAGCGTTTGGAGAAAGTCAATGAAAGATTGACCGAAGAAAACAAAATCCTAAAAGCAGAAAATAAAGATTACAGCCTGCTCCGTAAGGTTTTTGGTCGCAAACAGATAGATGATTTGTTGGAGCAGGCAAGAACAGTTAAAGGTCGCAAGCGTGATAATACACGATCACGATAGACAAAAATCACAGGAGGAAAAGGAAAATGACAAAGACAATTTTTGAAGAAATGGGCGGAACTTATAGACAGGTGGGTGATTATTTATTGCCGAACATCACAGTACCAGCCGAAGAAGAAATAGAGCCGATTGGTTTATGGGGGAAACGACATGCAAGGCATTTAAAGGAACACTATAAAGTGTTATATATGAACCTGCTGACAAGCGGAAAGCTGCATAGTTATCTTGCAGAAGTCGATAAGCAAGCAGAGGATATGTTTCTTCGACTGGTAAAGGAATATGCCGACAGACAAGATGTGACGGAACAATTAAAGAAAGATAATCCCTACGAATGGATTGGAAGAATGAATAATATTCAGGCTTGTGTGAGGGAAGTTGTAGGAACGGAGTTGATTTACACATAAGCGTTTTACGGTATGGTGCTCCTGCGTTTGCTGGAGTGCTGTGGTTGTGGTTGTAAAGAGGTTGTGAAAGATTGAATTTCGTAATGGTTGGATGTATAATTAGGAAGTGAAAATTTTAATTTGCACTTCCATAAGGTGAAATGTATTGACACAAAAAATACAG
>JAEDCN010000009.1 GCA_016294105.1 Treponema sp.
GTTTTCTAGTCAGCCTCTTTTTTTTATGTGCATGCATGCAGTTATTTCCTATGTGTATGCATGCAGTTATTTCCTATGTGTATGCATGCAGTTATTTCCTATGTGCATGCATGCAGTCATTTACTATATGCATGCGGGCAATACCTTGCCTTATGTACTAGATGGCAAGGTGGCAAAGTTGAACCGTTCTACAAAACGTACCAGTTGCTGCTGGCGTTCCTCCGTCCAGTCACACTGAAAAACCTCCACGTGGCGGCCCTTACATTGTCCGTATACCACCAAACTGTATTCAATGATGTTCCAGATATTAGTGCTTTGCTGATGGCGGGCTTTTAAGGAAACCTCCTCCCGACTGCGGGCTCCGGGACGAAGGGCATAGACGTTGCACCGATATTTTTTTAGCACAAGATGGTGATAGCCCTTGTGACGAAGCTGTTCCTCTGCCAACTCATCTTCTACGATATCAACAAAATGACTTCGCTTTCTGATATACACGAGGCTTGGAAAGACAAAGCAAATCAAGGTAAACACCACCAGCATGGATGCAGTGGGAGCAAACATGACAACCTCCTTCAATTCAGATTCCTTCTCTATAAAATTGTATACAGGGTTCTCTCAGAATGCAAGTTTAAATCAAATACAATACATTTGACAAGTTTATAGATATATACTATACTAATGTTAAGATGAATACAGAACGAACGTATGCAGCCATAGACCTCAAAAGCTTTTACGCCAGCGTGGAATGTGTGGAGCGGGGACTTGATCCCATTACCACCTGCCTTGTGGTGGCAGATCCAAGCCGAGGAAAGAACACCATCTGCCTAGCGGTAACGCCAGAATTGAAGAAATACGGATTATCTGGTCGCTGCAGAATGTTTCAGGTACTGCAAAAAGTAGAAGAAATACGGAGGCAAACAGGAAAAAAACTTGAATACATAGTGGCCCCACCACGGATGGCCCTATATATGAAGTATTCTGCCAACATTTTTGGAATATACCTCAAGTATTTTTGCCACCAGGATATCCACGTGTACTCCATTGACGAGGTATTCATCGATTTAACCACCTACCTTCCATTGTACAAGTTGGATGGAGAAACCTTGTGCCGAACCGTGATTCAAGACGTGTTCAAGACCACAGGAATTACAGCCACTGCGGGCATTGGCCCCAACCTCTTTTTATGCAAGGTTGCCATGGATATTATGGCAAAACACACACCGCCAGATGAATGGGGAGTGAGAATTGCCCAGCTAGATGAAATTAGCTTTCGCCAAAAGCTGTGGAACCACCGCCCCCTTACAGATTTTTGGCGGATTGGCCCAGGTATAGCCCGTCGCTTGGAAAAAAATTGCCTGTTTACCCTAGGAGATGTGGCCCGCCGTTCACTAAATCCCGCAGGAGAACGAAAGCTCTACAAGATTTTTGGCATTGATGCAGAGATTCTCATTGACCACGCCTGGGGATACGAACCCTGCACCATGGCCCATATTAAAAAGTATCGGGCCCAGAACAAGAGCATTGTGTCAGGTCAGGTGTTGCCCCATCCCTACCCCTTTCAACAGGCACGGTTAGTGGTTCAAGAAATGACAGAGCTTTTGGCACTAGAAATGATGGAGCAGGAATTGGTGGCCCCGCAATTCAGCTTAGGGGTGGGCTACAATGCCTGTAAAGAAGGTGATGGCTACAATGGCCCGGTGAGAATTGACCATTACGGCAGGATAGTGCCAAAGTCGGCCCACGGTAATGCCTTTGTAGGAAAACCCTGCTGTCTTGCTTCCATTATGGTGGCAGCCATCCTTCAGGTTTTTGATAGGATAGTAAATCCCAGCCTGCTGGTTCACCGCATCCATATTTGTGCCGTAAACGTAATCCCAAAAACTTCGGTGCAGCCAGAGCTTTTTGACCAAGATGAAATCCTCAAAAAGGAAGACAATCTTCAGTCAACTCTGCTGCGGATACAACATAAATTCGGTAAAAATGCCGTCATCAAGGGCCACGACTTGGAAGAAGGAGGAACCAAGCGAGAACGGAACCAACAGATTGGAGGCCACCGAGCATGAAGGAAACAGAAAAAAAAGGAGACTTATATGTTAGCAATCAACTTCTAAAAGTTATAAATTATACAAAGTTTTAGTAATTTATTTCTAAAATTTATAAATCATAATAAGTTTTAGCATTTAATTGCTAAAACTTTACAAGCATACGGAGGTGGAGTATAATGGAGAATATGGCATACAAACAGTTGATTCCCAGAAAACAGTACCTTGATACCCTCATTAGACTCAAGGACAAGCAACTCATAAAGATTGTCACTGGTATCAGACGATGTGGCAAATCCACACTCTTTGATTTATACGAGGAATATCTTCTGAACAATGGAGTAAAAAAGGAAAACATCATCAGAATAAACTTTGAGTCTCCGCAGTTCATTGAGCTTTGGGATTGGCTTGCCCTCTATCGGTTCATCAAGGAACGTCTTCAGGCCAATACCATGAACTATATTCTGTTGGATGAAATCCAGAATGTGCCAGATTTTCAGCGGGCAGTAGATGGCCTATTCATACTGGATAACTCCGATGTTTACATCACTGGTTCCAATGCCTATCTTTTGTCTGGGGAACTGGCAACCCTTTTATCAGGACGATTTATTGAAATAAAGATGCTCCCCCTCTCCTTTAAGGAATATTTGAGTGCCTTCACAGAAAATCAAGACCGAGCCACACAATTCAGACGTTTCATCCAGTTTGGTTCTTTTCCCTATGTACTGTGGCTGGAGGAGGAGCAAGACATACAGGCATATCTAGAAGGAATATACACCACAGTTATTTTGAAGGATGTACTTACACGAAAAAAAATTGCCGATCCAGATATGCTCCAGCGAGTTGTCAAGTTTCTTGCAGACAATATCGGTAGCCCCATTTCCGCAACAAGTATTGCCAATACCCTCACCTCCCACCAACGAAAGGTTTCCTTTCATACAGTGGAAAATTATTTGGCCGCCCTCATGGATAGCTTTATCTTTTACCGAGTCCAAAGATACGACATAAAAGGCAAGCAGCATCTTTCCACTGGAGCAAAGTATTACCTTTGTGATGTGGGCTTGCGATACTATATGCTGGGAACAAAACCAGGGGATTTTGGCCATATTCTGGAAAACATCGTCTATCTGGAATTGGTTCGGCGAGGAAATGAGGTCTATGTGGGAAAGGTCAATGACACGGAGATAGACTTTATCGCCATTCACAAGGGAGAGAAGTCTTATTATCAGGTGGCATACACCGTGATGGAGCTAGATGGAAACGACAGGATTCTCCAAAGAGAACTGCGCCCCCTCCAATTATGCAAGGATAACAATCAAAAATTTCTACTGACCATGGATCATGTTCCCCCTGTTTCTCACGATGGAATCAAGCAGTGCTACGTACTGGACTGGCTACTACAAGATTAGCTTACTAGCAGGAACTACAATGGAGCGGAATCAACAGATTGGAGGCCACCGAGCATGAAGGAAACAGAAAACTATCCAGAAAATCATGCAGAAAATCATGCAGAAAATCATGATGCAATTATCTACACCCACTGGCCCCAAGTGTCTCAGCGGAAAAGGATGCCCTTGGAAAGCCGAGCCAAGATATTCATGCCCTTTTCCGCCTTGAAGGGGCTTACCCAAGTGATTCAGCGTCAGGTGAATTTGCAGATGAATCCACAGAGCCATCCTCCTGAGAATCACCCCACAAGGCTCCCCCAATGTAGGCGGTGAGACGCTGGCTGAGTTCTGCAAAATCAAGCTGGCACTGGAGAAAGTGGTCTGCCTCCATCTTACCAAAGACCACATCCTTTGTTACGCAGGAAAGGGTCAGCGATGAGTCCATGTTTTTGAGCATGTGCCAAAAAAGCTGGGCATCAGTATTCCGCATCTGCTGTACATTTTCGTCGCTAAAATATTCGCGAACCTCCACCACATCTCCATCTTCGTCCAGTACCTCTGCTGACAAAAACTGGTGAAAGATGTCCAAAAAGAGCTTGCCTAAGAAAAAGTCTGCATAATCTGCCAGCAAGGGAATATACACCACCAGGTTTTCTTCCTCCTGAGTAATGGTTATGCCACGGATAGACTGATTTTCGATATAAAACTGCCCGCTATATCCCTGCTCCTGCAGCTTAAGGTAGAGCTTGGTATCATCTCCCAAATGCCGCTGCACCAGAGTCTGAAATGCCTCCAAGTCCAAATAATCCTCACAGGCAACAAAATATCGTCTACTCATATATATAACTCCGCTAAAATTGAGATATTGTAGCAGTAGTATACTACATTGTGACAGAAAAAGACAGGTTAGAGGCGGAGGAGCTTAGGGCTGTGGGGGGGGATGGGTTACAGAACAAAGGCTTTCTATCAGAGGAGAACAACAGTAATTTCATTAAACTATCATTGACTAATTTTTTTTCTTATGTTTTCCATCTCAATTAGGTTTGCTAGTTCTTCAATCATTTTATTATTTCGATTGTAATTTTCAATAAGCCATTTTGTATCTATCAAAATAGCTTTAATTTTACAATATGGTTTATCTTCATGTTTGAAATCTGTCCTTGCAGAACCTACAAACTTCATATTTGTGGAATCTTTACTTTCATACGGCATTATAAAAGCATTATATATAGACTTACTTTTCTTTAATCTTCCTTCATTTTCTTCTTTTTCAATATATTCAGCATAGGCTATTTGCTTTATAATTGAACCTGACATAGGAAGATGACAAAGTTGCCTTGATTCTCCGTACCGATAATATTTTGAATCAAGAACAAATGTTTTTTGATTTTCAGTACCTTTGTCAGTAACCATTATCGTGTCGGGACGAAGTGCAGACTGTTTGAATTCTAATTGGTCAGAAGAATATTCTTTTCCATCGATTTCCCAATAACAATGCGGATAATATTTTGTCTTATCTTTTTCACCAAAAGCAGAATCTATCATGCTTTCCCAAATATACTCAAATTCATTCGTTCCATAGATGAAATTTTTGCTGTCACAAGACTTACCAAGAAATTCGATTATATCAATCATGCAATTGAACAAGAGCATTGTCTTTTCATTGAAAGTCTGCGAACGCTTTATCTTGATTATGGAGAGAAAAAGATTTCTATTAAACCTTAAATTAGGTTTGAGCGGTACAAATGAAGAAAACAACCAGCCGATTTTTGAGAAGCTTTCCCAAACACAATATTGATGAATTTGACTTATTAACTCATCTTCATTATGCTTTATTTTTCTTGTGATAAGCTCTTGGTAAAAAATACCTTCATCTTGAAATAAAGGCTTTACTTGTCTAACTGTTTTTGTCCAGTTTACTTTGCCGTTAGTGGATTTCGTATAGACTACTTCCTTTTCAAAATAGTAACCATTAGTTAGAAATTCTTTTATCAAGTACAGATATGCATGAATCGGGAAAAGAACTTTGTCCTTAAAAGCCATTTTGGGAGTCTGGATGAATGATTCATTCCTATCATTTTTTGAAGAAAGAACTCCCAATAGATTTAATACATCCTTTTTCAACTCATCTTCTGTTGAAGCCCTTTTATAACCAAGAGGAAAATTGACTCTAAAAGATTCATTTTCATATTTTATGCCCACAAAGTAATCTTTTTCGGTCAAATTAGCATTGTAAACACAAGCGTCAAAAAGAGAAAATGAACTGCCCCCTTTCTGCTTCGATTCTATCAAAAACTACCGCCTCAATTCTCAATTTCAGAGAATAAATCTTTAAAGACAGAAAACTCTTTGTCATTCTTAAAATCACGAGTTAGACTTTCAAGATTTGTATAACTGTTAAAAACTTTTTCACGGCAGAATTTAAAGGCATCATCCCAAAGGTATTTCAAAACTTTTTCTACAAACAAATCTTTTGGTATGATATAATCATTTCCTAACTTTGTCGCTTTTACAAACCAACAACCAATCCGTTTATCCTCCATACTTGAAAGCCCGGCTTCTTCACTCATTTCACCTATTTTTATGTTAATTGTCTTCTGGAATTTTTCCCAAGTAATAGTTTTTGCAGTGTCAATGAATGCACCTTTCTGAGAATTTTCTTTATCTGTATCACCGAATACATTCTCTATTAATTTCATATTCCATCTTCGCTGAAAAGCATTATCAAGAGTAAAGACATTTTGATCACTTGTGTTCATAGTGGCAAGAATTGAAAGATTCGGCGGTAAGCGAATTCCTGTATTAGCAGAAAAATGAATACCATTGATATCCAAAGCCTTGCCGTCAAAAGTATCATCTGTATCACGAATATAATTGTTGATTTCAGAGTTCATCACAAAATATTCGCTCCACCCTTTGCCGTAAGTATTGAGAGAGCCATCGTGCGAAGTAGTTTTGGATTCATCCTCAATCCTATCCAAAAGCTGGAATAGTTCTCCAAAAATAGCAGCAGCATTTCCACGGTTAATCTCTTCGATAATCAAAACATAACGGTTCTGACTGTCACAAAGAGCTTTTTTTAGAATAGAAGTAAATGGCCCTGGCTTAAAAACAAAATCAGTTTTTCCCTGTACCAGTTTTGGCATTATCTGTCCAATAAAGTCCGCATTTGTGTATTCAGGATGGAATACGGTACGCTCCACAAAAACATCCTGCTCCTGTTCTGGTATATTATATTCAGTTTCAAGTTTTTGTTTTATTTTGTGGGATTTTCCGCTTCCAGGAACACCGTAAAAGATGATTTGTTCGGGAGAGGTGTGTGGGGTGGCGGCGGGGATTGGAAAACCTGATGTTTCAGCATCTTTTGAAAAATCCATCGAAAATCCGTTGATAGTTTTTGTAAAAACTATATCAGTCCGCCCATATTTGATTAGGTGTTCCTTTCTAATTAAACTTCCAGATTTTAACCCTAATCTATGGCGAATATATAAGCCTAAAATTTTATTGCTCTCTGGTGTTGATAATGCTTGAGGTTTGCCATCCTTAACCTTCGGCTGAGAACGACTAAACACGAAATCATTGCCTAAATCATCTATGACATGAAATGTACCATCTTCTGGGAAAAAATCTGACTGATAAATTTCTTTAGGCAACTGAAAATATGATTCATTACCACTTCGTGATGACTCGGTTTTACCTTTTTCTATGCGTAACGTTCCTGTTTCAGGGTTAAATGCCCAGTTCAAACCATATTGAACACCATACTTCTGGTTTTCATCCAGCAAATTTATTTTTATGGTCTTACTATCAATAAACCCAAATTTATGAGGAATAACAAATAAATCTGACACCTTGCAATCTCCTTTCACTCGTTTATATTTGCAGGAATTGACTCATAATGAATTCCTGCAAAAGTCTTTAAGACTGCCTCAAATATAATTTTTGCTCCATCACAAGGAACCGCCATCCCTATCTGTTTTCTGACAGATTCCTTGCTTCCCTCAAAAACATAGTTATCAGGGAAAGTTTGGAGTCTAGCACGTTCCCGATTCGTCAATGCTCTTGGCTCGCTCCAATGGTAAATATGAGTCCCCCCTCCTCCTGATCCGGTCACGGTATATGCAGGTTTACTAGGATCGAGCCGTTTATAAATCTGACTAATTCTTGCACCACGGACATTCAATTTCAAATGGTCAGGAAGATTTGCTGTAAATGCATTCTCACCAGGTTTAATATGATTAAGTCTCTCGACAACCTGAGCAGATTGCACCGTATACTCATTGTTACTTGCATTCTCCTGTATAGGGGGCTCATCAATAGCCTCTCTACATGTTTTCAAAACATATCCATTCGTACTGGGAACTTTGAAATCAAAAGGCAAATCATTTCTGATACCAATAATTATAACCCGATGACGAGCTTGGGGAATACCATAGTCTTCAAATTTATATAAATTGGGATAAATCTTGTATCCAGCAGCAATCATATCTGCCTTGATTTTTTCAAAAGCGGAACCTTCATTGGCACTTTTTAATCCTCCAACATTCTCCGCCAAGAACCATTGCGGTTGTTTATCTTTAAGCACTTTGATTCCATAGGAATACAATGGACCAAATTTTCCATTGATTCCCTTTTGTTCTCCAACCACACTAAAATCGTTGCAAGGAAAACCAAAAGCCAATGCGTCAATATCTCCGATATCATACAAACGGTTAAAATCAAGTTCTCGAATATCACCACAAATAACAGATTCTGGTTTATCAGGGCAGATATTTCTGATATATGTCTGGCAAGTATCCTTATCATAGTCATTCGCCCATTGATGGATAATCTTATAATCAGGATTACCTATTGTTGCTGTAATCGCTCCAAGCGCAAGGCCACCGGGGCCACAGAAAAGTTCGCCTAACCTAAATATCATTTGGTTTTGAAACCTCATCCAGTAGTTTGTTAAGGAAATGATTACATTTCCTTATATCCTCTCCTCTTGTTGTATGCCAAGATATGACATCGGCATACCTAAGAAACGGCATGGATAAAACGTTTTCAAAATATATTTTACCGCAGTAAAAGTAGAGATACCATCATAAAAAAATCGAAATTCTATATACATCTATACTTCCACATAAGCAAAGGATTGTGGTGCGTACATTATATCAAAATCAGAAAGCTCTTTCTTCTGATTGTATTCTCGAGCAGAAGCTACCTTTATTGCAAAAGCATTTGCTCGGCCATGAAAATACTTGTCATAAAATTCTTGAGTTGTGCCTGCAAAATCCTTCGTCAAAGTCCACAATACAGCCGGAGAATCATTTAAAATTGTATCTATTTCAAATTCTCCGATGACTTTTCGCTCAGGAGACGAGGAATATACAATTACACGCCTTACAGACTTGTCTTTAAAAACATTTTTTCGGAATTCATATTTTTTTGTTCCATCAAAAATCTTATGTGCATATTCAGGTTTAATCGACAACAAAACTGCCTTCACTTTTCGTCTCCTCTAAAATAGTTTCAAATTGTGCTTTACTGATTTTTCTGAAACCTCTTGGTGCATCATTTATTCCATGGAGAATTTCAAGCTCTATCAATCTTTCCATAGTTACTCGTTTTGGGAATGAGTACACATATAGAAAATTTACGACAAAAGGTCTTCGTGTAGAGTAATTCCACATTTCTTTTAATGAATTTTCAGAAAATACACTTCCACTAAGGCAATAATCTACAAATTCTGATTCAGAAGAAAAAGACTCCCTTATGTCAGACACGACTCCTACTGTCGTAACAACACTTTTAAAATATCCACCAGTTCGATAGAAGATAAGAATATCTCCTTTTTTTGGATGTGGTGCGATAGCTCGTGAAACATAAACCTTGGCTATACCATTGCGATGAGGAGAGTCTTCTATAAAATCTTTTGGCGATTCCGTATTCAATATAGAATCTGGTAGTAATTCTGTATGGTACTCAGGATAAATAGGGACTATAAAGGAATCTTGGGATTTAGATATGTATGGATAACTTTCTCTTATACAGTTGACGGAAAAGCTCGGAATGAAAGTTCTAACATATACATTCTCAGCCGCTTTCTTGCCCCAAAAAGTAAAACCCCATTTTTCCATGAGACTAATCAATCTTTTTTGTTCATCTCGCTTGTCATATATTGTGACATATATTTCATCAACTTTATTCTTTAAAGCATTGTCAAAAATAATCTTTAGAAATCGCTCTCCTAATCTGAATCCATTGCTAATCACCTTAAAAGTACCGACTTTTAATCTTTTCTTTGGCTGAAATTGTGGAACTATATCTAGGTAGTTCTCATCGGTTCCTTCAACCTTCAAATATAAAAAGGATAATAATCTTCCATTGTTTGAATTTACCGTTATATAAGCTTCATCATCATATTTTCTCAAAAACCAATTGTCAAATCCTTCATAGTCATCTTTAAGTGATTGAAAGAAAGTGTCATTTAAATCAATTTTAGCAAACTGGATTTTCTGAACATTAAGGACTTTATAATCCACAAGCTCAGGATGCTCAGAATAAATCTTTTCCAGAAATTCATCTATGGTAAAAACTTTTTCGGAAATTTCCAATAGATCAGCTTTCTTATGAATTTTTTTATCTTCTGTTATCAAGCTATCAACCCTATTAGAAAAAACTTCATTTAAAATTTGAGTATCTATCTTATCATTCTCATTTGTATCAATTTGCTGAGAGACTTTTAAAACTTGCTCACTCATAGGCGATGAATTTTCGATAATTTCATAACTCTGTAACTTAACTTTAAATGCTGAGACAGTATCAGAATTTGAATTTTTTAAAATTTCAGAAACAGTCAGATTATGAATAACTTTTATATAATGTCCTCTATCAAGCCATTTAAAAAGTGTGCCTATATCCTGATTTTTAATCTTAGAAGCTTCTCTGTGAATTATAATATTAGTGTCAAGCAGTACTCTCACAACTCACCTCCCATGGCAACTTCTACAATACCATCCTACCACACCCACTGTCCCATAGAATGACACAGTGATATATTTTTCTTACAAAATATACCGAGCATTATAATCAATAACCCGAGCCCTGACAATGAGAAGAATGGAGAAAATGAATTTTATTTATCACATTAATCTTTGATTCAATGTAAGGTTATATGCAGATAATGGAGATTCCCTCCTCCCCCCAATCTTACACACGGTACTAGTGCAATCTTACACACGGTAAGATTGCCTTCTTACACATGGTAAGATTGGACTCTTACACATAGTAAGATTGGGCTCTTACACATGGTAAGATTGAGCGTGGAAATTATTGTGCAGGGAGATCAAGAAATGATAATTTTTTTGTAAATAAATTATCATTTTTATTGACAATAAAGTAATTTATTATTACTATTATAGTATGGGGGACAAAGATGAACAATAACTTGGGAAACACACTCGAAAGGATGCTCAAGGAACAAAACATGAGCCAAAAGGAACTGGCCCAAAAGGCAGCTGTTACTGAGGCTGCAGTCTCCCACTACATCAAGGGGGATCGCATTCCCCGTAGCACCACCCTAGGACTCATTGCAGGAGCCTTGGGGGTTACAGCAGGTTTTTTGCTAGGAGCAGGAGTTACTTCTGCCACTGCAGAAAAGAAAAAACAAACCTTTGAAGAAACAAAGGATATGCTCAAAAAGCACAGTGACAGCTTTACCCAGCAACAGCGACTGGAGCTTATTGGTATATTGTCACAAGGAGGGCAGGAATGAAAAACAAAACATAAGGTCACTCTCAAATTCGGAATGGAGTGACCAACTACGAGTAAAGCAAAAAAGCAAGAGGCGGTGGCGTTCGTCGAACACACAACTTCATGCTGCTACCGAAAGCAAAGGGCATCCCCAAAAGGAGGGAGCCTTAAATCTAATAGGGTAAAGAAGCCCGAAGGAGCAAACAATGATTTGCTTTGTACGTTGCCGGAGAGAGACTCCGGTGTATAGAAATAGGAGATATCCAAATGAATACGAATTCAATCGAGAAATTGAATGGTTCAGTGAATGTAACCATCCACAAAAATTACTTTAAGAAAGACGACACAAACCATGCACGAGTCCAGCGTACTACTGCTGGTATGGACAATGTGATTGCCCTTGTCTGTGAAAAATCAAACCTTTTTGACAAAGCCTCCTTGGTGGCAGCCCAAATGCTGTTCAAGGATGCGATTCTGGACCTGTTGCAACAGGGAGCTGCAGTAAACCTTTTTGAACTAGGAACCTTGTATCCTTGTTCCCAAGGGAGTATCAATTCCAACAACCCTAGCCCTACAGAGATTCCTCCCCTCACCTTGGGATTCACCCCCGCACAAGTTTCACTAGAAGCCGTAAGCAAGGCCACAGTCTCCATGTCTCAGCTGGCAGAAACCCATCCTGTCATTAACCTGATAGAAGACCTTTCCACTCACAAGTCTGATTTTTCATTGAGCCTCTCAAAGCCTGTGCGCATTACCGGCAGAAGACTCAAAATTGCAGGGGATACAAGTGAAACAGGCCTGTACTTTGCCCCGCACAATGACCAGGGTTTGATTGACGAAACAGAAGCAGACTGGATCCGAGTAGAAGATGCAGCCTTTTTCAAGAACACTTCCACCTTCTTAGAGTTCATTCTTCCAGCATCTTTAAGTCCAGACACCAGCTACAGCCTAGTTATCAAGACAGCCTCTGGCCGAGGAAAAACAGTGAATAAAACTGTCCGCAAGCTCGTCTTTGACAAAACAATCACCATCAATTAAAAAATAACAATGCCCCAGTTTCAGCACAAGCCGGAACTGGGGCATTTTTTACCCCCCCTCCCCACCTTGCCTTTTACCCCAAAAGGTGATACCCTCTTTTCCTACAAGGAGAACTGCCATGAACAGAGAAGCCCAGGTGCTTGAGCGCGTTAATAATCCCAATCTTTTCAATAGTCATAACGGCATTACCGTCACTGCTGTAGGTGGTGGCAAGGCTCAAGGAGTGCTGGAAGTCTCTTCCACCAGCCTGAATCCCCACGGTATTGTTCACGGTGGCTGCCTCTATACCCTGGCAGATACAGTGGCAGGTTCTGCCGTTGCCGCTAGCTGTGGAGGGCCCTGTGTTACCGTCAGTGGCACCTTGGAATTCCTTCGGCCAGCAACGGGAGAGGCCATTTACTGTACAGCCAGTCCCAAAAAGCTAGGAAGCACCATTTGCACCATGGAGGTGGAACTTACAAACCAAGACCACAAGGTAGTTGCCACTGGCACCTTCATCTTCATGCTGGTACAGCCCAAGGTTTAGACCTTCATCTCATCTTTTACCCGCTTAAGCTCCAAAGGCACCTGGTCTGGAGCCATCATGTCCAGTCCTTCTGCCTTGATGCAGCTGGTTTCCTGAATACCAAAAAAATTCTTGCACAAGCTTTCCCAGTAGCTATAACCATAGTCACAAAAAATGGGGCCACCAGCGGTG
Organism: Treponema sp.; assembly: GCA_016294105.1. GTDB lineage: Bacteria > Spirochaetota > Spirochaetia > Treponematales > Treponemataceae > Treponema_F. The sequence goes on from JAEDCN010000009.1 coordinate 12,903, forward strand.
GTAATGTAGTAAAACTTTTTGGCACGGCACATTCCCACAGGAACAGCCCCCTCATAGTCAAAGGTAATGCCAGGAACACAAATATTTTCTATATACGTTTTAACGATAGCAGGAAAGGAAAGATCCCAGTAGGGGGCAGCCACCACAATCAGGTCAGCGGAGGCAAACTGATGGGCATAGTCAAACATTTCATGGTGAAAATCCCTGCTTTGCAAAAGCTTATCCCGTTCCACCAGGCTTTGTCTACTGTGACCACACAACGGTAGCTGAGCCAGATCCAATTCCTCCACCACCAACTCACCAGAATCAGCTAAATCTTTCGCTCCTGCAAAAGTGGCAGACAGCAAAGTCAAAAGATGGCGGGCTAGCTCCAAGGTTCTAGAATTCTCCCGCACGCAACCGTTTACAAACAAGAGCTTCATGGATACTATCTCCTTTCCGTAAGTCGCTTATAAAATTCTATACATTTGCATTAATTCGTAATTATTTTTAGAAATAATACTCGTATTAAGTGAACGAAAACCATTGTTTTCATAAAATCTTATTAAAGAGGTATTTTTCTCGCATTCTAAAAACACAGTTTTTCCACTTGTCATGTTAAATACGTCTTGAACCTGTTCCAGAGCAATATCCATCAAGCTACTACCTTGTATTGCTCTCGAATTGGGAGAAAAATTCTTACCAAGTTGTGCAATTAAAATTGCAGGAATGAGATATGAAGAAAATTCTTCATCAAAATACCCAAATCGACTAATAGATTTTTTCTCAGATTGAGACAAAATATCAGCTTTTATGGTGAGCATTTTAATTGCCAAGGTAAAATATCCCAAAATATCAAAAGAGTCTTCTAAAGAAACAATGAGATGGGTAGATGAGGTTTTTAATTTTGTAGATTGAACAGCCTTGTTTTTCAAGAAAAATTCAACATCTTTGTTTTTTGAAGAAAAAGAATCCGAGATGGAAGCAAAGAAATCTTCACCTCCATCCACAGACAAAAGGTCAATCAATCGTATAATCTGAAAATCATTTCCTCTGATCATCAACTATCGCTTGTAGCATGTTTTTTGATAAAATCATTACATTTGTTTTATTTAAAGGATGCTTTTTATCTTCATTTGAAAGAAGCTGTATAAAATTCTGAGCTTCTTTTTTTTCTTTTATTATGAATGACTTAGAAATACTTGAAGTTGCCATACAATACCTCCTTCGTCTACGCCTTCAATATATCAATTAAATTTGCAAAAGTCAATTTAATTAATCACTATTAAAACCTGTATCTCAAGCAACTACAGTCCAGCCAGTTTTTGCTCCGCATCCTTGTGGCCCAAGGCAGCAGCCTTTTCGTAGAGCCTGCGAGCTTTCTTGGGATCACTTTCTCCGCCGTAGCCTTCCAGATACCAGTCTGCCAGCTGCACCATGGCCTCCACATAGCCTGCAGTGGCTGCACTTTTCATCTTTTTCAGTGCCATCTGGCTGTCGGCCTTGTTGTAGTGATACAGGGCTAGCTCAAACTTGGCTTTGGCATTCCTGCCTCGCTCCGCCTTGGTAAAGTACTTGTACATCAGCTGTTCTGGATGTTCCTTCGAGTCAACCACTGCAGCAGGATGATGCTTGATATGGCAACCATGGAGGTAATCCTGTAGGGCCTGAATTTCCTTCAAGTCAGCAGGAGAAAAATTCACAATGGCAGCCAAAGCAATGTCGTCACCGCTTCCGTTCTTTGAAAGCTTAGGCAAGTAACGGCAAATTTCTTCCTTTACCAAAGCATCCTTACACTGCAAATCACATTGATTCTGATTCTTGCAGCTAAGCTCCTGGCATTGGGGGAATTCCGACTGCACAAAGAGATTGAACAAGGAACGATAAAATCCTGTCACCTGCTCTTCTGTTTTGAAGGAATTGGCCACCCCGTCGGAGGTACACAGCACCACCTTGGGAATCTGGGTGCCAGCCACAGAGCGAAATTCCTTGGTGGCAGTAGCATCGCACAGGGAAGTGGTCTGGTTCAAAAAACAGCCCTCATCCTTGGGCATGGGAAGCACAAATTCCTGACCGTCAAGAGAAAGGGCAAAATCCCCATCTCCAATCTGGATGGCAAACCAAAAATCCTTGGTGGCAAAGTAACTTACCAAGGTACAACCGTAAATGGAGTAAAGATCCTGCCCCTGACGATACAAAGCTGCAACAGAAGGCTTTTCTCCTTCCAGATAATCGAGCTCTTCCTTTGTGATGGGATGCTCCGCCAAGTCTTGGTCAATGAGCTTGTGCCAGTCCTTTACAATGGCCAAGGCCAGCTGGGAACGAATGGTGTCAAAATCACCTACCACCACCAATTCCTGGATTCTATCCATACGACGAGAAACAATGTCCTGTACCACCTGCAGGGCGAATTCAGCTCCCTTGTGACTGCGAAAATAGGGGGTACCACCGTGGCCGTCGCTGATTCCCATAAAGCTAAAGGCAGTACCGTCAGCGGCTATCAAGGAACCGTTGACGGTGGCCCTATCCTGACAGGGAAATCGTCTTCCTGCCAGCAAATGCTCCCGCTGCAGCTCCCGCTTGCGGTGACTTTCTCCCTGCACCGCCACCGCAAATTCCATCTGCGGAAATCCAGTTTCCATGGAATTACCAGCCTTCGTCAACGCTGTCTTCTGCATCCAGCTCTGCCATCTTTTCCTGAATGGCAGCGGCTACTTCCTCCTGCCGTGTCTGGGCTGCATCGGCACCAGTGCGCTTGCTTCCAATTTTTGAGGAGGTAACAGACACAAAGCGAATCAATTTTTTCAGCATACTCTTGTCCGCAAGGTAGATGGCAGTTTCCGTGCTACCAGTAAATTCCTTTAGCACACTTAAATCAGCCCCCTCCACTCCCAGAGCAATTTTGATGGCGGAATTGAACCACTTGTTTTCCCGTAGCTTTTGGATGCCAGCCTTAAAGTTGTCCGTAGGCTCTCCGTCACTGATAAGGATGATAACTGGAGCGTAATTTCCTACTGCATCCTCCAAAAAGGCGGAACGATTCAGCTTGGACTCCAGCTCAAGACAGGCTTCACCTAAATCGGTAACCCCATCTGCTGCTAGATTGCTCCACTTGTACTTGTCCAAATCCTCTGGCACGGGAGTAAGCCACTCGCAGCCAGAGGCAAAGCTCATTACCGCAATCTTTATCTTGGCATCTGCATTGGTGTCCGAGATTTCCTTGAGGTCTGGCAACACTTCCCGCATGGCGTCATTCACCTGGCCAATATTGGAGCCGCTCATGCTTCCTGATGTGTCAATCAGAAAAAAGAGTGCCATTGTTTTACGGGGAATTTCCACAGCTTCATCTAACAATCCCATAGCCTATCCTCCAAATTATTTTATCGTCCCCTCGCTCAAGGTGCCGAACTTAATGCTATTATTTCTGATAACAGGAATTACCTCTCCTGTCATACGAACTTCCTCCTTGCCACCGGGACTGCGCCGATACCAGGGCAGATTGGAAAGGTTCTTCAAGCCCCAAATCCGAGAATTCTTCTGGTTCTGCACCACAAGGCCAATTTCTTCCCGAATATTTTCCACGGTAAAATCACTGGTGGCATCAATGTCATATCGATAAATGCTTAAACCAGGCTGCAGGGGAATCCGCTGACTGCCAATCACAAGGAAGGCTGGTTGCTCAGCAGGCTTATTGCAGTTCATGCACACAGTCTGCTCCCCCTCCTTGGGATAAAAGGTGAGGTTGCCACAGTTGGCACAAAAGAACAAATCACGCCGCAGCCGTACCAGAGCCTTGAGCCATTCTCGCTCAATGATTCTATCCTCACGATTGGCTCCATCACTTCGCATCAGCTCCTTGTGAAAGGCCCGCTGAAAAAGCTCGTGAATATAAGATGGAAACACGGGCCAAAACTTTAGGGCGTTCACGTGAATTCCTTCCTTGGGCCTGTTGGAGTCATCCTCTGGGTCAAAGATAAACACAGGATTCTTGCAATACAGATTCAGCTCGTTCTCGTCAGGGTCGTCCCCGTCCTGATCCCGTATCCCAGCCAAGGGATGATTGCGGAACAAAAGCAAGAACAGAATTACCGCCAGAGAAAAGCGGTCACTGAAGGTGTCGGGCTTGTGCTGACTCAGTACCACTTCCGGTGCCACATAGCGAGGCTTTCCCTGAATGCCAAGGTTTTCTCCGTCGTGGGCAACATTGTCGTTGTCTCCAATCAACACATCTCCCGACTCTGGATTGATGAAAAAATTGCCGTCGTTCAAATCCTGATAGCTTAATCCCTTGTTGTGCAGGGTTTTGAAGCTGGCAGTAATTTGTAATGCCGCATTGATAACCGCAGCAAAGCTGGAAAATTTCACTCGGTTTAAGATAAAAAGGGAAAAATCCTTGTAGCAGTCGGGCTTTAGTTGCATCACATAGCCAAATCCCCCCTTCTCGTCCTTTTCTGTTACCGCCAAGGGCCACAAAAAGGTAGGGGCTGGGGAGCCACGAGCCACATTTTCTTTTAAGTTGTCGTAAAAACGCTGGGATTCAATCTTTTTGTACCACTTGAGGGCGTAGTATTCCTTCCTGAACCGAATCCGGTAGATGATGCCCTGGCCACCCTCTCCCAGTATGTCCACCACCTGAAGGCTTTCTCCCTCCAAGGTTTTTAGGGTGGCACCCCGTTTTAGGCTGGGCATTAGTAACCACCTCCAGAAACTCGTTCCCACTGGCCAAAGACCACCTCGCTCTCGCTACCGCACCAGGGGCAACGCACTTGAGATTCGTCCTTGTAGCAGTAGATTTTCTGACAGTTGCCACACTGGGCGAGCTCATGGGAGGAGCAGAAGGGACAACCGGGATATTCCTGGTCATCTACAAAATTTTCTATTTCTATCTGGGAGGAAAAATGCTCCCGCTGGGCTACTTCTTCCTTGAGGGAAAAACTCCAGGTTTTGACCCAGGTGTTTCCTCGCTTTTCTATGCGGATACCATAAAGACGCTCAGCACTGTAGGGACAGCGGGGAGTGATTACGGCGGCAGTCTTTTTCATCTTGTCCTCCGATTCTGCTGAATTATAACGCTTGCATGATACAGCTACTTTAATTGCACTATATCTAACTATGATACCAGAAAATCAGCAATTTGAAAAGGAAAAATAGGGAGCCACCAGCCAATAGGCTGGGAAAATCCCGATATATTGAGCGATTTTAGCGAGTCTTACTGCGCGCTTACACACCTTGCCCCTGTAAAAGTGTATGTGCAGGGAACTCTCCAGTTTCCCAGAATAATTTGCTTGGGGCTCCCCTGCTCCCCAGATTTTGCGTAGCAAAATCGAATCTGGCTTTCAGCCAGTTCTGTAAGGAAGTGATTGGAATAGCGGCTCACGCCGCCTGCGAATCAGTGTGGCAATCTCCCCATAGCATGCTCCTCAAGGCCAGCCATGGAAAACTTTCAAAAAAAATCCAATTTTTTCTGGAAAAACGCATTTTTTTGCGAATCCAAAGCGAATAATTATTATGTAAACAATTTTTTGGAGGCAGAACAGATTGTTAACGGAAGCAGAATTGCTGAAAAAGTGGGAAAGCTTAACCTTTACGGACAACTTTATTTTTTCTCGTGTGATGCACGACGAGCATATATGTCGTCAAGTAGTGGAGCTGATTCTTGGAGTACGGATTGGAGAAAAATTTTCTCCAGGGTTCTTAGGGGCGGGAGCCCCTAAGCGGTGCTGGGAAAGAATGGGGTTTTAGGAGGACAAGGGACAAGACATCCTAGCCCCCTTGCCCCCGCTGACCAGTAGAGGGTTGTCCTCCCCCGAATTTAACTACTCATCCTTATACACCCGTGGCACCCGCTGGGCTATTCCACAGGTAATTTCATAAGAAATAGTTCCTGCCTTGCTGGCAATATCTTGGGCAGATTGCAAGGCCCCGTGCTCTGCAGGGCCAAAGATAATCACCTCATCCCAGCGAGACACCTTACTGTCCACTCCAAGATAAATCATGCACTGATCCATGCAAATACGGCCACACACAGGATAAGGCTTTCCGTTAATGGTTACCTCAAGGTTCTCTCCATAGCGACGGAGCAGGCCATCTCCATAGCCAGCAGGAATCACTCCCACCTGGCAATCTTCTTGAGCCACCCACTGGCGACCGTATGAAATACTTTCTCCCTTTTTCACCTGCTTTATAGCCACAATACTGCTTCTCACATCCATCAAGGGCTTCAAGTGTACCGGAGCTTTTACCTTGGAGCTTCCTCCGTTCAAGTAGCTTTCCGTAATGTCCCCGGGATAGTAGCCATAAATCACCAGTCCAGGACGCACCATGTCAAAGTGGGATTCTGGATATTCAAAGACGGCAGAGGAATTGGCGGCATGGCATAATCCTGGCTCAATTCCCAGCTGACGAATCGTGTCCACCACCTGCGTAAAGGTTTCAATCTGCTTTTTTGTGTAGGCCACATCTGCTGGCAAAAGGGAATCAGAAACGGCAAAGTGGGTAAAAACACCGTCAAGGCTCACGCCTTGGGAATTGGCAATGAGCTGGGCCAAGTCTGCAGCCTCATCAGGAGAACAACCAATGCGCCCCATGCCCGTATCCACCTTCAAGTGAACTGGAATTTTTCGTCCCATGGCAGTAGCCGTTACGTTTAACATTCGTATCAACTCAGAATCACACAGGGAAGGCGCCAGATGATTTTCAATAATTTCAATAAACTCCGAAGGCTGAGGCAAGCTCAAAACTAAAATCGGAATGGTAATTCCCGCCTTCCGTAGCTCCACTCCCTCAGAAACTGCTGCCACCGCCAAATAGTCGGCACCACATTCCACCGCCATGTGGGCCACAGGAACTGCACCATGGCCATAGGCATCGGCCTTTACTGGAATACAGAGCTTTACCCCAGGGTTCAACTGGTTTCTCACCTGTTCTATATTGTTACGTAAATTTCCCATGTAGATATTGGCAAATGTTGCTCTCATAATGTAACTATCATACTGATTCACTATTTTCTTATCAATAAGTATTGTATAAAACTCAACAGGGTATTACAATGATACAAATCTATACATCGGAGATTGAATAATGTTTAAAATCAGTTTTATCAGCATAGTCTTAGTATTTTGTCTGTTGTTTTCTTCTTGCTTGACCACAAAAGAAAGTGGTGACTCAGCTACACCACAACAGCAGGAAGAAGTTTCCTTAGACAATATAAGTGAAAATACCTCTACAGCAGCTGAAGAAACAGAGAGCCCTCTTGAACCAGAGCTCCCACCACCTCCTCCACTGCCAAACTTGAGCCTTCAATCAGGAAAAACACCCGCTGCAATTAGAGTGGGACAAAGCTTTAAGACTAATTTTACCGCCACCGTTGTGGACAAGGATACTAACCTAGCAGCAGAAGGAATTACTGTTACAGTCACCTATCCTGCCAACAAGAAAAATGCTACAATTACCTTTGCCACCACAGAATTAACTACTGATGCAACTGGTACTGTTACCTTCACTCCACCAGACACCAGCTTTACCTGCAACAGCGAAATCACTTTTTCTGTGGAATCTAGAGATGGAAGGGAAAATACTACCATTCCCTATCAGGTAAAAACAGATCGCTACAACAAGGGAGGCAACATTGCCATCGTGGACTACGGCCTTACTGGCAATCCCATTCGGGACAATAGCCGCTCTGCCTCAGCCCTGTTGACCGCCCTCATCAGAAACGGTTTTTCTTCCATTGGTAATGTGGATTTTGTAAACGAAGTCCACTCTGGCGACCAAGAAAAAATTTACCAAGCTGCCTTCAATCTTATTGGTAACAATTCAAACTTCCTCGTCTATGGAACCGTAAAGTACAACGGAGAAGTTACCCAAAAAGATGGCGTATATTATACACCTTTGATTGGAGACCTTACCTGCCTTGAAATGAAAACGGGAAAAGAATTGTTCCACACTGTTATCGAAGTTGTGGGAACAGGAAGCTCCGAATGGGCTGCACTGCAAAATGCCCGCATGGATCTTTTTGGGCCCCAAGCTGCCGAAGCAATCATCCATGGAATGTAAGGATTCTCTCGTGAAAAACATCAAGATTCCCCAGCCCCTCAAAAAGATGAACGAAATCTTTCAGGCCAATGGCTACGAAGCCTATTTGGTGGGCGGGGCTGTTCGTGACATGATTCGTGGTAAGGAAGCATCTGACTGGGATGTGGCCACCAACGCCCAACCTGAACAGGTAGTACAGATTTTCCGTAAGGTCATTCCCACAGGCATTGCCCACGGAACTGTCACCGTCTTGTTTATGGGACATTCCATAGAAGTCACCACCTACCGCACCGAAGCAGACTACAGCGACGGGCGCCACCCAGATTCCGTAAATTTTGCAGGCACCATAGAAGAAGACCTGTCCCGCAGAGACTTCACCATGAATGCCATTGCAGCGTCACTGGAAGATGGCCATTTAGTGGATCCCTTTGTAGGACAAGAAGATATAAAGAATAAAACTATTCGTACTGTTGGTAATCCCTACGACAGATTCAACGAGGACGGCCTGCGTCCCATTCGAGCCATCCGTTTTGCCACCCAGCTGGGCTTTTCCATTACCCCAGAAACCATGGCTGCAATTCCAGCCTCTTTGGAAAAAACAGCCTCAATTTCTGTGGAGCGATTTCGTGAAGAGTTCATCAAAATATTAAAATCACCAGAACCCTCTGTGGGCCTTAAGCTCTTAGAAGAAACTGGTATTTTAAAACTCTTTATTCCAGAACTGGTGGCCTGTAAAAATGTAGAGCAAGCAGATTGCCGTGGCTTCCATCAGTTTGATGTGCTAGACCACCTTTTTTACGCCTGCGACGGAGCTCCAGCCCACAAGGAATTGGTTCGACTTGCTGCCCTCCTCCACGATATTGGCAAGCCCAAGGCAAAGCGGTCAGGGAGCCTGCCAGACGGACGGCCTACCATCACCTTTTACAACCACGAAAAATACTCAGAGGAAATCAGCCAAAATCTCATGACTCGGCTTAAATTTTCCAAGGCAGAAACTGCCACTGTGTGCCATTTGGTAAAAAACCATATGTTCCACTACGAAAGTAACTGGTCAGATGCCGCTGTTCGTCGCTTTTTGTTCCGTGTAACACCAGAATCCCTAGAAGACTTGTTCGACCTCCGTATGGCAGATGTATACGGAATGACACGAAGTGCACCAGTCCTCAAAGAAGGCCCTTGGAGCAGCAACTTACTAGAATTGCAAGATAGAATTACTGAGTTGTCTAGCCAGCAGCAGGTTTTAGGTCTTAAAGATTTAGCTATTAACGGCAAGGACTTAATGGCAGCAGGAATTCCTGCAGGAAAGCAGCTGGGAACCATCTTGAACCAGCTTTTAGACACAGTGCTGGATGATCCAAGCCAGAACAATCGGCAGCAACTGTTAACCATAGCCACCAAATTAGCAGAAAAATATTGCAACTAGAAAATCACAGGGGGAATTATGAGAATTACAGGTGGAAAATTACGAGGACGAACAATTAAATGTCCCGATGGAGTTATCCGTCCTGCCATGGACAGAATGCGTGAGTCTCTTTTTTCAATTTTAGGTGATTTATCTGGAAAATCTTTTCTGGACTTGTTCTCTGGCTCTGGAACCATTGCCATAGAAGCAGTTTCCCGAGGGGCTAGCCACGTGGAATTGGTAGAAAAAGACAAAATCAAAATCCAAACAGTATTGAACAATGTTTCTATCACAGAAAAGGAAATGGGACAAAAAATTCGCTGTCATTTTATGGCGGTGGAACTCTTTCTCAAGCGCTGTAAAAATAAATTTGACATCATTTTCTTTGATCCCCCCTTTCCCTACAAATACCACAAAAGCTTGGTAGAGATGGTGGCAAAGGGAGAATTACTAAATCCTGGAGGAGTAGTTCTCATTCACCGTCCCAAAGAAAAGGAAATGCCTGATGCGGTACTCCAACTGGAACGTGGAGACCAACGTGAATACGGCCGTTCAATCGTAGATTTTTATTTTAATAAGCCATGAATGAATATTGACAAAAAAATGAAATGTGTTAGAATGGAGAACGTGTAAAAGGCACTCTGTTATGAAAAAGGATTTAGAAAAGGTATTTGAAAAGTTTCAAATGCAGGGAACCTCAGGTTTCATCAAAACTACAGAAAAGCCTACTTCTACCCTCACTTCTGAACAAAAGGTTAGTTTAAATCGAAAAGGCAACGTATTGTTCAATCAGGGTGACATTGAGCAAGCCCGCAGAATCTTTATGACTACAGGTTATTCTGACGGCCTTACTCGAATTGCTGATGTCTATGCAAGCCAAAATCGAGAACTTGATGCGCTCAAGTTGTATATTTTGGCTCATAATAAAAGGAGATCCGAGGTGCTTTTAGAAAAAATTGCATCTGTGATTTCAAAACTTATCATAGAATGAAGGAATAGTTAAAAGATGGAAAATTTTTCCCCCACAACTGTTGTACCCGAAGATTTTCAGGGCCCCATGATGCATCACGAACATGCACCACAAGATTCCAAGGCTGCTGAAATCGCTGAATTGTCAAAGAGGGGATACCACCTTCTGAAAGACAACAGAATTGATGAGGCAAACGAAGCCTTCCACACCATTCTCAGTCTAGAAGAAAACAACAACTACGCATTGGTGGGACTTGGAGATGCAGAACGAAAGCAAAATCACTTTCGTGAGGCTATCAAGTATTACACCCAGTGTTTGAACTATCATGCTTCCAACAACTATGCCCTCTTTGGACTGGCAGATTGTTACAAGGCCTTGAATCAGTATCACAAGGCAATTGATATTTGGGAGCAGTACCTTGTGCACGATGACCGCAACATCACCGTCTTGACCCGCGTGGCAGATGCCTACCGCAAGATTCGTGAGTTCAAGAAATCAAAGCAGCTGTATTTGCGTGTTCTTGACATGGAAGAAAACAACGCATATGCCCTTATCGGTTTGGGTCACCTCCACTACGACTTCAAAGAATATCGTGATGCCTTGTACTACTGGACAAAAATGTTGGAGCTCAACGAGCAGAATGCTGATATTCGTGTATTGACTTCCATCGGAAACTGCCATCGCAAGCTGAAAACCTTTGAAAAGGGTGTATATTACTTTGAGCGGGCCTTGGAGGTGGAACCAGGAAACTTCTATGCCCTCTTTGGTTTGGCAGACTGCTATCGTGGAATGAACCAACAGTTCCGTTCCATCGAATACTGGAACAAGATTTTGGAGAAGGATTCCAACAACAAGGTTATCCTGACCCGTGCTGGTGATGCCTACCGCAGTATTGGAGATTATGAGCGAGCTGTTGAATATTACAACAAGGCTCTGGACATTGAATTTGACCTGTATGCAGTTCTGGGATTGGCTCTCATTAGCAAGAGCACAGGAAAATACGAGGATGCAGCCAACAGCTTGTCCCGCTTGATTCAGTCCGACCCCAGAAACTACCGCTTCTACATCGATTTGGCTGACTGCTACATGAAGATGAACCGTCGTACCCAGGCCATTGAAGTACTTGAAAGCTTCCATCGTCAGGGAATCAGAAGCCAGTCAGTAAACGAAATGCTGGATAGGATTCTCTCCAACCAATATTAATATGAACGATTGTCTCAAGCCAGAAGGTTGCACTGCTCCCCAGGAGGATTGCAACCTTTCTTGCATACAAAATCCACACACAAAAAAAGCTTTGGCAGGACTTCTGCCAGAGGAATTAGCCCAGTTGCCCGGAGTGCAGCCAGTGTTCCGGGGAATGCAGCTATTCAAATGGATTGCATCTGGGGTCACTTCCTTTTCTGAAATGCAGAATCTTCCCAAAAATCTGCGCCAACAGCTGGAGCAGGATTGTTGCATCCGTTCTTCCTTTGTAAGCAAGAAGCTGGTGGATCCAGACGGAACCGTAAAGCTTCAGCTTACCCTCCATGACGGAAAGTGCGTGGAAACGGTGCTGCTCACCGACAAGGAAGGGCGAAGAACTGCCTGTGTTTCTTGTCAGGTTGGCTGTGGCATGGCCTGTGCCTTTTGCCAAACAGGACGCTTGGGCTTTAGCCGTAACCTAGAGGCGGCGGAAATAGTGGAGCAATTCCAATTTTTGGAAGAAACCGTAGGAAAGCTGGACAACATCGTGTTTATGGGTATGGGAGAGCCCATGCTGAACCTGACAGCCATCCGTAAGGCTGTTGCTGTGCTTACCCATTCACAGGGCAGGAATCTTTCTGGCCGCCGTATTACCCTTTCCACCTGTGGAATTGTTTCTGGAATCTATGATTTGGCAGACAATGGACCTGCCCTGCGCCTTGCAGTTTCGCTTACCACCGCCGATGAAGCTCTACGTCAACAGCTGATGCCAGTGACGGCAGGCAATCCCCTTCCCAAACTCAAAGAAGCTATTGCCTACTACATCCAAAAAACAGGACGTCGATGCACCTTGGAGGCAGCTTTGCTGGCAGGAAAGAATACTGGACGTGAAAGTGCCCAGCGGCTCATAGATTTTGCCCGAGATTTGAACTGCCACGTAAATCTCATTCCCTGGAATCCCGTGGAAGGACTGCCCTTCCAAGAGCCTTCCGCTAAGGAATGTAAGAATTTTATCCTTCAGCTGGAGCATGCTGGGGTAAATGTAACCCTGCGCCACCGCAGAGGACGAAAAATTGGCGGAGCCTGCGGACAGTTGGGAAAAACAGAATAGTAATTTTATCAAAAAAAATTCCACCTTTCTCTGTTTTTTTTTAACAAATGCTAAATTTTAGTAAACACAACTTCAATTCCAGTGTAAATCCCTTGAAAAAAATGAAAAAATACAGTATTTTAAGGTATCTTTAGACAAGAGGAGTTACCATGCAGAAAAAGATTTACGTTGCAGGACTGATTGACGAACAAGGAGAGCAGTCTGTAAATCAAGCGGTGGCTGCTATTTCTGGTGTCACCTCATGTACTGCCAGTGCCATGAAGGCTCAGGTTCTTGTAGATTACGATGAAGCTGTAGCTGGTATAGAAGATTCCATTAATCAGGCCATAAAAGGTGTTGGTTTGGAAGTTTTAGCTTAAATCCTATAATTCAAATATGAAAGAAAGCCCTAGGTTTTGAAAACACCGAGGGCTTTTTTAATACATTCCCACTAAAAAACTGGTAAAAAGTCACATCTACCGTTCTTTAATCCAGCCCTTTTCTATGGCAGCAGCAACTTGTGATTCAAGCCAAGGCCACAGTGCAGGAGTTCCCGTTTTCACTGGTGCCATGCGTCGATATACTTGTTCCTTGGTAACAGTTCCCAGCTTCCAGGTATGACCCTCTGTCAGTACGTTGTGCATAAAGGGCTGGATTCGGTCAAGGCTAGCGGCAAAGCGAGAATCTGCAGTGTTCATGGCATCGAATTCCTCCCACAGCTGACGCAATTCCTGTCCCTGTTCTTTGTCCAGCATACCAAATAGCTTTTCTGCAGCAGCTTCTTCTCGCTGGGCCTTATCTTGATTGGCAGCTGCATCAAAGGCAAAGGTGTCTCCCGCATAAATCTCAATCAGGTCGTGAACCGTCACCATAGCCAACACTCGCCCTAGATTCACTGGTTCTGCAGCATATTCTTCCAGTACAATGGCCATAAGCGCCAAATGCCAGGAATGTTCCGCATCATTTTCCCGACGGGAGCTGTCGGTCAAAATAGTTCTACGGAAAATGTTCTTTAACTTGTCCACCTCCGCAATAAAAATCATCTGCTGCTGGAGCTTCTTTGGAAAATCCTTTACTGCAGAAAAATTAAAGACCTGTTCAATTTGATTCGGTGTAATGTGGTGTATCACAGCAGGATCTGAGGGAATCATAATGCCTCCAAATAAAAGGCCACCCTTTCTAGGATGGCCAAAAAATTCTAGTATTTGCTATCAGCGTAGCCTAACCAACCGTCATTTTCAATCAGCGCCTTTTCAAAGCCTGCTAATCGGAAGATATAGCTCTTTGAAAGGCTACCAGAAATCAACTTTACCTTGGCAGTATCATCATCATTAATGATAATGGCACACTCTGTATCCTTGTCTGCAAAGGTGTGGAAGATGTCCTCCACGTCACGCTCAGATAACTCAATGGCCAGCATTCCGCAGTTGTACATATTCTGGCGGAAGATACGGGCAAAGTTGGGAGCAACCACCACGTTGATTCCGTTTACCTCCAAAGCCCAAGGAGCATGCTCACGGGAAGAACCACAACCAAAGTTCTCCCGAGTGATAATAACCTTTTTTCCAGGAACGTCAGCCTTAGGATCAAAGCCATCTAACTTTAGATCTTCCAACAAATAAGGTTTTAATGCCTGCTTTGAGATTTCTGTCAAATACTTGGCGGGAATAATCTCGTCGGTATTGATGTCTGATCTATCTAAAAAAAGAACCTGTCCTCCAAACTGCTTCATCTTAGCACTCCTTGTACAATGGTGAGTTGGTAATAGTACCTGTTATAGCGGCAGCAGCGGCACTGGCAGGACTCATCAAGTGAACCATGCCTCCCTTACCCATGCGTCCGTTGAAGTTTCGGTTAGTGGTGGAAGCACACACCTCGTTTTCTGCAAGAACACCGTTACTCATACCAAGACAAGCACCACAAGTGGGATTGGTAACACAGAAGCCAAACTTCATAAAGATGGAAATCAAGCCCTCATCAAGGGCCTGCTGATAAATGGAAGTAGATGCAGGGGAAAGAATTCCACGAACACCAAAGGCCATGGTCTTACCCTCATCAAGGGCCTGCTTCAATACAGCGGCTGCAACCCGCAGGTCTTCAATACGGCCGTTGGTGCAGGAACCGATATACACCTGGTCAACCTTTGTTCCAGCAAACTCCTTCACAGGCTTTACCTGATCGGGCTTGTATCCAAAGGTAGCTACAGGCTCCAGATTGGAAAGATCAAAGGTATATACCTTTTCGTACTGGGCATCATCGTCAGAAACCCACTGGCTGTATTCCTGCAGGGCTGCTTCCTTGGACTCAAACTCATCCTTAATGAAGGGCCACAGGTATTCTACAGTTGTCATGTCGGGCATACAGATACCGCTGGTGGCTCCTGCCTCAACAGCCATGTTACAGATAGTCATGCGAGCTTCCATGGACATGGCATCCACAATAGGACCAGCAAATTCCATAACGCAGTTGGTGGCTCCGTTCACTCCAATCTGGGAAATGATGAACAGAATAACGTCCTTGGCATAAACACCTTCAGCCAGCTTTCCTTCCAACTGGAACTTAATGGTTTTGGGCTCCTTGAAAGAGCACACACCCTTCAGCAATCCAACTTCCAAGTCGGTGGTACCAACACCAGCTGCAAAGGCACCAAAGGCACCATGAGTACAAGTGTGGCTGTCTCCCATGATGATGGTATAGCCGGGGCGAACAAAGCCCTTCTCTGGGAAGATTGCGTGGCAAACACCATTGGAGCCAATATCAAAGAAGTCCCGAATCTTGTTACGATGAGCCCAATCACGGAGCATCTTACCTTGCAGGGCTGTCTTGGAGTCCTTGGCGGGAGTTACGTGGTCAATTACCACTTTGATTTTGGAGGGATCAAAAACCCTGTCCTTCTGTTTTTCCACCAAGTCGGCAATGGCCACAGGTGTGGTGATTTCATGACAAAAAACCCGGTCAAGCTTGAGAACCCAGGTATCGGCAAAAGGTTTCTCAGCCACGTGGGCATCAAAAATCTTTTGGGCAATGGTCTTTCCCATAATTTTCCTCGTTAAAAATTAATTATATGTAAATTAGTTAAGTAATAATAAAGTTAAATAGGGCAAAAGTCAAGGTAGAAGCCATGGCTCCTGTGCCCCACTTACCCCTTTCTGCGCACATGGCGGAGTATCGCCACCACAATTCGCTTGCCAGATGTAGCCAAGGCTATGGCAAGGGCAATGGCTCCCGCGCAGGTTAAGGTGGAAAATCCCAGCAGCAGGGCTTCTTCCAGATTCCCCTTTACCGTAGCCTCCATGGTCTCAAACATGCCACCACCAGGCACCAAGGGGAGAAGTCCGGGCACCAGATAAATGGTAGCGGGCTTTTGTTGCACCCGTGCAAGAATTTCTGAGAGAATGGCCACTATCAAAGCCCCTAAAAAATAAGCTCGGTTATCCGCCACCCCGCTGGCAGGCAAAAAGGCAGTATAGATTGCCCAGCCTAACCCTCCCACCAAGGCTCCCCACACAATATTGTAGCGACTGATATTGAAGCAATAGGATAAGGCTGCAGCAGCCCCTGCTCCCCACAAGGCTGCCAGCACTAATTTATACCACAACATGAGAAAACACCAACAATCCAACAACGGAGCCTACCGACAAGCCTGTAGCCACCATAAAGGCATCCATCAAGCGAGCAGTACCTGCCATCAAGTCACCAGCAATCAAGTCACGGATGGAATTTACCAAGGCAAGACCAGGCACCACCTGCATTAAGGCAGCCGTCATCATCTGTACCGACTGGGGAACAATTCCTAAAACATAGATAAGCTGGCAAGCAATGGAAATAAAACCTCCGCTCATAACAGAAAGAATAAAGGAGTTCAAATTGAATTTTCCAATCCAAAGCAAAAACATCCGTAGCAAAAATCCCACCACAAAAGCACAAATCGCCTGGGAAAGGCTACAGCCAAACATGAGACCAAAGAAAAAGCCAGTAAATCCACCCATAAGCACCAAACTCCAAAAGCTGTGGTCGGGAGAATGGTCGATTCGCTCCAGCATCCGAGAAACAAGAAGCAAGTCGGAATTAAAGCCTCGTTGAACAAGCCTGCGGGACAGGTCGTTCAGAAGGGCTATTTTCCTCAAATTTACCGTGCGGTTTGTAATACGACGCATGGCAGTGTGACTGCAATGATCCTTGTCCTGCACCGTTACCATCACTAAGGTGGGAGTTACAAAGGCAGAGGCTGACCGTGCCCCCATGGAACGAGCCATCCGAACGCAGGTTTCCTCTGCCCGATAGGTTTCTCCTCCATTTTCTAGCACCATGGAACCAGCTTGCACTGCAATCTCCATTATCTGTTCTATGTATACGCTCACAAATCAAGTATACCAGATTTCTACTTGTAAAACTATTGATTATGGGCTATTATGTTGGGAAACGAATAACTTTTTTTAATGAGGTTGATTGGTGTCTAAAATTCAGATGAAAAATGCCATCGCAGAGCTTGATGGCGATGAAATGACTCGTATTCTATGGAAGGTTATAAAGGACAAGTTGTTGCTTCCTTTTGTTGATTTAAAGGTGGAATATTATGACTTGGGTCTTAAGGAACGAGATGACTCTGAAGATGCTGTCACCTACAAGGCTGCTGAGGCAATCAAGCGTCTTGGAGTCGGTGTAAAATGTGCTACCATCACCTCTAATGCAGCTCGTGTACAGGAATACAATCTCAAAGGCTTAACCCCTAGCCCCAACGGAATTATCCGTGCCGAATTGGACGGTACCGTATTCCGCAAGCCCATTATTGTGGATAACATCAAGGGAACTGTTTCTTGCTGGAAAAAGCCCTTGATTCTCGGTCGTCATGCCTATGGAGACGTATACAAGAATTGCGAAATTGCTGTTGACGGTCCTGGAAAGGCTGAACTGGTATTTACCGCTGCCGACGGAACAGAAATCCGCAAAACCATCATGGAAATGAAGGGACCTGGTATTCTCCAGGGAATCCACAATACAGATAAATCAATTGAGAGCTTTGCTCGATGCTGCTTCTTCTACGGTCTTTCCGAAAAGGTTGATGTATGGTTTGCCACCAAGGACACCATCAGCAAGACCTACGACGGACGTTTCAAAGAGATTTTCCAGCAGGTATACGACAAGGAGTTTAAGGCCGAATTTGAAAAGGCTGGTTTGGAATACTTCTATACCCTCATTGACGACGCTGTAGCCCGTGTTATGCAGAGTCCCGGTGGCTTCCTGTGGGCCTGCAAGAACTACGACGGTGACGTTATGAGTGACATGGTGGCCTCTGCCAGTGGAAGCCTTGCCATGATGACCAGCGTTCTTGTTTCTCCCGATGGACATTTTGAATACGAGGCTGCCCACGGAACAGTTCAGCGTCATTATTACAGATACTTAAAGGGAGAGAAAACTTCTACCAACCCTGTCGCCCTTATTTTTGCTTGGACTGGAGCCCTTGCAAAGCGTGGTGAATTGGACGGAACCCAGGAGTTGGTTGATTTTGCCCAAAAGCTTGAACGAGCAACCTTGGAAACAATTGAAGATGGAATCATGACTGGTGACTTGGCTAAAATTGCAAATCCTCCTGCAAAACAGGTTTTGGATTCATGGCAATTTATCGATGCCATTGTACAGCGTTTATAAATTTTAACTGAAAATATAAGGGGATTTTCGGAGTTAAACATGGTAAAAGAGACGTTTAAAATATTGTGTGCTGATGATAGCGTTTCTATTAGAACCTATCTGACGGAGTTGCTGCAATCTTGGGGCTATACTGTTACCGCTTGTTGTAATGGAAAGGAAGCATGGGAAACCTATCAAAGGGATCCATCCTTCTCTGTCTTCTTGTTGGACTGGGTTATGCCTGAAATGAACGGACTTGAAGCTTGTAAGCTCATCCGTCAGGCTGAAGACACCGGCTACAAGTACATCATTATGCTTACCAGCAAGGATTCCACCGAGAATATCGTAGAAGCCTTGAATTCTGGTGCAGATGATTATTTGACAAAGCCCTTTCATCCTGCTGAACTAAAGGCTCGTATTCATACAGCCTATCGTTTCTTTGAGTATGAGCAGAAGCAACAGTCTATTGCCAATGAAACTCGTTTTGCATGTTACCAGGCCTTGACTGAATTGGCTGAAGCACGAGATTATGAAACTGGACAGCACCTGTCCAGAGTTTCTACTATGTCTCGACTTTTGGCAAAACAGTTGGGTCAGGACGAAAATTTCTTGAAGCAAATTGAGCTCTTTGCTCCCATGCACGATATTGGTAAGGTTGGTATTCCCGATGGTATCCTTCATCTTCCCCGTAAGCTTACCCCTCAGGAATTCGACATCATCAAGACCCATACCTCCATTGGATATGATATCTTGAAAGGCAAGCCTACTATGGAAATGGCTGCTGATATTGCTCATTATCATCACGAAAAATGGAATGGCTGCGGTTATCCAGAGGGCTTGAAAGGAGAAGAAATTCCCCTGTGTAGTCGCATTGTATCCATCATCGATGTGTATGATGCCTTGCGTGCCATTCGTCCCTACAAGAAGGAGTATACCCACCAAGATTCTGTAGATTTAATTTACAGGGAAAGCGGTATCTCCTTTGATCCTACCGTAGTGGCTGCCTTTAAGGAAATTGAGCACGACATTAAAAAGCTCTTTGATGAATCCTACAAGACCTTTGCTGAAACACCAAACTAATATTAGGTTTTGAACAGGTTTAGTTTCTAAAACGGAAAAAGCCCAACTGGAGAGCAAATCTCATCAAGTTGGGCTTTTTTTATTGCAGTAGGCCGCCCCAAGGAATGGAAAATTGGGCGCATAAATCTTGATAATAGCGGCTCATTTCTGGGCTGGAAAGCTCTGTAACGAAAAATCCCTTGTGACTAGGGGAAAACCCACCATCAGAACTCCCAGAAGCAGGGTTTTGGAGGGAGCGGATTCGTAGTGCCTGACGAATAACCCCTTCTCGAGAATCCACCACCTGTACCGCCTCCCCTGCCAGCTGCTGGATTTCTGTGGCAATATGGAGAAAGTGGGTGCAGCCCAGCACAATGGTATCCACGTTTTGATCAAGGAAAAAATCAACAGCGGGACGGGCAGCCTGAAGATAGAGACTTTTGTCTTGGCTCAGAAGATGCTGTTCAATGAAACGAATAAGCTTTCCGTCTCCACGGCTCACCACACGACAGCTGGAGGCAAAGCTCTGGATGAGCCCCTGGGTGTAGGGATGGCGAACGGTGGCTTCTGTGGCTAAAAGACCAATGGTATTGTTCCGTGTTTTTGCTGCCGCCACCTTGATGGCAGGAACTGTTCCAATAAAGTGGATTCCAAGAAAATCCTGACGCAGGGTTTCCAAGGAGGTAACAGACATGGTATTGCAGGCCAACACAAAGGCTGTGGGAGAAAAGCGGGAAAGAACTAATTGTACTGCTTCCTTTGTGGCGGCAATCACTTGTTCAGGAGTCTTTTCTCCATAAGGAAAGTTCTTTGTGTCTGCAAGATAGAGACAGGAGGCCTCAGGACAGGCTGATTTTAAGTAGCCCATGTAGGGCAAGCCTCCCGTTCCTGAGTCCAAAAAAGCAAAGTCAAGATGCATGGTAGTTCCTACAGGGAAAAAAGATTGTTGAAGGCACTTCTGGCAGTTTTTTTTGCCTCATCTGCCTTACCATTTGTAGAAGCAGCATGAATATTCACTGAAAAATAATCGCAAAAATTTGCAGCCTCTTTGTCCCGTACCTCCTCATCGATTGTTTCGTGACAATCGTAATGGGAACCAGGCTGGTAAAACCGACAATTAACACAGCTGTGCAGGGAAGCCCCGCAACGGGAACACTGGGAGGATCTAAAGATTACCAAACCTTCTGCTATGGGTTCTTTACATTTCCAACACATAAATTCATCATACCCCATTTGACTAATCATTTGCAATGCCCTAAACTAGAACTATGTTCGTTACTAATACTTGTAGCCATCCTGGATGCCATCACGCAGGTTTATCCTACATCAACAACGAGGGCGTGCTTACAGACAGAAGTTTTTTTTGCTTCAAGCACGTGGAAGATCCAGAGGGAATGAAAGATTCTGTCTACGATTATATTCGGAAACACCAGAAAATCGTGGGATTGAATGCATCAGGACTCACCTTTACCGATATTGATTTGACTGACAAGCGTTTTTACGGCTGCAACTTCCAGAATTGCACCTTCAGCAATCTGCACTCGGAATTTTTTCGCGCCCGAATGTCTATCTTTGACTTTTCCCTTTTTGTGGACTGCAATCTTCTCAAGTCAAACCTACAATTTTCTTCTTTTGCAGGTTCCACCTTTTCCCACGTGCTTTTTACTGGTTCTGATTTAGTCCACAACAATTTTTGCGGAATCACTTCTTATCAGTCTTCCTTTGACGATTCAGATTTGTACAATTCCCGATTCATCAAGGCAAATCTCATCGATACCTCCTTCCAAAACTGCAATATAAAAAAGACGATTTTTTACGAGTCCAATCAGCAGAACATCTCCTTCAAGCAATCCAACACACGGGAAGCTGAATTCGAGTACAAAGAGGGGGTCATTTTATGAAGGTTTACTTTCATTTTAACATCGATGGATTTTCAAATTGCTACGTAGTTACCAACGAAAAAAACATGGAAGCCCTTATTATTGATCCAGGAAAAATAACGAAAGAGATATTGGAGCAGGTGGAAAGTGGCCCCTACAATTTGACTGCAGTGCTCATAACCCACAGACATAAAAGCCATGTACGGGGACTGGAAACCCTCAAAAAGATTTACAAGCCCAAGGTGTATGCTGCAGACTTTGATATTGCTGGCTCCGAGGAAACATTGCTGAATGGAGATGGCATCATCTACGCAGCGGGCCTGCAGATAAAGCACCTTGCCCTACCTGGTCACTCAGCAGATTCCATGGCATATAAAATCAGCCATATTGTTTTTACTGGAGATACGATTTTTGCAGGAATGATTTCCAACACCTCTAGCACCTATGCCCGAAGAACACTGATTTCAAATATCTCCACAAAAATTCTTTCCCAGCAGGACGACATTATCTTGATGCCTGGTCATGGGCCTCCGTCAACCTTGGCTGCAGAAAAGAACTTTAATCCCGCCTTTCTACAAGCTCCTACGGAATATTTTGACTAGCGACCCACCAAGGAGATTCGTCCCGCTTCCATTCCCCATCGCTGGAACACATAATCGCTGAGCACCTGGCTGGCCTTGCTAAAGCCTGATCCCTTTGTATCTTGGATATAGGCACAAAGCTCTGGTTCTGCTCGTAGCATGGAGCCACGCTGGGCCAAGTTGTCCGCAAAATAGGAGCCTGTTTGGGCTACCGATTGCTGCATCACGTAGGCCATGAATTCGTTGTGCATGAGATAGGTGTCATCCAGATTGTAATTAAGGGAAGCCTGCAGATTAAAGTAGCGGTGCAGGAAGTGCAAAGACAAAGGATCTGCATTATCATATACAGAGGCAACCTTGGAACGGAAATCCTCGTTCACAAAGAAAAGACCATGGAAGCCTTCGTGGGCAACAAAGGTGTACCGTAAATACAGGGCAGATTCCTGAGACAGGGAAATAATGGCACCGTAGCCGCTTTCATAGCCGCCGCCTGCAGCCTTCTTTATAATTCCGTTATGAAGAAGAATATCCTTCAGAAGGTTTTCCTTTTCGTTTAGAGGGAAATTGGTTGATTCAGCCAAGGAAAAGAAGGCGGCCAAGGTTTCGCTGCGGTAGTCGTGGGCATTGAAGCCGTGCTTTCCCACCAAATCCTTGTCATGAACCAGCGTGCCGATGTAGCCAGTCTTTTCTGTGTAAAAAGCCAGCCGCTTGAAAAAATCATCCTGCACCTTGTAGTCAGCGGTGTCAAAGAAAAGGATGCCGGGAAACTGCTCCCACTCAAAAAGCTCGTAGTCCTCGTGGCGCCAGGAAGTTTGACTCCACAGAGGAATCATTCCAGGATCTGTTGCCAAAGGCTCCAGCACTGCCCCATCGTGACGCAGGGGCTTTTCCTCCAAGGTCATGGTTATCCCTTCCACCATATCCTCCCCTTGAAGCAAGGTAAAGGCACCGAAGGGATTTTCCAGCCCCTTGTCATGGAAAGAGGCCTTCCGCTGGTTGGGAGCACGACGCAGACGAATGACTTCGCCACCAATCTGGAAACGAAGCTGAGGCTGCTGGGAGGTTTTTTCTGGCATGGCGGGACTGGGCTTCAAAGAAAGGCTTATAAGGGCAGAGCGTGCAGGAGAGATTACAGCAGCAAAGTCCTTTTTTGCCGCGGTAAAGTCAAAGTCGGCGGAAGCCTGGCTTCTGTCCCATAGTCCACCTTGGGAGGAAAAGGAATAAGAATCAGTGCCAGAAAATCCTATTTCCATAGGTTGTAGGCCAACAGAAACGATGGATACTGGTACCGTGGAATACAAAAGGATTCCCCTAAAATCCCCAAAGTCTTGGGCAGGAATTACCATGGATAGGCTAATCTGCTGGTCAGAAGGAAGGTGCTGCTGCTCCAAGGGAGTAAGACAGCGGGCCAGGGGACGTTCTGACAAAGACTCCTTCAACTTGCCAGATGAGGTGAAATCACTTTGATACAAAAAACCAAAGGCAAGATTTCCCTGATTTCCAGAGCTGATACTGGTGTTCGTGGCTGAATTCTTTTTTTCAGGGGGATTTGCAAGGGTAATGCGACAGGAAACACCACCCCAACTCTCCAGTGCAGGGGCCAGTTGGGGAAGCTGCTCTGGGTTTACTGCAAGATAGATATAGGCTGATTTTTCTGGATTCAGGATGGCACCCTTCTTACCGTTGTTATTCAAAGCTTCCATGGGAAGGCTTTCCCCAGAAAAATCTTTTTCAGAACCAGCGGAAGCAGTTTGCAAGTGAAGGTTTGGTTGGAATAAAACCTGACTTTTGCTGGAACAGCTGAAACAGCTGGTTAACAGAATCACACAAAATAAATATGATGAACGAATTTTGATTTTCTTTAGCATAGAGTATAATACTACCTTTTTTTCAATAAAAACGCTATAGTTGCACCATGTCCTCACAGAATTTTTCTGGAATAATCCTACAGCCTCACAACACACCCTTAAGCCAGCTTTTAAGAGAGCACCGAGACATTTTGAAAAACCTCGCTCCTTGGCTCGACGGAGGAAAACTGTATCCCGTCTATCCCTGTCATTGCTTGGTAAAAACAGAACTTTCTGCAAAGGAGCTTAAAAAACAGATTACTGTTTGCAGGATTCTTCCCCCACAGCTACAAGATGGCTTTTTATTCCGCCCTGTGGAAGTAGCTGGAGTACCGCTTCAAGCCCTGCCGCCCCAGCTACTGCACCAAATCCTTCCATTTTTATCTGAACAGGAGCTTGAAAATAAATCTATTCCCGCTGGCTTTATTTTTGGCTATGTATCCCTTCAGCAAACAGAATCCCTCATACGACAGGGACTTGAATCCCTTTCCGCTAGAATCGAATCTCTGAATCTACGAGTCTTTCGTTTGCAGCACATAGAATACCACTACCGAGGTAGCCCCTGTCAAGGCAACGGAACCAGTGAGCCACTCCCCAGCTCCTTGGATTGGACTATGGAGCTTCCCCACTGGGTTAAAATTAATCCCCCGAGGAAAGATGGTTTCCGCAGAAAATTATGACTTAGTAAACTCTGCGTCTGTTGCCTCAGCTTCAGGGGCAGAAGTAGAGCCGGCTTCATCCGTTGGAGTGGCGGTGTCACCCTGCTCCTTGGCTTTAAGGCTTTCTTCTCGCTGGACAATCTCTTTTTCAAGGCGCTGGATTTCCTCCATAATTCCACTGATGAGACTGTTGTCGGCAGAAAGGGTGGCAGAGGGATTTTCTTCAAAGAATTTCAGCACTGCCTGTCCCAAGGCACGATACTCCTTGTTTTGGCGAGAAATCAACTGATGGGTTTCTATTTTGGTGACGCTTTTGTCGCTAAAATCCTGTACCGCATCGCCAGCCTTAGAAAGGGCTTCCTTTGAAACTTCTACACCCTTGTCCAGATATTCCTTCATTTTATCTAAAAAAGCCATAACCACTCCTTGGTAAAAATATCTTTAATATTAAAATAATCTATTCTGTAACTTTTTTCCACAAAACTTTTGGATTTTTCACTAAAACTTTTGGTAAGCTCATGTTGTGCAGCTAAAATACAAAAGCAAATCCCACTTGAAAGATTGATAAAGGATTGTCTCCCACGTAACGGCCACTTTCTATGGTTTGCCAAGAGGCTCCCAAAGAAAATATTCCCAAGCTCACCTGGCCTCCCACTGCAGGATAACCGCTGGAAAGTCCACACCAGATTCTTGCCACCTTGGCCACCGCCACCTCCAAACCAAAGGCCAATGACTTAAAAAAGGTTTGAGAGCCTGAAAGGAGCTGGTTCAAGGACTTTGCTTCCCCGGAAATAACAATATCCACAGGAATTTTGCCTATAAAAAAGGGAAAGAGGGTTCCCAAGCCCACAGTAAAGGACAATTCCCTAGGAAGGGGAGCCACAGACTGGCCTGGCACAAAGTAGTCACCAAACAGGTTTTTAAGGCTTGCAGCAAGTCTCAGCTGATTTCCGCTGTATAACAAGTCGTAGCCCACCATCAAAAAACCTAAATCCACGGGAAAGCTTACATAGGGCGTGGACAAGATTCCTTCCAAAATTTCGTTTACATTGTTTCTCCCAGCCGCAATGGCATCCACATCACTGCCGTCAAGCATTTTATAAAGGGCCACGCTAGGATGAAAGGTGGCTCCCAAGGAAATATCCACCAGACGGCCTTCCACCGCCTTGAGACTATAGGCCACCGGCAGAGTAAGGTTCACCATGGTAAAGCCCTCCACTCCCAGAGGAAAGGGACTACCCTGCACAAAGGCAGAGGCTGTAATAAAAAGTCCTGCGCCCCAATTACTGCCAATATATCCAAAGGAAATGCTGGGGGTGGCACCCAAACCGCTGGAGGTAATCAAATCTTTGGCGTTCAGCAGAATTTGTCCTAGCTTGTTGTCCACTTTTGAAATATCCTTCAAGATGGGAAACAGAAACTGGGGCTTGAAATACAGCTGGGTGGAAAAGCTCAGGATAAAGCTTTTCCGTGGATAGAACAATTTTTGGGTGAGTCCAGCAGGATTGTGGATCAAGGTGTCAAGGCCCTCTGGAACAGCTGTAATTGCCCCGCCCATTCCTGTGTACCGCCAGGAGGAAGGTTCTGCAAACTTAATCACCGGGCTTTCTGCGTACAGTAGCGACAGAAAAAGCACAAAAATCGGCAACAACATCCTGAATTTCATCCTAATCCCCCCAGCTTCTGATGGTACGGGCAGTATCCTGAGCCACCAGATTATAGCCTGCATTACTGGCCATGGCTTCAAAGATACCTGCCACAAACTTCAGCTCCTGCTTGTACTCTGAAATAATTTGCTCAGAGGGAATTTCCAATGCTTGGGAAAGCTGGTTGAACAAAGCTTCCACCAACTGTGAATCAATGGCACTTGCATTAATGACTTGATAGTAGGCTTGGCTTACACTTACCGCAAGTTGTTGATACTCCTGTGGTGAATCCTGAATGATACCAGTGGTGCTGCGTATCAAGCCTCCAAGAATACCGGACAAAAGATAGTTCTGCAAATCGCCGCCAGAATAAACGCCAAAGGGAGCGGTTTTAACCGCATCATTATAATAATTGCTGATCCGATACAAATTGTAAAAGGCCTGGGCCATCTCCGCCAACGCAGAGTTCACATCGCTGAGCAAAAAACTTTTCACAGCATCGGTATACACCACGAATAATTCTTCCAAAGAAATACCTGAAAGACTCAGGGCAGAAAGGGCGGGATTTGCAAAGTTGTAGATAATGTCATACACCAAGGGACTGGTGTAAATAAGGATTGTGACTGCAGCCTTCGCGGAGCGGGATAAGGTAAAGGAATAAGCACCTTCCACCAGCACCTCTTTTTCTTCAGCAATCATGGCATCTAAGGTGGAAAGGATTTTGTCCCGTTGTGCCACCGTCAGAACACGATAAAAGGCTGGGGAAGAACTATTGACCTCTAGGGAAGACAAAAGCTTCTCCCCAGAATACCCAGAAATTTTTTCCGTATCAGGATAATCCCAGCCAGTAAACAAGCTCTGATTTGAACAGGCAATACAAAAAAACAGGGTGAAAACGCAAGAAAAAACAAAAAGACAGGAATATAATGTCGCTTTGCAAGTTGCAACTTTGCAAGCTATCACTGGGTAAACTGCAGTTTGCGAAGTTTTACGTTGTAACCTCCATCTCTTTGTCTTCCAGTCCATCCTGTACAGCCTCCCCGGAGGCCTCACATTCATCACCGGCATGAATCCGATCCAGCAAAGGCTCCCCGATTCTTACCCGAATGGAGATTCCTTGGGGAAAGACTCCCGGCAACTCCAAGTGGATAAAGTTTTCCGTTACGGCATGGGTAAGCTGCAGGCTACCAGTACTGGACAAAACCCCACTTTCTTCCACCGATCCACCGTGGGCTTCTTGAGCAAGCACTGAAGGATTTTTCCGGTCTTGGCGGTTATGCTCCGTAATGGCAGAAACAACTTGTCCCTTCCACTGTGAAATATAGGAGCATTTTGATTGGATTGCAAATGAAGTGAGCCACTTTACCCGCTGACCTGCCACCCACTGAGGCACCTGAGATTTCATGGTGGCAGCAGGAGTTCCTGGCCGTGGAGAAAAGGGAAAGGCATGAATCCAAGCAAAGTTGCAGGTCTGGCACATGGCTTGGGTCAAGGCAAAATCCTCCTCCGTTTCCCCGGGAAACCCTGCAATGATGTCGCAGGCAATGAAGGGATTATGCTTTGCCTGACGCAGCAATTCTACGGCACGGTACACCTGGGCAGAACGATAGGGACGACGCATAGCCTTTAAGATAGCATCGCTTCCAGACTGAATGGAAAGATGGAAATAAGGCTGAATCCGCTGGTGACTGATGACGACACAAAGCTCTTCATCCACACTTTCTGGGTAAAGACTTGAAATGCGAATACGAATGCTACGAGTATTTTCAAGAATTCTTTTCAAAAGCCCCGCAAGATTCAAGTATTCCTCACCATTCTGACCGTAATACAGGCCACGATACTGGGACAGGTTCACTCCCGTCAGTACCACCTCCTGCTGGCCAGCTTCCTCTAGCTGCTGCACTCGGCGCACCACCTCATCCACCTCTAAAGACACAGCCCTTCCTCTGGCAAGATGAATGCGGCAATAGGTACATTCACAATTGCAACCATCTTGAATCTTGATGGAGGAACGAGAATGAGCAAAGAAGGTATCCGTGGCCAACCGAAACACGGGACTCATGGAAGAAGCTTGTGAATCAACCACTGGGGTAAAGCCCGACAAAGCACCATCTTTCAGGGGGGCTACAGACGCAAGAAGGGATTTTTTTCCACCACCCTGAGCACCCGATTGTGCTGAAGGAGCATGCTGCTTTTCAGATTCATCACCAGGGGCTTTATGGTGAGCCTCACCGTCGGAGTGTCGACTTTTGATATTGGTGGGCTTTGGCTTTTCTACAGAAAGACGGCTCACCAAACTTTTCAAGAATGGGGTAATTTCAATCTGTGCTACTCCAGAAACAGACTCACAGTGGGCTTCTTGGGAAGAAGAATCAAGGTGGGATTTCAGTTCCAAAGGAATATCTGCCAGCAAATCCTTTCGTGAGCCAGGCAGCACACAAACTCGCTGGTCAATGGCTTGAATTGCCTCCACCTCTAGCTCCGCATAGCAACCAGTGACAAGAACACAGGCATGGGGCATTTTCCGCAGCAAGAGCCGAATAAGACGGCGGGCCTTTTGCTCAGCCTTTCCTGTTACGGTACAGGTATTAATGATGGAAAGCACTACATTTTCAGGAACTGGTGCAGCTGCCGTCATGGATTCCATGTCCACCCCAAAGCCTGCATCAGCAAAAAAACGGGCGGCTGACTCAGACTCAATCTGATTCAGCCTGCACCCTAGGGTTTCAAAATGAACGGTATATTTTGGCACAAAAAGCCTTCTTAGAGTCAGTGATTCTACAGACGAGCCTGAGCTCTTTCCCGCCCACGGGCAGCATCTGTTTGGCCTGCATTCAAGGAAAGGGATTTTTCATAGGCTGCCACAGCTGTACGATAGCTTCCAGCCATTTCTCGGGCGTATCCTAGTCGCATCCACCAGTAATCCAGCAGAGGCTCCAGTCGCACCGCCATGGTCAAGGAAATGTCTGCATGCTGGTATTTCCCCTGACGAATGTAAATCTCTCCCATGAAATAATAGGCATTTCCTACCCGTCCGCTCATATTGGGAACGTAGGAAATATATTGCTCAAAAAGGTCAAGGGCCTCACGATTCTTTCCCAAATAGAATTTGGCCTCTCCCAAAATCTCTATGAGTCGATGGTCGTAGGCATTGACCCGTAAGCCTGCATTGGCCCATTGCTCGGCTTCTGCATACTGGCGATTCTTTACCAAGGCCCAACACATAACAACGTAGGAATCAAGATTGTTGGGATTTGCCACCAATTCCTGCTGACAAGCAGCAATAGCTTGGGCATACTGACCATTGTAATACAGCTGGAGAGCATCCACCTTTTGCTGTGTCGTATTCTGCTGGGCAAAGACAAAACCTGCAACAAACAGAAACAACACTGAAATAAAAGCAATTTTATTGATTTTTACCATTAATTTTATCATCAGAATAACCTCTTATCGCACCATGGTACACTTTCCAGTAAAGCTACAACCAGGCTCCAAGGCAATCTCTGCGGAACAAATGTCTCCCGTTACAGAACCAGAGGCAGCTACAAACACAATTCGTTTGGCCTCAATGTTTCCCTGAACAGTACCACGAACAAGTACCCTGTCTGCCACAATATCCGCATTCACTAGGGCACCAGTGTCAATCACCAAGTCGCTGGTAGCGTCAATACGTCCACTTACCTTTCCCTTGATCATAAAGGGCTCGGCAAATTTAATCTGTCCAGAAAAGGAAATGTCGGAAGCAAGGACAGTGTCAAAATCCTCTTCCTCTAAATCCAGGATTGAAATATCTTTTGTTTCAAACATAACCTTAACTCTAATAGGAATGGGAGTTTCCGTCAAGTCGTGAAAGTGAAGAAAAGCCCCTTGCCTAAATCTTCAGATGGGTCTATTCTATAAAGAGTACTAACTTTTATTCAATGTGAGGTTTGGAAGATGAATTTTGTTGAGGAAATGAAGAAAAAGGCCAGTGAATATCAGAACAGCCTCGTTCTTCCTGAAGGTGCCGAAGAACGCACTGTTATTGCTGCTGCCGCCATCGTAGCCGAAAAACTTGCAAAGGAAGTAATCCTTTTGGGCAAGGAGGCAGACATCAAGAAGACTGCCGACGGAAAGGGTGTAAGCTTGGAAGGAATTACCCTGATTGATCCAGAGAATTCTCCCTGGAACGATGAATTTGCCAAGGAATACTACGAGCTGAGAAAGAACAAGGGTATGACCCCAGAGCAGGCTGCCACCGACATCAAGCACTTCCTGCGATTCGGTGCCATGATGGTTCGCTTGGGCAAGGCCGATGCAATGATTGCTGGTGCCCTTTCCTCCACCGCAGACGTTTTGCGTGCTGGTCTCACCATCATCGGAACAGCTCCCGGCATGACCACCGCCTCATCCTGCTTCGTTATGGACACCCACAATCCCAAGTGGGGCTCCAACGGCTTGATGATTTTCTCCGACTGTGCTGTTATTCCTCTGCCTTCTGCTACCCAGCTGGCAGACATTGCTGTTTCCGCCGCTGATTCCTGCCGCCAGATGATTGGAGCAGAGCCAGTTGTAGCCATGATGTCCTTCTCTACAAAGGGCTCTGGTGGTAAGAACGAAAACGTGCTCCGTGTACAGGAAGCTGTAAAGCTTGCCAAGGAAAAGGCTCCCGACTTGTTGCTGGACGGTGAATTGCAGGCTGATGCCGCACTGATTCCTGATGTAACAGAGAAGAAGGCTCCAGGTAGCCCCATTACTGGTAAGGTAAACACCCTCATCTTCCCTGACTTGGGAGCAGGAAACATTGGATACAAGCTGGTACAACGCCTTGCTGGTGCTGACGCTTACGGTCCCTTCCTTCAGGGATTTGCTAAGCCCATCAGTGACCTGTCTAGAGGCTGTTCCGCCGACGACATCGTTGCCACTGCAGCTGTTACCCTGGTACAGGCCGGTAAGAAATAAAGTTTCCGGGCCGGTAAGAAATAAAGTTTCCGGGCCGGTAAGAAATAAAACTTCCGAGCTGGTAAAATATTTTATTAGTAAAGAAAGAATAAATTATCCTAGCCAGTTAAGCTGAAAACCAAGAAAGGCCACCTTTGAAAAAACTTCCAAGGTGGCCTTTCTTTATAGTCTAAAAACCTGCTAAAAAGCCTATTCCAGCTCAGCCATAATTGCAAGGCCTGCTGAACAACCGATTCTGTTGGCTCCTGCTTCCACCATGGCAAGGGCATCCTTAGCAGTGCGGATTCCACCTGCAGCCTTTACCCCAATGTCTGGTCCCACGGTTTTCCGCATAAGAGAAACAGCTTCTACCGTGGCACCTCCATCACCAAAGCCCGTGGAGGTTTTTACAAAGTGGGCTCCAGCCTGAACTGCAGCCTTACAACAAGATACAATCTCATCCTCGGTCAAATAGCATACCTCAAGAATTACCTTAACAATGGCAGGCTTACTGGCGGCTACTACGCCAGCAATGTCTGCCTCCACATCATCAAAGCGCCCTTCCTTGGCAGCTCCAATGTCAATCACCATGTCCACCTCAGTGGCTCCTTCCTGTACTGCCCAGGCTGCTTCTTGAGCCTTTACTTTGTGGCTGGTGGCTCCCAGGGGAAATCCCACCACGGTACACACCTCCACAGAGGATCCAGACAAAAGCTGGGCTACCAAGGGCACCTGCACAGGATTTACACAAACTGAGGCAAAGTCATTGTTTTTGGCTTCCTCACAAAGCTTTTCCACATCCTGCCTTTTTGCCACCGCCTTCAAAATCGTATGGTCAATCATAGCTGCCATTTGTTTTTTATTCATATTCATCCTCCTAAAAACTCTAGTCGTCTCAACAAAAAATCACTATATTATACACCATGAAAAGAAATATATCACCATGGAACCTAAAAAAGGTTACCACCCTGAAAAAGCTTGCTAGCACAGGCATCCTATTCACCTTGTTTTGTCTGCTCCTTCTTTTTGGTTGCGGCAAAAAAGATACTGCCTCACAAAAAAATGATGCAACGGCAGAAACCCAGATTACCGCCAGCTTTTATCCCCTGTACGTTATGCTTATGAATATTACAGAAAACGTGCCAGGAATCAAGCTGAACCTCATGGCCCCAGCAGATACGGGCTGCCTTCACCACTACCACCTGTCTCCTGCCGACATGAAGCTGGTTCAAGACACAGACATTATGGTGGTAAACGGAGCCCACATGGAAGAGTTCATGGACAAGATTCTTGACACATTGGATCCTAGCTCCATCGTTACCGCCACGGGAGACTGGCCCTTGGTAGATGAGAATCCCCATGTCTGGGTGTCTCCTGCAGGTGCCATTCATCAGGTGGAGCAGATTACTGCAGGACTTTGTGCTTTGGATGCAGCCAACAGTCAGCTGTACCAGCAGAATGCCGCCAGCTACATTGCCAAGCTGCAGGATTTACAAAGCACCATGCACTCCACCCTCCAGCCCTTTGCAGGAGCCTCCCTCATCACCTTCCACGAAGCCTTTCCCTACTTGGCCCAAGAGTTTAACTTTAGCCTAGAGGGAAGCATTGAACGGGAGCCAGACAGTGAGCCCACCGCCAAGGAATTGGTGGAAACCATCAATCTAATTAAGGAGGTTCAGGCAAAGGGTAAGCCCTTGGCTCTCTTTGCAGAATTGAACTATGCCTCCTCCGCTGCAGAGGTTATCGCCAGAGAAACAGGGCTTACGGTACACCAGCTTGATCCAGCCGTTACGGGAATCCTTGATAAGGATGCCTATCTGCGTGCCATGGAATACAATACTCAAGTTCTGCAGCAGGCCCTGTCACAGTAATTTTTTGTTCCTGCAAGACCAGCTACAGGATTACCTATAGAATTATCTACAGGAAATTGACCTTTGGAAAAAGGATTCCTTATGATAATTCTATCTTTAACAAGGTTTAGATAGATTTAAACCTTGTATTTTGTCTATTATTGTGGTATAGTAAAAGTATACTACTTTATAAGAGGTGTTAAAATGGCACATAAGATTGATGCTAATGGATGCGTAAACTGCGGTGCTTGCGAGCCCGAATGTCCAGTTGGAGCAATCAGTGAAGGCGATGGCGTTCGCGTTATCGATGCTGGAACTTGTATTGACTGCGGTGCATGTGCAGGCGTTTGCCCCACAGAAGTAATCAGCCAGGAATAAACGTATTTTACGTTTTGTAAAAACAGGTTCGGCTGGAGGGTGTAACTTTCTGCTGAACCTGTTTTTTTCTTACAAAGAGAAAATGATACAGAAAATTGTTAGTGGCTACGGAAAACTTCTTTTATCCTTTGTTAAAATTCTAGCTTTAGTTGGCCTGTGTGCCGTCTTTGCATTTGTTTTGGTTCTCCCTCTCTGGAAATTTGCTACTGTTGCTCCTGACCTGTACAGTATCCTGATTATCCTTCTCTTTGTGGCAGGACTTGTTTTTTTTGCTGGAAAAAGCCTGAAAAATTTCTTGTGTGCAGGCTTTCCCACACCACAGGAGCGAAAAAAGCGTATCAAGCGGCTACTGAATCTGGCAGGAAGAATTTTCGTAATTCTTGCAGGTGTATTTGGAATTGTGATGAGTATCTTGAATGAATCAGCGATGGCCCTCTGGATTGTACTTCTGCTGACCATTATTATCTATGGAGTTTTGGCATTTGGAACAAAAAAAGAAAAGAAATTGTAATCCCATTCTCAGTTTTCTTCTTCTGCTGCTCACCAGCTTTGGTTCGGTGCATATTCTTGCCCAAACTACAACCACAGAGCTTCCTTCTGACATCACTGCAGAATATGCCAATCTGAGTCAGTCCCACCAGAATATGGTGGATACCTCCCTGCTACCAGTAATTACCAGCCTTTCCTCCCGCAACAGGGAATTTGCACAGTATATGCAGAATGTGGAAAAGTCATACCAAAATATCAGTGCTGGAAGAAATTTCCAGCCAGGATTTTATCTGTATACGGTAACGGCAGATGATACCTCATTACCCGTACGAAATCTGGTGAGCCTGGCTGCTCGGTGCAGCGTTCCATATGGCGAGATTGCCCTGCTGAATGATTTAACTTCTGCTGAGGAGGATTTAACGGGAAAAACCTTGATTCTCCCCGACGCTCCAGGCCTGTTCGTTCCCTTGAATCCTGCCACCTCCATTGGGACTCTGGTAAAAAAACGGCTTTCCAACCCAGATTTTGGAAACGAGTTTACCGTCAACGGAAAAAGCTACCAGTATTTTCCCCAAGAGCGGCTTACTCCCACGGAGCTAGCCTTTTTCTTGGATACTAATTTGAGAATGCCCTTGGACAATAGTGTTTTGACTTCTGGATTTGGTAACCGAGTAAGCCCCATCACAGGACTGAACCACCAGCACAAGGGAATCGATTTGGCCGCACCAGAAGGGACAAAGGTGTATGCCTGCAAGGGTGGAACGGTGGCCATTGCCAGCTATGACATGACCTACGGAAATTATATTATACTGGATCATGAAAACAAGACTCAAAGCGTCTATGCTCATCTTTCGGCTGTGCTGGTAAAAACTGGGGAAGAAATTTCCCGTGGAGCAGTTATTGGCAAGGTGGGCAGTACTGGGGCATCTACAGGCCCTCATCTTCATTTTGAAATTCGTGTAAACGGTGCGGCCCAAGATCCCCGCAGACTGTTGCCAGCTATTTGAGGTTTAAATGAAAAGGAATATATTATTTTTTACCCTATTCGTTCTCCTGAACATGATGGCCACAGGAGAAACCTTTAGAATCCACAAGACGGTGATGGTGGAAATGCCAGAAACAGGAAATGTGGTTGTCCAAGCAGGAATTAACGATGCCTTGGCCATTGTCCTCCCAGAGGATACCACTTTTTTTCAGGGTGTTGAGCTGGACATAAAGATTCCAGAGGTGCTTTCCCGGTATTATGGTTCCGTGGCCTATTCCCTATATACAGACTTGACTCCCATGCCTACAGCCGCCACCATCAATTATACTGGTACTAGGGAAATGATAGACACCATTCCCGGACGGCTCAGCTTGAATCTGATTCTTCCCTTGGTGGAGCCCAATACCATCAAAAAGACTCCCTACAATATAGTTTTGCCCGCTGTATACAACCTGAATTCAGCAGTACTATTCTTTCGATTCCAGCTTGTAATGAAGGGCATCCCAGAAGACTACGAAAAGGAACCTTTTGTGGTAACGGTAAAGCCTGTATACATCGACAAGGGGAGAATGGAGTTAAAGGTAACCTATCCTCAGAATGAAGATGGCCAAAAATTGGAATTCCCCTACACCGTTTTCATCGACGAAGAATTAGCCACATTGGAAGATGGAAAACTGATTTTGGATACAGGAACCCACTATATTTCCATGGTATCGGACCACTATCGCAATGAAACAAGAACCTTTTCTATTGAAAGCGGCAAAACCACACGGGTGGAAGTGGAGCTCCGAGACATTGCCCCTACCCTGCAGTTTGTGGCACCAGACAATACTAAGATTTTCCTAGATGAAATTGAAATTCCTTACACCAAGGATGCCTTTGTCATTTCTCAGGGGGAACATCAGATTCGATTTGTAGTGGGAGATTATGAGACCGTAAAAACTATTCAAGCGGTGAACGGAAGATCCTACGTGATAAACCTTTCTTTGGATGTTGAGGTTACAGAAACGCTGTAATTTTCACTAAAGAATTTTGACTTTATCCCGATAATCTAGTATCGGATGTGCAAATCCCCTCCCACCCATTGCACATCCGGATGCCTGATGGCATGGCCGGCAATAGCCGGTCTTTTTTTTGCCCTGGTGATTATCCGCAATCTACAGAAAACGGAGAACCACAGGATACATTATGACAGATGATTAAGAGATTCCTGCAGTAATCCCAAGAAACGAGCTTTCAGCAGGGAAAAATCTACGGAAGGAATCCTACAAGAAGAAAGATGCTGACCTAAAAGGGTACAGTCTTCGTGGAGATCCTTCTTGTCTGCTTTGGAGGAATGAGGAAGGGAATAAAAGGATTGTAGCTGTTGGTCAAAATACTCTCCAGCGGCTTCCAGCATATCCTGAATTTCTTTGGGAGACAGGGGAAGCTTTGTTCCAATGAGCTTGTTTTCCAGCTCACGGCTATGCAAACGCAGGGCACCACAAAAGGCAATCCGCAGGTTCATGAGGGTTTCCTTCTGAATGCTGGCCAAAAAGGCGTAAGAAGCACAATTTTCGTTCAAAGTCCAAGAGGGCCCCACCCGTCGGAACAATGACAGCTCCCATTCATCTAGGGGAACACGAACCTTGGTAAGCACGCTACCTGCAGGAACGAGGTTGCCGGCTGTAAAGGTGGAAAACTGGGTCATGGGTAGGGAAAGGATTTCGGAATTGACGCGGAACTCTAGCTTGGCATCTAAAGCCAGCAAGGGTGCAAAAAGGGTTCCACAGAGAGGCTCAATGCAAAGGTTTCCTCCCAGAGTAGCAACATTACGAACCAGCGGTGTAGCTATGGAGTTAAGGGCTTGGTATAAAACTGGAGGAACGTGCTTTTCTCCCAGCTCCATGATAGAAGCTAGAGTAACACCTGATCCAATTTCTATGTAACGCTCCTTTTTTTCAATGAGCTTGAACTCCTTGATGTTTCGGATAATCATGGAAACAGGAGGCAATTCCTTTAGGTAGGTACAGCCACCACAAATCTTTAGATTGGATCTGTTTCTCAGCTGATAGAGTACTTCCTCAAGGCTGGTTCCAAAATAAACGTCCTTAGTTCTTTCCTTTTCGTCCATTTTTATTGGTCCTGTTTGTGTTCTTTTCTTTTTCCTGCCGCTTGAGGGCAATGCTTTGAAAGGCAGCCACCGCATAGATAATACCCTGCACTAAGCTGTCTTGCTCTGTACAACTACAATTAAAGTGGCGCACCATATCATACATCAGCTGCTGGGAAGGCCTTTGGTAGGTTGAAATGAGACTGTAGGTTCCAAGGATTTTTCCTGCGTTGCAAAAACCGCAGAACTGGATTCCAGCCTTTTCAAAGGATTCCATAATCAGCTCGTATTCCTTTGTCTTGGAAAATTGCTCCATAGTTACGATGGAAGCGTCACGGACAGCCACAAAGGGAATGATGCAGGTAGGGACCGCCTTTCCGTCCAGCAACACTGTGCAAGAGCCACAGCGGCCTTGGGCACAACCTAGCTTTGCAGAAATAAATCCCTCCCGCCGTAAAACCTCCAAAAGACTCATGGAGGGGTCGGCTTCCAGTACCCTCATTTCTCCGTTCAAGGTAATGGGAATTTTCATTCTGAAACCTCCTGCACGTCCTCTTCACCAGTATGGTTTTCAGTTTCACTTGCATTCGCAGTCTGCGCTTTAGCTTGAGCTGGGGGCTGTTCCTCTGGCTGGGGAGAAAAAGCTTGGTACACATAATCACTTTGAAAGGGAATGCTGGAAATAGCCTTATTACAGGCTTGGGAAATGGCAGAGGAAATGGCAGAGGGCAACAGGGAATACACTAGGTTTCCAAGCTGCTTTGGCTCCTTGCTACCAGGAAGTAGTTCCACAAAAATATCCAGAACTTCCATTTCCTCTAAAGTTACTAACTCCTGTAAACTCTCCCGTACTGCGGCCTTGATAGTAGCCACCGCCCGCTCAGGAGACAGAATTTCTCCACCCTCAACGGCAATCCAAATGCCTCGAATAAGGGTTTTATAGGTAAAGGTATCCAGTTCCACCTCCACCACCGCAGCACCTGTGGCAATGGAAAAGAAGGGAGAACCAGAAAAGCTTTCTTGATCCCATTGTTTTTTCTGGGTACTGGTAAGCCCACGGGACACATGGATGGGTAGAGGCTGCTGAAAGCGCTTTTTCTGGACTGCAGTGCAAGCCTTTCGGAGCAGTTGGGTCATCAAACCCACGTTTCCAAAGAATCCTGCAGGATAAAGGGGCTCCGTGTCCACAGAAAAGTTTCCATCAATACGGATATTCTTTTCCTCCACGTCCAGCTCCTTGGAAACAATCTTTATCCACACCTGCTGTACCCAGGCAGAAGGAGGATAAGAATGGATTACCACCGTTCCGTCCTTTTCCAGAGTGAGCTCCATGGTCAGGTCTTGGATATACCGAATGGCACCTAAAAATCCACTACCTTCAAATCCACAGGAAATTCCAATGCCACGAATGGGAACGGGACTTGCCAGTTTTTTTTCGTAGGAATCATTTTGGGAAAGATTATAGGACCAGTATTTTCTTTGAAAGCTACTTTTGTCCACCACCGCCTTGAGCACCTTTTCTAAATAGGTAAAATTGAACTTAAAGGGTTTTGTGGGCATGCTTTCATGGTTCAAAAGTCGAACTTCATGAGGCATTCTTCCCACCTTACGTGCAATCTCCGACAGATGGGATTCCAAAGCAAAGAAAATCTGGCTGTCCATCCGCTGCAGGGTTAAGGCTGTGGGAGGAGTGTGGGACTGGATGGCGTAAGCTTCTATCTTGTACACCGCAGGATCGTAGACACCAACGGCAGCCACAATCATTCTGTTCATCAATTCCTGAATAAAGGGATTGTAGATTCCCGTATCCAAAACGATGGAAACAATCATGGCCAAAATCTTTCCTTCAGGAGAAACGGAGCTACGATAGCTGACCACAACAGGAGCTGGTCGCTCGTAGTACAGGCCTTGCTCCTCTCGGGTAAACATCATCTTTACTGGCTTACCACATAAATAGGCTGCCACAGCCATCTGGGCAGACAAGATAGCAAAGTACCACTGCGACCTATTGTTGCCACCAGCCACTAAGGTCTTTCGTATTTCTACCTGTTCTGGAGATATACCAAGGCCAGCGGCAATGGAACGGCGCACTTGACTAAACCACTGGACAGGGGCATAAAGAATCAAGCGATTGTCTTGATACAGTGCAATGCCCCCAGCTGTTTCTCCACAATGGGGCGAATAACAATTGCTGGAATAGCTGCCCTCCACTTGAATGTCAGCCTCGGCAAAAAGCAACTCAGCCTCATTGCCCGCCCCAACGGTTCGCTGGGTAATAATATGTTGGCTTTCCAAGGATTCTGAGATTCCTGGCCCTTCCTGCACTGGGTGAAATCGGGTGATAACCTCCTTGGACAACTGACCAAGTCGCAGTTTGTCTGGCCCCACCAGAATTGCCAAAGGCTCCCCTTGATAGGAAACCTCATCTTGTGCCAGCAGGGGAATCTCCGTTCCCAGCAAAGAAATAGTTTTTGCTCCAGGAATATCCTTGGCGGTGTATAAAAAATATCCTTCAGGAAGCTGAGGATGGGAAATAGACCTGATTTTACCTCTGGGCAGGGGACTGCGAACCAGCACCCCATACATCATGTCGGGAAGCCGCAAGTCAGAGAAAAAGGAGGAGGCAAAATCCACCAGCTGCTTTCCGGTGACCTTCCTTTTAGTTGCCATAATATTTTCGTCCCAGCTGTACTACGGTGTCAATTACCCGTTCCACCATTTCCTGGCTCATGCCAGGCCAAAATGGCAGAGAAAAGCTTGTTTCAAAGCGTTTCTGGGCATTGGGATAGTCAGCAGCATCAAGACCAAAGGTTTGACGAAGATAGGACAGACGGAAATGGGGAATAAAGTGCATGGAAATACCCAAGCCTGCTTCCTGGAGCTTTTGGGTAAACTCATTACGAGTAATTGTAAGTTTTTCTGGGACCACCCGCAAAATATACAGATGCCAAGCATTTCCGTCACCATCAGGAGGCAGCTGCAAAAAGTCACAATCAGCAAAGGCTTTGTTGTATTGCTGGGCAATGGCCTTTCGCTGCTGGAATAGAAGGTCTGCCTTTTGCAGCTGCACCCGCCCCATGGCTGCCAGTACATCTGGCAAATTAAACTTATAACCGGGAGCCACCACATCGTATTCCCAGGAAGCCTTTTCTGAGGTGTAGCGGTTCCACACTGGCCGGTCTATGCCGTGCATTCGCATGGTGGACATGAACTTATGATACTCAGGATTTTTAGTACAGACCATGCCCCCTTCCGCCGTAGTAATGGTTTTGGTGGCATAAAAAGAATAGACGCCAATGTCTCCCAAGGTTCCTGCATAGCCATTCTTTGTTTTTGAAGGAAAGGCATGGGCAGCATCCTCCACCACAGGCACTCCGTATTTGGCTGCAATGGCACAAATCTCTTCCATGTTGCAGGGAAGCCCAGCAATATGTACTGGCACCACCGCCCGAATATCCTTGTCTTGAGCCAATCGCCGCTCCACCTCAGCAGGATCTATGTTGTAGCCATCAGCTTCCACGTCGGCATACACCACGCCACCACCAAGATGGCAGGCAGCAGTAGCGGTGGACACAAAGGTATAAGGTGTGGTAAGGATTTTTCCCGGTGTGGAATATTTTTTTCCTGAAGTAAAAAATCCTGAATGAGCAGTACCTTCGGAACTGGCACCACCTTCGGTATTGGAGGTAACCCAATCAAAGCCCACACCACAGGCTTGGTAAGCCAACTGCAAGCCACTGGTGGCACTATTTACCGCCAGCGCCTTTACACCAGCTACCCCACCTTCAGCTCCACCAACAAAGCTGGCGAACTCCTGCTCAAAGGACAAAGCTTCCTTGGCGGTGGTGAGCCAGCCAGAATCCATTACCCGAAGCACCGCATCCTTTTCTTCCTGTCCAAGGGCTGGCACAGAAAAGGGGATAAAATCAAGGGACTGCTCATTGGCCTTGCTCATCGTAAAACTCCTTTAACGAGGGAACTGCATCACAAAGGGTTTGCACAAGGTATTCCCCATTTCGGTACAATTCAGCCTTGGCGGGATTAAACATACAGGTTGGTGCTAATTTATCCAGCAATGCGTTCAAGCTTTCTCCCATGGAAGTGCTGCGGAGCCGTAAAATTTTGGGATACTCCGTGGGAGTAGGCTCCTCCTCCTCCAGCCACAAGGGTTCGTCCAACCGCTCCCCCTTCCGCAATCCGGTGAGAACAATGTCCACATCCTTGTAGGGTTCATAACCAGAAAAGCGAATCACCTGTTCCGCCAAGTCAAGAATTTTCACTGGTTCTCCCATGTCCAAAAGGTAGGTGGAACCATTTTGTCCCACTCCGCCAGTTTCCAGTACCAAGGAACAAGCCTCTGGAATGGTCATGAAATAACGCTTCATCTCAGGATGAGTTACCGTCAGGGGCAATCCCGTTTTAAGCTGGTCCATAAACACTGGCAGCACCGAACCTCGTGAACCAAGTACATTACCAAAGCGAACGAACATAAAGGAATCCTGCACCCGCGCCTTGTTGGCAGCATCCAACACCAGCTTTTCACAGAGCATCTTTGACACACCGTACACAGAAACAGGAGACACCGCCTTATCGGTGGAAATCAGCACAAAACGATGGACCCCGTTTTCCAAGGCTGCATCCAGCAGGTTTTTTGTTCCAAAAACATTATTTTCAATCACCGCCACAGGATTTTCTTCCATCAGGGGAACGTGCTTGTAGGCAGCACAGTGGAAAATAACATCACAGCGAAGCTTAGAAACAATGTGGCGGGTATATTCCCTATCCTTCAAATCACCAATAATAGGAATGATGGTGGCCTTCTCCCCTACTCCTTCCCGCTGCAGGGTTCTCAGCTCACGGTCAATCAAATAGATGGAGTTTTCTCCGTGGCCCAAAAGATAGAGCCGCTGGGCACCTCCCGACAAAAGCTGGCGGGCCAACTCGGAACCGATTGAACCACCAGCTCCTGTAATCAGCACCCGCCGTCCCCGCAGGTAGGCCAAGCTCTTTTTCAAAGGGATGGTTACTGGAGTTCTTCCTAAAATGTCCAAGGGATCAATTTCACGAGTTTGAATAAAGTGAGCGTTTCCGTCTATAATTTGCGAAATGGCAGGCAAAATCTTAATGCGACTAAAACCACGCTTTCGCAGACAATCGTACACCGTTCTGATTCTGTCGTTGGGAGTGCTGGGCATGGCGATAATAGCCTCATCACCATCCTCATAGCCCAAAATGGGGATGGTCTTGTCTATGGGGCCCAGCACAGGAATGCCATCAATCTCAGAACCAATGATGTTGGCATCATCGTCAAGAAAGGCTACCACCCGACCAAAAA
The DNA here is from genome assembly GCA_016294105.1 of Treponema sp. Taxonomy (GTDB): domain Bacteria; phylum Spirochaetota; class Spirochaetia; order Treponematales; family Treponemataceae; genus Treponema_F. The sequence goes on from JAEDCN010000009.1 coordinate 54,909, forward strand.
TCTTTTTCCGGGCAATTTCTTCCGCAATCATCTGGCCTGCAAAGCCAGCCCCAATTATGTACAATTTCTTTCCAGTCTGCCCAATCTTCATATAGCAAAACTATAGCACACAAAAATCATTTCTTCAACGAAAACTCGTTGAAATGAAGGGAAAATTGTCATGACTTTTGCAACTAGTTCTAATCTCTAAAAAAAAAAAGTCGATAAATAAAAAGGTGTCCTTTTAAAATCTAAGGAAAGCCAATAAACGCTTCTTTTCTGTAAATTCCAGGGGGAATCCTTTCCAAGGAAATTTCATGGAAAAGGAGTATTCTGACAACATACCTGTTGTCTGGGGGTGGGAATGAATAAAAAGAATCCGCTGGTCTGGTGGTTTTGTCTCCTCTTTTGCCTTGTAGCCTTGCCTGCAGGTGCAACCACAATCTCCATTCAGATTGTACAGATGGACGATGTCCATGGAGATGTAACTGATTCCTCATTGCTGATTGAAGAAAGCATTATGGATTTTATGTTTTCACAGGGTTACATCGTATCAAATTCACCTATCATCTCTGACAAGGAAAAGGCACAAAACGGTATGATTCTCTCCCTGGATGATGCCATTAACGGTGGTGCCGACTACCTTGCATATATCACCGTTTATTTTAACCGAAAGAAATCAACTGCATCAGAGTTGAACCTCCTTTCCAACATTGAGCTGGCCCAATGGAGCATAGTAAAGGTGCGGGATAGACAACAAATTGATGCAGGCACAGAAAAACCAGGACAACTGGTACAAATGGATAATTCTGAAAAAGGTATTAACACCTTTGGACAACAATTAGCAAAGGTTATCAATACTGCATTGCGGAAGAAAAACTAGAAAAAGAGGATAGATTATGAGACGGTTTATTTTTTCATTGCTGATTATTTCATTGACTGCAACCCTTGCTTTTGCCACCTCTAAGCCATCCTTGGATGGACGGGCAGTGGTAGCTGAAGAAGGCGTGCTCCCTGCAGGCTTGTTTGCAAAGACAGTGGGTTATTTGCCTGGAGACAGCGTCAGTGTTACCAACCCTGCCACAGGAATCACCATCAACGTGTTGATTCTTGGCTCCATTGACCCTTCCGCTGGGGTAGCAATCCTTCTTTCACCAGAAGCTGCCGACAAGCTTTTCATTACTCCAGACTCAAATACCCAAGTAAAGATTACCAAGCGAACTGGAATGTTGGATGAAGCTGGTTCTGGCTCGGGAACTTTGGTGGCAGACACATCTACTGACCCCCTGTTGCCTAACCAGATTAAAGACGACTTGGATTCCAAGCTCAATTCCTTGGATGAAACCTTGGGTACAGCCAGCACCGAAGAAAAAGTTCCTGAAGAAGCCCTGACAGAAGCAGCTTTGGCAGAAGGAGCCATGGCCTATGTACCAGCTACAGAGGAAGCTGCCCATACACCAGAAGAGGTTGCAATTACTTCCGTAGAAGAAGTGCCCATGAACCACGTGCTGTCTGAGCATGATCCAGTTTACATCGTGGAATCCCTCAGTGAAGATCCCTTCTCAGGCTTTGAAACTGAACCTGAGCTAGCTGCAATTACCCCTGAGGAAGAACCTACAGAAGAAACTTTATCTGAAGAAGTCTCAGAAGAAGATACTACAGAAGAACCAGATGGCGAATCAGTTGCAGAAGAAATTGAAGAAGCCATTGTACTGATTTCAGAGGAATCAGCACTGGAAACTTCAGAGGAATCCACACTGACTCCTCTGGACGAATGGCCTTCTTCAGAAGATACCACCTTTGCAGACGAATACCTGGCAGCAGATGATGCTTCTTTGGTGGATCCCTTTGCACCAATCATTCTGGTTCCAGCAGAGGAAAATCCACCAGTGGAAGAAACCCCAGCTGAGGAAATTCCTCCAGCAGTGGAAGCAGAATCCACCTTTGTTCCCGTACCTGTTGAAAGTGCTGTAACAAAGAGTGCAACACCTTCCAGCAGCTTGGGAACGACAGCCCAGAAGGACATGATAAAATCCCTTGACCAGCTTGAGTCAGGCAAATATTACGTCCAGGTTGCTACCTTTGCAGAGCAGGAAAACATCCATCGGATGTTGAAGGACTACGGCAGCAAGTACCCCTTTGTTATGGTTCCCCTGAAAAGCGGTAAGGCCATGCAGATGATGGTTGGCCCCTTGAATGTTGATGAATACGGAGCAATTTTGGCTCGCTTCAAAAGCCTTGGTTTCAAAGACGCTTTTTTAAGAAAGATAAGATAATAGTTACCCAGTGGCCAGTTCCAAACTGGTCACTTTTTTTTTTGAAAAAAAACGACTCGATATACATCGAGTCGTTTTAATGGAGTTAAAACTACTAAAGTTAGTTTAGAAAAATGTACCAGGCTGGCTTAGAAAATTGTACCAGCTGGAATTATTGCATTCTTCCGGATAATGATGATTCCATTAGAAGTGAAGAACTCCCCATGTTCACCGTCTTCATATACCTTGCCATTTACACCAATCTGACAGTTATCACCAATGTGAGCGTTCTTGTCTATGATTGTATTGGCAATCTTACAGTTGCGACCAATTCCCAAGTGAGGAATACCCCGCTCTGCAGCAAGCTTCTTCTGCTCCTCGTTTTCGTAGCTGTCGGCACCCATACAGATAACACCGTTCAACTCAGTACCACCTTCGATTATGGTACGTACACCGATAATGGAGTCGTTGATGACAGCATCGGTAATAACACAACCTTCTGTGGCCAAGGAACGGTTCATCTCTGCTCTGTTCAGCTTGGAAGGAGGCAGATTACGAGGATGGGTATAAATGGGCTGATCCTCATCGTAGAAATTAAATTTAGGATTAATGCGGGTAAGATCAAGATTTGCATCATAGAAGCTACGGATGGTTCCGATATCCTCCCAATAGCCGTTATAGATGTAGGACTGTACCTTTGACTTCTTGATGGCCATAGGAATGATTTCCTTACCAAAATCAGTAAAGTCATTGTCCAAGGCTGCACGCATGGTATCAGCATTAAAGATGTAAATACCCATAGAAGCCAAGTAATCCTTGCCTTCGGGCAGACCATCACGTGCATTTTCAGGAATCTTCCAGTCATCAATGTTCAAATCAGCAGCAGGTTTTTCCATAAAGGCTGTAATACGCTGCTTTTTGTCAATCTTCATGATACCAAAGCCAGAAGCATCCTCACGATTTACGCAGGTGGTGGCAATAGAAATATCTGCACCAGAAGCAATGTGCTTGTCCAAGAAAGCCTTCAAGTCCATGCGATACAACTGGTCGCCAGAAAGGATAATATAGTGGGTGGGATTTTGGGTTTCAAAGTGAACAAAGTTCTTGCGAACAGCGTCAGCAGTTCCCTCGTACCAACCAGAATGCTCCAAGGTCTGCTCTGCTGCCAAAATCTCAACAAAACCGTGGGTAAATCGGTCAAAGTTGTATGCCTTGGAAATATGCATGTGCAAGGATGCAGAGTTAAACTGAGTCAAGATATAAATCTGACGGAAACCTGAGTTGATACAGTTTGAAATTGGAATGTCAACAATTCTATGCCGACCACCAAAGGGTACTGCAGGCTTGGAACGTTCCTTTGTCAAGGGATATAGACGAGTTCCCTTTCCGCCACCAAGAATAATTGATAAGACCTTTGCCATATTACCTCCGAAATTACTTACAGCACACACAAGAATTTCCTCCCCACAGGAAATTGAGGTTAACTTGGGCCCCAATTCAAGCTGATTCAACAATTACTCTTCTTGCGTTATTGTATCAGTATAAACCTCTTAGGCAGAAAATGCAATTAAATTTTTATACAAAAAAAAACCTCCAAAATCACAAGGATTTGGAGGTTGAAAAGATTATGCAGGACGACCTTCTGGCAAGGGCTTTATCTCCTTGTTATAGGTTTTCCGAATAAATATGGTACAGAGGATAACTGCAGCCACATCAGCCAAGGGAAAAGCCCACCATACCAAGTGAAGATTTCCCGTTCTGGCCATGAGCCAAGCGATTGGCAGCAAAACTGTTAACTGACGTACCAGAGAAACGTTCATGCTCAACACCCCCTTTCCCAAGGCTTGGAACACAGAACCACACACAATGCCGTAGCCTGCCATCAAAAAGCTGATGCTGATAATCCGTAGGGCTGGTACACCGATTTCAATCATTTCGGGAGAAGCCTTAAAGAAGGACAACAGAGTAACTGGGAATATCTGGAAGATGGCAAATCCCACCGTCATGATGATTGTGGCATAGATAATGCACAGAATAATGGTTTTCTTGATGCGGAGCCTGTTCTGGGCACCGTAATTGTAGGAAACAATGGGAATCATTCCATTGTTAAGACCAAATACTGGCATAAAAACAAAGCTATTGAGCTTGATGTACACACCAAAAACTGCAGTGGCAGTGGAGGTAAAGGCCATGAGAATCTTGTTCATTCCAAAGGTCATGACAGATACAATGGAAGCCATGATGATAGAAGGAATTCCGATGGCATAAATGGCACGAATTGTTTGCAGGTGAGGACGGAAATGCTTTACATCCAGCTTTACCTCGTGGTTTCTTGTTACATTGAAGAAGATGGAAAGGAACATACCAGCAATCTGTCCAATGACGGTAGCCCAGGCTGCTCCCGCCACACCCAAAGCAGGAAATCCCAAGAGACCAAAAATCAGGATGGGATCAAGGATGATGTTGATGACAGCACCGGCTCCCTGGGTAAACATAGTGTAAACGGTTTTTCCCGTAGCCTGCAAGATTCTGTCGTTGGTAATCTGAAGGAAAAGACCAAAGCTCATGATGGAACAGATTTTCAGGTAGTCGCAGCCATACTGAATGATTTCTAGGTCGGAGGTTTGAGTTTGGAAAAATAAGGGAGTGAAGAACAGTCCGAACACGATGAACAGAAGGCTACTACAAATAGACAAGAACAGACCGTTGGAAGCCACCTTACCTACTGCCTTAAAATCCTTTCGTCCCAAATTCATGGACAAAAGGGCATTGATACCAACACCAGTACCTGTGGAAATGGCAATCATTAGGTTTTGGATGGGAAAGGAAAGAGATACGGCGGTAAGAGCCTTTTCGCTAATTCTCGCTACGAAGATACTGTCCACCACATTGTACAAGGCTGTTACCAGCATTGCCACAATCATTGGAAGGGACATGGTGATTATCAATCGGTTTACGGGCATAACGCCCATTTTATTTTCTTGCTGCATTGCTTACTCCGAACCAAGAGAACGTAAAATTTTCACAAATAATACATCAAAACGTAAAAAAAAGCAAATATAGCAAGAAAAAGAAAATCAACTAAAGTGAGCCTTAACCGCCGTACAGCAGAACTTAAATTTTATCCACCGTGAGAGACTGGTTGGTGGTAAAACTTTTTCCCGGCTGTAAGGTCACCAGCCCAGCCTTTTCTTCCCATCGATGGTTTGTATCTGCACAATCAGGCAAACCATACCAGGGCTCTATGCACACAAAGGGATGCTGTTCAGAAGGACTTTGCCATAGCACCAGATACGGGTAGCCGTCAGTGTTCACCTTTACCCTATCACCAGTGACGGTATTTTCCAAAGCCACCCACCGTGAGGTAAAATTGGTGAGAATGTGACCGCTAGCAAAAAATCCATCCTGCAGCTTAATCTGTCCTGAGGTAATGTGGGGATACGGAATTGTTTGGGGTACAAAGCTTTTTTTCTGAGACTGGCCATTTTCTTCAGCCTGCCAAGAGCCCAGAGGAAATCCGTCGACTGAAACTTGAACAAAATCAGGCACCTCCTGCTGCTCAAATCGAATTACAAAGTCATCCTTTGAAGAGCCTGCCCAAGGATAGACCAATCCAGTGTGGCTTCCAATACTGAAAGAAAGTTCCTCCTGCCCGGAATTAGTAACTGTAGTACAAAATACCAAGGTGGAGCCTTCCAATCGATACTCCGTCTCCAGCACAAAGGGCCAAGGAAAGAGCTTGTGGGTATATTCACCGTCAGTGAGTCGCCACAAAACTCTAGTGGCAGAGGATTTCACCACGGTATGCTCTAAGTCACGAGCAAAGCCATGGTTTGTTAAAGGATATTCCTTTTCCTGCCAAAGATAATAGCCATCCTTGAGACGGCTTACAATGGGAAAGAGAATGGGAGCGCGGAATTTCCATACCTGGGGATTACCGTTCCAGATATGCTCTACACCAGTGGAACGATTCTTAAAAGAAAGAAGCTGGGCACCACTACTTGAAATACAGGCTTGAAAGCCATCGTTGCTAAGGGTAATTTCCATAGAATTAGTTTACAGGAATTGGTAAATCAGAACAACTGTTTAAAATAAAAAAAGCTGGCAACTACCTACTTTCCCGCGGATGCAGTATCATCGGCGTTGGAGGGCTTGACTTCCGTGTTCGGGATGGGAACGGGTATTGCACCTCTACCATGGTCACCAGCAATGATTGGATAATAGCAGAGGAATTATTTTTTGTCAAGTTAAAACTGCAAAAAAAATAAAAATTTCTTGCAGTTTTTTTCCTCCCTAGCCCATACGTGGAGCATCTGCCCTAGAGGTGTCTACAGTAAGTCCTGCTGCTGCAGCAAGAGGAGCCAGCATACTTGGAGCTGTAGTGTTTTCCTCGCTGATACAGCGCTTTCCCGGATAGATGGCATATTTTTTCTTGCAGTCATCAGGAGAAAAATTAGGCATTACCACGTTGGCTCCCTGCATCAGGGCATCAAGACGATAATCTCTGTCCATGCTCCCCAAGGCAGTAGTGGCGGGAATCCAGGCTTCGGGCAGCAATAGGCGAGCAAGCGATACCGTTCTCAAGGTCAAGTCTACACTTCCCGCTTTTTCATTACGAAAAGGTGTGTCGGGATGGGGAATAAAAGGACCAATTCCCACCATATCGTATCCCTTTTCTGCAAAAAAAAGCAGATCCTTTACTATGTGGCTTGTTGTTTGACCAGGAACACCAATCATCAGGCCGCTTCCTGTTTGGTAGCCCAAGGATTGCAAGGTGTCCAGACACTGGATGCGAGTTTCAACCTGCCGCCCCTGATGCAAGGAAGCGTAGAGCTCAGGATCGCTGCTTTCAATTCGTAACAGGAAGCGGTCTGCTCCAGCTGCCTTCCAACGGCGGTAATCTTCTGCACTCCGTTCCCCCACAGACAGGGTGATGGCAAGATTGGGATGGGCAGCCTTAACGGAACGAAGCACCTCCTCCAAAAACTCAGCCCTTGTTCCATCTTCCCCTGACTGAAGCACCATGGTACCGATTTGGGCATCACAAATGGCGCTGGCACAACTTAAGATTTCTTCTTTGGTAAGCCGATACCGTTCAGCCCGTGGATTCCCCCGATTCAAGCCACAGTACAGGCAGGTATTACCACAATAGCTGGAAAATTCCACCAATCCCCGCACAGCAAGCCGTGGCCCACACCAGCGGTTTCTCATGTCCACTCCAGCTTGAGCCAGCTGAGACAATGCATCTTGATCTTGAGTCTCCAAAAACCAGATAATGGCAGAGGTAACAGCTTCCTTTTGGGAAGGAAGATGCCCCTTTCTGCATTCCTGACCGTATGTAATGATGGTATCAATAGCTTGTTGAACCTTCATTTTGCCTCCCGATAGGCTGCTAAAGCCTGTGGAAAGGGAGACAAACACCGTTCCAGCACTCCTGTAAGGGCGGCAATGGTCATACCATAGTTGGTGATGGGAACAGAAACTGCCGAGGCAGCTTCAATTCTATTGCCCATTTCCCGATTGGTCAGCATACAGCCACCACAATGGATAACCACGTCATATTCATTAAGATTGTGAGGATAGTCCTTGCCATTACAATGGCTAATGGTCAAAGGTGCATTCTTAGTGTAGGAGGCAATCCATCGAGGAATCTTTACCCGGGCAATGTCGTCCTCGATGGAATGGTGGGTACAGGCTTCTGCAATAAGCACCCGATCCCCAGCCGAAAGCTTTTCGATTCTGGCTGCACCACGAGCTTGCTCCACCATATCCCCCTTGCTACGAGAAAGCAGAATAGAAAAGGTAGTACAGGGAATGTCTTCAGGACAGGCCTGGCAAATTTCCTTGGCCACCTGGGAATCACACACCACCAAGCAGGGCGCCTCAGCAAGAGCTTTCAAAGTGGCAGAAAATTCCTGGGGTTGGGTTACCACCGCAACACCATGGCCATCCAAGGCCTCTCGAATGGCCATCACCTGAGGCATAATGAGTCGTCCCTTAGGAGCCTCACTGTCAATGGGAGCAACCAAAACTACTAGTGGCAAGCCTTCAACATGTTCCAGTAAGTCCAAGAGCAGTGGCGGCTTTTTCGTTTCAGCCTTTGTTACCTGGGCAACAAGGTTCGTGAATTCCTGCAACACCCGCTGCCTCTCTTCAGCAAGCTGCTGAGCCTTGTGGCAGGAAAGGGGCAAAATCCCCGCCGCCTTTTTGGCAAGAGTCTCCATTTCACCCTGCTCAAGAGGATGTAGATCAATCTTGTTGCGAAGAATCAGCAAGGGAGTGGAGGTTTTCTTGCAGGCAGCTGCCACAGCTTGTGCCTCCTCTCCCCATTCACCAGTATCCACCACCAAAACTGCCACATCCACTGCCTTCAAGGCCTTTTCTGTGGCAGCTATACGATGAGGTCCCAAAATTGAAGTATCATCCAAGCCTGCAGTATCTACCAAAATGACAGGTCCCACAGGAGGAAGCTCCATGTTTTTTTCCACAACGTCGGTGGTGGTTCCAGCCTGCTCCGATACAATGGCCGTTGACTGACCAGTAAGCAGGTTTAACAGGCTGGACTTTCCCGTATTGGTCTTACCAAAAAATCCGATTCGTAATCGCATGGATTTTGGTGCTTGTTCCATTCCTTCCCCCTAGAACCGGAAATCCCGCTTTCCTCGCATTCCCTCTTGAAGGTAATTTTCAGCCAAACGACGAACCTTCAAGTCAGGAATCCGGAACAATTCCTTTGCAATAAGCTGGGTTCCAATGGACTTTGTTTCCGCAGAAGCATAATCCTCCAAATACTCCTGCAGGGTAATCAGTGCATTGGGATGGCAGCAGTTACCAATTTGACCAGATTTTACTAGCTCCATAAATCGGTCTCCCGTTCGGCCTGCCCGATAACAGGCTGTACAGAAGCTAGGAACGTATTTTTGCTCCATAAGCCAACGGACGATTTCATCCAAGGTTCGAGTATCGCTTACATCAAACTGGGCAGTCTCATCATGGCGCTCCTCCTGGGTATAGCCACCAACACTGGTGCGGGAGCCACCGGAAATCTGGGAAACACCTAAACGCATTACCCGCTCCCGCACAGCCTGGGACTCACGGGTAGACACAATCATTCCAGTATAAGGCACCGCTAAGCGGATAATGGTAACAATCTTAGCAAAGGTATCGTCATCAATTCCGTTGGCAAAGGAAGAAGCATCGATTCCATCTGCATCACGAATTCGAGGTACACTGATGGTATGAGGCCCCACACCCTTAGCTGCTTCAAGGTGCTCTGCGTGCATCAGCAAGCCCACCAAATCATAGCGATACAGGTTCAAGCCAAAAAGCACTCCAATACCCACATCATCAATGCCACCGTCCATGGCTCTATCCATGGCTTCTGTATGCCAGTCGTAATTGCTCTTGGGACCAGTGGGATGGAGCTTTTCGTAGGTTTCCTTGTGGTAGGTTTCCTGGAACAGGATATAAGTTCCAATTTCCGCCTCGTGGAGCATTCTGTATTCTTCCACCGTAGTAGCGGCAATGTTCACGTTTACACGACGGATGGCACCATTTTTGTGTTTAACAGAATAGATGGTATTAATACTTTCCAGAATATATTCAATGGGATTGTGCTTTGGATCCTCTCCGGCTTCCAGTGCAAGTCGTTTGTGTCCCATATCCTGCAGGGCAATAACCTCTCGCCGAATATCTTCCTGACTCAGCTTGACGCGGGGAATAGTTTTATTGCTTCCGTGATAAGGACAATAGGTACAGCCGTTAATGCAATAATTTGACAAGTACAAGGGAGCAAACAAAACAATTCTGTTGCCATAGATTCTCAGCTTTAATTCCTGGGCGATATTTTCCATGGCTGTGTTCAAGTCGTCCTGGTCACACTCCAGCAAAACAGCTGCTTCCCGATGGGTCAATCCACCGCCTTTGCGAGCCTTTTCAAGAATGTCTCCAATAAGCTGGCGATCAGACTTGTGGGCACTGGCCCATTCCAAGGTGTCTAAAATTTCCTGATGGTCAATAAATTCCTGAGCATGAGGTGAAGCTACATTATACATACATCACCCCCTATACCTTTGCCAAGGTAGACTTTACAGTTACATTGGACAATTGTCCAACCTTTCCAGTAAGAGAACCGATTTCGTCAGTGGTTGCATCCACAATTAAGGTGATGATGTTTAAATCACGTTCTTGATAGGGAATCCCCATACGCCCAATGATAATGTGTCCAAACTGACTGAGAATGTCATTAAGCTGCTTGGAAGACCCTTCCCGATTTTTCACAATAATGGCAATTACGCCTACATTGCGTTCACTCATAAATACCTCCAAAATCGCTGGAGGCCTGATGATATGGGGGCACGATGCACCAGAATGCAAAATGCATGAGGTGCTTTCTTTTTGTACGCTCCCCTTGGCTTCAAAGTACAAATACTTCTGACCGCAGGCACAACGATATATAAAGATACTACTCTTTTTTAAAGAAAGATACAAGTCTTGAAAATACAAAAAACACTATTCTAAAAAAACCCCGCCAATAGACGGGGCATTTTAGCTTCAGCTTGCTAGTTGAGTTTCTACCGCTTTATTTATTTAATGCGGTAGAAACGTCAGGACGCAAGCTGTCGCTTGCTAATGGAGTTTCTACTGCCTTATTTATTAAGGGCGGTGGAAACATCAGGACGTAAGCCTTCGGCTTACTAGTTGAGTTTCTACCGCTTTATTTATTTAATGCGGTAGAAACATCAGGACGCAAGCCTTCGGCTTACTAGTGGAGTTTCCACTGCTTATTTGCTAAGGGCAGTGGAAACATCCACGGCGACGGCAACGGTGGCACCAACCATGGGGTTGTTTCCGATTCCCAAGAATCCCATCATTTCTACGTGGGCAGGAACGGAAGAAGAACCTGCAAACTGAGCATCAGAGTGCATTCTTCCCATGGTATCGGTCATGCCGTAGGAAGCAGGACCTGCGGCCATGTTGTCGGGGTGCAAGGTACGACCAGTTCCACCACCAGAAGCAACGGAGAAGTACTTCTTGCCCTTCTCTACACATTCCTTCTTGTAGGTACCAGCTACAGGGTGCTGGAAGCGAGTGGGGTTGGTGGAGTTACCAGTAATGGAAACGTCAACTCCCTCGTGCCACATAATGGCTACACCTTCACGAACATCGTCTGCACCATAGCACTTTACCTTTGCACGGTTACCCTTGGAGTAAGGAATCTCCTTTACAACCTTCAGCTCACCAGTGTAATAGTCAAACTGGGTCTGTACATAGGTAAATCCGTTGATACGGCTAATAATCTGAGCAGCGTCCTTTCCAAGACCGTTCAAGATACAACGCAGGGGCTCCTTACGTACCTTGTCTGCCTTGGCGGCAATCTTAATAGCTCCCTCAGCAGCAGCAAAGGACTCGTGACCAGCCAAGAAGGCAAAGCACTTTGTCTCTTCCCGCAACAAACGAGCAGCCAGGTTTCCGTGACCCAAACCAACCTTGCGGTCTTCGGCTACAGAGCCAGGAATACAGAAGGCCTGCAAACCAATTCCGATTGCTTCAGCAGCATCGGCAGCGTTCTTGCATCCCTTCTTGATGGCAATGGCAGCACCAACAACATAGGCCCACTTTGCGTTTTCAAAACAAATGGGCTGTGTTTCCTCTACAGTCTTGTAGGGATTGATGCCAGCCTTGTCACAAATATCCTTAGCCTCTTCAATAGAAGCGATTCCGTTTTCATTCAACGCCTTGTTGATCTTGTCGATGCGGCGCTCATAGCTTTCAAATGTAATCTTATCTGCCATTTTCTCACCTCCGCCTTACTCGTGCCGTGGGTCAATCAGCTTCACAGCACCATCTTCTGGAGTGGTGCGGCCATAAGAACCACGAGCCTTTTCCATAGCTGTGGCAGGATCGTCGCCCTTCTTGATAAAGTCCATCATCTTACCAAAGTGGATGAACTTGTATCCGATAATGGCGCCTTCCTCATCAACGGCAACCTGCTCAACATAGCCTTCTGCCATCTCAAGGTAACGGGGACCCTTCTTCAAAGTGGCAAACATGGTTCCAACCTGGGAACGCAGACCCTTTCCAAGGTCTTCCAGAGAGGCACCAACTACCAGACCACCCTCACTGAAGGCAGACTGACTGCGACCATATACAATCTGCAGGAACAGCTCGCGCATAGCAGTATTGATAGCATCACAAACCAAGTCAGTGTTCAGAGCCTCAAGAATAGTCTTTCCGATGAGGATCTCAGAAGCCATTGCAGCAGAATGGGTCATTCCAGAACAACCGATGGTTTCTACCAATGCTTCCTGAATGACTCCTTCCTTAACATTCAAAGTCAACTTACAAGCACCCTGCTGGGGAGCACACCAACCCACACCATGAGTAAAGCCAGAAATGTCCTTCACTTCCTTTGCCTGCACCCACTTTCCTTCCTGGGGAATGGGAGCTGGTCCATGATAGGCGGACTTAACCAGTGGACACATATGCTCCACTTCTGTTGAATACACCATAGATTTTCTCCTCGAAAAATTGAAGAATATGTTCCTTTTTGGAACTGTAGCATTATACCATATATATACCCTAAAAGCTAGTATCCAAGAGTTAATATTCTATATTTTCATATCTAATTGCATTTGACAGACTATTTTCTTTCGTGTTAGTCTGTAAAAAATCATTTTGGAGGAAGAATGAAACAAAAAATTTTTATTATTTTGCTACTTTTTTTCACTTTGTACCTTGGAGCCCAGAGTAATTCTAGCCAGCAATTTACCATAGGAGGAACAGGTCCTGCAGGAGGCACCATCTTTGCCATCTCCAAGAATTTTGTCTGGGAAATGAGCGAGCCTTTGGGCCACATGACCTGGGACAAGGCCTTCAAATCCTGTCCCCAATATCAGGGAGGAGGCTACACTGACTGGTACTTGCCCACCAAGGATGAGTTGGAAAACATGTACTACAACGTAATAAAGCCAGGTCTTGTAAAGGACCACGAAGCCTATTGGTCATCAAATCAGGAAGAAAGCATGGCATTGTGGGGCTACAACTTTAAAAAAGGTCGTCCAGGATTGTATGGTGCTGCAAAAAAATTAGCAGTCAGAGCGGTGAGATGCTTTTCAATCCAATAGCATCTCTGTTGCTTTCAAATTTAACTGCATCGGCAATGCTTCCAAATCCATCAACATCGCTGGTGTTTTAAGTTAAACCTACTACAGATACTTTTTATGATTTAAAATGAAAAAGGGCTGTTTGGTGGAAAGCTTCATGAAGAATCTTCACAAAGTTTTCACCACAGCCCTTTTTTATTTAGCCTTCGATTACTTGTTGAAGTAACCTACCCTAGTCTTTTGCTTCAACAACTTGTCCTAACATGGTATCAAGCATAATCAAGCAACGTGGCACGTGGAAGGGTCCCTTAAAGGTACTTCCCTTGGTAGAAGGCATGGTAGGCTTGCCATCACGGCGCAGATAGCCATACCACTCTCCATATTCAGGATCGCAGAAGTACTGCTTGCAGTAGTCCACAACCTTATTAAACCAATCAAGGTATTCCTGACGGCCAGTATCACGATAAATCATCAAGCTGGCAATAAGCATTTCGTTATGAGGCCACCACAGCTTCATATCATGCTCATAAGCTTCAGGAGGATTGCCAAGACAATCAGTAAAGTACAGGAGTCCCTGATACTCATTGTCCCAACCGCCCTTTGCAGCCCAGTCAAAGATGGTAATGGCCTTGTCGTGAATTGACTTGCCCTCATCTCCACCAATGTAATTGGCGTACTCCATCAAGAACCAGCTGCACTCAATGTCGTGACCGGGATTTACCACACGACCAGCAGTTACATCCTTCCAGAACTCACCGTTCTTACCAACAGTTTCCAAGGTGCATTTCAAATCTTCTCGCATGTGATACTTGAAGATAGTTTCTACACACTCGGCGGCATGCTTGTTGTATTCAGCTGCATTGTCAGGGTCGGTACGACGCATTACACTAGTGATGTTCAAGAAGATCATGGGCTCGCCCAGTCCTCTACCCTGCCGAGTTTCAGGTTCTACCTTGGGTCCCATTCCAGTGGGATCCGCAATGAGACCATTGTTCAGCTGATAAATCATCTTATAGGCCTTGCGGGCACGCTCCAAGTGAACCTTGTCTCCTGTTACGCCGTAGTACTCTGCATTAGCAATGGCATAAAAGCCTTCACTAAAGCAATAACGACGCTGACGCAGTGGCTTACCATCTTCAGTTACCTGAAAATACAGTCTTCCACCAGCCTTGTGGTTGATACAGTGATTTTCCAAAAAGTCCAAGCAGCTTTTTGCAGCCTCAAGCCATTCTGGTTTGTTACCGTAGACACTGCACAGATAAGAAAAAGTCCATGCACAGCGTCCCTGCATCCACACACTCTTGTCTGTGGAATAGATTCGACCAGTTCGATCAAGACAGGTGTAAACACCACCGTGCTTCTTGTCAAGACCGTTCTTGAGCCAGAAATTCACGCAAGCGTCCAGCTCTTTTTTTACCCATTCTCTGGTAGCAACTAAAGAACCCTTGTCCATAGCTTCCTCACTAGCAGGAAATTTTGCTGCAAAATGCCACAGCCTCATCAACCATGGCACGGCACTTCTCTACAATAGCCATATCTTCTGGAATGAGATTTGCCAAGGGCTTGCGAACACCACCGCACTCAACTCCATCTCTCATGGCAATAATCTTCTTTTGAACGGCATACAGATTACCATGGCAGCTACACATAGTATAGATGATTTCGTCTGCCTTGTACTGCACTTCCCGAGCCTCGCCGATACGTCCAGCCTTAACCAGCTTTTCGATTGTCAGATACAACTCAGGCATTACACCGTAGGTTCCACCAATACCACCGTCAGCTCCAATGGCAAGTCCACCAATCAGCTGCTCGTCTGGTCCGTTGAATACCACATGGTCAGCTCCACCAGCAGCCTTAAACATCTGAATGTCCTGAATAGGCATGGAGGAATTCTTTACACCGATAACATTCTTGTTTTCCATCATCTTCTTGTACAAAGGTACAGACAAAGATACACCGGCCAACTGAGGAATGTTGTAAATTACAAAGTCAGTGTTAGGAGCAGCAGAAGAAATGTCGTTCCAGTACTGAGCAATGGCATGGTCTGGCAGTTTGAAGTAAATAGGTGGAATTGCAGCAATAGCATCTACACCCAAGCTTTCTGCATGAGCAGCCAGCTCCATACTGTCAGCAGTATTATTGCAAGCAACGTGAGCAATAATGGTGAGCTTTCCCTTTGCTACAGCCATAACGTTTTCCAAGGTGATTTTGCGCTCTTCCTTTCCCTGATAAATACATTCACCAGAAGAACCGCATACATACAATCCCTTTACACCTTTGTCAATCATCAGCTGAGTAAGGGCACGTGTCCGCTCAGGAGAAATTGAACCATCATCGTTGTAGCAAGCATAGAATGCAGGGATGATTCCCTGATATTTTGTCAAATCTTTCATATTCATTACCCCTTAACAGCACCCATTGTGATGCCCTTAGTAAAGTATTTCTGGAAAATCAAGAACACGATGATGATAGGAATAGAAGCCAAAGCAGCACCTGCCATCAACAGACCATAGTCAGTGGAGCTTTCACCCTGCATGGTAGCAATACCCAAAGAAATGGTCAGGTTCTTATTGTTTGTCAGCATAATCAACTGCATGAAGTAGTCGTTCCATGAGTTGATGAAGGTGAAGATAGCACAAGCACCAACACCAGGCTTAATCATGGGGAACATAACATCAGTAAAAGTCTTCCACTCACTGGCACCGTCAATACGACAAGCTTCTACCATTTCTGTAGGAATACCCTCAGCAAATTGTTTTACCAAGAATACACCAAAGGGCCAACCAACGATGGGGAAAATTGCAGCCCACAGGTTGTCGTACAAGCCCAGGGCTGACATTTCACGCAGCAGAGGAATCAAAATAACCTGCTTAGGCAGGGCCATGGCGCAAACTACCAAGGTAAAGATAAGAGTACGACCAACAAAGCGCTTCTTTGCCAATACGTAACCAGCCATAGCAGCAGTTACACAGGTAAGTAACATGGAAGCTACAGACATAAACACGGTGTTCAGGAGCCAGCGAATGGCAGCAGGCACTGTAGGACCAGTCAAACCTAAGATATTAAACAGTGGGGCAGAACGCTTGTCCATCAATCGGGCAAAGTTATCAATAATCCACTGAGAAGGAATCCAAACAGGAACAGTGGCGTTGATTTCACGTCCAGTTTT
Organism: Treponema sp.; assembly: GCA_016294105.1. GTDB lineage: Bacteria > Spirochaetota > Spirochaetia > Treponematales > Treponemataceae > Treponema_F. Next base: position 71,417 of record JAEDCN010000009.1, read on the forward strand.
GAATGCACCAGTAATAATCCAGTACAAGGGGAAAGTAAACAAGATACCGATAATGATGATTACCGCATAAGAAAGGTAATTCCATCGGCTCCTGTTCAGATTTGTTTTGATTGTCAAATTTTGTGTTGCCATAGCCCCTCCTATTTTTCCTGTCCAAGCTTGAACTGAACGGCGGACAATACAGCAATGATAATAGCAAGGATTACACCCATGGCATTACCGTATCCGTACTTGAACAGCTTGAAGGCATTATAATAAATATAGTACATGATGGTCATGGTGGAGTTACTTGGTCCACCCAAGGTCAACAACTGAATCAATGCAAAGCACTGGAAGGAGTTGATGGTAGTAATAACCAAAATATACAGGGTAGTAGGCATCATCTGGGGCCACTTAACCTTCCAGAAAGCCATTAAGGAGGTGGCACCGTCTACCTTTGCAGCTTCAATCAAAGACTTGTCTACGTTATCCAAGGCTGAAACATACAATACGATGGGCTGACCAACAGAGGTGGTCAACAAAATCAAGATAATACAACCAAGGGCAAAGCGGGGATCTCCCAGCCAGTTAATGTTGCTTTCCAGCAAGCCCGTGGAGGTTCCTATGTAGTTAAATACACCGTAATAATTGTTGTACATCCACTTCCATACCATAGCTACTGCAACAGAACCAGTAACAACAGGCAAATAGAAGATACAACGGAAAGCTGATGTGGCTGCAACGTGCATCTTACTGATAACAGAGGCAACCCACAAAGAGAAGAAACAAGTGATAGGAACGGATACCAAAACTATAACCAAGGTATTTCTCAGTGCAATCCAGAAAACCTCATCCTGGAACAAGGTCTTATAGTTTCCAAAACCGATAAAGATGTCATCCCGTCCCATGGTGGCATCAAAGAAGCTGGTGAACACACACATGAACATGGGATATACCACGAACATGATAAAGAACAACAAGAAGGGGAGCAAGAAGAGATAGGCTGATATGGTTTCATGACGAACCAGCCGATTGCTCAAAGAGCTTGTCCCTAGTTTTACCTTTGCCAAAGTTTCCTCCGTAAAAACAGTCGATTTATTCAAACAACCAAAATTAAAATTACCACTTAGTAAAAAAGTCCTCCCCCAAGAAGGTTTTAGTTTCTTCATGGAGAAGGACTTTTATTCAATGCATATACAAAATGCCTACAACTTATTTTGCAGCGGCATTTGCATTAGCAGCATACTGCTTAACAACAGTGGCTACATCCTTTCCTGCACCAACCTGCTGCAGCATGTTCCACCACTGTGTACGAGCTTCTGCCCAGCCCTTTGTTACCTGATAGTAGTCACCGAGGTAAGGCATCAAAACAGTGTACTCGTTCATGATAGCGTTGTCTGCCCAGATCTTGGAAAGATCAGCACCGTTAGCTGTGTTACGAACTGCGAAGTAGTTAGCAGCCTTAACAGCATCAGCAGTAGCAGCAGAGTCACACATATACTTGATGAAGGTCTTTGCAGCAGCAATCTTATCAGCCTTGCCGTTGTCAAAGATACCGAATCCCCAAATACCACCCTGGAGCTTGGTGTCTGTTCCCTTCTGTGAGGGGAATGCAACGAACATGATGTCATCTCCGTTGAGAGTCTTTGCAGCACCAGTGTTAGCAGAGTTGGGGTTCAACTGCTGAGCGATGTTCCAGCAGAATGCCATCTGCAATGTTCCGTTGTAGAACAATGCGATTTCGTCACCACCAGCGATACCAGCGTCGAAGTTGATACCGTCTGTAGCATAGAGCTTCTCAAGAGCCTGTACGTTCTTGGGATCGTCCCATGTGTACTTGGTGTGAGCAGCATCTGTGAAAGTTCCGCCGTAGAGGTTGTTTACGAGAGCACGTGTACCCTGGTCTCCACCCTGTCCTACGCAGTAAACTGCACCAACGTTCTTGTATCCAGCCTTGTAGAGAGCGTCTACAGCTTTGAAGAAGTTGTCAGTTGTCCATGTGCGGGTCTTCTGATCGATGTACTGGAGAGCTCCAGCCTTCTCGAATACAGTCTTGTTGATAGCCATACAGTGAGCTGTCATTACCAAAGGATACTCATAAGCAGCACCAGACTCGGTGAAACAAGCAGCCAAAGCAGCAGCATTGATTTCAGCCTTGTCTGTAGCATCAAAGAGGTCAGAGATGTCTACCATCTTTCCCTTAGCACCCCAGTTAGCAACCAAGCGCTCTGGTCCTTCCATGATCAGGTCAGGAGCAGCTCCACCTTCGATAGCTGTGTTAACCTTGTCGTCACCATCAGCATAGGTCAGGTAGTCAACTGTTACCTTGATTCCAGGGTTGGCAGCATGGAAGTCAGCCAACAATGCGTCAACAGTCTTCTGGTCTCCCCAATTTCCAATTGGATAGGTCCACAGAGAGATTTCTGTTACTCCAGATGCGGAGCCAGCTGCAGCAGCCTTGTCCTTGTTTCCACCTGCAAATACAGTTGCGAGGCAGAGAAGAACAGCAATACCAGCTACAATTTTCTTCATTAGATTCCTCCTAATAGAATTTCTTCACACTAGATGAAGTATACTTGTATTCTAGTTTAGGAAAAGTTATTTGTCAACAATTTTTTTTTGGATTATTAATGTTTTTTTCTTTTTTTCTATTTTTTTGCTTTTTTTTTATATAATTTTTTCGAAACTCATATACAAGTTGACAATAGCTTGTAATATGTTGTAAGGTTATACTATGTCCAATCAGATTAGTAATATTCAAACAGAAATTTGTTCCGCTGTCCAAAAAAGAATCCGTACAGGAGAATACAAGGTTGGGGAAAAATTGTCTGAAAATCTGTTGGCTACAGAATTTAATTGTTCTCGTATGCCAGTACGAGAGGCATTGAAGCATCTTGAGCAAGACGGTTTGGTTGTCATTCAGCCAAAATCAGGAACCTATGTTCGAGATTATACCCAGGAGGAAATTTCCAATGCTTTGGAAATCAGAGCCTACTTGGAAGCCCTAGCTTTTGCATTGGTGGTGGAAAAGGACGCTGATACCAGTGTAATGGAAGAACAAATAGAAAAAATGGCCGCCTGCATTGAAAATGAGAATTTTGACTTAGCTACCTTTGGAGAATGTCACCTAAAATTCCATGAAACTATGATAGTTCTAGCAGACAATCCCTTTTTACAGGACTTGTACAACAAGCTTCATCTTAATGCATTACAAAAGATTTTCTTTGATCCCATGACAAAGGAGCAGATGATCTTTACCCATAGGGAGCACAAGAAAATTCTCCAGTTCATCAAGGATAAAAACCCTGAGGGAGAGCAGTACATCAAAATGCATTTGTGGAAGCGTCGTACCCCGTAAGATAATCCTTTCTACGTACTTTTCCCTACTCCAAGGAACAACTCTTTCGTTTTAATTTTTCACAACAATTTTTTCAGTTTATTAATTCATTGATTTTGTTTTTAGAAGTGAATAATTTTTGTAAAAAAAAAGACTGTTTGGAAAACCAAACAGTCTTTTGCGGCGAACCTGACTTGAACAGGCACAGCTCGCGCCACCAGCACCTCAAGCTGGCGTGTCTACCAATTCCACCATCGCCGCTCGTATTGAATTAACAACACGAAAGATACTATCACAAAAAATAAAAAGTGTCAATAGGCATTACCCAATCCACCGGGTTTTACTTGGAAGTGACTAAATTCCATACTGAAGGATGCTCGGCCCTGGGTAACGGAACGGAGGTTTGTAGAAAAACCGAACATCTTGGCCATGGGAGCCTGGGCATGAATAATATCTCCACCAGACTTTGACTCCAAGCTCTGAATCATGCCGCCACGTTGGGTTACCTGACTCATGGCGTCTCCCACAAACTCCTTGGGACAAAGGATATCCACGTTCATGACTGGCTCCAGCAGCTCTGGGCTAGCCTTGGTACAAACTGCATCAAAGGCGGCTACCGCACAAGCCTCAAAGGCAAAGGTGGTGGAGGTAAGCTCGTTGTAGTCCAGTCCAGTAACCGTAACGGCAATGTCGGTACAAGGATAGCCGTATTTGATACCAGCACCAAAGGAATTTTCGATTCCCCGCTGAACTGCCTCAAAGATTTCAGCAGGAACGGATGAATTCTTGTAGGTGCAGCTGTAGCTGTTGCCACTGCCTGTCTCTCGCTGGGCAACTTCCAGTGTAATACCAGCAAAGTTTTCCTTGCCGCCCAGCACCTTGTCGTAGGTTTCTGTGTGGCTTGCACTGGCAGTAACAGACTCACGGTAGGTAACCTGGGGAGAACCAACACGGGCTTCCACCTTGAAATCCTCCAGCATACGAGTAACCAAAACATCCAAGTGGAGCTCGCCCATGCCAGAAATAATCAGCTGGCCAGTTTCTGCATCCTCACGGGAGGTAAAGGTGGGATCTTCCTTGGAAAGGATTTCCAAGGTTTCCTTGAGACGATCACGGTCAGACAAGGTGGCTGGCTCCACGGCCACGGAAATAACAGGCTCTGGGAAATTCATGTTTTCCAGCAGCACGGGCATACCCTCGCTGCCTAAGGTGTCTCCCGTTTGAGCCAGCTTAAGACCGATGAACACTGCGATGTCACCGGCAGAAACACTATCCATGGGCTCGCTTTTGTTGGAATGCATACGAAGGATTCGATTTACTCGCTCCCGCTTTTTCTTGCCTACGTTAAAGACCTGCTCACCAGCCTTAATCTTTCCAGAATACATACGCACATAGCACAGGCTTCCTGCCTCTCGGTCGTGCTGAATCTTAAACACAAGTCCTATAGGGGTTCCCTCGGAAGAACAAGGGATTTCTAGTGGTGTTTCTTTTTTAACGTGAAGTCCCTTGGCAGGAGGAATTTCATCGGGGGCAGGAAGATAATCCACAACTGCATCAATGAGGGGCTGCACACCAGTGTTGCGGCGGCTGGCTCCACAGAGGAAGGGGATAAAGTCCTGGGCAATGGTTCCACGGCGGATTTCCTTGACCAAAGTTTCCAAGGAAATTTCCTCCCCCATGAGGAAGAGCTCTGCAATGTCGTCATTGTGGGAAGCAATCTCGTCGATGAGCTTTTCCCGCCACTCATTCGCTAGATCCAGCCGTTCAGCAGCAACATCGCATTCTTCCATCTTTTCGCCTTCTGTGGCGGCATCCCAACGGATTTCCTTCATCCGAAGCAGGTCGATGACACCTTCAAAGTCGCCTCCAGCACCAATTGGAATTTGAAGTGCAAGGGTGGCACAGCCGAATTTTTCCTTTACGTCTGCCATGGCAGCAAAGAAGTCTGCACCGATACGGTCCATTTTGTTTACAAAGCAAATGCGAGGAACCTTGTATTCATCGGCCTGGTGCCAGACGGTTTCTGTTTGGGGCTGAACGCCACCAACGGCACAGATAACGGCTACGGCACCGTCAAGGACACGGAGGGAACGCTCTACCTCGGCGGTAAAGTCTACGTGGCCAGGAGTGTCGATAATGTTGATTTGGTGATCCCGCCAATAGGTGGTAGTTGCGGCAGACTGAATGGTGATTCCCCGCTCCTGCTCCTGGCTCATCCAGTCCATGGTGGCGGCTCCATCGTCAATCTCGCCGATACGATGTATCTTTCCAGTATAATAGAGAATACGCTCAGTGGTTGTTGTTTTGCCCGCATCGATATGGGCCATGATTCCGATATTTCTCATGTGTGACAGCATAATAATATATCATAATGAAAAGAAAGGTTTTTCTCAAGGGAGGGGAAGAAAAAGGAGATTCAGCGGTTAAAGCTGGACAAGCTAGCCTTCTACCAACCTACGTACAAAGTCTGTGGCAGGATGATTTTTCACCTCTTCTGGGGTGGCTAGCTGGTGGATTTTGCCTCCATCCATTACAAGGACACGGCTTCCCAACAAGAGGGCCTCGTTGATGTCGTGGGTGACGAGCATGACGGTAATGCCAGTTTGCTGGCGGATACGAATAAATTCCTGCTGGAGCTGACGGCGAGTAATTTCGTCTACAGCACTAAAGGATTCGTCCATCAAGAGGATTTCTGGATTTGAAGCCAAGGCACGAGCCAAGCCCACCCGCTGCTGCTGACCACCAGACAATTCTGAAGGATAACGGCGGCGGAAGCTTTCGTCCAAGCCCACAATTTTAAGCCATTTGGAAACATCCTGACGAATCAGCTTTTTATTTGGTCTTGAAGAAAGAGTGGGAACGTAGGCAATGTTTTTTTCCACCGTCATGTGGGGAAAAAGCACACTGCCTTGAATAGAGTATCCAATCTTACGCCGCAACTGGGTAAGATTGGACTCCTTAGTGTTTTGTCCTTGAACCAGCACCGCTCCCCCAGTGGGAAGCAAAAGACCATTTACCATACGGAGAATTGTTGTTTTTCCACAGCCAGAAGAGCCGATGAGGGCAAGACATTCACCCTGCTCCACGGTAAGGGAAAAATCCTGAATAACAAGAGTATCTCCATAGGCAAAATCTACGTGCTGGAATTCAATGAGACTCATTTTACTAATCCAGCTTCCTTCAAGAAGTTTGTGGCAACAGCTTCAGGATCCTGTCCTTCAACCTCTACCTGATAGTTCATGGTAGCCATTTTTTCGTCGGTGAGGATGTTCTCCACCTTTTTGAATACATCCAGCAATTCAGGATGAGCGGCTAAAACTTCGTCACGAACAACAAAGCCACACATGTAGGAAGGATAGAAGCCCTTGTCGTCTGCCAAAACCGTTACATTGGAAGAAAAAAGCTGTCCGTCGGTGGTAAAGGCATTGACTACATCAATTTCCTTCTGGCGGATGGCATCATACTTCAATCCCATTTCCATATCTACTGTATCCTTGAACTTTAAGCCATATGCTTGACACAGAGCATCAAAGCCATCCAGTCGCTCAAAGAAGTCATAGTTGGCACCGAACACTAGCTGGGGAGCAACAGCTGCCAAATCAGAAAGGGTTTTCAGATTGTACTGCTGTGCAATTTCTGTACGAACAGCAATTCCATAGGTGTTGTTAAAGCCCAACATTCCAACCCAGCTCATGCCCAGCTCCTTGTAGCCAGCAACCAGCTGGTCAAAGAGGGCCTCGCTGTACAAGCCCTGCATCTTCAGCACATTGTTCCAGCCAGTACCAGTGTATTCTGGGTAGAAGTCAAACTCACCTTTTACCATGGCAGGCTGAATATTCATGGTTCCACCACCAACACCTTCAGTAAGCTTTACCGTCAAATCAGTATCCTGCTCAATGAGGGTTTTCATCATACTGGCAAGAATAAACTGCTCCGTCATGGATTTTGTAGCCATATGAACAGTTCCACCCTGAGGGGCTTCCTTTTTTCCACCAGCAAAGGCGGTACCAGTAACCAACATACATGCCACCACAAGGGCGGGTAACATAAATTTAATCTTCATTTTGTCCTCCAAAGAAATTTAAGAAACTATAGTAGAAATTATAATTAAATAAAATTGTAGAAATCAACACAAAACCTTATGTTCGATGCTTTTTTACAGATTTTTCTACAATGCCAATCAAAAAGTCTGCAGTCACTGCCAACAGAGCAATAAGCATGCTCCCTGCCAAGGTCATGGCCTTGTTATTGGTGGTAATTCCTCGGTACACTGCAACGCCCAAACCACCAGCTCCAATAAAGGAGGCAACTCCAGAAAGAGCTAGGGTCATGACAGTCATATTCCTGATACCAGCCACAATCACTGGCAGGGCAAGGGGAAGGCGAATCCGAAGCAAAACCTGCCAACGGGTACTTCCCATAGCAACGGCAGCCTGCACCATTACTGGACTTACGGTGGTTATACCAGTGTAGGTATTACGAACCATGGGAAGCAGAGCATAGATGGTAAGGGCAATGATGGCAGTGGTATTACCAATTCCAGAAAAAGGAATGAGAAAGCCCAGTAGCGAAATTGAGGGAATGGTGTACAAGAGATTTATCAAGCCGATGGAGGGCTTGGAAATCAGGCGAAATTCACTGACGAGAATTCCGATTACCAGCCCTAGCACCATGGCAATGAAAATGGCGGTAAAGGAAATCCATAAATGCTCCCCCAAGAGCTTGAGAAAAAAATCTTGACGAGACCTCATAAGCTGCAAGGCTGCAGATACAATTCCCATTAGTTTTTATTGACCACGTTTACAGGATTTCCCTGCTGAAAACACTTGATATTGTCTGCTGCAATGGCCATAAGACGACTGCGAGCCTCTTGGGTAGCCCAGGCAATGTGGGGAGTGATGATGCAATTAGGAATCCCCAGCAAGGGATTGTCCTGTGCCATGGGCTCCTTGCACACTACATCGGCAGCATACCAGCCTACCTGACCAGCTTTTAGGGCGGTGGCCATGTCCTGCTCATGCACCAAGGGGCCACGGGCAGTGTTGATAATGATAACGCCCTTCTTCATCTTGGAGATGGAGGCAGCACAGATGAGATTCTCTGTTTGGGGAGTCAGGGGAGAATGCAGGGAAATCACATCGGCAGTGGCAAGGAACTCATCAAATTCCAGGGGAATGATGCCGCTATCCTGAGGGATTTTTGAAGGAGTGCGGGTACAACATACAACCTTCATTCCCAAAGCCTGGGCGATGGCTGCCACAGACTGTCCAATGCTTCCGTAGCCAAAAATACCTAAGGTTTTGCCCCACAGCTCAATCTGGGGACTTTTCCAGTAGCAAAAGTCCTTGGAGGCAACCCAGTCACCTGCGTGAACGGAATCGCTGTGCTGCTGTACATGGCAACAGGCTTCCAGCAAGAGAGCAAAAACAAACTGAGCCACTGCTTGGCTACTGTAGCCGGGAACATTGGTAACGATGATATTTTTTTGTCGGGCTGCTTCCAAATCCACCACGTTGTAACCGGTAGCCAGCACCCCTACATACTTTAAATTAGGACAGGCATCTATCACTTCCTTGGAAACGATGGTCTTGTTAGTCAGGATAATGGGAGCATCTCCAATCCGCTCCACCACCTGCTCAGGGGTAGTTCTCTCATAAATAGTTAACTCTCCCAGAGCTTCCACAGGACTCCAGCTAATGTCTCCAGGATTCAGGGCGTGGCCGTCAAGTACTACAATCTTCATATTTTTACTCCTTAATATATATTTTAACCTTTTAAGAAGCTGCATTGCTCCAGATGGTACAGGGGAACGAAGGGAATCAAGATGGGAGTGTTCTTTACATAACACTGATATTCAGGGTCGTCACCGTAGTTCTTGTTCTGGCGAATTTCCAGACGGCGGGCGCCACCGAACATGATGTACACAATGGCTAGGTAGCCCAAAGCAGAAACAATCCACTGACCCATCGTATGGTTGGAGCCAATACCTGAGATAAAGCAGCCTGTCCAAAAGATAATTTCTCCCAGATAATTGGGACAGCGAACAATTCGGTACAAGCCAGTGTCACAGAACCGCTGGGGATTTTTTCGCTTTGACTGGTATTTTTGCAGGTCAGCCCAGGATTCCAAGCCAATTCCCAAGGCCATAACTACCCCGCCCACACTGGCCCCCACCCAGTTAGTGGAAAGGATGCGAGATACGTTGTCCAGACGGAAAAAGACAGGAGACACCTGCATAACGTAGAGTATCGCTGCAGAAAGCCAAACCATCAACTTAAAAGGAAAGGTGATGGGCTTACTGGTCTTTGTCAGCTCAGGAAGGGCCTTTTTATAGGAAGTACTTTTGATTTCTCGCATCAACAGGAAGCCAGTAAGCCGCAACCCATACAGAATCAGCAAAAAGCACAGGGTGAAGGTTGAAGGCTGCAAGCAATCGCTGTACATGACAATCATGGCTATCGAGCAACCGACGATGGATAAACCGTATCCAACAGATATAAAATAGAGGAAACGATACCAGCCTAAACCACTGATAACCAATGCTACACAAAACAAAGCAAGAAAACTGCTAGAAAACACCATAGGTGCAGTATAGCATAGGGGAATGAAATATTAAAGTGGTGGCTGGGGAACCCTACCCAGCCTTACACTTCACTACGCTCAGAGGGCGGCTGTGCAGGGAACTCCCCAGCCACCGTTCATTCTTTCGTTCATGGGGCTATACTGCTAGATAGATGAGGAGCGACGGCTTTAGCCGGAAAATCGCGATATATTGAGCGATTTTAGCGAGTCTCACTGCGTGCGTGCACGCCTTGCCCCGCAAAAGTGCAGGAAACCCACCGCTGACCAGTAGGGGGTGTCCCCTCCTAACTACAGGAGGCACTACATGACTTGGGCGGTAAAGATGGCGGATGCACGATATGACGGCTACGACGAGGGGTATGAGAAGGGCATCTCCATCGGGCTGGAGCGTGGACGTGCCACCGGTCGTGAGGAGGGGGCCTACCAGAAGGCGCTGGAGACGGCGAGAACATTCCTAACCATGGGATTCTCTCCAGCACAAGTTGCACAGGGGACAGGGCTTCCGATGGAAACTATACAAGAATTGATTGACAGCTAGGATTAGTTTTTGGCTTGTAGGGGCTTGTGCTGTTCGGCTGGTAGTTGGTAACTGTGGGAGGAAGATGATTCCTGGGGGTTTGGAAACGAACTCATAGTGGATGGTGCGGGAGAGGCCGTCGGAGAAGCCTTAAACCGACAGTTGAATTTCTGTTGACCTTCTCAGGCTGTACAAATGGATTTCTGACAGGGGAACCTCGACAATATTGTCGCTCTGCGACTTGCAGTCAAGCTGGACGGCCTTTATCATGGCGACCTCGTCCGGGACGAGATTGCCGCCATCAGGGAACAGTACGGGGACTAGGATTTTGCCCACACTATGTTGAAATTTTCTAAGGCCTAAATTTTTTCTGTTGAATCCAACTTGCATTACTGTAAGGAGTGGTGCTATAGTGAATATCAGATGAAATTCCTTAAATTGACTTCCATTAATGTGCGGCTGTTGACTTATTTTATTGGGCTTGCAGTGGTGGGAGTAATCTTGTTTCGACTTCCTGTCTTCTATGTTGGGGAACCCGTTCCCTTTGTCGACAGTCTTTTTACAACTGTATCTGCCATCTGTGTCACTGGTTTAGCCTCTGTAGATATGAGTGTCTATTCTACCTGGGGCCTTGTGCTTTTGTTGTTTTTGATTGAGGCTGGGGGTCTGGGCTTTGTCAGCTTTTTGGTTCTTTATGCCGCACTGCCATCCAAAAAAATGTCCCTGGTAAATCGTCGGATTGTAAAGGATTTTTTTATTGATGAGGTGGAGGTAAATCCAAGGCTCATTGTTCGGCGTATTGTAGGCTATACCCTTGTGTTTGAACTAATTGGTGGCTTTGTCCTTGCCTTTTTGCTGCAGCATCGGTGGACTGCCACCGGGGAGGGAGTGGCGAGCCTCGGCATGAATCTCTTCTACGGTATGTTTCTTGCAGTTTCCGCCTTCTGTAACGCAGGATTTGCCCCCTACAGCAATAATTTGCAGGGCTTTGTCCATGAGCCTCTGTTTATCGCTGTTATACTGGTGTTGATTGTGTGCGGTGGACTAGGCTTTACCGTGTTTACCAATCTTTTGGACTGGTTGTCTTACAAAACCTCCCGTGGAAAACGGAGCCGAGTGCTGCTTACCCTCCATACTCGCATTGTCCTCTTGGCTACTGCCTTTCTGATTGTATCAGGAGCTGTGGTTTTCTTTGCTGCGGAGGCAAAGTCTTCCCTTGCGGGGCTTTCCTGGGGTGAAAGGATAATGAACGCCCTGTTCCAGTCCGTAACCTTGCGAACAGCTGGTTTTGAAACTGTAGCCCAGAGAGAGTTTTCTGTCGTTAGCGAGCTGATAAGTGTTGTGTATATGTTTATTGGCGGAAGTCCTGGTTCTATTGCCGGTGGTGTAAAGACAACTACCGTTTTTGTACTTTTGTGTGTTGCCTTTCGCAGTAGCCAGGATAAGGGAAATTTAAGCCTGTGGCGTAGGGATATTTCCCAAGAAACCGTGGAAAAGGCCTCTGTCATTGTAATGCGGAGCTTGTTGTTTGTCTTTATAGTGGTATTACTCCTGCTCATTGCAGAGGCAGATGCCATAGACTCAGGTGTCTTTGACGGTGGCGACTTGATTTTTGAGGCTGTGTCCGCCTTTTGTACCGTAGGCCTGACCCGTGGTGTGACTATGGAATTGTCTGGGATAGGGAAGGTGCTCATTATCATTACCATGTTCATAGGCAGGACAGGAGTTGCTGCCATGATTTTAAGTTACAAGAAAAATCTAGATTCCATCACAGCCTATCCAGAGGCGAATATTTTGGTGGGTTAAAAGGAGTTGTTATGGTTTCCATTGCAGTCATTGGATTGGGAAATTTTGGTTGTAGGGTTTTGGATGAGCTGATTGATTCCGAGGCGGACATAATCATCATTGACCGTGACAGGGAGATTGTAGAAAAATACAAGGAGCGGGTGCGAGATGCCTATATCACAGACGCCATCAATCAGGAGGCTCTAAAAAAGATGATTCCTGATGATATTGATTCTGTGGTCGTGGACCTGGGCGGCCAGTTGGAATCCTCAATCCTGGTGACAAATTATTTGCACAAGCTTGGGGTGAGGCGCATCATTGTAAAGGCTAAGTCCGATGAGCAGGGTGAAATCCTGAAGCTGGTGGGGGCTACCCTCGTGATACTACCGGACCTGGATGCTGCCCAAAGGATAGCGCCCCTGATGATGTCTTCTGTCCTGTTCAATTTCATGCAAATCTCAGAGGGGTTTGCCCTGGCGGAGATTTCCGTCCTTCCAGAAATGGAGGGAAAAAGTCTGGTAAACATCAACTTTCGTCAGCACTACGGCCTGAACATTGTTGCCTGGAGAAGGGGGAGACAAAGCGACTTTAGCTTTGTGGATAGTCCTGACTTTGTTGTGGAGGAAGGAATGAGTTTGCTGGCGGCTGGTACCGATGGAGCGATTCACAGCTATGTGGAGAAGAAGGTTGAGGCTGTTTCCCATAACAAGAAGTTGTTTTCCAATTTCTTTCACCATAGATAGGGAGGAATGCCTCTTGGCGGAATCCAAAGGGGCGAACAAAGACTCACCCTAGGAAAACCGTAGGTTTTCCGAACCCCTGTGGCAATTTTGGATAGTGTACAATAAAGTTCGCAAAATGGGGTAGAAAAAAGCCATTGAAAAATCCAGAATGTTGGTTCCCACACTAACAAAAGGAAAAGACAATGGCCAAGAAGAATGATACAACATTTTTTGAAAATAAGCTACTGGATTGTCCGTTCCAAATACCTTTAGGACAGAGAGACAGCCGTGGAAGAATGTGACATAAAGTTATTCAAGAATTCATGTGGTGTCAAGAAGCCGAGAGATTCATGAGGGCGGTATGAGTTATAATCAAAAGTTGTGGATTGCCTAAAAAGGCATACAAATAGAAAAAGA
>JAEDCN010000033.1 GCA_016294105.1 Treponema sp.
CCTCGCACTTCGCTACGCTCACAGTTCGGCTGTGCAGGGAACCTCCCAGCCACCTCCTATTCTTTCGTTTATTTGGCTCTACTGCTAGACAGATGGGGTTTCTAAGTAATGCTGGGGAAGGAGGTGTCCCCTCCTAAATTCATTCTTCCCAGATATAATTTTCCAGTTGAGCTTGGAGGCCGCTGGAGGAGCCAGGGCGGGCGGTGAAGTGGATGTGGGTGTCGAGCCATTGTTCTTCTAGGATAACGCCTTGCTGGCGGATTTGTTCTAGGAGCTTTACCTGTGTCAAGGGGATTTTGTAGGTGGCAATTGGACCCGCCAGCTCTTGGGCAATGGCTTCCATCAGTTGGGGGAGGCCCGCCCCTGTGATGGCGCTGACTTCTATGGCGTTTGGGAAGCTGTTTTGTAGGGTGGTGCGACGTAAATCCAGTTTTTCTAGCTGGTCAGTCTTGTTCAGTACAATGAGCCGATTGTTGTCTGTGGCTCCAATTTCTTCTAGAACCTGACAAACCGTATTGTATTGCTCCACTGCAGACACATCAGCGGCATCCACCACCACCAGCAATAATTGAGCCTGCACTGCTTCTTCCAGAGTGGATTTGAAGGCATCAACCAAACTGTGGGGAAGGTTGCTGATAAAGCCAACGGTATCCGTTAAAAGTAGGCCTGTGCCACCTGCAATGGAAAGGCGGCGGGTGGTGGGGTCTAAGGTGGCAAAGAGCTTGTCTTGAGCCAGTACTTGGGAGCCGGTGAGGGCGTTCAGTAGGCTTGATTTTCCGGCGTTGGTGTAGCCCACCAAGGCACAGGTTGGCAGGGGAATTTTTTCCCTCCGCTTTCGTTGGGTTTGCCGTTCCTGAACTACCTTTTCTAGCTCCCGCTTTACCTGCACAATGCGACTTTGAATGCTTCGTCTGTCTAGTTCCAGCTTTGTTTCTCCGGCTCCTTTGGAACCGTAGCTTCCGCCTCGTTGCCGTGCCATGTCGCCATAGGAATGGGCTAGTCGTGGCAGTGAATAGGTAAGCTGGGCTAGTTCTACCTGCAGAACTGCCTCCTTAGTTCTGGCTCGTTGGGCAAAGATACGTAAAATCACTTCTTGACGGTCAAAGACGGGGATGCCAGCCAAGGTTTCCCAGTTCCGCTGGCGAGTGGGGGTAATTTCCGTGTCAAAGATGATGCAATCTGCTTTCTGTGCTTCCGCCAGCTGGGCGATTTCTTGAGCCTTGCCACTTCCAATACCAAAGCGGGCGATGGAGGCGGAGGAGGTTTTTTCTGGAAGGGTTACAATGTCTACAACCTCCATGTCCAAGGTTTTCACGAGGTTTTTCAATTCCTGGGGATGCACCCACTGGGGAATCACCAAAAGACAACGAACTTTTTTCTGGGCTTCTTCTTCAACTTCGTACATGGCTATCTATCCGTAATCATCAGCTGACTTTGGTATTCTGGCATAAATTGCTTTTCTGCTCCAGTCTCAAATTTCACCACCACCACAAACTCTTCCTCTTCCACACGGGTACGCACAATGCCACCGTAGCCGTAATCGTCGTGATACACGGTGCGTCCCACCTTCCACTTGGCAGCCAGAGGATGACTTTCTATGGCAGGTTTTGCCTTTTGCTGACCTTGCTCCCGACGGAGGGCCTTGTAGCTGTAGGGAATTTCTCCCAAGTGGCGAAGATGGTGCTCCTTGATTTCCAGCAAAAAGGGACTGGGCATCATTTCCTCTAGGTGACCAAAGCGGATTCGTTTTCGGCAAGAGGTCAGCAAAAGCTGGTTCTGGGCTCTGGTAACGCCTACGTAAAAAAGTCGGCGCTCCTCCTCCAAATCCTCCTCCTTTTTATCCTGCCGTGGGAATACTCCCAGTTCCAAGCCTGTCAAAATAACTCTGGGAAACTCCAATCCCTTGGTGTTGTGAACGGTAATGAGGGTGACTGCATCCTGGTTTTCATCCTCCCGATTTTCCAGTGTCCTATCCAGCTGAATGTGGTCAAGAAAGTCCAGCAAACCTGCCATGGTCATGGGATAGAGCACCGCACTATTGGCTAATTCCTGCAGGTTTGCCACCCGCTGAGTGCCAGCCACCTCGTCTTGCAATGTGTGGTAGGCAATAAGGCCACTGAGCTCGTTGAGCTGCTCCACAAAATAAGAGAGCTTTTTCTTGGGACTTTTCCGTGCAGGCAGATTTTCTTGGACAGTTTCCTCCTCAGAATTTGGAACCAAATCAGCTGAACTTTGTAATTCCTGTAAATCCTGATAAAACAAGGTGTCTACTTGGTTTGCCAATTCCTCCACTGGCAAAAGCTGTTTTTTATTGGAATCCTCATCCAAAAGGCTCGAAAGATTTTCCATCAGGGAGAGAAAATCCGCCAAGCCTGTCTTTGCTTTTTTTGTGGCTCCAGGTATCTCCAGCTTGCTGGCTGCCAAAAAGTTTCCGTTAGCGTGGGCTTTTGCCAGCTCCACAATTTTGTCCTGGGTTTTATCCCCAATTCCTCGTGAAGGCTTGTTTACAATACGGCGGAAGGCAATTTCATCCTGGGGATTTGCCACCAAGGACAGGATTGCCAGTGCATCTTTAATTTCTTCTCGGTCGTAGAATTTCAAGGTGCCTACAATGGTGTAGGGAATTTTTCGGTGAAGGAACTCCGTCTCAAATCCCAAGGATTGAGCGTTTGTTCGATACAGCACCGCCCAATCGCTGTAGGGAATACCCTTTTCGTAGGCTTTTTGAATCACATCGGCACAAAAGGCAGTTTCGTCCTGGGAGTTGTCCAAAAAGGTGAGAGCAGGCAAGGCACCTGCAGGGCGAGTGGGCTTGAGGCTCTTGTCAAAGCGATCGGTGTTGTGGCAGATGGAATCGTTGGCGGTGGTGAGGATTTGGGGCGTGGATCGATAATTTTTTTCCAGCTTGATAATGTCCGTATTCTGAAACTGCTTGGGAAAATTCAAGATGTTTTGTACTTCCGCCCCACGGAAGCTGTAGATTGACTGGTCATCGTCTCCCACCACACACACATAGGTGTCATCTCCCACTAAATGACGCAGCAGCTTGAATTGGGCTGTGTTGGAGTCCTGATACTCATCCACCATAATGACGCTGAATCGGCGGTGCATATGCTGTCGAATGAGCTCATCCTGCTCCATCAATGTAACAGGAAGCATAATCAAGTCCCCAAAGTCAATGTTGCCAGTTTCTCTCAAACGCTGCTGGTAGGCTTGGTATGCTCTGGGAAAAATCTCGGAGGAATCGATGGTGTACAGCTCTGGGGAATCTGGCTCCCAGCAATAATCCTTTGCACGGGCAATTTTTCCTGCCAAAGCCTTTGCTTCCTGACGATTTAGCTGAGGCATGGCCTGATGCATCAGAGTGGCAGAATCCTCATCGTCGTAGACGGTAAAATTCTTGTGGATTCCCGCCTTGTCTGTATATTGACGAAGGAACCAGGAGCCAAAGGAATGGAAGGTTCTCAGGCTGGCGTGAACAGAACGTGGCTCTAAAAAATGGGCTCGTTCGGCCATTTCTTGGGCAGCCTTTTTTGTAAAGGTAACGGCAAGGATGGAGTAGGGATCCACCTTTTTTTCACCAATGAGATAGGCGATTTTTGTGGTGATAACACGAGTTTTTCCAGAGCCAGCTCCCGCCAAAATCAGCAGAGACTTTCCTTGGTGAACAACTGCCTGTCGCTGCTCCTCGTTCAAAACGGAAAGGTATTCCTCTGTGGTGGGATGACTGCGACTTCCGCTGGTGGGCTGGCTCTTTTGTTTTGCAGGGGGAGGAAGCTGGGCTCCATCTTCTGGGATGGAATCCCCTTCCAGGCTCATACAATGGCTCCCGTAAGATCCACGCCACTGCTACCTGTTACCAAGACGGAAACCATCTTACCGCTAGCCACAAGGTGAGCTTGTTCTTCCAGATCGTAGCTTACTACCACCGCTCCATCTACTTCGGGAGCCTGGAACCAGCAACGACCAATGGCCAATCCGTTTCCTTCTCCGTCACCACCTTCAATCACCTCTTCAATAAGCACATCGTAGGTGCGACCTGTTCGTTGGGCCAGTCGTTTTGCAGTGATTTCTTCCTGAAGTTGCTGCAGGGCCTTGTTTCGTTTTTCTGCCACTTTTTTTGGAACCTGATTTTTCATGGTGGCTGCAGGAGTGTCCTCTTCCTTGCTGTAGGTAAAGCTTCCTGCCCAATCTGGCTCTATACCCCGGATAAAATTCAAGGTGTCTTCTGCATTTTGGTCTGTTTCACCAGGAAAGCCCACCAAGAAGGTGGTGCGAAGGGCTGGTTCTCCCAAGCTAGTGCTGTGGAGACCACTTCGGATTTTACGTACCAATTCCGTGTATTCAACGCCAGTACCAGTACGGTTCATGGTCTTGATGATGCTGTCGCAGCCACTTTGAAAGGGAATGTCAAAGTAGGGCAAAAGTCGTGGATCCTTTGCCATAACAGGCAGAATGTCCAGCGGAAAGTGGTCGGGATGAATGTATAAAAGTCGAAGCCAGAATTTTCCTTCTAGCTGGGAGATTCCCTGCAAAAGCTTTGCCAAGGGACTTAATTCTGTGCCAGTTCCGTCAAACTGGCTCCAAATTTCCTTTTTGTGAGGATGAGCACCATCCATACCAAAGGCTGCAGAATCCTGCCCTACAAGGTTTATTTCCACAATGCCTCTGGCCACTAAGGATTTAATTTCCTCGATAATATCTTGGGCTGGACGGCTTCGCATATTGCCACGAATCAAAGGAATGGCACAGAAGGTACAACGGTTGTCGCAGCCTTCCGTAATCTTTACATAGGCAGAACCAGGGAAGGAAAGCAATTCCTCTCGCTCCCCACAGCAAACTCCCTGTTGCTCGTAGGTTTCTACAGGACGGCATCCCTCTGTCATGGAATCAATTACAGCATCAATGGCAGACAAATCACCGTTCCCGATAATTCCGTCGGCTTCAGGCAGGTCTTCTGCCAAACTTTCGGCATAGCGCTCAGACAAGCAGCCTGCCAGCAAAACCTTTGCCTTGGGATAACTTGTCTTTGCATCGATTACTGCTTCCAAAGATTCACGTTTGGCACTTTCAATAAAGCCACAAGAGTTTACGATAATGAGGTCGGCTTCTTCTGGGGTATCAACCCGCTTCATTCCCTTGTGAATCAGGCGAGTGAGAATCAATTCACCGTCAATCTGGTTTTTTGCACATCCGTGCTGATCAAGAAAAAAACTAGTCAAGGCCAATTACCACCAATTTATAAGCTCCGGGAGCTTCACGCACCCATTTAATATCTTCTGCTACAACCTGTCCTGCCTTACCCATTTCAAGGTCGTAGTGCTGGACTCCAGCCTGCACCTGAATCTTTGCTGCATTAATATTAGACAACCATAGACGAACACCGTTGCTGGACTGAATGGTAAGCAGGTCTCCTGCAGTGTAATAATCCTCCACCTCCTCCTGAGAGTCGATTTTATAACGAATCATACAGGCTGCACGAACGGTAATAGTTGTGGTAAAGGGATAGGCTCTATTGTCTTCGTGGATGGCGTACCGCTGGTTAGCCACTTGAGAGGATTCTGGAATACTTTCCATATCTGTTTGGGCTGAGGCTGCAAGGCTCTTGTCCTTCAGCACCACACGGACTTCAGCTCCACGGCTGGCATCACTGCGGGAAATATCAGAAAGATACACAATGATTTCTGCTCCACCTTGACCGTCAATGTCCAGCTCTCGCTCCTCGCTAAGCTCCAAAGTTTGGGTTCCTGCAGGAGTGATGATTTGTAGCTCGTTTAGGGTTTGACCAATAATCAAATCGATGTTGCCCTCTGTGGAGGGTACTGCAATAATATCTCCCTTGTACACTCGCTTTGTGAAGGGCTGGTCGGTAAGCTCATGGCGATTTTTATCTATTTCGCTGGATAAGACGGTGGTGCCGTCAATAATTTCTTCCTTGTTGAAGAAAATGAGCCACACTGCAATTCCTGCTCCAATGACCAAAAGCGCAATGGCAGTAATAATCAGTGGAATCAAAAACTTTGGCCGTGACCGCTGTAGCAGAGATGGGGGAATAGGAGCTTCTTGAATTTTCTTTGCACGATACAGAGAGGTAATACGTCCCACATCCACCTCAAGGTATTCTGCATAATTTCTCAAAAAGCCTGTTAAATATGTTTCGCTGGGAAATATATCAAGCTGCTCTTGTTCCAGTGCCTGAAGATATGTTTTTGAAATGACTGTCTCGTTGGCTGCTGTTTCGATATCAATATTTTTTCGCTCCCGAGCCTCTCTCAGGAGCTTTCCAAAGCTTTCCATTGCCATGTAGTTTTGAGCCGTCCTTTATTCTGAAAATAAAAAGTTGTTGAAATTATTTGCATCTGATGGGGCATCGTATACAAATCTTTGATCTGGAATATTTTGATTCAAGCTATAGTTGTAAAAATAAAATACAAAGGTCTGCCCCTGAGTGGTTAGGGCTTCTACCTGACGAATAAGCTTTGTCTCAGGTACAATGGCCAGCTTGATACGACGGAATCCCTCAGATGAGTTTCTGGGATAGAGTATCAGCTTGATAACCTGCTCTGGGTTACTTTCGCTTAGGGGAACAGGATCTTGTCCCACCTCGTAGGCCACTGAGTAATAGCGACTCAGCAGAGCCAATCCCTGGGGAGTAGCTAAATTCATGCCCGCTTGGTCAGAGGAAGATGAAACTGACTGCTTAAGGTTGGAGGAAATGCCTGGCAAATGGATGGTAAGGGTATCTCCATTAAACAGGATAACCTGTTCCTTGGGGTTGGAAAAATCAATCCGCAAAAGGTTTGGCCGCTTGAAGGAAACCTGTCCCTGCATTTGGCTCCGGCCAGCGGTAATGTTCATGGTAGCTTCATAGTCCCTGATTGTCCCATAGTATTCAGAAACGGACTGGAAAAAGCTGGCTGCTGTGGTAATGTTCTGAGCAGAAAGCTGGACAATGCCACCCAACAGCAAAATTATTACAATAAAAATAGTTTGAAGGTTATGTTTTTTTGTCAAGTGTATGCTCTCCATATATACAGTTTCCATATTAGAGAAGAAAGGGGGTAAAGTCAAGCAAGGGGAATTTGACAAAATTGTTTCCCTGCAAGAAATAGCGTAATTTGCCGACGGGAACTTCAGCTTAAAAAAGGGCTACCCCAGTGTGGAGTAGCCCTTTGTATCACTACTTATACGTAGCTTTTATCCGATGCTTTTCTGGATTGTGGAATTAATACATTCCGTCCATGCCACCCATACCACCAGCAGGAGGCATCATGGGAGGATTCTTCTCAGGCAGGTCGGTAATAGCACATTCTGTAGTCAGCAGGAGGCTTGCAACAGAAGCGGCATTCTGCAGTGCAGAACGAGTTACCTTTGCGGGGTCAATGATACCAGCGGCAACCATGTCTTTCCACTCCATCTTTGCAGCATCAAAGCCAACACCCTTCTTCTCGTGCTTGGCCTTGTCAGCAATAACGGCTCCGTCCAAACCAGCGTTTTCAGCAATCTGGCGGATAGGCTCCTCCAAAGCACGCTTTACAATCTTGAAGCCCACCTTGGCATCATCGCTGAGCTCGGAAGTATCAGCCTTCTCCAAGCACTCTGCAACCTGAATCAATGCCAATCCACCACCAGCTACGATACCTTCTTCCAAGGCAGCTCGTGTTGCAGACAATGCATCCTCTACACGGTGCTTCTTTTCTTTCATTTCGACTTCAGTTACTGCACCAATGTTGATAACAGCTACACCGCCAGAAATCTTTGCCAAGCGTTCCTTCAGCTTTTCCTTGTCGTACTCGCTGGTAGCTTCTTCAATCTGATGCTTGATTTGACCAACACGCTCTTTGATTTCCTTTGCATTACCAGCACCGTCTACGATGGTGGTATTGTCCTTGTCAATCTTTACGCTCTTAGCCTGTCCCAACTGAGAAAGCTCTGTGGTTTCCAACTTAAGACCCAAATCCTCGGTAATAACCTGTCCACCTGTGAGGATTGCAATGTCTTCCAGCATAGCCTTGCGACGATCACCAAATCCAGGAGCCTTTACAGCACAGGTCTTCAGTACACCACGAAGGTTGTTTACGATAAGTGTAGCAAGAGCCTCTCCGTCCATGTCTTCACAGATGATAACCAAGGGCTTTCCAGCCTGGGCAACCTTCTCCAACAAGGGCAGCAGATCCTTCATGCTAGAAATTTTCTTGTCGTGAATCAAGATGAGAGGATTGTCGAATACAGTCTCCATACGGTCACGGTCGGTAACAAAGTAGGGAGAAATGTATCCACGGTCAAACTGCATTCCCTCCACAAAGTCTGTGGTGGTTTCCATAGTCTTGGATTCCTCTACAGTGATTACACCGTCCTTTCCAACCCGTTCGATGGCACTGGCCAAAATAGAACCGATTTCCTCGTCGTTATTTGCAGAAACAGAAGCAACATGGGAAACTTCGTCAGTTCCCTTGATTTCCTTGGAATTCTTCTTGATTTCGTCTACAGCCAACTTAACAGCCTTGTCCATACCCTTCTTCAGCTCGATGGGAGTCATGCCAGCTGCAACAGCCTTCAAGCCTTCCCGAACCATGGAGTATGCCAAAACGGTGGCAGTGGTAGTTCCGTCGCCAGCAACATCATTTGTCTTTGTGGCAACTTCTTTCAGGAGCTGGGCTCCCATATTCTCGTAGGGATCTTCCAGTTCAACTTCCCGTGCAACAGATACTCCGTCCTTTGTAACGGTGGGAGCACCGAATTTCTTGTCCAACAACACGTTGCGTCCCTTGGGTCCCAAGGTAACCTTTACAGCCTGGGAAATCTGCTCTACACCAGACAGCAGTTTTTTGCGGGCTTCTTCATTAAAAAGCAACTGTTTTGCCATTTTCCTAAATCTCCTTCTGATAGTCATACTGCCGATTTTGTGGTAGTATGGTTGTTATCTTAACCTAAAGATATAAAATATTTTGCTGAATGGCAAGTAAAGTGGAGTAAGTTGTGAAAAAAATAAACTGGGGTATTGTGGGAGCTGGTCGGATTGCAGCTTCTTTCACCGAAGCTTTGAAGACTTCCCAGGATTCAGTATGTTATGCAGTTGCATCCCGTAACGGGCAGCGGGGACAGGAATTTGCCCAAAAGTGGGGCTTTACAAAGGTGTATACTGATTATGACAGCCTCTTTGCAGATGAAGCTGTTGATGCAGTGTATATTGCCACCCCCCATATGAATCATGCAGCCTTGTCCATTGCCGCATTAAAGGCGGGAAAGGCGGTTCTGTGCGAAAAGGCTGCCACAGTAAACGCTCGTGAATTACAGGATGTGTATCAGGTGGTGTCTGAAACAAATGGACTATACGTAGAAGCCCTGTGGACAAAGTTTAATCCCACCTTCCGCAAGGCTTTGGAATGGGTGTCTGCTGGCCGCATTGGAAAGTTGAAGGCTATTTACGCTGATTTTTGTATTGCTCGAACTGCTGATCCTGTGTATTCCGATCCAGAATATCCCATGAATCGCCTCTATGATATAAACCTGGCTGGTGGTGCCTTGCTTGACGTGGGAATTTATCCTGTAACGGCAGCTCTTTCCCTGGTGGAGGCTGCTGCCTTGAATCCCGACGACGAAAAATCCTTGTATCCCGACAAAATCGAGGCTGTAGCCCGCATGACAGAAACTGGGGTGGATGCCTTTGACAGCATTTCGCTAAAAATTGGGGACGTTGTAGCAAACCTGACCTGTTCCATCGACACAGAATGTGGTTCCGTGCTGAAGGAAGCCCGCATTGTGGGAACCGAGGGAACCATTATTCTTCCCTATTTCTGGATGGCTCAGGAAGCCCAGCTGATTTCCAATCAAGAGTCAGTGGTGGAGGACTTCTCCCATCCCTTTGCAGTGAACGGCTATGAATACGAGATTGAAGAATTCTGTAATTGCATGAAAACCAGGGAAGCAGGTCTTTTGATAAAGGAATCCATGCTCCACACCCATAGTCAGAGTTTGCGAGTAATCCGCGTGTTGGATGCCATCCGCAGCAAGATTGGCTTGGTGTATCCCTTTGAAGATAGCGGCTACGTGATTAAGGAAGAAACCCAAAGTCCCGTGGAGGTTGCTGGCAAGGGAGTACGATCAAAGCCTAATGAAATTACTGTGTATACTGATGGCGGCTGCTCTGGCAATCCAGGTCCTGGAGGCTGGGGCTGCGTGATTTTGGCTGATAAGGTGGAATACACCGTTTCTGGTGGAGAAGCCCTGACTACCAATAACCGCATGGAATTGAGTGCTGCCATTGCTGCTCTTTCTGCCATTGACCAGAATCCTGAGTGGCGAAAACAGGCTATCACCGTTCACATTGACAGTCAGTATGTGAAAAACGGTATTACCTCTTGGATTCGTTCCTGGAAAAAAAACGGTTGGAAGAACTCTGAAAAGCAGCCCGTAAAGAATCGTGATTTATGGGAAATCCTTGACGAATTAAATGCCAAGCTGAATGTAAATTGGAAGTGGGTAAAAGGCCATTCCGGCAACAAGTATAATGACTTGTGCGATTCCTTGGCCACCAAGGAAGCTGCAAAGTATAGCAGATAAATCCTTTTAAAACGGAAAAGCCAGCATCAAGGTGCTGGCTTTTGCTTTTTTGTAGGCTTTAAGCCTGACGTTAATTACTGTGAATCAGGGCTGATTCTTAATTACTGTGAATCAGGGCTGACTTTTAGTTACTGTGAATCAGCGAGAAGGTTTGCTTCACCTACAAACTGGTTGATCTTGTCTTCTGCTACCAAGCGGGCAATGGTTGCATTGATGGCGGCAACAAGCTCAGGACTGTTCTTCTTAACGGCAACAGCAGATCCACCCTCGTTATCCAAGAAGGAGTAAGAAGCCAGAACCAAGTCGGGATTGCGCTTTACGTAGGCATCGGCTACAGGCAACTCAGCAATTACAGCTTCAATCTTGTTGTTCTTTACTTCCATAATCAAATCGGGCAATGCTCCCAATTCTTTAATCTGAGGATGGTTTTCATCCAAGGCAGCTCCAGTTACACCCTTAATCTGTTCCTTGGCAATACCAACCTGAATTGCACCACGCTGGGCTCCAATCAGTACGTCCTTGAGGGAAGCTGCATCTTTACCATACTTTGCTTCATCGGCTACACGGATAACAGCTCCATGTACAGCCTGATAGTAGATTTCAGAGAAATCCACATTCTGGCGGCGCTCCTCGGTGGGAGTCATTCCAGAAATAACCATATCTACGTTGCCGGAAACGAGAGCTGCCAAAAGTCCGTCAAAGCTCATGTCCTTAATTTCCAGCTCAACGCCCAAATCCTTGGCAATTTCTTTTGCCAACTCAATGTCGAAACCTACGATGGTATCCTTTCCATCAACCAGTGCGTGGAACTCGT
Organism: Treponema sp.; assembly: GCA_016294105.1. GTDB lineage: Bacteria > Spirochaetota > Spirochaetia > Treponematales > Treponemataceae > Treponema_F. The sequence goes on from JAEDCN010000033.1 coordinate 11,378, forward strand.
AGGGAGGATAGTCGGCAGAAGTTCCCAGGATAATCTTTCCAGATGCCTTGATTTTTTCCAATGAGGATACGGCCTTTGAATCCTTTGCTCCACCAGCCACAACAGGGAAAATTACCATGAGGGCGGCGAGAATAGCCAATGTTCTTCTAAGCATTATAATGCCTCCAAAATATAATTATAGCCACAGTATACTGATATAGTGTTTCTTTGCAAGGTACAACTAAAAGGATTTTATTGGGACAGGATTAAAAAAGGTGATGACTAGCAAATGCCTCAGCCATCACCTTTTCGTTACGATTATTTTACATCGAATCTATCTGCGTTCATTACCTTGTTCCAGGCGGTGATAAAGTCGGCTAGGAACTTGTTCTGGGAATCGTCACAGGCATACACCTCAGCATAGGAACGTAACTCGGAATTGGAGCCAAAAATCAAGTCGGCTCGGCGGGCTGTCCAAGCCTTCTGTCCAGTGGTACGGTCTGTAGCCTGGAAGAGGCTGGGATTTCCTGCCACTGGCTTCCATGCGTAGCGAATGTCCAGCACATTCACAAAGAAGTCATTGGTGAGGACTCCTGGACGGTTAGTAAAGACACCTTCTGGAGCCTGGTTGTAGTTCACATCCAGCACTCTCAGTCCACCCAGCAATACTGTCATCTGGGGAGCGGTCAGTCCCAGAAGCTGGGCTCTGTCCACCAGCAATTCCTCGTCGGACACGGATTCAAGGTTTGTCCCTGATTTGCGGTAGTTGCGGAATCCGTCAGCCTTGGGCTCCAGTACCCCAAAGGAGCGAACATCAGTCTGTTCCTGGCTGGCATCGGTACGGCCAGGGATGAAGGGCACGGTTACTGTGGCTCCAGCCTTTCGTGCAGCTTCTTCAATTCCAGCAGCTCCACCAAGTACAATCAAGTCTGCCAAGGAAATCTTCTTGCCACCAGCAGCTCCATTGAATTCAGCCTGAATCTTTTCCAATGTCTCCAATACCTTTGCCAGTTGACTGGGCTGGTTTACCTCCCAATCCTTCTGGGGAGCAAGACGAATGCGGGCACCATTGGCACCACCACGCTTGTCGGAACCACGGAAGGTTGAAGCTGAGGCCCAAGCTGTGGATACAAGTTGAGAAACAGTAAGCCCGCTGGCCAAAATCTTTGCCTTCAGAGCTGCAATGTCGGCCTCATCCACCAGCTGGTGGGTAACAGCAGGAACAGGATCCTGCCAGATCAATTCCTCTGCAGGAACTTCTGGGCCAAGATAGCGGGAACGAGGGCCCATGTCACGGTGGGTCAACTTGAACCAAGCCCGTGCAAAGGCATCCTGGAATTTTTCAGGATTGTTCAAAAAGTCCCTGGCGATGGGCTGGTAGATGGGATCAAAACGGAGAGCCAAGTCGGCTGTGGTCATGATGGGGGCATGGGTCTTGCTGGGATCGTGGGCATCTACAACAGTTTTTGCAGCTTCAGGATCTGTGGGAACCCACTGGTATGCTCCTGCAGGACTCTTTACCAGATTCCAGTCATACTTGAACAGCGTCTCCAAATAGCCCATATCCCATTTGGTGGGATTTGGTTTCCAAGCTCCTTCAATACCGCTGGTGATGGTGTCACTACCTTTACCAGTACCGAATTTATTGTTCCAGCCCAAGCCCATTTCTTCAATGGAGGCTCCTTCTGGCTCTGGTCCCACATTAGCAGCATCTCCTGCTCCGTGGGTTTTACCAAAGGTATGACCACCAGCAATGAGAGCAACGGTTTCCTCATCATTCATGCCCATTCTTCCAAAGGTGGTGCGGATGTCACGGCCAGAAGCCACTGCATCAGGCATACCGTTGGGGCCTTCGGGATTTACGTAAATCAATCCCATCTGTACAGCTGCCAAGGGATTGTCCAGCTTGCGGTCGCCAGTGTAGCGATTGTCATCAAGCCACTTCTTTTCTGAACCCCAGTATACGTCCTCTTGGGGTTGCCATACATCCTCTCGTCCGCCAGCAAATCCAAAGGTCTTAAAGCCCATGGATTCCAAAGCACAGTTTCCAGCCAGAATCATCAAGTCTGCCCAGGACAGAGCCTTGCCGTACTTCTTTTTGATGGGCCACAGTAGGCGGCGTGCCTTGTCTAGGTTGGCGTTGTCTGGCCAGCTATTGAGGGGGGCAAAACGCTGAGTTCCGTCGCAGGCTCCTCCACGGCCGTCTCCCATTCGATAGGTTCCAGCACTATGCCAGGCCATACGGATGAATAGGGGACCGTAATGACCATAGTCTGCTGGCCACCAGTCCTGAGAGGTGGTCATAAGTTCAAAGATGTCCTTTTTTACTGCAGCCAAGTCAAGCTTCTTGAATTCCTGTGCATAGTTAAAGTCCTTGTCCATGGGATTGCTCAGTTCTGAATTCTGACGCAAAATTCCCAGATTCAGTTGGTTTGGCCACCAGTCCTTGTTGGTGGTACCGCCACTAGATACTACAGGATTGTGGTGGATTCCAGCAGCAGGATTTGCACTCATTCCTGTTACAGGACACTTCTTCTCTTCCATAAAATATTCCTCCTTAATGGGTGACTTTATATCAAAGGCAGTCTGGACAGACACCTTTAAAATACACGTCTTGTTGTTTGATGAGAAAATTATTTAAACTGCTGAAGTGGGTATCATTCAACTCCACTTCAAAGTTATAGATCTTTCCACAGCGCTCGCATTTGAAATGGCCGTGAAAATCTGTAATGATGTCATAGCGAGCTTCATTATTTTCTATTTGCAACTCTTTTACTATTCCAATTTCCACTAGAGTTTTCAAAGTATTGTAGACTGTAGCCTTGGAAAGGGTTGGAATTTCTTCCACGAGACTGAGGTAAATTTGTTCCACTGAGGGATGACAGTGATGGGAAACAAGGTATTCTAGAACTTTCAGTCGTTGGTAAGAAAGACTAAGCCCCCTTTCTTGCAAAATAGCTGTTAAGTCCTCCAGCAAAGGCATGGTATATTTTATTTCATTTGCCATCAATTTTTCCTTTTGTAAATAATAATTTAAGTATAGTAAAATACTTATCAAATATCAAATTATAATGATTATAATTTGATATTTATAATCAAATAATAATGATTATAAATTATTTTGTCTACCAAGAAATTAAGATTATTTAAAAGAAAAAATTATTTATTTCGCCAATCTTCTATATTGAAGATAAAGAGTAAATCCTATAAAATTATGCGAATAATTATTTACAGGATGTACAAGATGGGAAAATACTTGATTAAGCGGGTGTTGATGGCTGTATTTACAGTTTTTTTAGTAGCCACCGTCACCTTCTTCCTGATGAATGCAGTGCCAGGAAATCCTTGGCTCAGCGACAAAACACCACCCCAAAGCGTTATTGATGCATTGAATGCAAAGTATGGTTTAGATAAGCCTCTTCCAGAGCAATATCTTCGTTACATGGGAAATTTGCTACAGGGGGATTTTGGAGCTTCTATTAAGATGTCTAAGAATAGGCCTGTATTGGAAATGATTACAGAAAAGTTTCCAATTTCTGCCAGCCTTGGTATTGTGGCTGTAGCTTGGGCTACTTTAGTGGGAATTCCCCTCGGTTGTCTTGCAGCCTATCGACGAGGAAAGATAATAGATAGTGTTCTTCGTGTGGTGACTACCTTGGGAGTTTCTCTTCCTAGCTTTGTTGTTGCCACTACCTTGATGGTCTTATTCTGTGGAGGTATTCCTGCTCTCCATTTCTTTCCTAATACCTTTTCTGCAGCTAACGGTATCCGTGGTTACGTATTGCCCTGCTTCTGTCTCGGTTTATATCCCATGTGTTATATTGCCAGACTGACTCGGTCTTCTATGCTGGATGCCATCAATCAAGAATACATCAAAACAGCCTATGCCAAGGGACTTGCCGTAGTGCCCATCGTTTTTAAACACGCCCTGCGAAATGCCTTGATTCCCGTTATTACCTACATTGGCCCCCTTACCGCCTTTACCCTGTGCGGTGGATTCGTGGTAGAAAATGTTTTTGGTATTCCTGGTTTGGGAAAGGCATTCGTTCAGTCTATTACCGCCTTGGACTATCCCATGATTATGGGAACTGCCATCTTCTTGGCAACCTTCATTGTGGTGATGAATCTTTTTGTAGACATTATGTATAAGGTGGTAGATCCCCGCATCAATCTGACCCAGGGAGCAAGCTGATTATGAGTGAAAAGAAGATTGTTATTGGCTCTTTGCAGCCAGACATTGAAGATATTCTAAAGTGGAATGATTTGAGTGACACTGACTTTCAAAAGGCTGATGCCGCCGAGAAGGAGGATTTTATCCCCCAGCGTTCCAGCATTTCCTACTGGGCCGATGCCTGGCGACGACTGAGAAAAAATACCGTGGCTATGGTGGCCTTAGGCGTGCTTATTTTCATTTCCTTCTTTGCCTTTTTAGGCCCAGTGATTGTGCCCTATGGCTACGAAGAATTTAATCGTGGTGCGGAAAACCTGCATCCCTGGCACACTTCCTTGGAAGACCAACTGAAATTGGCAGAGGCCATGGAGGTAAAAAGTCCAGAAGAAGCAGTGGCTGCTGCCCAGGCTGAAGCTGCTGCTCAGGGGAAAACCTTGTCTTCCGTGGAATTGGCTCAGATTCGAGCAAAGGCTCGTTCTAAAACCCAGGTCAAAGATGAGGAAGGCCATGTGCTTTCTGGCGCTGCCTTGGAAAAGCATTTGAGAAAGGAATTAGGAATCAGAAACAAGCTCTTTGGCTATTCTCGTTCTGAACTGGAGCGAAAGGCGGCGGGAGAATCTGTATTTCCCCACGTCTTTGGTACAGACAAATTTGGCCGAGATACTATGGTTCGTGTGATGATTGGAACTCGTGTCTCCATGATTGTTGGTGTAGCCGCCGCCCTGTTGGTGCTTTTGATTGGTTCTCTCTACGGCTCCATTTCCGGCTACTTTGGTGGCAAGGTGGACGTAGTGATGCAGCGAATCGTGGAAGTGATTTATTCTGTGCCAGAGGTTCTTGTAATCCTGCTTTTGTCTGCCATGCTGGGAGAAGCCATGAAGGCCTACGCCAGCTCCGGTGGCTTTGGTGCTGACTTGGTAAGTAAAATGGGTGCTAACCTGATTTCTATGTTTATGGCCTTTGGTATGCTGTACTGGGTTGGTATGAGCCGCATTATCCGTGGACAGGTTTTGCAGGTAAAGCAGCAGGAATACGTTACTGCTGCCAAGGCACTGGGAGCTTCTCATGCTCGCATTATCCGTCGCCACCTGTTACCTAACTGTATCGGTCAGCTGGTAGTAACCACCTGTCTGCAGATTCCCTCTGCCATCTTCTTGGAGTCCTTCCTGTCCTACCTTGGTGTAGGAATTTCAGCTCCCATGACCAGTCTTGGTTCCATGGCAGCAGAGGCAACCCAGGGAATGTACACCTATCCCTATCGACTTTTGTTCCCAGCCTTTGTGCTGAGTATTATGATTCTCTCCTTCAATTTGTTTGGAGATGGCCTGCGGGATGCTTTGGATCCACGGCTCAAGAAATAATGAGGGGCTTGCAATGCCACTCAAAAAAGAAGGAGTGAATTATGGAAGAAAATAAATTATTGGAAGTAAAGGACTTGAAGATTTCCTTCTTTACTCCTGCTGGAGAAGTGAAGGCTGTAGGTGGAATTTCCTATGACCTGAACTATGGAGAAGTAATGGGAATCGTTGGTGAGTCTGGTTCAGGAAAGAGTCAGGAAGCCTATTCCATTATAGGCTTGCTCCAGTCTCCAGGAAAGGTTGTAGGAGGAAGCATTACCTTTGAAGGCAAGGATGTGCTTGCCATGACAAAGGATGAGATGACTTCATTCCGAGGAAAGGATGTGGCCATGATTTTCCAAAATCCCATGACCTGTCTGAATCCCGTATACACCATTGGAAACCAGCTGATAGAAGCCTTACGGGCTCACGACAAAACTGTTTCCAAGGAAGAAGCTGCAAGGCGAGCCATGGAAATGCTGGAGCTGGTGGGCATCAACAACGTGGAAAAGCGAATGAAGCAATATCCCCACGAGTTTTCTGGTGGAATGAGACAGCGTGTAATGATTGCCATGGGCTTGATTTGCCATCCCAAGCTGCTGATTGCCGACGAGCCCACCACCGCCCTTGACGTAACCATTCAGGCCCAGATTCTGGAGCTGATGAAGTCCCTGCAGAAAAAGACCAATATGGGCATCATCTTCATCACCCACAACTTGGGTGTTGTGGCAGAAATCTGTCACAAGGTTTCTGTCATGTATGCAGGAAAGATTGTGGAGCAGGGCCCTGTTGATGATATTTTCTATAATCCTTCCCATCCCTACACCGTGGGCTTGCTTCGTTCCATGCCCCGTGTTGATGCGGAAAATTACGAGCGATTGATTCCTATAGAAGGTTCTCCCGTGGACATGCTGAATCCTCCAGAGGGCTGTCCCTTTGCTCCACGGTGTGAGCACTGCATGAAAATCTGTCTGAAGAAAATGCCTCCCCATGTTACCATCAAGGAAGGCCACCGTTCAGCCTGTTGGTTGCGGGTGGAAGAAGTGATGCGAAAAGAGGAATTTGGAGCAGAAGGTGGAGCTACCCATCTAGCATCAAAGACAGGGGAGGAAAAATAAATGGCTGACAATGATGTTTTGCTGGAAGTCCAGCACTTGAGAAAATATTTTCCTGTAAAGGGAATGAAGGGACCTGGTGTTCAGGCGGTGGAAGATGTTTCACTGTTCATCAAACGAGGAGAGACCTTGGGCTTGGTTGGTGAGTCTGGTTGTGGAAAAACCACCTTGGGTCGCACCATCATCCGCCTCCACGAGCCCACCAGTGGCCGCATTGTGTATGACGGACAAACCATCTATGAAGGTGACGGTCAAAGGCATTCTGCAGTAAAGATGCTGCCCTATCGTCGCAAGATGCAGATTATCTTTCAGGATCCTTCTGCCTCCCTTGATCCTCGTATGACGGTGGGTGAGATTATCGGTGAGGCCTTGGATATTCACAAGCTGTGGTCCACCAAGGCTGAACGAACAGACCGCATCAAGGAATTGCTGGACATGGTTGGCTTGAACACTGAACATGCAAACCGCTATCCCCACGAATTTTCTGGTGGACAGCAGCAGCGTGTTGGTATTGCCCGTGCTTTGGCAGTGCACCCTGAGTTTATTGTTTGTGACGAGCCTATTTCTGCACTGGACGTTTCAATTCAGTCCCAGGTGGTAAATATGCTGGAGGACATGCAGGAAGAATTGGGCTTGACCTACCTGTTTATTGCCCACGATTTAAGTGTTGTTCGTCATATTTCAAATAGAATTGGTGTTATGTACCTGGGCTGTGTGGTGGAGCTTTCTACCAGCTACGAGCTAAACAAGAATCCCATTCACCCTTATACCAAGACACTGATTTCTGCAGTGCCTGTTCCTGACCCTCAGTTGTCCCGCAGCCGCCAGCGAATTGTGCTGGAGGGAGATATTCCTTCTCCCATGAATCCACCTTCTGGCTGTCGTTTTCATACCCGCTGTCCCATGGCCAAGCCTCAGTGCAAGGAATCCATGCCCCAGTTGCGGGAGGTGGCAGAAGGTCACTGGGTGGCCTGTCATTTAGTATAAGTCGATCTTTTTGGAGGATATATGAAAGAAAGAGAAAGCTTGGCCTCTCGCCTAGGCTTTATTTTGCTGTCGGCAGGTTGTGCCATAGGTCTGGGAAACGTATGGCGTTTTCCTTATATTACAGGAAAATATGGTGGAGCACTCTTTGTTCTGGTGTACCTGTTCTTCTTGGTAGCCCTGGGCTTGCCCATTATGGTGATGGAGTTTTCCGTTGGTCGAGCTTCCCGCCAGAACGTAGGAAAGGCATTCAAAACCTTGGAGCCTCAGGGAACAAAGTGGCATACTTATGGTCATATTGCCATTGCAGGAAACTATGTGCTGATGATGTTCTATGCCACCATTTCTGGCTGGCTTTTGTACTATTGTTTTGCTAGCTTTACTGGTCAGTTCCAGGGCTTGGATACTGCAGCTGTTGGTGCCTTCTTTGGTTCTCTAACAGCAAATCCAGGCACCCAGTTTTTGTGGATGGCCATTGCAGTGGTGTTGAGCTTTGTTATCGTTGGAATCGGACTTGAAAAGGGTGTAGAAAAAATCACCAAGGTAATGATGATTCTGCTGATTTTGCTGATTGTGGTGTTGGCGGTAAATTCTGTTCTTTTGCCCGGTAGTGGAGAAGGAATTAAGTTTTATCTTTTGCCAGACTTTAGCAAGGTAACAGACTCTGGATTTGGTGAGGTGGTGTTTGCCGCCATGGGGCAGGCTTTCTTTACCTTGAGCTTGGGTATCGGAAGTATGGAGATTTTCGGTTCCTACATCGACAAGAAATACAGCCTAACAGGTGAAGCTGGAAGAATCATCCTGCTGGATACCTTTGTAGCCATTATGAGCGGTTTGATTATTTTCCCTGCCTGTTTTGCCTATGACGTAAATCCTGGTGCAGGTCCTGAACTGTTGTTCATCACCATGCCTAATATCTTTAACAACATGGCAGGAAGCCGCATTTGGTCAATCCTGTTCTTTATCTTCATGAGCTTTGCCGCCATGTCCACCCTGATTGCCGTCTTTGAGAACATCGTCAGCTACTGGATTGACACCCACGGCTGGACCCGCAGGAAGGCCTGCCTGGTGAACTGCATCGCCCTGGTGATTTTGTCGGTGCCCTGCATACTGGGATTTAATCTCTGGTCTGGATTCCAGCCTTTGGGTCCCGGTACCGGCGTGCTGGATTTGGAGGACTTTATCGTCAGCTCCACCCTGCTGCCGATCGGCTCCTTGATTTTCCTCTTGTTCTGCTGCTACAAAAAAGGCTGGGGCTGGGAGAATTTTCTGGCAGAAGCTGATGCTGGTAATGGCTTGAAGTTCCCTCGCAAGCTTAAGTTCTACGTAAAGTGGATTCTTCCTATAGTTGTACTGGTAATCTTTGTAAAGGGTTACTACGACATCTTTAGCAAGATGTTCTAGGGGTAGTGAGGGGTGGTTGATAGCCACCCTTTGCTACTAATCAGTAGATTATTATAACTTTTTTCGGTTGTAATCGAAAAAAGTTATAATATTTATTGATTTAAACCGAAGATTATTATACTATCTTTACCATGAGTGGAATTCGACGGGATTTGCAGACCATTTTGGAGTCCAAGGTGGGTAGGGGCAAGGTGCTTTTGCTCATCGGGCCACGGCAGGTGGGAAAGACAACCCTGCTGAAAAGCATGATGGAGAAGCTGCCTCCTGCCAAAACGCAGTTCTGGAATTGCGACGAAAGTGAGGTGCGGAAATTCCTTTCGGAGCCGAATTCGGCAAAGCTTCGGTCCCTTGTGGGAAATGCTGACTTTATCGTCATCGACGAGGCTCAGCGGGTGCAGGATATTGGCCTCACCTTAAAGTTGCTCCACGACACCTTTCCCCAGGTGCAGCTGGCAGTGACTGGCTCCTCCTCCTTGGATTTGTCTAATTCCATGAACGAGCCCCTGACTGGCCGCAAATTCGAATACAATCTTTTTGGCTTTTCCACCCAAGAGCTGGTGCAGCACACCTCCCTGCTGGAGGAAAGCCGCCAGCTGCACAATCGGCTCTTGTTCGGATTTTATCCCGACGTGGTGAACAATCCAGGGGATGAAAAGGAAATCCTTGCGAACATTGTGAATTCCTATCTCTACAAAGATGTCTTTGAATTTCAGGACATTCGCAGGCCCGCCGTCATAGAAAAACTGGTTCAGGCCCTTGCGCTCCAGGTGGGTAGCGAGGTTTCCTTCAATGAACTGGGTAGACTCTTGGGAATTGACGTGCAGACCGTGCAGCGCTATGTGGACTTGCTTGAAAAGGCCTATGTGATTTTTCATCTTCGTTCCTACAGCCGGAATGTCCGCAACGAGCTGAAGAAAAGTGTCAAGATTTATTTCTATGACAATGGAGTGCGGAATGGGGTTTTGTCCAGTTTCTCTCCTTGGGAGCTGCGATCCGATACGGGAAGCCTGTGGGAAAATTTCTTGATAAGCCAGCGTATCAAGAACAATTTGTATCACAACAGAAGCAGGAAGTATTATTTTTGGCGTACCACCCAAAGACAGGAAATTGACTTCATTGAAGAGGCCGAAAACCAGCTTTTTGCATACGAATTTAAATACAGCGGGAAAAAGGGAGGGGTAAAATGCCCTCTCACCTTTTCAAACAATTATCCCGATGTCCCTTTTTCTGTAGTGACCCAAGACAACTACATGGAGTTTGTAACGGATTGGTGATGGGGAGGCCTCACTCATGCTCCTTGCAGGAAAGGGTGCGTATCTCCACCTTGAAGACGCAGGTGGCGGCCACCATTTCCGGCTGGAAGCTCCACTCGGTTCCCATGGGATGGATGGAGTCGGGCTTGGCGGGGGACTTGGGTTCCCTTGGGGGCCGCTCCAAATGCGTGAGATGGGCTGGGCTGGCGTGGTGATGGGCCACCGCCTGGTCCATAAGGGCTTTCAGGGCCGCTAGCCTTTCCTCCGGCTCCGTGATGATGGAGGCCACCCCGGTTCCCATGACGCTCTGGAAGTGGCAGGCGTAGTCGCAGGCTGCCTGTCCGCCGGTGAGCCAGTACTCCCGGTCCAGCTGGAAGGCGACGGTGGGGTGTTCCTGCAGGAGCCGGTATTTCCTTCCCCCCTTGGCCCCGTGGAAATAGAAGGTGCCGCCGGTTTCCGTGGCCACAAAGCCAAAGTTCAGCGGCACAATGTAGACCTCCCCCTGGTCGCAGAAACCCAGCCGGCAGCAGTGGCAGCCCCGGATGATTTCGTCAATCTTCTGCTTGTCGGTGATTTCCCTGTCCTTTCGTCTCATGGTTTTCCTCCGAGGGATGAAAGGAGCTGGTGTGGAACCAACTCCTTTCATCAAACTAGAATGTGGCCAAAGTTCTGTCGGTGCGTTCCAGAGCCTTTTCTACACCAAGAATCTTGATGGAGCCTACCAAGGGTGGGCTCACTCGGCTACCAGTAACAGCCATACGGATGGGCATCATAAAATCACCTAGTTTAACTCCCAGTCCTTCTGCAATCTGACGAGCCAAGGCATCGGCTTCTTCTTCAGTTTTAGTGGCTATAGCGGCAATGAATTCCTTGCTGGCTTCCAGTACTTCCTTAGTTTTGGCTGCATCCAGCTTTTTAGGAATGATTTGCTCCACTGGAGGCACGGCAGGCTCGGTAAAGAGGAAGCGAACCATTTCTGCTGCATCACAAAGGAAGTGGAGCCGCTCCTTAATGAGGGGCATCAGCTGCATGAGTTTTTCCTTTGTCTCGGCTACCGTCAAGCCTTCTGCAATAGGTTCTCCAGCTTCATTCAAGCGAACACCAGAAACTTCTGGTCCCACCTTGGGAGCAGGAAACTGCTCGCTTACGTTTACGGGGAGGGCTGCATCTCCAGTTCCTGTCAGGAAGGGAAGGGTTGCCTGATACAGTTCTTCGTCAGACATGGTTCTCATATACTGACCGTTAAACCACTCCAATTTTTTGTAGTCAAAGACGGCGGGAGCCTTGTTCAGGTGCTCCACCTTGAATAATTTTTCAAAGTCGGCCAAATCGTAAATGTCACGACCATCTTCGTAGGAACAACCCAACATGGCAACATAGTTAATGAGGGCTTTAGGCAAATAGCCTCGTGCTCGGAATTCGTTGACGCTGGTGGCACCGTGGCGCTTGGAAAGCTTTTGACCGTCCTGTCCCATAACCATGGGAAGGTGGCAGAACTGTGGTGGCTCCCAGCCAAAGGCTTGGTACATGAGGACGTGGAGGGGAGTGGAGGGAATCCATTCCTGGGCACGCATAACGTGGGTAATTTTCATAAAGTGGTCGTCCACGATGTTGGCCAAGTGGTAGGTGGGGAAGCCGTCGCTTTTCAGCAGAACGGGGTCGGGGTTAATGTCTTCGTTCTTCCATTCAATGTCACCAAGCAAGGCATCCTTAAAGCGGGTTACCCCTTCCATGGGAACCTTTAGTCGGATAACGTAGGGCTTTCCAGCTTCCAGGTTTGCCTTGATTTCTTCCTCGGTGAGGTGGCGACAGTTGCGGTCGTATCCGGGGGGCATCTTGTTCATGGTCTGGATGGAGCGGATTCTGTCAAGGCGCTCTGCATCGCAGAAGCAGTAGTAGGCCTGACCTTTTTCCACCAATTCCTGGGCATACTTCTTGTACAACTCGAACCGCTGGGACTGAACGTAGGGCCCATACTCTCCGCCCTTTTCTCCACCTTCATCCCATTCAATGCCAAGCCAATCCATGGTATCGTAGAGATTCTGCACGTACTCCTCGCCATAGCGGGTGCGGTCAGTATCCTCCAGACGCAAGATAAACTTGCCTCCGTTGGCTCGGGCAAAAAGATAGTTGAACAGGGCGGTACGAACACCACCAATATGCTGCATCCCCGTTGGGGAGGGAGCGTAACGAACACGAACTTCCACAGGAAACTCCTCAGTAAATCATAATATATCTTAGGCTGGATTCCTAGCATGATGGAATCCAGAACTTCTTTATAATAGTATAGCGGGAATGGCCCTTGGTGGCAATGAGTGGGAAGGAGGTGTGGCTCCTCGGACAATGGTAAAGCTCAAAGTGACGTAAAATTTTAAGTTGATAAATCTTTAGAGGTTTGTTACAATTCATCCTCATAATAGCTATAAAATAGGTTATTTTAGTCAATATAAATAATGAATTTTATTATTTAGAGGTGTTTTATTTTATGAATGGAAAGAAATCTCAGATTGTAACTAGTATTGTGTTATGTCTTGTATTCTTACTTTCACCTTCGCTTATTTTTTCCCAGCAGAGTGATAATATATCTGAGGATGTTGCTTTTTCCTTGGAGCCTGGTTGGTTTCATGCACCAGTGAAAGAATCTGCTGGCCAGACAGCGAAAAATTATCTTATAGGTTCCTTGGGAATGGTTACTGTCAATGTCTTGATGCGAGATTGGAATCAATTTGTAGGTGGAGCAGGATGGGCACAGGTGACCTTGAAGGAAGTATGGAAGCCTTGGGAGAGAGAGGTTGAATTTGACACGGACTGGCATTGGACAAATTTTATCGGTCATACCTATCAAGGCTCTCTGTATTATATGAGTGCTCGTAATGCCAATTTAAATGTTTTCACATCCCTTGTTATGTCCTCTTTAGGGAGTGCTATGTGGGAATATTTTTGTGAGTTAAATGAACCTTCCATCAATGATTTAGTATATACAGGAATAGGTGGTTTCTTTATGGGTGAGATGTTATATAGATTGGCATTAGAAGCCAATACTGTATCACCTATATTGGGAACTATTATCAATCCCCTTCGTCTTATTTCTGATCCTCTGTTGAATCGACCTCCAGTGGGACCTGTAGGAAATCTCCATGAACTTTCATTTAAGGCTGGAATTGGTGCTGCAGTTACTGGAACATGGTTTTCTCGGGATTTTGACTTTGCTCAAGAGGTTTTTCCTTGTTCCTTTGGTTTAGAATTTTATGCTGTATATGGAGACCCCTATGGTCACGATTCAAATGTGCCACTTAGTCAATTTGAGTGGGAAATGGGGGCTGGTATAGGTGCTGGATCTGGATTTGGTGAGAATGATATGGAAAAGAAGATGATGTATGATGTTCATATCTTCAGTAATGGGTTGTTGTTTTCACGTAGTCCCCAATGGGGAACCAATACGGATACCAGCGTGGGAATTGTATTTGATTATGATTACATTCGCCATTCCTTTGTGGAGTTATCAAGTATGGCCCTAGGCTTTGGAGTCAAACAGCGTGTGAATGGGCATCAGCACCGACTGGAGTGGCAATTCCACTTAGACGGTATATTCTTAGGAACCAGCGATTTTTATTATTTCCGTCGTAACCTTCTTCCTGTTTTAGATGATGATTCAGTGCGAGATTATGGCTATACAGTTGGTGCAGAGACGGTAGCAAAGCTTCGTTGGTTTGCTGGAGAAAGACACATCTTGAACACAGATTTCCATGGATATGCCATGTATAAGTTCCCTTTCCAGAAGCAGAAAAACGATGACACTGGTTGGGAACTTATTGGTGTTGTGGATACAAGCTATGAATTTGCCCTAACACGACAAATTTTACTTGGTATATCAGATGAATTGTATTTGAAGAAGACATTTTACGATACTAAGCCTGATTTGTTTTCATTGCTGAATACGACCAGTCTGTACGTTAGATTACAGGTACGATAGTAGAAATATCCAGTATTTTATCCCCGCCAGCTTCTGTTTCGCTTTAACTTGGATTTTAGTCGCTTTAGCTTGAGCCGCTGTTCTTGGGAGGCCTTGGTGGGCTTTGTCTTGAGTCGCTTCTTGGGGATTTTCAGGGCATTGACAATGCGATTTTCCAGCCGCTCTAATGCCAGGGCTCGATTCCGCTCTTGGTAGCGCTCTTGGTCCACGTCCACAAAGATGCAGTCCTCCTTGTTGATGATGGCTGCTAGCTTTTTCCGAAGTAAGTCCCGCTCTTCTTCCGTGATGCCTTGAATGGCAGCAATGCTCAAGGTGGCGTGCACCTTGGTGTTTACCTTGTTCACGTTTTGGCCACCGGCTCCTCCGCTTCTGGCAAAGGTGAGGCTTGTGTGCTGGATAACAGACTGGTGTAACAGAACCTTATTCACGGTAAAACTCCTTCTATAGTAGTGCGACCTTGCAACAGGGCAATGAGACGGTCTACTCCAAGAGCATTGCCAGAGCAGGTGGGGAAGGTTTGGAAATGCTTCCAGTAGTTTTCATCTATGGCGTGGGGAACGCAGGCGGATTTTTCTTTGGCTTGTCCTTCTTGCTGGAAGTAGCTACGGATTTTTTCTGGGTCGGTTTCTTCGCTGTAGCAGTTGGAAAGCTCCACTCCAGCCACGTACAATTCCCAACGCTGCTTCCACAAAGGTGCTGCTCCTGTTGGATTTGGTACATCTTGGGCAAGACAAGGAACCTGAGCGGGATAGTCCATCAATAAAACTGGTTTGTGCTTGGGAAGCTGGGGTTCCACACATTGTACCAAAATCAGCTCGTACAGGTCATCCCAAGGCCAGCTGTCAAAGGAATTGTCCTCAGGCTCATAGATGCCCAGCTTTCTAGCCTGTTTTGCTAGCTGCTGGGGTGTGGTGCAGGAGGAAAGATAGAATCCTGCATATTGAAAAAATGCCTGGTCCATGGTGAGTCGCATGAAAGGAGGGCGAAGGTAGGCAAAATTGTCTCGGTCTGCAGCTGGCGGTGGCAACAAGAAATTAAAAAGCTCCTCGGTAATGGCTGCAGTGTCCATGTAATTGGCATTTACGGTGTAATATTCCAGCATGGTGAATTCTGGGCTGTGGATGCGACCACAGGATTCCAAGTTTCGGTAGCACTTGGAAAGCTGGAACATGCTTACCTTGTGGCGGGCAATAAGGGGCTTAATGTGAACCTCTGGGGAAGGAACAAGATACAGGGGGGTAGCCTCCTGAGTTCCAGGGTAGATGTATTCGGTACGGAACACCTCCAGACAGCTTTCGGGAATAAGATGGGAACTTAAAGCTGGAGTGTCCAGCTCCAAGTAGCCCCGCTGAATGAAAAACTCACGAATCCGCTGCATGGTTCGTGCCCTGAATTGCAATGTTTCTAAATCCATGGAGTCAGTATATCACGGGGAGAGTTAATAATCCATAAGTTGCTGAACGGTCTCTAATGGAAGTCCTGTTCCTTGTGCTACTTGCTCTGGGGAAAATCCCATGGAAAGAAAAGTTTTTGCTGTTTCCAATGCTTTTTGGTAGGCTCCACGTTCAATTCCACGTTCAATTCCACGTTCCAGCCCGATGGCATAGGCTTCTTCTTGCTTCACGGCAATGTCTGTGGCGTAGTCGTATTCTGCTGTTAAGATACTCAAAGTTTCACCTCCTTTTCGTTCCAAGTAATCTTTTAAGATGTTGTGACGTACCGCCTCTCGAATAGCTCTTGTGAGGGGCTGTGCTTGTCCATCTGCTTTTGCCTTGTCTATGAGCTTGAGAAATTGCACGTATTGCTCCAAGTCGGGGCAATTCTGTACTATTTGACTCGGCTCTTCACCCTTAATTTTACATACTTTTACCACTAATTCAAGGGTGAGTTCTGAATCTGAGAGCTGGTTCTCGGATGGGTCTTTGGGGAAGGCATCCGACAGGTATAGGTAGCTTTCTGGGGGTAGGTCTTGGTTGCCGGTGTAAAAGACAAAGAACTCTGGCTTAGCTAGCGGAATCAACTGGTTTGAAAACTTTGTTTTAGAATCCACTTTGTTGCCGTAGATTCGTGTCACGTATTCCAGTAATCGTAACGGCATATTGGGGTTGATGGTGGACTGATGTTCAATCATGAGAATAAATTGGTCGTTTACCATGACGGCAATGTCGTTGTAGTAGTCCATGTACAAAACTTGTTCTAGGTTGACCCGTTCTAGTTTGGTGGTTTCAACTTGCAGGTTGGTGCCGTGGAGGGCGTTGTACAAAGATAAAAAATGTTGCTTCCAGTCTCTGTCCTTGGAAAAATAATCTACAAAGAGGGAATCCTTGTGTTTACGGTTTTCGGTGGTGGTTTGATTCTCCATTCAGTCTCCGTGAAAAAGCGTTCATAAATATTATAGACTTGGAGGTGAAAAAAACTGCGTTTTTTGCGGGAGAAAGGTGAGATTTTTTTGTAAAAGTTTTCCAAGATGG
>JAEDCN010000010.1 GCA_016294105.1 Treponema sp.
TGCAACCACCACCCAATCAATTCAGTCGCCTCTTCACGGAGGCGTGGATTGAAACGCCGAACACCTGGGAGCACCTTGCCGTGGTGCTGAGTCGCCTCTTCACGGAGGCGTGGATTGAAACATGATGGGTGATGCCGCCTATGCTGCCTTGGTGGAGTCGCCTCTTCACGGAGGCGTGGATTGAAACCGGGTGGGCAGCCCCAACCAATACCTGCACTTCGTCGCCTCTTCACGGAGGCGTGGATTGAAACATCTACGGACGGGGAGTCCAATCCTCCCACTGCCGTCGCCTCTTCACGGAGGCGTGGATTGAAACTCTACTCCACCGGAAGATTTGCCAGTTATTGGTGTCGCCTCTTCACGGAGGCGTGGATTGAAACTATCTGACCAGTCAGGAACTAGATGAAATTATTAAGGTCGCCTCTTCACGGAGGCGTGGATTGAAACTACGTTATCGAGGAATTCGGAACGCAAACCTTTTGTCGCCTCTTCACGGAGGCGTGGATTGAAACATTCCGCCGAGGAAGAACCAGGAGCCCAGCTGAGTCGCCTCTTCACGGAGGCGTGGATTGAAACTCTATCTCCCAGTTGTAGGGCGGCTCGCCGTCCTGGTCGCCTCTTCACGGAGGCGTGGATTGAAACATATTTTGTATTTTCAGTAATTTCTCCTAGATACGTCGCCTCTTCACGGAGGCGTGGATTGAAACTCCAGGTAAAAAAAGGGAATAGATCATGGGGAAATGTCGCCCCTTCACGGGGGCGTGGATTGAAACCATAGGCTCAAAGTTTTGGATTGCTGGAGCTGTGTCGCCCCTTCACGGGGGCGTGGATTGAAACGGGGGGAAGCTCCTCATCGGGAGGCAGCCCCGCGTCGCCCCTTCACGGGGGCGTGGATTGAAACATGCTTAGCCCTCGGCCAATCCGCATAACTCTCATGTCGCCCCTTCACGGGGGCGTGGATTGAAACTGAATGGGAAGGAGGAAAGAATACCATAGTCTATGTCGCCCCTTCACGGGGGCGTGGATTGAAACGATAGCCAAAGGTTTGGCATCCTACATCGATGCCGTCGCCCCTTCACGGGGGCGTGGATTGAAACAAGGCAAATCTGGTGCCGCCCTACATGGAAAGCGGTCGCCCCTTCACGGGGGCGTGGATTGAAACTTGATGGGAGCATCGGCCTACAGTGCCCTGGTGGGTCGCCCCTTCACGGGGGCGTGGATTGAAACATTACTTGGCAGCAATCACTTCTTTACCTGCTTGGTCGCCCCTTCACGGGGGCGTGGATTGAAACTAGACAAGGCGGAAGTCTAATGGAGCCCACGCATGTCGCCCCTTCACGGGGGCGTGGATTGAAACGAGGAGGCGGTGCTGAGGGTGCTAGAAAAAAACAAGGTCGCCCCTTCACGGGGGCGTGGATTGAAACTTGAGCCATCTGACTTAAAAAAGTCGAAACACGTGTCGCCTCTTCACGGAGGCGTGGATTGAAACAGGACACCGGGGACAAAATTTGCGTCCACGTAGGTCGCCTCTTCACGGAGGCGTGGATTGAAACATCATGCTACCTGCAACTGGGGTACAATCCAGAAGTCGCCTCTTCACGGAGGCGTGGATTGAAACTTCACTCGTTCTTGGTGTACCTCGTTTCAGACTGATATTAAATTTCTACTGTTGTAGATTAGACCATATCAATGAAACCTTCGAAGCGGAATGTGTCAATATAGATGTCCCGTGATTCTCCAGAAATCATACTAATTTTTTAGCCTTTGGGTGTAAGATTTCATGTTCTTTGACAATAAATTTTCTGGTGTTGCGTTTTCAACCCGCATCCCGATTCCCCTCCCTAGCCTCCATCCCCCAATTATGCTACAGTAAGCGAGGTATACCATCATGAAAATTCCATATTTGTCTGCTTCTGAATATTATAAAAGCATCTTTGGGCAAAAAATATACAAAATCAGCTTAGATGCTGGCTGTACCTGTCCTACACGAGATGGTACTAAGGGAACAAGAGGCTGTATCTTTTGCAGTGCAGCTGGATCTGGAGATTTTGCTTCTTCTGGAAAGCTTTCTATACAGGAGCAGGTAAAACAGGCCAAATCCTTGGTAATCAATAAAATACCAAAGCGTCAAAGGGAAGGGGCAAAGTTTGTTGCTTATTTTCAAAGCTTTACCAATACCTACGGCAATCAAGAAGCCTTACTTGCAACCTTTAATCAGGCTATTGCAGAGCCAGATATTGTGGGCATTGCCATTGCCACTCGTCCTGATTGTTTGAACGCCAGTTTTATCCAAGAAATTGCTCAGTTGCGACCTCCTCACTATCCAGACAATCAAGCCTTTCATATTTCAATTGAATTGGGTTTTCAAACCAGTAAGGAACAATCGGTACAGTTTATTCGACGAAGCTATGAAAACCAGTGCTATGTTCAAGCTGTGAAAGCAATCCACGCCATTGCCCCACAGATTCACGTGGTAAGCCATGTAATTTTTGGCCTTCCAGAAGAAACAACAGAAGATATGCTCAATACGGTACACTATGTGTTGACCTCTGAAACTGATGGTATAAAATTTACGGTTTTGCATATTTTGGAGCATACAGATTTAGCGGAATTGTGGAAGGCAGGACAGATTCAAACCTTAAGCCAAGAAGCATATTTTTCTCTTTTGAAACAAGCCTTAGCCTTGGTGCAGGAGTACACAAGAAAAACCCAAAAGCCAATTGTTATCCACCGACTCACTGGAGATGGTCCAAAGAAAATCCTTCTAGCCCCCCTTTGGACTGCCAACAAAAAGAAGGTGCTAAATGATTTAAAAAGTTTTTTAACACCAGCCCTTCTTTAAAAATTTCTTGTTTATTTGCCGATATACAAAAAGTATGAAAACCCTTGTTTCTGTTTATGCTGGCTCACCAAAAAACTATGCCTTTGAACCTGTTTTTAATGGTCAGTCTGCCTTTGCCCGTGTTGTTGAATGGATCAATTACCTTTCCACCCAACCTGAAATACAACTCCATGGTGGAGTGATATTTACTGTTCCTGAATATAAAGAAGTGATGGAAGAGGCTACTAAACACTGCCAGGTTCCCATTACGGTGCTTGCAGGTGATTTTACCTCCGTGTCAGCATTTTTGGCGGCATTAGATTCCCACAAGGGGGACTGTACTACCATCATTCACGGCCGTTACAGCTGTCCCTTTTACGATGGGCAGCTATCCAAGGAGCTTTTCAACTTTCACCACAAGTATGCCGCAGAATACACCTTTGCCGAAGGCTGGCCAGAGGGCTTGGCTCCCGTGGTGATAAACGGCAGCACCGTATCTATTCTCAAGACACTTTCAGAAACAAAGGATTTTGGCTCCGTAGGGCGGGATGTGTTCTTTGATGTTATCCGAAGTGACATCAATTCCTTCGAGGTGGAAACCTTGATGGCACCAGAAGATATGCGCCAGTATCGCCTGGATTTTTCCTGCCACAGTAAGGAAGGGCAGGTGGCTTGTGCAAGACTTTTCCAAGTTCTTCTTGCAGATTCTGGTCCTGCTGAGAGCCCAGAATTTGCCCATGCCCTGACTGCAAACAAGCTGGCTTCCGAGGCAATCTTCGTACCTTCAGTGCTGCGGACGGTGCCTGCCTTTTACAATGTGCAGATTTCCGCCACCTGTCCTGGAACCTGTATCTACTGTCCCTATCCCAAGGCCTATGAAACTGCCTTTCACCATTCTCCGGCAGAAGCATCTGAGAAAAATCCCCTGTGCTTCATGAAGCTGGAGCAATTCAAGGCGCTGGTGCCAGCTATGGCGGAGCTTTCTGGAGAGGCAGTGGTTTCCCTTTCCCTGTGGGGAGAGCCCTTGGCCCATCCTGATTTCCTTGGCTTTGTGGAGGCTGTCTTGGCTCAGCCTGGCCTTTCTGTGTTGATAGAAACTGATGGAAGCCTAGTAACGGAGGAGCTTTCCCAGAAAATCCGCTCCATGGTGGATTCAGCTCTGCCCCGCACCAATGGCCATCCTGCCATTATGTGGATTGTGTCCTTGGACAGCCAGAACCAGCAGATGTATCAGGCCATGCGGGGAGCAGGGAGCGAGAGCTGGCCTATTTCCTATGACAAGGCCCAAAATGCCTTCCAGATTCTCCACAAGGATTTTCCTGGTGCCAGCTATGCCCAGTTTGTCCGTACCAAGACTAACGAGGAGCAGCTGGAGGACTTTTACCGCAGTCGCAAGGAGAGCGGTGGCTTGATTATCCAGAAATACGATAATTTCCTGTATTGCATGCCAGATCAGCAGGTAACGGACTTATCTCCCGTGGTGCGGAACCCCTGCTGGCACCAGCGACGTGATATGGTAATTTTAGTGGACGGAAAGGTGCCTCTGTGTCGGGAATTCCTTTTTACCGAAGGTTGTGGCAATGTGTTTAGCCAGAGCCTGAAGGAAATTTGGCAGAATGGACAATCCATGCCCTTTATGGACGAATGTGAGCAGTGCGATGAATACTATACCTTCAATTTTTAATGAGCATCAGGTACCCCTGACCATCCTCAACGGAAACGAACCCATTGCCAATCCTCGGCTTCCCATTGCAGTAATCCTGCTGAACGTGGGAGCTGGTGGCCTGTACCGTGGAAAGATTTTGGAAAACCTGATGAAAAGTGGCTTTTCTTCAATTGTATCCATCGATAAGGTGCAGGGAAAATACAACGTGGATGAAATGCTCAGAAATTATCCCAGCGTTAAATTCATTATTCCACGGGAAACTGTTTCCATTGGAGACATGATAAACATTGGTATGGGAGAAATCTCCGAAGACTATGCCCTTGTTATCAACGATTCCATCCACGTAACCTCAGCCTTATTGTCCGCCAACGTCATCGAACGCTACATTATTCAGGATTACTTTTGCCTAGCTCCACGGCTAGTTGATTATCAGCGCCGTCCTCTGCCAGTTCGTTTTTCTCCTGCAATCGAGCATCACAGCCTTAAGCCTGAGTTCTCCGATATTGTCAGCGACAAGAGTCCCACCCTCTATCCCTTTGACTTTGTGGGGATTTACAACCGAGCCAAGTTCATCCGTCTGGGAGGCTACGACTACACCATTACCTCTCCCTACTGGCAGAACCTTGATTTTTCCCTGCGAGCCTGGCTTTGGGGTGAAGAAATCATTATGTCTCCTCTTTTTCAGCTGGCCTACGAGAATGAGATTCCCGTGCCAGACACTACCCCAGATCACACCCAGCTGCGGTTTTATCTCAAGAACGGGGCGCCCCGCTATGTGGAAAATCGCTGCTATATTCCCATTAGCCAGTTCGTGAACTATCGCCGTCGCTCAAAGCTACCCTTGGGCTTGGCATACAAGGAATTTGTGGAGGCACGACGGTGGGTAGCCAAGCATAAATTTGCCTTCCAGCAAGATCTTTTCAAGCTCATAGATAACTGGGGAGATAAAATCCGATGACCATAATTATTGTTCAGTGCCGTCTCGATTCCACACGCCTTCCCCGCAAGGCTCTGTTGCCCCTTGGTGGTCGCCCTCTGGTGGCCTGGACCTTGGCTGCCATGAAGCGGGTGCCAGCAGACCACTATATTTTGGCTGTAGATTATGACTCCTTCCAAGAGCTGGAGCCTGTGGCAAAGGATTGTGGCTGGGATATTTTTGCCGGTTCCAAGGAGGATGTGCTGGATCGATTTTGTGCCTGTGCCACGGCATACGAATGTCTTGAGCCCTGTGACATCATCCTTAGAGCCACTGCCGACAATCCCTTTCTGTTTTACGAGGCAGCTACCTGTCTGTTACAAGAAATGCAGCGTCAACCTGTGGACTATCTCACCTTTACCGGACTTCCCCATGGCAGTGGCGTAGAGGTTTTTAATGCCCGCTCCCTTATCGAAGCCTGTGGCATGACTGATGATGCCTATGACCACGAGCATGTGGGTCCAGCCTTCTACCGTCATCCTGAGGACTTTGCCTCCATTATGCTGCCGTCTCCCACTCGCTGGCACCATCCTGAGCTTCGTACCACCGTGGACACCTACAGCGACTATCGCCGTTGCCTGAGAATTGTAAGTCATCTTTCCAATTCTCGTGTTCCTGCCAAGCCTTTTACGTCGGAGGAAATTCTTTCCGCTTTTTCTGTCCCCGCCGTCATGAATCCCGTGCTCTGTGTGCCCTCTGTGGCCAAGGGTCGGGGTACGGGGCATCTTCGCCGTTGTCTTAACATTGCAAAGAAAATTGGCTGCGACATTCTGGTACAGGATTTACCCGACTCCTATTTTTCCAGTGAAAGCCAAGATGCTGTGGAGCTTCCCATTTCCCATGAGTTGATGAGTCTCATTGACGAAGCACGGAATCAGGGGCTGGAAGACTGGCAGTTTAGAAACAAGCTGCCGGAGGAAGGGGAGTACAGTCTCATTGTTAGCGACTATTTTTCTCTAGACAAGGGCTTGGCTCAAAAGCTTTCCTGTGCTGGCCCCCTTTTAGCCATTGACGAAGGCTCCTCTAACACCACCTATTGCGACTACCTTTTGGACATCATTCCCTCCCACAAGCTGGGACGAGTGCCAAATCTCCGCAACAGCCATTTTATCCCCCTGCCAAAGAATCGGCAGGAACCAGTGTGGACTGAGGAAAAGGCAAAGGTTCAAAGACAGCAAGAGTCTTCCCAGGAATATTCCCAACTTTTTTCCAAAATTCTCGTTTCCACTGGTGGGGAGGATCCTGCAGGGCTTTCCATGCCTGCCGCCTTTGCTTTGGGAAGTTTGGAGAAGAATGTTACTGTCATTGTGTCCAATCCAGAAGCTTCAAAAAAGATGGTTCCTGCCCCAATGCAAAAGTTCATCCGCATTGTTCCTCCCGTAGCAAACCTGCGGGAAAAGCTCCATCAATACGATTTGGTAGTAACCCACTACGGTTTTACCGCCTTTGAAGCCTTAGCAGCTGGCTGTGGAGTAATCCTTTTGGGAACAACAGCCCTCCATCTTGCTTTGGGTCAAAAATATGGCTTTGCAACCATCGCTCAGGAGGCAATCACCAAGGAATCCTTTCAGGAGCTTTTGGAAAAGCCCTGGCTCTTGTATCCCAAGGCAGAGGATGAGGTGCCTTCTTCAAAGGAGGAGGAAAAGCTGGAGGATTTTGTGCTCCGTGCCGCCAAGGGTTCCCGTATCCTTTGTCCCGTTTGTGGCAAGCATCCAGTAGTTCCTCATCAGGTGGTGGCTCGCACCTCCCAGCGAACCTTCCGCCGTTGCTCCAGCTGTGGCATGATCTACATTGGCTGGACCTTTGAGGGAATCCAACCCTCCTATTCAGCCGATTATTTTTTCGATGATTATAAGAATCAGTACGGAAAGACCTATCTTGAGGATTTTGCCTCCATCAAAAATCATGGAGTACGCCGCATGTCCATCATCGATGCCATTTACCTGATGAAGAAGGGGAGCCACGGAAAATCCCGCCGTAACAACAGCTTCATTCCCTCGGTGCTTGATGTGGGCTGTGCCTACGGGCCCTTCCTTTCAGCTGGTGCAGAGGCTGGCTGGCAGGTTTTTGGTACCGACATTTCATCTTCCGCCGTGGAATACGTGCAGAACACCTTGAAATTCCCCGCCGTCTGTGCCGCCTTCCCAGACTTCAATCCTGTAACGGAATTTGGAGTGGGGCAGTTCGAGGCAGTCACCATGTGGTATGTCATCGAGCATTTCCGACAACTGGGGCCTGTACTTAAGGCTGTATCTCGAATCCTGAAAAAAGGTGGAGTCTTTGCCTTTTCCACCCCCTCTGCAGCTGGAGTGTCGGCCCGCTTCTCCCCAGAAAGCTTCTTTGCCAATAGCCCTGCTGACCACTACACCTTGTGGGAACCAAAGCGTACCAAGGATATTCTCCGTCAGTTTGGCTTCAAGGTGGAAAAAATCATTTCCACTGGTCACCACCCAGAGCGGTTCCCCTCTTTCAAAAGCCAGACAAATTCCCAGGAGGAAGAGGGAAGTCCTGTCACAGGAAAAAAGCCCAGTCAAGGCTCCCTGTCCTATTCCAGCCTCTATGGTTTAAGTCGGTGCTTCAAGCTGGGAGATACCTTCGAGGTATATTGCATTAAAACAGAGGAATTGGACTAACTATGACAAATACTATATCTTCTTGTAATTCATCACTTTCTATAGATTCAATGAAGCCATCCATCCTGATTCTGGGAGCTGGTCTCATGCAGCGTCCCGCCATCCAGGCAGCAAAATCTCTAGGCTGTCAGGTGGTGCTGGTGGACGGCAATCCCCAGGCCCTCTGTGTTCCAGAGGCAGATCTTTTCGTGCATTTGGACTTGAAGGACAAGGAAGGCATCAAGGAGCTGGCTCTTCAGCTTCTTTCCCAAGGCTCCTTGCAGGGAGTCTTTACTGCAGGTACCGACTTTTCCGCCACCGTTTCCTACGTGGGAGAAGCCTGTGGCTTTTCCGTTCATTCTTATCAAGCTGCCTGTAATGCTAGTGACAAGGCCTTGATGCGTAGCTGCTTCCAAAAAGCCTCGGTGCCGTCCCCAGCTTTTACTCAAGTTGCCTCCCTTGCAAGCCAAGGAAACCAGTCTGAAGCCCCATTGCAAGATCAGCTGAAAGACCTATTGTCACAAAATGACTTATTTCATCACTATCCCTTGGTAGTAAAGCCAGTGGACAATATGGGTGGCCGTGGCTGTCGTTTGGCTAGCAGTCAGCAGGAGCTAATGACTGCCATTCAGGATGCCCAAGCTCATTCCCGCAGTGGTCGTGCCATTGTGGAGGAATACATGGATGGTCCTGAGTTTTCCATCGATGCGCTGGTGTATAATGGCACTGTCACCATCTGTGGATTTGCAGACCGTCACATTTTCTTTCCCCCGTACTTCATCGAAATGGGCCACACTATTCCCACCGCCATTTGCCAAAAGGATAAGCTGGCTCTCATTGCCACCTTTGTGGAGGGAATCCATGCCCTGGGGCTTACCTGCGGGGCTGCCAAGGCGGACATAAAGCTTACTGCCAAGGGGCCCATGGTGGGAGAAATTGCCGCCCGTCTTTCCGGTGGCTATATGTCCGGCTGGACCTATCCCTATTCCTCTGATTTTTTCCTTACCCAGCAGGCAGAAGCTATCGCCCTTGGTCGTGAGCCCGACCGTTTGCTTGAATGTCGTCGTCCCTTGGAGGGGCTGCCACCAAATCTTCCCTTTACCGTCTATGAGGTAGATTCCCAGCGGTATTGCGGGGAGCGGGCTTGGATTTCCATTCCTGGCAAGGTAAAGGCTATCCATGGGCTGGAAAGAGCAAGTGCTTGTGTCGGTGTTCATGATGTGCTTCCCCGTGCAAAAAAAGGTGATATGGTTACCTTCCCCAGAAACAATGTGGAAAAATGCGGTAACATTCTGGCGGTGGACACTACCTGGGAAGGGGCTGCTTCCAAGGCTCAGCAGGCAGTAAAAACTATTATCCTTCAACTAGAACCTCATCAGGAAGAAACAGATTGCTTCCTTTCTTTGCCTCAAACTGAGCTACGTCAGGAAAATTCCTTTCCCCCTGCAGCCTTCATCCTTTCCCTGCAGCAGCGTCAGGAATTAATCTCCTATCTTTCTTCCCCGCAAGGTGATTTTGACCCGGCAAAAACACTTTTGGAGCAGCTTCCTCCCTGTCTCTTGCCCTGTCTTGATTCCGTTGTGGATTGGAATTACCGCAGCCTCCGAGAAACAGTAGTGCTGGCTCAGGAAATCCTAGCTACCAGCATACAAGTTCCTTTCTGCAGTGGCAAATCTCCTTCCTTGGCACGATTGTGGCAGTCTTGTATCCTTGGTGGTGTGCAAGGACTTTTATATGTACTTGAATCTTCCTGTCTGGAGTGCTGATTGAAAAGACTTGCCTGGTGTCTTGTCATTGTATTGTTTTATTTCTCTCCCACCTTTGCCCAAAGCATTGATTTGGCAGAGGCTGCCCAGCAAACAGGGGCAGACCTGTATTGGGATTCCCTGTCAGGTAGTGGAATCCTAGAAAAAGATGGTCATCAAATTTCCTTTCGCTCTGGAGATCCTCTGATTCTCATGGATTACACCAAGCTGGCCATTGTAGATGCCCCAGAAAATAAATCTGGTACCGTCTACGTGTCCCAAAGATTCATCGATGCTGCCAATAAGCTGTTCTCCCAAAATGCCCCCGAATCTTTCTATAAAGTTGGAGCCATTCTGATTGATCCTGGCCATGGCGGACGTGATCCTGGGGCGGTGGGTAGCTACAAAAAAGACGGCAAGACTGTTTCATTACAGGAAAAGGATTTAACCTTGTCCATCTCCAAGCGGCTTGCCAAGCAATTACAAGCAGCCTATCCAGACAAGGAGGTAATTCTTACTCGCTCTGATGACACTTGGCTCACCCTAGAGCAGCGGGTGGATATTGCCAACTCCATCCGTCTGGAGCCCCACGAGGCCATCCTCTATATTTCCATCCACATCAATGCCTCCTTGGACAAAAATGCCTCTGGCTACGAGGTGTGGTATCTCAGTCCCGGCTTCCGCAGAAAGGTGCTGGAGTCTACAGGAGAAAACCAAGAGCTGGAAAACATCCTCAATTCTATGATGGAAGAAGAATATACCACGGAAAGTGTTCTTATCGCCAAGTTCATTATGGATGGACTGGATGCCCAAATTGGAAAGCAAAGTAAATCCCGGGGAATCAAGGCAGAAGAATGGTTTGTGGTTCGAAATACCAACATGCCCAGCGTTTTGGTGGAGGCGGGCTTCATCACCAATGAAAAGGAAGCAGCACTGCTTGGAGATTCCCAGTACTTGCAAAAAATTACCCAGGGAATATATAATGGCCTATCTACATTTATAACCCATTTTGAGCTTTCAAGGGGATTTACTGGTACAGAATGAAAAGCAGAGCAATTTTCAAAGGGATAGGAGTTTGCATCTTTCTCATAGTGATTTTGGTAGTGTCCATTTTTTTCTATAATTTTGAGAATTTGGGCAAGAGAAGGGTGCTGTATTTCGAGGCCATAGACGGAAGTGGCCTTTACATAGAAAGTCGTCGCATAACAGAATATTCTTCCACACAGGGAAGGGATCTCCATGTGCAGCAATTTGTACAGGAGCTGCTACTGGGTCCAGTGACCAATGGATTTAAATCCTTGTTCCTGCAAGAAACCCGACTGGAATCCTGCTTCCTGCAGGGAAATATTTTATACGTCAACTTGTCAAAGGAAGCTTTGTTTCCCGATGTAACCACCTCTGCAACAAAAGAAGCAGTGGATTTATTGGTCTACAACATCAAGAAAAATTTTTCATGGATAGAATCTGTGGAAATTTACATTGGTAGTAACAAAGTATATGAGAATCTTGTTTAATGTAGATAAAAAAATCACCTAAACTTCACGAAAGTCGTTGACAAAATCATCAAGTTGATGGATACTGAATAGGTATACAAGGCTACATAAAAGTGTGTATAAAAGGAGCTTTGAATGAAGAAATCTTTTGTTCTAATTACAGCGGTGATGTTGCTTTTCGGAGCATTTGCATTTGGTGATGAGGCAACAATTATTGACTTTACATTGTTGGATGCCGACATCGTTGCAGATCAGGATGGAAATCCTACTGAAAACAGCCGCACCACCATGGACTATTCTGTAACAGCTGGTATGACATTTACCGAGGATCAGAAGTCCCTGATGAAGTCTTCCCTGGCATTGCCCAATTGGGAAGTGGTTTTGAATTCTTCTGCACAGAATGTAGAGAGCCTGGCATTGTCTCAGGTTAAGGCTGCACCTGTAAAGGATTCTGCATCTGTTCCCTTTGCTGGTTCAAACGTAATGGGTGTGCGCATTGAGTTCCCCTTGTGGGCAAACAATGCAAACGCTAAGATTGTACCTGCATTCGAGATTCCTGCTTATGAGCCTTTGGCTGCTCGTGATGAGAATGGTGTTCCTCAGGAGCCCACAGCTGAAGAAGCTGCTAGCGGAAAGACACAGTTCGAAGATGGATATGGTGTAGTAAAGAACGTTGGAACAATCAAGGCTTTGTCTGTAACAACCCTTGGTATGAACTTCCCCCACAAGTTGTATGTACACTTGAAGGACACTGATGGTGTTGATCGCCGTTATTTGATGGGTGAGTTGAACTTTGATGGTTGGAAGGAACTCCGCTGGAACAATCCTTCTTACATCAGTGATATTCGCACTCGTGAAATCCGTGTATATCCCGTCTATCCTCGCGGACTTCCCTATGTTAAGTTCGTTGGATTCGAGATTGCCCGTGATGCAATGCACGCTGGTGACACCTTCGTTGGTTACTTTAAGGATGTTAAGGTTATCTATGACAAGGCTGTTTTGAACACAGATCGTGACATCGCTGATGAAGACCTCTGGGGAATCATCACAACTAAGGAAGCTGAAAAGCAGAATGCTGAGATGAGTCGCTTTGGTGAGAAGCAGGTTAACCGCTTCTTGGAGAGAGAAAAGCAGGCTCAGGAAGAAGCTTTCACTTCTAGCTTGACAGTTGAAGAAGGTGGAAACACAGCAGCTGAAGAGGTTGCAAACTAATTAATTCCTTAATGGAAATTAGTAAGACAAATAAATTAACCTTTTAGGTTGATATGGTCGCCCAATTAGGGCGACCTTTTTTTTTCTTAAGATCTTTCAAATAAAAAATTGTTTGCGTGAAGTATAATTCAATGGTAAAATTATACTATGAGCGATTCAAAGAATAAGAAGCTGCCTGCTAAATCTGAAATGCAAGAGCAATATAAGATATATCGGAGCGGTTTTGAGACAGTACTGAGTACAATAGAGTATAAGCTAAGAGACACAATAATTTTACCGTCTCGGCCAACATTCAAGTCCCGTGTAAAAAGCTTTGATAGCTACTATCGTAAGGTTCTGCGTATTAAACCTCCGCTCAAAGAGGAATTTCCTTTACCGCTATTAACTGACATGATGGGAATCCGTATTATTTGTGCCTTCTTGGAAGACCTTGCAGTGGTTGAACAGCAGATAAAGGATAATTTCGTTGTGCGGGAAGTGGAACGGAAGGGTGCTTCCTTAAGCTTTAAGGAATTCGGCTACGAGTCTATTCACGTGCTGGTGGAAATTCCAAAGGATTTGCTGGACGCAGCAGCTTGTACAGGATTTAATCTTCCCCACGATTGTGTATGTGAGATTCAAATTAGAACGATTCTTCAGGATGCATGGGCAGAGGTTGAACATGAGTTGATTTACAAGTCAGAATTCTCTCCTTTTGATCTACCTTTAAAAAGAAAGCTAGCTTCTATCAATGCAAGCTTGAGTTTGGCGGATATTATCTTCCAAGAAATTCGCGACTATCAAAATAAGCTCAATCGTGAGATTGATTTTAGACGAAATGCCTTTTATAGCAAGGCTGATTCCATGTCTCGTGATGCCCTTCCAAATCGACTGGATGTTCAAGAAGCAAGTCAACCAATTAGCTCTCCCTATGTACGAGGTACCATTGATGATATGCTGCTGGCTGCAATTCAAGCCCACAATGCAGGAGAAATGGAAAAGGCAGTAAAGATTTACACTGATATTGTGGAATCTGAGCCTACGCCAAACAATATTATTTTGTCTGTAATTCTTAAGCATCGCGGAATGGCTTTTTTTGCTCAGAATAAATATGAAGAAGCACTAAGGGATTTTCAGCAAAGTGTAGTATATCAACCGGAAAATTTCCGTTCTCTTTACTACATCGGTATTGTATATAGTGTGCTAGGGGACAATGAAAAGGCCATTGAGTTCTTTAATCAATCCTTGGTTTACAACGAGCATCAGTCTCATGTGTATTATCGACGAGCCTTGGCTCATTATAACCTCGCTCGTTACGTAGAAGCTTCTTCTGATTTGGCTACAGCCCACAGCATGGGTTTGGATGATGAGGATTGTCGTCATTTGCAGGATTGCTTGATGAAAAAATTTGACATGAATATGTAGTTTTTTTTAAAAGTTTTATTTATTCTATTGACATTTTTTTTTGTCAATGATAATATATTTTCACGTTGTGAATGTCTCCTTCGTCTAGTGGTTAGGACATCGGGTTTTCATCCCGACAACAGGGGTTCAATTCCCCTAGGAGATGAAGAAGGGCTGTATTACAGCCCTTTCTTTTTTTTAAAAGAGGTTAGTAATGGACGTGTCTCTACGGTTTACAGATGAAGTTCGTCTCCGTATGACAGAAGCCATTGCAGAGGCTGCTGGGAATGAGGTTTTCTTTGGTGGAAAAATAGATTCCCAGGGACGGGTGGTTTCTGTTGTTGTTGCTGCTCGTGGCAACCAAGAATCTGTTCCTGTTCAGTCTGAAGTAGCCTACGAATCCCATGTCTTAATTCATAATCATCCATCTGGTGTTCTCCAACCCTCATCAGCAGATATTTCCATTGCAGCTCAGGCGGCCCAACGTTGCCAAGGTTTTTACATTGTTAACAATGATGTTAGTCTCTGCTATGTGGTGGTGGAGCCTATTAAACCAAAATCAAAACAAAAGCTTGATCTCGATACAGTTGCAGCCTATATTTCAGCTGGCGGTCCTTTGGATACAGGTAAGAATTATTTTGAGGAGCGGCCTGCCCAAATAGAGCTTTTGAAAAAAATCTGTACGTCCTTTAACGAAGATGGGGTAGGTGTCTTTGAGGCAGGTACAGGTGTTGGTAAATCCTATGCCTATTTGATTCCCAGTATTTTGTGGGCTGCCACCAATAATGAGCGGGTGGTGCTTTCCACAGGAACTATCAACCTGCAGCAACAGCTGGCAGAAAAGGATGTACCCGCTGCACTGAAAATTACGGGCAAAAAGCTGAAGTTCATCTTGATGAAGGGCCGCCAAAATTATTTGTGCCTTAGACGATTCAATGACCTTTTGGCAGAACCAGACCTGTTCGACAACGAAAACCAGGAGCTGGATATTTTGTCGGAATGGGCTAAAACTACAGAAACAGGAAGTCGCTCGGATTTAACTTTTCTTCCTTCTGAGTATTTGTGGAGTCGTATTTGCTCTGAATCCGATGCTTGCATGGGAATGAAGTGTAAGTTTCACAGCCAGTGCTTTGTAATGAAGGTGCGCAAGGATGCTGCGGATGCCCAGATTCTCATTGTAAACCACCATCTTTTATTTGCTGATATAGAAGCTCGTCTTTCAGGCATTGGTTTTAGCGATACGGCTGTATTGCCACCTTATACCCGTCTTGTGTTTGATGAGGCTCATGGCATAGAAAATGCTGCCACTAGCTTTTTTTCAGAAACACTGACACGTTTTAAGGTAAATCGCCAGTTGAACATTTTGTATCGCAGGCGACGT
This sequence comes from Treponema sp., assembly GCA_016294105.1. Taxonomy (GTDB): domain Bacteria; phylum Spirochaetota; class Spirochaetia; order Treponematales; family Treponemataceae; genus Treponema_F. The sequence goes on from JAEDCN010000010.1 coordinate 15,290, forward strand.
GGTGGTGCCATGGCAGGTCATCTGTATACGCTGGAGGTGTTGGCTTCTGGTGAAAACTGGGTTGGTCAGGTTTTGACAACCATTGAGTCGGTGCAATCCTGTCTTGAAAACCTAGATCAAGCAGGCTTGGAGCTTATGAACAATCAATATGCCCTGCGTCTTACTCCTGCTACGGAACCTGTTTTTGCTGTGGTGCTAGAACGATTTGAGCAGCTGGGAATTACCATAACAGAATGTACAACTGTTTTTCGAGAAATGATAGATAGCATCGATGAGGACCTGCGGGATTCACCTGCTGTCTGGGAAACGAAAACGGTGCTTAATCGCCTTGATACTATGGCTCAGTTTTGCAAGGCTTCTGTCCAGTGGCAGGAACATTCCCAAACGGTCTTTTTTGTGGAGCGGGTAAAGCTGCCTCCCATGCGTGGAACTGGTAGTGACCAAGTGCAATGGTTCTGCCGTTTTGTACAGGCTCCATTGAATATTGCTCCCCGCATGAATGAAGGAGTGTTTGAGCCCTTGTCCACAGTGGTTTGTACCTCTGCCACCATTCGCAGCAGCAAAAACTTTAACTACTGGCTGGGAAGAAGTGGAGCCTGTTTTGTAGATGAGGAGCGACTTGCCACAGGAGAATTTCCTTCTCCTTTTCCCTATCACCGCAACGTGCTGCTGGCCATTCCCATTGATGCACCCTTGCCAGACAGCTCTTCCTTCCAGCCCTACGTGGAACACTCTGTTTCTCGGCTCATAGCTGCTGCTGGAGGCCGTACCTTGGTGCTTTTTACCTCCTACGACTCACTGCGGAATTGCTGGGAAGCCTGTGGCAGAACTCTGGCTGGAAGTGGTATTGCCTTGTTCAAGCAGGGAGATGAGGATAGATTCCGTTTGCTGGAAAAATTCAAAGAAGATGAAACCAGCGTTTTATTTGCAACAGATTCCTTTTGGGAAGGGGTTGATGTTCCTGGCTCCTCTCTTTCTCAAGTTATTATTGTAAAATTGCCCTTCCGTGTGCCCGATGACCCTGTCTTTGCAGCCCGTTCAGAGGCAGTGGAGCAGCGGGGAGGTAGCTCCTTTATGGAGCTCAGTGTGCCGGAGGCTGTCATTAAGTTCCGTCAGGGAGTGGGACGACTGATGCGACGTTCCACCGACAGAGGAACGGTGGTGGTGCTGGATAGGCGGCTAGTGGAAAAGCGCTACGGCAAAATCTTCTTGGAAGGAATTCCTTCTTGCCGCAGAACTCATGGCAACCTAGATGAATTGTGCAGCTCCATTGAACGGTTTCTAGACTAGATTTCACTTGCGAATATAGGCTAAAATGTATAGAATGAAAGTAGTCCTGTAAAGGCTGAATCCACAAGGAAAGGTTGTTTCATGTCCAGTATTATCACTGTCTGCTGTCTTTTGCTCGTTGTTAGTATTGCTGCGATTCTGAATGTTTTTTCATATCCAATCTCAAAAAAATTATGTTATAAGATTTCTACAGGTATTGTTAAATACTGTGCACCGCTGATTTTTGCCATTCTTTCCGTTTATAAAAATTTTAAGTTCAAAGGTGACAGTCACCTAAAGAATGAGCTTCCCCAGCAGTTCTTGATTATGTCAAATCATCAAAGTTTGTTGGATATTCCTGTATATATGAATTTTTTGCGTGACAGAGATTTGCGTTTTGTGGCCAAGGCTGAATTGGGACGTCATGTACCCATGGTTTCAGAAATGCTCCGTGTTCATGAGCATGCCCTTGTTCCCCGCACTGGTAGCCCCTCCGTTGCTATGAAAACCTTGGATGCCTTTGCCAGTAGGGTGGTGGCACGTGGTCAGATTCCCGTTATCTTTCCTGAGGGAACAAGAAGCCGAGATGGTAAGCTTCGCACCTTTTATGCAGCTGGTTTTAGACGGTTGCTGGACAAGGCTCCCATGCCTGTAGCTGTATGTGCATTGGATGGTGGTTATCAGATTTCCACCTTGGAGGGAATTATCAGAAATCTGAAAAATGGTTCATATCGGGTAAAGATTTTGAAAATCTATCCTGCACCCACCAATAAGCAAGAACAAATGCAGATTCTTGATGAAGGTAAGGCCTTGATTCAGAGCCAGCTGGATGAATGGCACGCTGCAGAAAAAGCTGGAAAATAATTTTTCGTTTTAACGAGCCGTAAGATTGTTTAAAATAAAAAAGGCTATCCAAGGAAACCCTTGGATAGCCTTTTCTATGTGAGAAGTTCAGCTGAAAATCAGAGGTATCTGACTACCAGCTGCAAGGAACTAATTATTTGAAGTCCTTGGGGCGGCGTTCAACACGCTTGCACTGTGTGCACTCGGCGACGTTCTTCAGTCTGCCTTTCTCAAACAAAGTCTTCATTACAATTTCTCCACCACAGTTGCAAATGAACTTGTGGGTGGTAACTGTTGTACGAGAGTTCTTACTGGCTCCAGCCATGGCTTGCCTCCTATCTTAGGAATAATCGATTATTACAAGATAATAACTGAATGTGTCTCTGTTGTCAATATGGTAGTTATACCTGCAGTGGTAAAATACCTGTGGGAGCACTATTTGATGCCCCTAAGAGAATTAAAATTCACCAGTGAATTGAAGTTCACTTGACTAAGTCACCTGTTTTTGATAGCATTATACAAGTTTGTGTTGTTTTTGACACAAGTGTAAGTATTTTTTTTGGGGGTTTCTTTTGGCCACAAAGCATTCGTCTGCAGAAAAGAGACACAAGCAGAGTGAAGTTCGCCGTTTACGCAACAAGTCAGCAAAGAGTTCTGTTCGAACAAGTGCTAGAAAATACGTAGAGGCTGTTCACGCTAAGGATTCTGAGCGTGCCGCCCAGTTGTTGAAGGCTCTGGTAAAGGAGTTGGATACTGCTGCTGGAAAGGGTATTTTGACAAAGAATTCTGCGTCTCGCAAAAAGTCACGGATGATGAAACTGTATAATGTTTCATTCGGCAGCGTCGCTGCAAACTAAGGAAACGGATGGGATATTGCAGTAATGCAGTGTCCCTCGTTTTATAATTAGAATTTCGTAAAAAAAATTTTGGAAGAGAATTATGCAATCAAAAAAGGTAACAAAGTACGATTTAGTGGATGGAATTCGTCAGGAAACTGGCTATGAAAAACGGATTGTACAAGATGTTTTTGAGTCAGCCCTAGAACAATTGAAGTTTGCTCTCAAAGATGGAGCCACCATCGAGTTGCGTGGTTTTGGAACCTTTGAATTACGTCTTCGTAAGGAGCGGAAAAAGGCTCGAAATCCTAAGACTGGAGATAACTTGTCTGTTCCACCTCACTACATTGTTGCATTTCGTTCAGGACAGGAATTGAAAAAGGCTGTTTGGAATTTATCTGTAGAGGAGTAGTGCTATCCATGGTGGAGCGGTGCCAAAAAAAAGAGTCTTATTCTTTGCTTGCTCGGTGTGGCATTGCTTTTTCCCTTCTCGTTCTTGCTATATTATTTTTTGCCCTTCCACAACCAAATATTTTTTCTGTTAATGGTTTTCCCTTTCTCGCTTATTTTGCCCTCATACCAGTTTTTCTTTTAGTGCGTTTTGTATCTTGGAAGACGGTGTGGCTTTGGGGTATTGCCTACGGTGTTGGAGCTTACTGCCTTTTTACCTATTGGCTTGCTACCTTTCATCCTTTGGGAATCTTTGTAATATCCTTTATGTATGGGTTATACCTTATGTTTGCCTTTCCCCTGCTGAAGGCGGCTGCAAGTCTTTTCCCAAAATGGGGCTGGCTTGTTCAGGGATTGGTATGGTGTGCTTACGATTATGTAAAAACCTTGGGCTTTTCTGGCTTTCATTACGGTGTTTTGGCTTATTCCCATTGGAGAGTATTACCCCTGATTCAGATTGTAGACACAGTTGGTCTTTGGGGCTTGGACGGAGTAATAACCTTCACTTCAGCTTGGTTTACCGGAGTTATTGTAGATGCCTACCGAAGCTTGAAGCTGGAAGGAATTGATACTGGATTAAAGGCTTTGGTAAAAAAGCTGCCTCAAGCTTGCAAAAAGCACTTGATTTCTGGGTGCTGTTGGTTAGTGGTTTTTACTGGCGTGTTGATTTATGGACTTATTTCTCCTGTGGACTATTCTGAAGCTCCTCAGGTGGAGGTGGCCCTGATTCAGCAGAATTCAGACCCCTGGGTTGGTGGTGTGTCTGCCTATCAGCGGGACTTAAAGACCTTGATGCGGCTTTCTGATGCGGCCTTAGCAGAGAATCCCCAGGTGGACTTTGTGGTGTGGCCAGAGACTGCCTTTGTACCACGGGTTCTGTGGCATTATCAGCATCGGTATGAGCGGGATAAGTTTCAGCTGGTAGATGATTTATTGCACTACCTGGATGATGCACCTGTTCCTTTTGTAATAGGTAATGATCATGGTGTCGATGGTCTTGGAAATTCAGTTATTGATTATAATGCAGTGTTGCTCTTTACTCCAAAAGAAAATGCTCTGCCTCCTGCACCAGATATTTATGGAAAGATGAAGCTTGTTCCCTTTACGGAATATTTTCCTTTTGACAAGCAGTTTCCCCAGTTGTACCAGATGCTGTTGAACGGTGATACTCACATGTGGGAGCCTGGATTAGAGCCTGTGGTTTTTGAAGTGCAGGGAAATGAGGGGGACACAAAAATCAATTTTAGTACTCCAATCTGCTTTGAGGATACTTTTGGCTTTGTGGGACGTCGTTTTGTAAATGTTGGTGCCCAAGCCTTTGTAAATCTTTCCAACGATGCTTGGTCAAAGAGCTTGGCTTGTCAGTATCAGCACCTGTCTATGGCAGTTTTCCGTTCAGTGGAAAATCGGGTGCCAACGGTTCGTGCTACAACTACAGGTCAAACCTGTATCATCGATCCCAACGGAAAGATTTTGACCATGGCGGAGCCTTTTGTAGAAACATATTTGGTTGGCTCCATTCCTGTTATGGATAAAACTGAAAAAACAGTATATACTCGTCTGGGAGATTACGTAGGCGTAATTTTTGCAGTGGCCAGCGGACTGGTATTAGTAGTTGGTCTTGTGGTTCGCTGTGTCTCCAAAAAAAGAAGTTAAGAGAGGGCTAGATGTACTCATTCAATATGAAAGAAGGTAATGTTACCGTACTTGGTCAAAAAACTGAGTTTATTGGTGATTTGGAGTTTACCGATAACCTTGTTATTACCGGTAAGTTTGAAGGAAGGATTGAATCTTCTGGAAACTTGAAGATTGACAAGACGGCTCATTGTCAGGTTACAAAGATTGCTGCTGACTCAATTTTGGTGGCAGGAGATGTTGCTGGAGATCTGCACGCTGCATCAAAAATAGAAATTGCTTCTGGTAGCCGTGTGGTGGGAGATATTGCTGCACTTCGTCTGAGAATTGACGACAATGTGGATTTTCATGGTCAGGTAACAATGCTTGACGCAGCTCCCGATGTGGATATTTTCTCATTGACAGCAGCTGAATACAAGAAAGCTTGCACAACATTTAGAGAGTAAAGAATCATGAAGTACTCATTTTCAGATTTCGGTAAAAAGCTTACTGGCCATTCTGGTATTTTGCAATTAATGGATGATTTGGGACGTCCACTGCCTGCTGGGGTGACTCCCTATCGCTTGGGAGGCGGAAACCCTGCCCGTGTTCCTGAGGCTGAGGCTATGTTTCGACGGGAAATGGAGCGGATTATGGCAGAGGAGGGGGGCTTTGAAAAGCTGATTTCCTTGTATGATCCACCTCAGGGAAGAATTGGTTTTATTGATGCAGTGGCAAAGTTCCTTTCTGAAACCTATGGTTGGAAGGTAGGACCTGAAAACATTGCCATTACCAACGGAAGCCAGTCTGCCTTCTTCTATCTTTTCAATCTTTTTTCAGGAACCTTTACTGGTGCTGATGGGGTGGAGCATAAGAAGAAGATCCTTTTCCCCTTGGTACCAGAATACGTAGGCTATGCTGACCAGGGATTGGAGCCAAATTTAATGGTCTCCATTCCTGCTCGTTGCGAATATTACGATGATAGAAGCTTTAAGTATTTCATTGACTTTGAGCTTTTGGAGTCCTATCTTGCAAACCATAACGACATTGGAGCAATGTGTGTCTCCCGTCCTACCAATCCTACAGGAAATGTGTTGACGGATGCGGAGATTCATCGTTTGGCAGCTTTGGCTACCAAATATGATATTCCACTTTTTGTGGATAATGCCTATGGCTTGCCCTTCCCTGACATTGTGTTCATTGATGAGGCTGCTCCTTACTGGGATGAATCTGTGGTGCTTTCCATGAGCCTATCAAAGATTGGTTTGCCTTCCTTGAGAACTGGTATCATTGTGGCTACCCCAGAAATCGCTTCTGCCATGGCAAATGTAAATGCTATAGCTGCATTGGCATCTGGTTCTGGTGGGCAGGCCATTGCCCAAAACTGCATTGCTTCTGGTGAGATTGTGGAGGTGGCAAAAAACTACGTACAACCCTTCTATCAGAAAAAATCCCAGCAGGCTGTTGCTTGGATTCGAGAGTTTTTTGATGGTGGTGATTTTTGGATTCATCGCAGTGAAGGAGCTATCTTCCTTTGGTTGTATCTTCGAGACTTGAAGATTACTACTTTAGAGTTGTACCGCAAGCTGAAGGAACGGGGCGTGGTAACAGTGCCTGGCGAGTATTTCTTCTTCGGTGTTGATGATCCAGAAGTAACCTGTCATGGCCACTATGATAAGTGTTTGCGAGTAAACTATTCTGGACCAGAAGATGAGGTTCGAGAAGGCTTACGGTTGCTGGCCGAGATATACAAAGAAAATAGATAATCGTTTTTTATTGGGGCTATTTTATATGACTCAAAACGAGGGGCTGCTAAAAAGAACTTTAGCGGTCTCAGTTTTTTTTCATCATGTTGGAGGTTTTTTATGAGTAAATATAATCGAGTTCTTATGGTGAGTGCCATCTTTATGCTGATGGCAACTGTGGTTTTTGCTGGTGGAAAAAAGGATGGAGGAGATGTTCCAAATAGTGAGGCTCCTTCAGCTGGAAACCGCACCATCAATGTTGCTGCCTTGAACGGTCCCAGTGGTATTCCCATGGCCTATTTGTTTGAGAATAAGCCCCACGTTCCCGGAGCTGATTTCCAGTTTCATGTGGTGGCTGGAGCTGACGTGCTTTTGCCCAAGCTGTTGAAGGGTGAAGTCGATGCAGGAATCCTTCCTCCAAACGTGGCTGCAAAGGTCTATACTAAAAATAACGGTGCCATTGTGGTGACTGCAGTAATGGGGCAGGGGATGCTGAATCTGATTACAAAGGATGAAAGCATTGCTTCATTGGAGGACTTAAGGGGAAAGACAGTTAATGTGACTGGCCAGGGAGCAACTCCTGAATATATGTTTCGGTATTTGTTGAAATCAAACGGCATAGCTATTGCTGCTGATGGTGTTGCTCCGGATGCTAATTCAGTGGCTTTAGATTTTTCGGTTCCTGCAGCTGAAATTGCAGCAGCACTTTTGTCCGGTAAGATTCAATATGCTGTTGTCCCAGAGCCTTTTTCCACAGTAGCTACCACAAAAGATGCTTCTGTTCGTCGTGTAATAAACTTGCAGGATGAGTTTGTGGCCTTAAATAAGGCTGCTGGAAAAGATTCAGAAAACTATCCTATGACGGTACTGGTTGTACGTAAGGAATTGGCAGAAACAGCTCCAGATCTTGTTGCAGGTTTATTGGAAAGTGTAAAAGAAGCAGTGGAATGGACAGTAGCTCATCCTTCAGAGGCTGGTGCATTAGTTCAAAATCATACCTTGGGCTTACAGGCTCCAATTGCTACAAAGGTTATTCCTAATGGAGCCTATGTATTTATTCCTGCCAAGGAAGCCCAGTTCCAGCTGGAAGAATTGTACTCTATTTTCTTGGAATTTGCCCCTGATGCAATCGGTGGTGAACTTCCCAGTGATAATTTTTATTTTGATTAATGAGTAACAAATTTCTGCATCGGCGATATGTGGCCACTCTTTTATCTGTAGGAATCATTTTAGTGGTTTGGCAGATTTTAGCTATGGTTATACATTCTCCCCTTATATTGCCATTACCACGAGAAACCTTAGAAGTCTTGATTCAAGATATGGGAAAGTCCTTGTTTTGGCAACATGTGGGGGCTACCGCCTGCAGAAGTTTAATTGCCTTTGGCATCTCCGTGGTGGTAGGTACTATTTTAGGTGCCGCCGCCGGAGCAAGCGATAGCGTTCATAATTTATTGGACTTTCCCTTGGCCATGATGCGGGCAACTCCTGTGGTGTCCTTCATTTTGCTGGCTCTGTTTTGGTTTGGTTCCTCCATTGTTCCGATTTTTGTGGCTATGGTAATGAGTCTACCAGTAATGATTAGTGCGGTGGAAAGTGGAATCAAGAATACCGACAAGGATTTAATTGCCTGCTGCCGAGTCTATGGATTTTCCACGGGAAAAATGCTTTATCATCTGTATTTTCCTTCCTGTAAGCCACATTTTTTTGCAGGTAGCCTGGCTGCCTTTGGATTGAGCTGGAAGGTGGTGGCAGCAGCGGAGGTAATAAGTCTTCCCTACCGCTCGGCAGGAACCTTGCTGCAAAATGCCAAGGTACATTTGGAAACAGCTCATGTTTTTGCCATTACCATGGTGCTGGTTATTTTAAGCTTTATTTTGGAAAGTCTTTTTTCCTTTATTCTGCATCGGCGGGGACTTTTGACTGGAGGTAAGGCTGCAAAATGAAGGATGTGTATAAAATTCAGGCTCTGGAAAACATTGAAGTAAAAAATCTTTGGCTCAAGCGAGGAACGTATCAAATTTTTAAGGATTTTTCCTACAGCTTTCCAGCGGGGAAGGTTACGGCCTTGATGGCATCCTCTGGAGCGGGAAAAACCAGTCTTTTGGATTGCATTGCAGGGTTGTTAAAGCCAGATCAAGGTAATATTGTAGGGGGAGCTTCTGTATCTTATCTTTTTCAAGAGCCGAGGCTGTTACCTTGGTATTCCTTGGAAAAAAATGTCATGCTGCCAGTGGAATCCTTGCTGGGACGAGAAACTGCAAAAGAAAGAAGTGATACCTTTTTGAAGGCAGTAAGTCTGGAAGAAAAGATTGATTCCTTGCCTACCCAGTGTTCTGGAGGCCAGCGACAACGTTGTGCCATTGCCAGAGCTTTTGCCTATCCTTCCTCGGTCTTGCTGATGGATGAGGCCTTTCAGGCTCAGGATATTAAGCTGAAGCTTCTGCTGATGGAGCTGACAGAACAACTTTTGGAACGGGAGGGAAGGACTGCCCTGTTAGTAACCCATGATGTGTCTGAAGCCTTGGCCCTTGCCCACCATGTGGTAGTTCTTGCTGGCAGTCCTTTGCAGGTGGTTGGTGAGTTTGAGGGTGTCTCCAAAAGCCAGCCCATGAGCCAGCGATACATTAAAGGTGATTCCAATTCAGCAAAAAGCCGGGAAGCAATCCTCAAACTCCTGTGTGAGTCTTAAAAAAGGACTTTATGAATCAGCCTTTTCTAAAAGCTCTGTTTCCCAAGCCAGCAATGCTTCTTCCATCTGCTTGTTGCTACCACGAACATCACAGAGAATGCGGAATACTGGCTCGGTACCACTTCCGCGCATCCAGATAAAGCCCGTATTTTTTCCTGCTGCATCCTTAAACAGGATTTTCAGTCCACCCTTGCCAGAAAGGCTATAGTCACTAAGATTTCGTGTTTCCTTGGTGCCGTTGTTGCAAATAGCTTCGTAGGAGGCAATGCCATATTCCTTTGCCAAAGCTTCTTTTTTCTGCTGCCAGCTAGCCTCAAATTCCTTCTGGAATCGAGCTTTCAACATACCGTGATCTGTTGTCTTGATTTTCAGCAGGGCACGGCTTTCTGAAACACCGGTGGTAGTGTAAACTGGCAAGGTTGCAATGATGTCTGCCAGGGTAAAGTCTGCCTTGTAGGCTGCTTCTTGACCAGACTTGGAGCACCAGCGGTGGAATAAGCCCTGCTTAATAGAGCCATCTGCCAAGGTGGTGTCTTGGATTGCCAAAAGCTTAACCAGTGCAAAAATGGTATTGATGGGGTCACGAACAGCAGCTGGGTGGGTAATGTTTCCTCCGTTGGAGCCTTCTCCCAAAATGGGAACGGTATAGCCCTTTTGTCGTGCCTCACGAGCTAGGTTTACGACGTTTGCCTCTCCTACCTCTGCTCGGAAAACCGTGGCATCAAAGGCGGCAGCAATTTCTTCAATTCGCATGGAGGTGGGATCGTTTACAGAAACTCCAGGCTTGGCATTTTTTGCTGTTGATTCATTTCTGTAGTCAAGGTAGGCCAATTCAGCCAAAACGGAAAGGGCGAATACCTCTTGGGCCTTCAATACCTGACTTTTTCCACTTGCATCATCCCAATACACAATGTTTCCACGATCACCGTCACAGTCTGGCATATAGCCTAGGGTGATGGCGGGGTTTGTAGGCTTTTGTTCCTCCATGAAACGGGCACAGTGAACTAGGTTTTCTGGTTCAGGAATGATAGCGTGGACAATGTTTCGAGGCTTGTTGTTGATGGCATCAAAACCAATACCACATTCAGGAAGGAAGTCCTTGTCGATGGAAAGTGTTCTGGCAGAACCGTTCATGTCGCAGGATACAGACAGGGGCTTTTTCTTTGTGGTTTGGGAAATCAGGTCAAAGAAGGCCTTTTGCTGCTGCTGGTCTTCTGTTCCTGAAACTACAAGGCGGGTAAAGTCTCGGTAGCTGGCTACAGCACGGGCCTTACAGCTGGCAGTTTCTGCAAAGATTTTCTGGATAGCATCTTCTGAACAAGCTGCCACGAGCTGGGAAGCAAGAGAAATGGATTCACTGTTGCTACAAAGCTGGGTAAAGGCTGCAGTAAGCTTTGCTGTTTCCTCTCCAGGAAGCACGCCACCATCGTTCAATCCGAACTTAATGCCGTTGTGTCCTACAGGATTGTGGCTGGCAGAAACGTATACAAAACCATCAAGCTGGTGGCTATAAGCCATGATTTCGGGAGCGGCAGTGATAAAAAGATACTCCACCTGAATGCCACGACCAGCCAAAACTCTGGCAATAATGTCTCCAATCTGTGTTCCAGTGGGGCGAGCATCAAGTCCTAGGGCAATTTTACAGCCAGGGCCACAACGTTGAATAATGTAATCTGCAAAGACCTGAGCAATGAGGGCAGAAAGCACTCCATTTGCAGCTCCAATCTCTGTTGTGGCATCCTCCTCATTTCCAGAAAGGGCAAAAACCTTTCGCCATCCTGAGGCAGAAAGAATCATTGCACTGAATTCCTTCTGAAATTCCGCCATTGTGGGCAGCTGACTCTGTTCTGATAAAGGAGTAACCTGGGGGTCTCCCAGCTGAAATCCTGTCTGAGCATCATACATCACCATAGTGAACCTCCAAAAGATACCTCTATTGTACATCATGGTGGCCAATGAATCAAGAAAGGTGTAGAGACGGTTTATTACAAAAAAAATTGTATTTTTTTATTTTTCTTGTAACCCTCCTGTTGCTAGGTGGTTTGTTTTATAGATTGCAAGAGCAACAACAATCACCGCAGTTTCTACAGAAATATGCAGACGCACACACTGTATGTTCTGATTTCTGCATCCTCCTCTCCTTTTTTTTGAGAGGGCTTGGTAAGTCTTATCAGGCCCTCTTTTTTTATTTATTTCCCTTTATAACTTTGCTATTTCTGTCGATATAATAATGAAGAATTATGGATTCATGGAGGATGCCTTTATGGACAAAAAGGCAGCTGCAGATTTGCTGGCTATCCTGACTTCTCAGAATGAGTTGCTTGACTCGATGATTGAGTTGCAAAAGCTTGTTCGCCAGGCAGTTACGGAAAAAAACTGGGTTGATTTGGACAACAACCTTTTCAAGCTCAATGAGTTAACGGAAGGTTTCACCCAGTTGGAGTCAAAGCGGGAAGCCCTTTGTTGCCAGATTTGCGGCGTCTCAGGTTCACAACAGGTGCCTGGTATGCATCAGGTGTCCACAATGCTTCCAGAGGATTTACGTCCCATGGTAAAGGAAATGCTTCATCAGGTGCGACGTAAATTGTCTGCTTCCAAGGTGGAAAATGACGCCTTGAACGATTACATACGGATTACAAAGGAATTTTTACAGGAAGTTTTTGATTCAGTAATCCCCAAGAATCGTAACACAGTGTATTCCAACACTGGTTCTGTTATTAAGCCAGTACCGGAAAACCTGTTGATTAACACCGTATTATAATTAAAGGAGTATAGGATGGCTTCTTCATTTGCAGGAATTGAATTAGGCAAGCGCAGTCTCATGGCACAGACCACTTCCATTGAAACTGCTGGTCATAACATTGCCAATGCCGACACGGAAGGCTATTCCCGTCAGCGGGTGCAGCTGCGTCAGTTTGACCCCTTGTATCGTCCGGACTTAACCCGTGCCGAGCGTCCCGGTCAGATTGGTCAGGGAATAAGTGTAGAAAGCATTACCCGTGTACGTGACGAACTGCTGGAATCCCGCATCGTATCCCAGTCAAATCAGGAATCTTACTGGGCTACCCGTGAAAAATACTACGTTATGCTGGAGCAGATTTATAACGAGCCCCAGGACGTATCCATCCGCTCCAATATGGACAGCTACTGGCAGTCTTGGCAGGAATTGTCCCTGTATCCTGAATCCCAGGCAGCTCGCCAGGCCATCGTTTCTCGTGGAGAAACTTTGGTGAATTCCATCCGCCAGCGAGAAAATAGCCTTGCAGGAATCGGAACCCTGTTGAACGGCGATATTGAAGCCACCGTACAGCAGGTAAACAACTATACCAAGCAGATTGCAGATTTGAACACAGAGATTGTTCGTGTTCGTGCCATGGGAGACAATCCCAACGACTTGCTGGACCGCCGTGACTTGATGGTGGAAAAGCTTTCCTCCTTGGTAAATATCACCACCGACCAGCGTGATAACGATGAGTTCATGGTTCACTTGAACGGACAGGTGCTGGTGCAGGGTGGGGTAGCCAGAACCTTTGACACTATTTCTCCTACAGATAACAATACTTACAGCCAGGTGGTGTGGTCAGATACTGGTAACTTAGCTCAGATTTCCGGCGGTTCACTAGGAGCCTTAATTGAGCTTCGTGACGTGGATGTTCGCAACGAATTGCAAGAGCTGAACACCATGACCATGAACTTTGCCGACTTGGTAAATGACATTCATCGTAATGCGATAGGTGCCAACAATACTACTGGCCTTGACTTCTTTGTTCAGCAGCCCTTTGTTACCGATGTGGCTGGTAACTTTGACCGCAACGGAGACGGCGTAGAAGACTCATCCTATATTTTCCGCCTCTCTGGTACCCATGCACTGAATCCTCAGGAGCAGGTTGGTTTTGAAGGAACTATTACCATTGCTGGTAAAAATGGCAACATCGATGTACCATACTATCCCACAGATACTGTGGAATCTGTAATCGCCCGCATCAACGATTCTGACGGTGAGGTTAAAGCCTACCTTGACCGCAACAATCATCTGGTGCTAAAGGCCACCACTGCCCAGGATCCTGCAAATCCCGACTTTGTGATTCGTCACGTAGAGGATTCTGGTCATTTCTTGGCTGGATACTCTGGAATCTTGGCTGGTTCTGGTGCCGCAAATGCCTTTGATTTTGCTCAGCCCAACGCAGTAAATGCATTGGCTGGAGCAGGTACTGGCAGTGGAGCCCAGTATGCTGTTTCTCCTGTACATAATCCTTCTGCCTATATTGCTGTAAATCCTGCTATCGTCAGTGATGTACTATCTGTGGCTTCCTCCTTCCCAGCTGGTTCTGGCTATGGTGAAAACGGTGATAGCTCTGCTGCCACTGAAATTGCCTCAATCCGCAATTCTCAGGTGATGATTGGTCGCTACCGCACCTTGGACGACTACTTTGCAGAGTCTGTTACCAACGTGGGGCTTAAGGGTGAGCAGGCTGAAATCAATCTGCTGAGTCAGCAAACTGTTATGGCAGACCTGCGGACATTGCGGGACTCCATTTCTGGTGTCAACATCGATGAGGAGTTGGCAGACATCATCAAGTTCCAGCATGGCTATAATGCTTCAGCCCGTTTCATCACCGTAATTGATGAGCTGCTGGATACCGTTATCAATAGACTCGGGGTATAACCCAAAGGAAATAGAATATGAGAAGAGTTAGTTCTGCAATGATGAATAATGACCTGCAGGGAAGCTTGCGATTGCAGGAGTCCCGACAGGCTCGGATAAATAACCAGCTCAGTAGCCAGCAGCGGCTTCAGTCTCTGCGGGAAGATCCTCTTGCAGCAGGTCACTTGGTTCGCTACCAGTCATATCTTGGCCGTGTTCAGACCTTTGAGAAAAATGCTCAGGTACTTACTGATCGTTTGGCATTGACTGAAGGCTACATGGATCAGTCCTTGGAAATCATGCATCGTATCCGTGAGCTTGCCATTACTGCTGCCAACGGAACCTATACCCCAGAGGATATGCAGAATATGGCTACTGAGGTTGACGAATTGCTGGAGGAATTGGTTCAAAATGCCAATGCCACTGGTCCTGATGGAAATTCCTTGTTTGCAGGAACTAGAACAAATCGTACTGCTTTTGATGTGGAGATGGCCACTGTTCCTGGAGCCTCTGAGCCAAAGATTACTGCAGTGCGCTACAATGGTAATGTAGCAGGAAACAAGATTGAGGTGGATGAAAATGCATACCTCGAAACCTCTTCTGCAGGAAACAAGGTATTCTGGTCTCAGCCCCAGGAGTTGTATTCCAGCCGTGATGCTTCTGCCTTCCGTGTACCTGCCGATGGTGTTATTTCTGTGGATGGTCATGAAATTGCCTTGAACGCTGGAGATAACGTGTATGCCATCGTTGCCAAGATTAATGATTCTGGTGCAGCAGTAAAGGCCTCTATCGACCCTGTAACCTTTGGTTTGAATCTCCAGACCACTGATTCTCGTCAGTTGTGGCTGCAAGATTTGTCTGGAACCACCCTTAACGACCTTGGTCTCATTAAGGATGCAAGCCAGCAGCCTCCCTACAACTTGGGAGATAGTGTTCGCGTATCTGGTGGTTCCCTCTTTGACAGTGTTATCGCCCTTCGTGACGCTCTGCTTACTGGAGACCAGGAAGCCATCGGTAGTCGTGTGCTGGGTGGTATTGATGGTTCTGTAAGCAACTTGGTTGCCCGTATTGCCCAGTCTGGTTCTGAATACGAGCGTGCTATGCAGAATGTTTCTCGTAACTCTTTAACTGCATTAAATGTTACTTCTATGATTAGCCGTGAAGGTGATTTGGACTTCACCAAGGCGGTAACTGATATGAAGATGATGGAGTATGTACAGCAGGCAACCTTAAGCAATGCAGCAAAGTTGTATGACAGTACCCTGTTGAACTACCTCAGATAGGAAGAGTAGATGCAAGTAGAAACAAAGGCCAAAGGTATTATTACAGTAGACGATAGTCAGAAGCTTATTTTTCCAGAAGGTTTGTTCGGTTTTGAGCAGTTCACAGAATATGTGTTGTTTGAGTCCGAATATGAGCCTTTCTTTTGGCTACAGTCAACGGAAAAGAAAGCCTTGGCCTTTCTCGTTGTAGATCCTTTCTTAATTTGCAACGATTACGAGCTGGACGTGGACGACAAGGTTCTTTCCTGGATTGATGTGTCATCTCCAGCAGATGTGTTTGTGCTCTCCATTGTTACTGTTCCAGCGGCTGGTTCCCCTGTCACAATCAACCTGCAAGGACCAATTATTGTAAACAAGAAGAATAATAATTGTATGCAGGTGGTGATTTCTGATTCACGATGGGGAACCAAGCACGATATTTTGGAAGAAATGAAAAAACGGGGGAATCTATGCTGATACTCTCCCGTAAGATGAATCAGAAAATCAAGATTGGTGAGGAAATAACGGTCACCATCATTGAGATTCGTGGTGATCAAGTAAAAATTGGGGTAGAAGCTCCCAGGAACGTGAAGGTTTTCCGACAAGAAATCTTCAATGCAATCCAGATAGAAAACCAAGCGGCAGTATCTCCAGAGAATATTGGAGCTCTGTCCCATCTGTTTGGTTAATCTCTATAAATTTTAGTTTTAGTAGAGCTTGTCCTAAAAAATTAAGGCTTACCTTCTGTGAAGGTAAGCCCTTTGTTTTTATAAGATTATTCGCCGTCAGCTATGATTCCGTGACGTCTTTGCTGGAATTTTTTTAGCATGGCAACACAGTTGCGCTTTCCATTGTAAACAAAACCACCATTCCAATATTCCAATGCGGCAAACAAGGCGTTTCCTCCATCTTGGTCGTCACTGCGGTTGGTTCTGAATGAAACAAAGTTTGCCAGTTCTTCAAAATTCTGGTTATGGAGACAAGCCAAACGCTTTCTGTTGAATTCATTCCACTTTTCCAGATCCTTAAAGCCTTCTCCTTCATCCTCTACAATCAGGTGGGCATGGGTAGGACTAAAGGAGTACCAAACACGAACCTTTTTGTTGATGTCGCAATTGTTACCGTGCTTAACAGCGTTCTTGATAACCTCGCTAATCTGCTGCTCCAACAGGTTGATTTCCTTGATTTCAAGGGGAGCAGACTGAACAATCAAAAGTGTAAAGTATCTAATTTGACGAAAATCTGAAGGAAATTCCTTGAAAAACATATTTGTTTTATCAAAAAGAGCATCATTTTCGTCAGAGCGCAGTTCCTTAATCTGTTCCATACCAATCCCTTCCTTATTCGCTTAATGCCAAGATGGCTTCTTCTACGCTGTTGGAAATGGGGAAATAACCCATCAGCTTGGTTAGCTCAATAACCTTCTTTACTGAACCGTGAATATTGGAAATAGAAAGCTTCAGGTTCATTTTCTTGATGGTGGAGCAAATGAAAATCAAGGCTCCAATTCCAGATGAGTCAATGTAGTCAACCTGCTCAAGATTTATGATGAAGTTTTTGACATTTTTTTCCAGCATCTTCATTACAAGCTCCTTCAGCTTGTAAGAATTGTACAAATCCATTTCGCCGTTTACATCGATGATGTAAATTTCACCATTTTTCCGTATTTTTAGTTCCATAGATTCCTCCTTGCTTATTGAACCTTGATAATCAGTAGTGTTTGGTCGTCATGCTGATTATCAACTCCGGTAAATTTAAGAATATCTGTTTTGACGTGTTCTGCAATTTCTTTTCCAGACAAATGCTTATTATTGACAATCACTTCCAGCAATCGTTCCTTGGAATATTGCAAACCACGGCTATTAGGGGCCTCAATAACACCGTCTGTGTAGGTTATAATTATATCATCGGTTTCTACCGCAAAATCCTTATCTTGGTATTCTGTCTTTTTTTCCACACCAACAGGATCGCTCATCTGTGAAATCTTTTCCATTTCTCCTGTTGCTGCATGATACAGAAGGACAGGTGTTGCACCTGCTGTAGCAATTTGAATTTTCTTCTGCTCACCGTCGTAGTTGATGAGGGTTACGCTGGCAAAGTGGTCAATGGTTGTTTCGCTAGCAATTCCTCGGTTGGCCCAAGAAAGAATTGTAGCAGCACTTTGGGTGGTGTTTACGGTGAGCCTGAGCATTGCTCGTAACATCACCATAACCATCAAGGATGTCATTCCCTTACCAGCAACATCAGCTAAAACGAAGGAAATTCTATCTTTACGAGCGGGAATAATGTCGTAGTAGTCACCACAAATACCGTCAGCAATGCGCTGGAAGGAACCTAATGAAAGGCCAGGTATAGTGGGCAAAAGCTTTGGTGGTAGGGTTGCTTGCAACTTGCAGGCAATGTCTCCTTCCTTGGTAAGCTCTGCGTGCTCCATAACCTCTTGGTAGGAGTATACAATCTTGATGGCGGAACTGGCATAATCTGCCAAGATAGAGGCAATATCGTATTCCCGTTGGGTAAAGGCTACTTCTCCGTATCGGCGAGCCAATGCTACCACACCGATAACAGTTTCCTTTATTTTAAGTGGAATAAAGATATAGCTTCCGCATTTTAAGAAATCTTCTGGTCCATTTTGGATGATACGAATGTCTGAAAGAGGGTCGGTAATCAATTCTCCACGCCCACTACAAGCCACTGCACCAAAAATTGTTTCGGTAAGGGGAAACTGTGAGAAGCGGAAATTTGTTTCTACACGAATCACCTTGTGAGGCAGGTCTTCGGGAAGGCGGTAGGGTGGGGGAAAGTCTCCTGCCAAAGACTTTACTGCAAGAACATCCTCAAAGCCGTCTACCAAAAGAATCGCTCCACCATGGGCGTGGGTTTCAAAAATGAGGCTTGCATTTATACTATCCAACAATGGCACCAAGTCTGCCTCTTTTGCTAAAGCTTCTGAGGCAATTAGGGTGAAATTTTTTCCTGCTTCTAGCAAGGAGACGGAACCAGATACAGGTTCAAGGTTTTCTGTACTGGTGGTTTCTACAACTTCTTGTACTTGAACCACCTTCTTTTCTTTTGGTTCCCGTGGCCGTGTGACACGGTTTGTAACTGCTGCAGCCAACATCAAGATGGTGGAACATGCCAACACCACTGCAATTGGGAATATCAGTGGATTAATTACTGTATAAACAGCTACAATACCCACAAGGGTTGCACAGATGATGTGAAGTGTTATTACTACTGGATGATACCGTTCCCTGTTTGCTGCAAGAATAATAATTGTAATAAAAGCAGCCCCAGTTGCTACCAATAAGGGAAGGTATGCGAAACTGTCATTCATTATGAACTCCGAGAAATACCATAATTATATAGTTTACCATTGAAATCTTGTGTCGTCAAGGAGACTTTTTTTTCAAAAGGGAACGAATTTTTTGAAAAAGTCCCTTGAAAAAGCCTGTTCCATATTCCTTGGTAAAACTGTAGGCTGCCACGTCTAGGCTGTAGTCGTTGCCGAATTTATGCTTCAGCTCGTCCCAGTATTTTATCAGCCATACGTACATGTCGGCAGGAGTTCGGCCCTTAAATTTCTTCAAGATTTTTTGCTGTTTGATGACATTGATAACAGGTAGATACACATTTTCGTACCAAGAGGTAATGGCTTCTGCCATGGGGATTTCTTCTGTCTTGTTCTGGTTGATGTAATACTTGTGAATCAGCAGGTGGTGGAAGATAACGTCATACTGACCAGTGGCAGTAAAATCTAAGTTCCAGTCGTCGGTAATGTCTCCGAAATTGGTTTCACTGTAGAACACCCGCTTTTCATACTGAATAACCTGACGAATCATCTGCTTAGGAGTGGAACCTGGCTTGAGCTTGATTTCACTTTGTAGACTTATTACCTCTGCGTCCAAATCGGTAATCCCTTGGGATTTAGCTACAGAAACACGATGGTTACCATCCCGAACAAAATAGAGCCCCCCTAGCTCGTAGAGGTTAATGGGAGGAAGGATAATGTCTTCTAGATGGGCTCGGTCAATATTTTCCCACCGTTGCTTAAGGTGAAGGTTCTTGGGAAAAAAATGGTTGTCAAAATCGTGGTATCGCCCCTCGCTGCCTACAATGAGCTCTACGGGAACGGTCCGCATTCCCTGGTACACCTCGCCAGTGGGTTTGAGCATTTTCTTTGCGTCTTCCAGCGAAAGGAGTTGGGTTTCCTCGGGATTGAGGAAGTGCTGTAGCTCATTGAACAGGGCCTTGTTTCTGGCCTTGGCAAAATCTTCCTGGGATTGTGAACGATAAGACATGTTAGGTGGTGCTCCAAGGAATATCAAGGATATAGTGGCTGAAAACATTGATGATTTCAGTTTGATGATACTGTGTGATTCGTGATTCTTGCAGATCGTACAGATGGATATGACCGTGTACCATGTACTTGGGCTTAAATCGTTCTAGGAACCAACGATAGCAAGTAAATCCCCGGTGGCAGGGATCTTCTCTATCCTGCAAGTGGCGGGGCGGAGAGTGGGTAAGGAAGATATCAAGATATCGTCCGTACCGGAGCTTGTTGTACAACAGCTTGGGCAAAAGCTTTAAAAGCTTGAGCTTCATGGCTCCATCGGTATATTGGGCCAAGCCCTTGTTGTACTTGATGGAACCGGAGGCTCCCACCACCAGCAAGGGACGACCAGCAACGGCAGTGGGGATTCTTAGGGCCTTAAATCCTGCGTAGCTTGCCCCGCAAGAAACGGAATCTAGTCCCAACAAATCGTTAGAATTCATGTTTGTTGCACCAAAGGATTTGTGGAACAGGTGGAATTCGTTGAGGTTGTGATTGCCAAACACAAAGAAGGTGGGCAGATTTAAGGATGAAACGATGAAATCGATGTATTCCATGGGTAAATCCCCCGCACAGAATACCAATTCTACGTCGGAAAACCGTTCCTTTACTGAATTGCTGTATACCAAAGGATCAATTTGATCCGATACGCAGAGTATTTTCATGGTTTCTCGGTATTATATTCCAGATTTTTCCAGGAGCATTTCCAGCTTTTGCTTGTTGATAAGCTCGATGGGACGGCTTTCGGCAAAATTGGATGCTGCCCTGCTGAAACCAGAGCTGGTGCAAACAAAGGCCTTGGTGTAGTTTTGCTTTTTCACCTCGTCTGCAATTTGTCGTATTACCGTGTCTTCCAAAGGATCTGGTTCCCGGAAGAAGTGGATACAGTACAGCTGCTGTCGCATGTTCATCCAGTTGTCGTTCTTTGCCTCTGTGGCCACGATTCGGCAACCGTATTTGGTGGCTTCCACGTTCTGGGAAGCAAAGCCCATGCCGTTGAGGGCAATCTTCTTGCACAATTCGATGAAAAATTCTGTGGAGCTGGTAAGGTATTCCTTCATGCTATCGTTGTTCTGCAGATCGCGGTATTCAGAAAGCTTAGAGGCAGTGTCCAAAAAGCTCTTGTTTCTGGCACAAATCTTTTCCCACTGCTCAATGGCCAGCTCAATCTTGTGCATTTTTTCGTAGCAGGCTGCCAAAAAGTACCGTGAGTACAGGGTTTCCTGACTGGATTCGTTTTTAGAGGCTTTTACTGCTCGGTCAAATTCGATGAAGGCCTTGTCGGGATTGTCAACGGCCATAAAACAGGATCCACGCTCCAAGAGAGCCCGCTGCTTGAATTCTGGGTCACGCATGGCCTTTTCAAAGGCATCCACGGCTCCTGGATAATCCTTTGCTTCTTTGAGAATCTTTCCCAAATAGAAATATGATGAAAATTCGTTGGGATTCAAGGAGATAGCCAAGGAAATTTCTCGCTTTGCTGATTCCAGCTGCTTTGTCTTGTATAGCATCATTCCCAAGGAAGCGTGGGCCTTTACGTGCTTCTTGTTCAAGCCAATGGCCTGCTGATAGAAGGATACAGCCTGATCCGTCTTGTTGCCCTGCTCAAAGAGCTTTCCTGCATTGTAAAAATGCTCTGCATTCCGTGGCTCCAGCTTGGTCAAAAGGAGGAATTCCCGCAGGGCCTCGCTGGGCTGATTGAATTTAAGATAGAGCTGGGAAATTTGCTTGCGGAAATCCACCTCTGGCATATCTGAATCAAAAAGGGCATTCTGATTAACAATCTTGAACTCCATCAATGCCAGCTCAGGTTTGTTGTCTGCTAAATACGCCTTGCCAAGGTAATAGTGAGCCTTGTAGTCCCGTTGATTTTTAGCGATAATTGATTTGGCTAGTTTTACTGCAGCAGCAGTCTTTCCTTGCTTAATCAGTTTGTTTATTCCCTCAACTCGTTTTGGGGCAACCATGGATTTAATAAGAAAATATGCGAGAAAACCCACTGCAACTGCTGATACTGCGATAATAATTATCTGAACAGCTTCCATTAGAACTCCGATACTATAGTTATACTTCTTATTCTTGAAAGAGTAACTTTTTTATGCGAATATGTCAAATGGGTTACTTTGATAAATGTAATAACTTAGGAGGTGATTTTGGTGAAGCGAAAATTTTTTCTAATTTTAGCTATTATTACCATGTCAGTTTTTTCTTTATTTGCATCTGATGCCTATGAAACGGGATACAATTTATTTACTACAAATAAGCCTGCCGAGGCGATTCCCTATCTGGAGACTGCGTTGAATGATTTGGCGGTGTCTCCGTCGGTGTATGTGTATCTTGGAATAGCTTACTATCAAACGGGTAAATATCCTGAGTCCTTGGATATTTTCAAGCGGGGCTTGTCTGCCTCTGGCACCAACAAGAGAATTATTGCTTTTAATGCAGGAAATTCTGCCTATGCCATGAGGGATTATGCCACTGCTGAGGAAATGTTTTCCCTGGCCTCTGTGGCAGATCCTGCCTTTGCAGCTCCCGTCTTGAACCGAGCCAATGCCCGGCTTTCCCAGGATAAGCTGCAGGGAGCATTGGAAGATTACCAGCGGTATCTGGTGCTTGACCCCTACAGCAGCCAGCGTGCTGAGGTTGAGGCAATTATCAGGGCATTGCAGGGGGAGATGGTCTATCGTGAGGAAGAAAAGGAACGGCTTGCTCAAGAAGAACAGCGAATGAAAGAAGAGGAAGCTCGTATACAGGCTGAAAACCAGCGAATTGCTGAAGAAAAGGCTGAGGCGGCTCGCAAGGAAGCAGAGCGATTGGCTGCAGAACGGGCGGCAGAGGAAGCTCGGTTGGCGGCACAGCGGGAAGCTGAGGCAGAACGACGACGACGGCTGCTGGAAGAGGTAGCCGCCTCCTTACAGGATACAGAGACAACAGGAATGAATGCAGGTTCAGAAGGAGTTATTGAATATGAGTATGAATCAGAATTGGACTAATAATACAGAGGAAAAGAAGGCGGAGGTTGAAAAAAACAGTACTCCTTCTATGTCTTTTCGTACCAGTTCTCCAGTTGCCAAGGAAACTGGCTCCCAAGGGTCTAAAGAAACCACTTCTTCTCAGGAAAAAGATAACCAGGAAGAAGATAAAAAGAAGAAAAAGGGTGTTTTTATTGCCATTGCAGCTGTAGCATCCTTGTTGCTACTGGGCATTGGTGGATTTGGGGTGTACTCCATGGTAAAGAAGGGTAATGCAGCTGCAGCGGAACGCGATAATACCATGTCTTTGATTCAGCGGTATTTTGATAGGGGAGAGTATGACCGTGCCCTTGACTTGCTGGAGGATTTGCTGATTAAAAATGCCAACGATCCAGATGCCCTCGCCTTGCTGGATGATATTATGACCCGCATGGCCTTGGAAAATGGTTCTGATGCAGGAAGCATGGAGGAGCTGCTCCGTAAGCTGGCAGAAAGTGGTGCTTTGGGTGGCATTGAAGGGCTTGAAGGAATCAATGGCATGGAGGACTTGAAGGCCCTCATAGAAGCTGCCAATAGAAATAATGCCACCATGAACGAGATTTTGCGACAACAGCAGGCTCAAGGAAAAGCTGGAGCGGGAGGAGCCGGATCTGGGGGAGCGGGAGGCTCTAGCAATGGTTCAAGTGGAAATAGCATCAGTAATATGAGTCAGAATGAGGTTGCCAATCGAGTTGATCAGATGTTAAAAAATGGCAACTACAAGGGACTTGAAAAAATGGACAGCGATGAATTTGCTCGGTTGATGCAGGAGCTTGCTGCCGATGGAAGCTTGGAAGGATTGAGCCAGGAGGAAATTGCCAAACGAATCGAAAAGCTGATTCAGGAAGGGGGCTACGAAGGACTGGAAGGTTTAGATACTTCCAAGCTTGCAGAACTGGCAAAGAATCTTTCCGACGATGTAGCTTCTGGTGTTGGTGGTTCTAGTGCAAGCATTGCCAAGGCTGAAGCTGAACGTAAGGCTGAAGCTGCAGCTGAGCAGAAACGCCAAGAAGAAATTGCCCAGCAAAAAGCGGAGGCAGAACGAAAAGCGGCTGAAGAAAAGGCTTTGGCAGAAAAGAACAAGGCTATACAGGAGCAGATGAACAAGGTAAAGGATGAGATTTCCTTGGGTAAGGCTGCCGCTAATTCTGGTGATTATGACACAGCCATCAAGCATTTTAACAATGCAAAGGACAATCTGCCTCGAGAACAAAAAGCCTTTTCTGCAGAGCAAATGGCAGAGGCAGCCTTGGCCATGCGAAATGCGTCTGATGGCATTGGAGACTCTGGTGCCGATGGTAAATCTGGTTCTGGTTCCAATTCCAGCACCGTTGACAAGAAGAAGACTGCTGCTGCTGCCAATGATTATGCCAATACCACCGTCCTCTACGATCCCAAGAACGCTGCTGCCCACTATGTTTTTGGAAAGGGTGCAGAGGATGTACAGAATTGGCCTACCGCCTTGGATGAGTATACTCAGGCAGTTCAGTCTGACAGTGACAACTATCTGTACTACTATGAGCTGGGAAAGGTGCAGTATCGCATGGGCAAGTTCAGCGAGGCACGGGCTTCCTTTGAAACCTGCTGTAAGCTCAATTCTCGTTTTGAAAATGCCCAGTACAACTTGGGAATGACCTTAAACAAGCTGGGACGGCGGGATGAGGCTATTGCTGCCTACCGCAAGGCTTATTCTATCAATCCCCAGTACGACAAGGCCTATCTTGAAGCCGCCCGTTTGCTGCAGGCAAAGAACGACACCAGTGGAGCTATCACCGCCTACCAGCAGGTAATTCGTATTGACTCATCCAATACCAATGCATTGCGGGAGTTGGGAAACGTGTACGCTTCTGTAGGACGATACAGTGAAGCTGAAGAGCAGTTCCGCAAGGCTCTAGCTTTGTCTTCTGGTGATGCATTGACAAACTACAATCTTTCCACAGCCTTGTATGGTCAGGATAAGCTAAAGGATTCCCTTACCTATGCACAAAAGGCATACACTGCAGCTAAAAGTGATAGCAAGATGGATGCAAAGAATAAGGTTTCCATTATCTATAACTATGCCCTGTTGCTGGATGAAAGTGGCAAGATTGATGATTCCATCCTTGTGTATCAAGAAGCATTGAAGCTAGATGCCCGCCACGTGCGTTCGCTCATCAACTTGGGAAATATTTTCTTGGAGTCTGGAGACGGTTCTTCCGCCTTGACCTTCCTGATGAAGGCTGTGGCCATTGATCCATCGAACTTTGAGGCAAACAACAACATGGGTAAGGCCTATTTGCAGCAGAAAGATTACCGATTGGCAGTGGACTATTTCCAGACGGCACTAAAATTGGATTCCTCTAACAATGAGGTACGGGCAAACCTGGCTCGTGCCTATGCCAGTGCTGAGGATTATGAAAATGCCAAGGTGATGTATATGGATGTTATCAAGGCGGACAACAAGAACTGGGACGCCTACATTGAGCTGGGTAAGGTTTGTATGTCTTTGAATGACACGGAAAATGCTGAAAAATACTTGGTATATGTGCAGGAAAAAAATCCTGGATACCGTTCCAGCGAAATACGAACTCTGTTGTCTAGTCTGTAAGAGCCGGCTCCAATAGTTAAGCTAAAAAAATGGGGCTGGGCTGAGGTATACTTCTAAAACTTGGAGTATACTTCAGTCCAGCCCTTTTCTTTGCGTGTACTTGAAACTATAATGTCCATCCCACGGAGACTGTGGGAGCAATGGACATAATAATCATATCAGGGGAAAAAGAGGTCATAAAGTTCGCACCTGCTTCAATATACAATCCCCGCCAGGCATATCCTGCAATGGACACACCAGCTGTTACTGCTGGATAAATGGCAGAGAAGGGCTCTGAAGTCAAATTTTGGCCAAAGGAGAACATTGTTGCAAGGGCGTAGGTAAAACCTCCACCTACACGTGCTTCCACGGTAAGCCTATTTCTGATAATCGGATAGCGATACGCAAAAGCTAGGAAGGTATGAGCGAGATGGGTATTGATACCATAGGATGATGAACTGCCTGTGACAGCATTCCATTTTCCGTTGATGGAAACTCCAAAATATCCTGCTCGTTTTTTCAAGAAGATAAAGGTTCCCCGAATATCCAATCCCAGTGGCATAAAATTAGTAAAATAATAGGTTGGAATATTCTGGTCATGGACAATGGCAAGGGGAGAATAGCCTAAAGATAAAGATAGGTCATACCATTTCATGAATTTAATGGTTATGGGACTATCTGCAGTAAAGCCTCCTGGATTTTCCGCCCGCAGGAACCAGTTACCTGTGTCAAAGGTACGGGGATCGAAGACCACATCAGCACGGCGGTTGTTATCGTCTCGAATAATTTCTAGGGGACGAAGTATTTTCTTGTCATTGAAAAGGTAGTAATCGGTATTAACTCTCAGATTTTCTCCCGTAACACGGATTGAAGGATCATAAATGGTGTCAAGGTAAATCAAGGCAGGAGAAACCCGTTCTATTTCAGGAATATAGGCCTTGTTGATTTCAAACTCAGTATATTCTGTTGAAAAGGATTTCTGTCCCAAAAGATTATAGGAGGTAACTGCGTAGCGATACTTTTGTGGCTCCCCAGATTCCTTTGCCCGAAGGCAAACAGTAATGTGATTTTCTTGGGACTTATAGATTCCCTCTGCAATCAATTCTGGAATACTTCCAAGAATTACATTAGTATGCTCTGCTGAGATTGCATTATTGACAGGAACCCATGTACTTGTTGCATCCTCAAACATTTCAAGGCTGATTTCGTACCACTTGATGTGGCTACCAGCATTCCATTCTAATTTCTGGAAGATTAAAAAATTGTCTGATGCATCCTGATGGACGAAGTAGTTTCTTGAATCCTCCTCCTGAGCTCCACCAGAAAAGGTGAAAAGGAACAAAGCCGCAAGCAACAGAATAAGGTTCTTGAGAGTAAAGCTCAATGAAGGTAGATGGAGTCTTCTTCTGAGAAAATTAATTGCCATACAAATCCCCCATTTCATTGGTTTTAATCTCATCTGTAGGCAATGTTACTACAAATTTACTAGAGGCATTTTCTCCATCTTTCAATATCATGTCTGCAATCCAATTTCTTGGCTTTGTAGTTGGTAAATACTGACGTGCCTTAACGGTCCACGTGTAATGAGCAACGCCGTACTTAGTCAAATCAAGGGTATAGCTCATGGTGGATTGGTTGGGCATAGCTGGAACGATAATGTTCATAACCTCCTTGTTTGTGTCATTGTTGAACAATATCAGTTGATAGGCTTCAGCTTCTGCTATGGTCTGCCAGCTTAATTGCAGGTTTGTGGAGGATGAAAGATAATTTTCATCAATAACGGCTCCATTTTCAGGCTGCATTCCCTGAACTGGTGGGAAGGGAGGCACTGGACGAACCGTAAAGTACTGGGGAGTCAGGTTACTGATATCAAAGGATTCTTCTGTTGTGGCTGTAACAGTCCACCAATAGGTTCCTGCTCCCAGAGGAGGCATTGTTTGTTTCGTTCCTCTGTAGATAATCTCCTGCTCTGGAATGTTCACTGCTGCTCCATATTCTGTAGGAAGCTTGTTTTGGAACTTGTCCTTTACAATGAATATTTCGTAATTTTCAATTCCAGAACGCGAGGTGAATTTGATGGTGTCTGGACGCAAGAAGGCATCCATTCCATCGTATACAGCATGGGCTGCAGGATTTTGCAGGGTTACTGGATAAATCTTTTTGAGGGTAAAGTATGATTCTGAGAGCAAACCAGTAACACGAGTAGACATGGGAGTCTCATCTTTGAAGGCTTGGATAGTCCAATAATATGAGCCTTCTGGATATTGGTCAAAGGAAATTTCAAGCTCTGTGTCTTCTGAGAATAAGTCCTCTACAATAGGCTCAGCTCCACCAGCATGGTATACCATAACCTGATAGTAGTCTGCTTCAGGAACAGGATTCCACTGTAGAGTCATGGTGGTTTCTGGCCGGAAAATTACAGTGGATCCACTTAGTGGACTAATAATTGGTGCCTTGGGGAGCTGGGGAACTACCTTGAACTCCTTGGGCTGGGTGATGATGGCTGTGTTGCCCTCTCCGCTTTTTACCCGCCAATACCAGCTTCCTTCTGCCAATCGGGGAATGTATCCACCAACGGTATCAGAGGTATAGCTTGTCTCGTAGGCAATGGTGGCAAAGCTTGGAGAATCTGAAATTTGGAATATAACATCATCTTCCAGATTGTTTTTCCAAGTAAAGCGGATATCCGTAATTCGGGTGTTGGCAATTTCATAGTCTTCCGGAGGGAATAGGGTTTTGAATACCACTTCTTTGTCAATTGCCCGGAAATTACGAACAGCAGAGGTACGTGATGTATTTCCTTCTGTATCCACCTGGGCTACATCCCAATACCACTGTCCCATAGAGGGGGGCAAAATTGGAGTGTAGTTATTGGTGGTTGTCATTGTTTGTGCGATGGTGGTCATATTCTCATCACGACTAAGACGAACAATATATTCATGGGCTTCTGTCTCCCGTTTCCAGGAGAATAAAGGTCCTTGGCCACCTTCCTTGTTTGCAATGTTTACCAATTCCCCTGAAGCTGGGTAGATAGGCTGGGGAACATTCAGCTGTCCCTGCTGCTCAATGGTAAAATGCTCCACCTTAGAGGCAGCTCCATAGCCAATGCCGTTGAAGGTATAATAGGGCGTTATCCTCCAATACCAGGTTCCAGCATCCAAACTAGAAACAATACTGGAGGGATGCTGGGTTGTTTGGCTTATCTTGGGGTTCTGCATTTGAGGATTGTTTGCCACCTCAAACAGATAAGATGAAGCATATTCATTGCCATTCCACATAAATCGTACAGTAGGCAGTTTTGTTCTGTAGGTAAAGGTGTCGGTGTTCAGGGGAACAATAGGAGTAGGGGTGGCAGCATTGAGGACAGTAACCCGTCCTGTTTCCATGGAATCCTCCACAGGAATACCCTCTACTGCAAGATAAAATCTCCAATAATAGGAACCTTCCGCAAAATCAATGGTCATGGTACTGAGTCCAGATAAACCGATTTGTTCCTGGATTTGAGTAAAATCTTTGTCAGTCGCTGTCTCAAAAATCAACTGGCTTTTTTGGGGTAGATTGTTTGATTCCCATTTGAACTTCAGGCTCTGGGGTGCATCTTCAAATTTCAACAATCTCAGGTTTGGTTTTGGCTCCAAAATAGTGATAGGTCGCATGGATACCTTTCCGTCTGTACCCATGGACATACTTTCTCCTTGGCTGACGGTACGATTTCCTTCAGTTCCGTTGATGAGGGCATTACCTGCAGTAACCTGCAATGATAAGGCTTCTGTATCAGAGCTGCCTGCACGGGCGTTGAGGGCAGTCCCTTCCTGAAGGTCCACCGTTACGTTACCAGATTTCAGCTGCATTTTGGAACCTGCGTTTGCATTAGCAGAAAGAGATCCTCCCGATAAGTTGACGGAGGTGGTTCCTGCATTATCCATCTGTATCTGGATAATGGTATTTTCTCCCAAATGTAATTCACTGTTTGCAAAGCTAACAGTAGTTTCCGCTCCAGCTGCAGTTCTGATGGTGTCTCCGTTATATACAGGGGAGTCTTGCTGAAGGCGATCCCAAATCAATCTATCGGAGAATTTTCTTTGGGCAGTCTTGTATTTCCAGCTGACGGAGGCAATGGGAAGCTCGTTATTTTTTTCTATTACTGCATTAAAGTCCAGCCAAAACAACCACAAACTATAGGTTGCAATGCTGAGACAAATCAGTATAGCCAGCAGGTCTTTAAGCCTGGATGTTGTATTTCTTTTCTTCTTCATCCAGGTTCACCTTTTCATAATTAGGAGTGGGAATACCTAACATTTGTCGTACTTCAGCCATGGTTTTAGGACCATTAGGTCCTGCACCAGGAATGTCTGTTGCTTCAGGCATGTTGATTACAGCATACATGCGAACAGGCTTTTCCTTTCCCTTTACGGTTACGGAAGGCATTTGCTCCACAAGTACATGGTCTTTTACCAATTCATAGGTATTCTCGGTTATCAAAATATCTGTTCCCAGAGGCTTATTCAAGGCCTCTGTTCGTGATGCAAAGTTTACGGCATCGCCAATTACGGTGTATTCCATTCGCTGGCTGGAACCAATCTGGCCTGCAATAACAGGACCAGTATTGACACCGCAACCAATCTTGATGATGGGCTTTTTGTCACCACCACGACCTACGTTGAATTCCTGCAATGCAGACCGCATCATCAGGCAGCCTCTAACGCAATTCAATGCATCTTGAGCAGGGGAGCCTGAGGACACTGGGGCTCCCCACACGGCCATAACAGCATCGCCAATAAATTTATCAACAACACCATGGGTATTGTTTACACATTCAACCATGCGGGTCATGTAATCGTTCAGGAACTCAACAACCTCTGATGGCTCCAGTTTTTCCGAAATAGCGGTAAAGGATCGGATATCGGAGAAGAAGATGGTTACTTCCTTGTTTTCACCACCCATGGTCAGTTCACCGCGGGCTGCCTTTTCTGCAATTTCCTTGTTTACAAAGCGACCAAAGCTGTCCTTCAAACGCTCTCGTTCTGCCAGACCACGGCCCATGGATACGAACCGCTCTGTCAGCAATCCAATTTCGTCCTTGGACTTTGGCGTTAGGTGTACTTCATATTCTCCCCGCTCAATCTGATCGGAAGCCTCAGCAAGCTGCTTCACTGGGGTACTGATGGTTTTGGAGAAGAAGTAGATGAACAGAATGGCAATCATCAAGACTGCTATTGTTAGGTAAATGTTTTGACGCAGGGTATCGTACACAGGCTCCATTACTAGGGAGGCCTGGATAGTGGTTATAACTCCACAATCTCCAATGGAAAGCTTATTGTAGGAACCGTAGAATTCTTGTCCATCCTTATCCTTAAACACCATCTGGCGGTTTAAGTCGTTGTTGGCACGCATATCCTGAATAATGGTCATGTCAGAAAAATTAGCCCCGGCTTTAATTAGTTCAAAGTCGCTGTGAACCAACAGGTCATTGTTGTGATTGACGATAAAGGATTCGTTTACCGAACCAGTACCAAAGGCTTCTACTAAAGATTCAGCGGAAAATAATACTACCACTGCCTGTTGCAAGCCACTTTCCTCCCAGGGATACAGTAGGGCAAGCATGGGAATGCCAAACACAGGAGTTCCAGAAAGCACAAAGACTTCTCCTCGGGCAGAACGCTGAATTTCCTCCTTGTTCACCGTTTGGAATACGTTCAGCATACCTTCGTCCAATTCATTAGAAAGGAAGAAGCGGGAATTGATAAGGGTTCTGTCGTTTCGGTCAGTTTCCACATTGTACAGGATAATGGCAGCCGTTTCTTGGTTTCGTTCAAAGAAGAAGGTGGTGGCCTGCCGTGCGATTGCATTGCTGTTTCCCGCACTACTGAGCATATCTAATAGAAGAAAGCTATTAGATCGAATGGTAGTTAACTCTGATTCTGCAGAAACGGCGGAGCGGGAATTCAATGTATAGTTATTTTCCTCAGCAGTTCGCTTTGTTTCATCACCAACAAAGTAGGAAACAATGTAAGTAACGGCACCCAAGGAAATTAATACAAGCACTGTGATAATATTTATCAGTTTAAAACCGATAGGAAACTTTATCTTTTGCATATAAACCCACTTTTATAAGAAAATACTTTTTGGAAGAATATCGTAATTGTTACAATTATGTAAAGTCTTTTTTAAAGAAAAACTCCACCAAATTAAATTTTGGTGGAGTTTTACATGAAAACTAGAAGTCAGCTTTTTTAATTTCCTGTACCTCGTAGGAATAGTCGTGGTCGTTGATAGTAAAGTTCAAGGTTTCCTGAACCTTTGCGTCCATCAACTTGCTTCCCAATGGAGACTGGAAGGAAATAATCTTCTTGTCGGGGTCGGATTCCCAAGGACCAAGGATGGTGAACTCATCAACCTCGTTGGTCTGGAGGTTCTTGAGGGTAACAATGGTACCGAAGGAAACCTTGCTGGTGGTGATGGTGGCTGGGTCAAAGATTTTGGCCTTGCCCAATTCCTCGTTCAGACGAGAGGCCCTGTTGTTCAACTCGTTTTGGCGTTCCTTTGCAGCCTTGTATTCGGCATTTTCCTTCAAGTCACCCTGAGCCATTGCCTCGCTGATTTCCTTGGCATTAGCAGGCATTTCCACAGTAGTGATATGCTCCAGTTCCCTTTTCTTGGCATCCAGCATCTTTGCAGTAACCAAGAATCCAAGGTAGTCCACAGTCTTTTCTTCCACACCGCGGGTCTTGAACTCGGGGAATTTCTTCTGCAGCTCGTTTCTGATATTCAGCTTGATAACTGCATCAAGATCCCGCACATCGTCCACCAGAGTGAACATACGGGTAGCTGTGTCCAGATTGTTAGACAGGATATAACTCAAGAGGCGAGGATGGGGCTGGCCTTCATCTCTTTCCTCAAAAATCAACTTCTGAATCTGGCGGTCCAGCTTTCTGTTGTCAGTGGTATCCACGTGGTTTGCAATCTCACGGTAAATCAGATTTAAGATATGAATCATTGTTACCAGCTGCTTTTCTTGAGAAATACCTGCTTCCTTGAACCATTCCTCGTTCCGGCATTCACGGAAGAAGAAGATTGCTGCCTCACGATACACGCGGTAATCCTCAAAGCTCTCCACTGCAAGCTTTTTCACTGCGTCCACATGGCCATTTGCAATAAGCTGATCCAACAATTCACGACGGAGCACTGTGGGGAAGAGTTTGGTGTAGATTTCCTTCCAGTTTGGTAGCAATGTTCTGATGCAGTTGAGGAAGTCCTGTCTCAGGCTGGTATTCTTGGTGTCCTTAAGGGACAAGTACATTTCCCGTGGGTCATCTAGGTCGCCGAACAAATCTCCAAAGGTGTACTTGAAGTTGGGGTTGAGATGTGGCCGCTCTGCCACAATTTTTCGTACCACCAAATATGAGGCCATAACCTGCTCGGTAACAGCACTGAAGGACTTGAGGTAGTTGGCAAAATAGGAGAACATCTCGGTAAAGAGTTCGGAATCCTTGTCTGTTTCATCAGAAGAGAAGTACTTCATGAAGATGTCAATACGAGCAAAGAACTGCTTCTGTGCCTTGAACTCATTGGAAAGCTTTTCTTCCTGGGAAATGGCGTGGGGACGCACAGTATACATATTGATGTCATTGGGATTGATACCAAAGGTGGAATCAGTCTCAAGGATGCGGCGGGCATTGGTGCTCCAGCTGGTCCATTCTCCTGGAGTAAGGATTGCAGGTACCAGCTCAGCCTTTACCCGCTTGAAATCACAGTTGTTGTCAAAGCTCTTGATGATGGTCTTCAAGGCCCAAGCCTTGTCGTCCTTTACCATCTTAGCCAAATCTTTAGGTGTTTTTGTAGCCTTGAGCACCCAAATATGATCTGGGGCCAGTGGCTTCAGTGCTTCAATGGCCATGTCAGAAGTCATTTCCTTTTTGCCGAACTTCTTTCCAAAGTTAATGAGCAAATGCTTGTCTGTTACCTTCTGGATGATACCAACACCCCAGTAGCGGTGGAATACAAAGTTCTTTGTGTCAAAGGCAATACGCTTTTCAAAGCCAGAAATAGCATCGAATACGTTACGGGCGCTTCCGATAAGACCAGATTCTCGGATACATTCCTCCAGACGGCTGTGGTTTTTGTGCTTGTTGCGGAAGCAGTCGGTAATCTCTCGACGGGCCCAAAGATCTGCGTTGTCAATGGATAGAATCAGCTTGATGATGTCGATAGCTACATCCCAGTTCTCGTTGTTCTTGTAGTACATGTACAATTCCTGCATCAAGACGGCACTCTTGTCCTCGCTGATATTCTTTGCAATCTTTCGTTGTACAAGATAGAAAAAGTCGATTTCATTGGGAATAAGGGACACCAGCTTTGACCACAATTCCTTGATCTGGTTCATGGTGTTGATGCCGTTGTTGATGTAGCGGTGGATGGCCTTCTTGTAATAGTCGATGGCATCCTCTAGGTTTCCGTCCTTCTCGTAACGCTCGGCCAACAGCTTTGCAATGTCTGCTTCCTCGTGGTCTATGCGAACAAGAGTTTCATAAATATCCCAGAGCTTTTCGTTTCCTTCCTCCCGATAGCATTCAGCCAAGGTACGCAGGGCGAATTTATTGCTGGCATCCTCTCCCAGAATTGATTCACAGAGGTAGGTAACAACATTTGGCTTGTGGTTGTCCAAAAAGATGTCAACGAGGCTTACCAAGGAGGAATTGTCCAAGGTTCCCTTCTTTAGCCCCAGCATACCAGAGATGTACAGAGCGATGATGCTCTGCTTTGTATGGGACAAATGCTCGTCGCAGATGGCTTTAATCTCATCGATGCAGTTGTGGTTTCGGGCATTTTCCACGACGACAGCCAGCTCGATGAAATTATTCTTTGAATAATTACTGATGGTTGCCCGTGTCCATTTTTCTTCCGTCAGCATTTCCTGTACAGATTTTACCAATTCCTCAGACATATATCACTCCTGTTGTGCCAGTAATTTTGCTCGTACCAGCGATTCTGTTTGATTCTGTTCCACTTACCGCTACATGGTGTATGCTCGATACACGTCTTCGTTAAGCAACCGTATTCGACGGAGGGTGTCCTCAATCATTTCCCTGTTGTCGTTTACGTTCATGTAATAGTCAATAAGCCAAAAGTACTTATTGATGAGTCTGGGCACCAGCAAAGACACTTCACTAGTGGAAGACTGAATCTCATTCTCAAGGCTGGTGATGTCCCGCTTCAAGTTGCTGAACTCAATGGGCCTCAAGGGTCGGTTTATGTTAAGAACACCATAAAGGACACCGTACACCGGTATCCATTCTTGCATTACTCGGTCGGGGTAGCCGAACTGCCGTACTAACTCCACCAACCGTAGGATTAATTCGGAGTCAAGAAAGAGTAAATCAATCTTATTAGCTCCAAGAAAAAATGCTTCCCGAAAAAAAACCTTTGCATAGCAGTCCTGTCCGCACAGGGCATAGCAGTCTGCCATTTCGGCTAAGATAGGGGCAGCATCCTCCCGCTTAGTTATGTTGTCCAACAGGGTGTTGGCTTCTTTCAGGTAGGTTAATGCTACCTCAAAGGCACCCAGTTGCTTGTGACAGAAGGCAGCCTTTCGGTAGGCTTCTGCCCGTAAAATTTGCTGGGGGTCCTCCAAGTGTTGCTGGTAGTTTTCCAGTGCCTGGGAAAACACTCCCCGCCGTACAGCATAAATACTGGCCTCATAATTTTCGTCCAACAAGTCAGTGATTCCTGTTATGAATCGCTTCCATCCTTGGATTATCCGCTCCCCCCTTTCAAATGGAAGAAGAATAGCTTCTGCAACAGAAAGCTCTTCCTTCCAAAAGCTGGCGCACCGGATAGTGAATAGAATCTCCTTGTTGTCTAAATCATCTGCCAGAGCGTCCTCCAGCAGGGGCTTTGCCATAGCAGGTTTGCCTTCTTTCAAAAGTTCATATGCCTGGTAAAGTCCATTGTTTAGTCGAGTACTCATAGCTATATTTCTTATTATACAAATATATAATCTTTAGTCAATTACATTTTTTTTCAAAAGTGGGGAACATTTATAGTATGTTTTGCTAGTGTGCGTCAAGGTGGTAAAGCCCTATTTTTAAAAAATTTCACGGAAAATAAACAAAAAAAATATAGATTTTTTATAAAAGTTTAGTTTTGTTCCTAAAAGTTGGTATTTTTTTTCCTGGTTTTCCAAGCATTCCAGAGGAAAGTGGATAAAAGATGTATTTACATATTCAACATCATTTGTTACTATTTATGGGCTATGGATACTTCAAAATCAACCGGAAAATCAGTGCTGTTGGCTCCCTCCCTTCTTTCTGCCGATTTTTTCTCCTTGGAAAAATCCTTCAAATACATGGAAGAGAAGGGGGCGGATTGGGTTCATATCGATGTGATGGACGGAACCTTTGTTCCCCAGATTACCTTTGGTCAGCCCATTGTAAAGTCTCTGCGTCCCCATTCCTCTTTGCCCTTTGATGTGCATCTTATGGTGGAGCATCCTGAAACCCAGATAGAAAGCTTTGCTGCTGCCGGTGCCGACTATATCACCATCCATTGGGAGGCTACAGTCCATCACCATCGTGTTATGGCTGCTATTCACCAGCTGGGAAAAAAGGCTGGAATTTCCATTGTGCCTTCAATCCCCGTCAGTGCCATAGAAGAAATCCTGCCCTACGTGGACTTGGTGCTTGTTATGACCGTAAATCCCGGTTTTGGCGGACAGGAGTTCATTCCTCGTGCTGCAGAAAAGATTGCTCTCTTGAAAAAACTTCGGGAGGAATATGGCTACAACTATTTGATTTCTGTAGATGGTGGAATAAATACAGAAACCGCAGGTTTTGTAATTGACAAAGGTGCCGATATATTAGTATCAGGATCATCCTTTTTTAGCGGATCCTTGGTTCTGTGATTTTTTTTTTTGGAGATAAAGTACCTGACAATGAAAAGAGGAATATTTTTAGCCATATTGTTGTGTCTGCTGTTTTGCGTGCCCCAGGGTGTCCTTGTGGCAAATGAGGCTGACGGGCAAAATCTTTCCATGCTGCAAGGGTACGAGGCATTCCGTAATGGGGATTGGGTTTCCGCATTGTTTTTTCTTCGGAAGGCTGTAGGTTCTGGAGCCACCACGGAGGAGACTTGGTACCTGCTGATTTTGTCTGAAATGTACAGTCAGGAATATGAGGCTGCAATTCAGGATTGCCAGCATTATATGGCTCAGTATCCTGAGGGGGGATTCTATCCTTTAGTGGAATACCAGTATGGTCGTTCTCTATATTGCTCCGGCAAATATCAGGATGCCATATCCCAGTTTACCGATTTTTGCCACAGCTATCCTGACAGTGAGTTTTATCCTTCCGCCCTCTTTTTTATCGCAGAGTCTTTCTTCAATGAATATAATTACAGCTCCGCCAAGGTACTGTACCAGCGACTGGTGGATGATTATCCTTTGGCAGAGCGTTCTCCAGAGGCCAAAGACCGGCTGAGAATTATTGGCCAGGTGGAGCGGGAAGAAAAATTGCTCTACTTGTTGCGAGTGACTGGAGAGGAATATCTTGCCGCAAAGGAAGATTACGAAAAACAGCTTCGGAAGTACCAGTCTGAGGATTCCATGGGACTGCAGGACCAGCTTTCCAAAAGCTTTTCCGATATGCGGGCAATGCAGTCCACTGTAGATGAGCTGCAGTATCGTAATGATGAGCAGTCTCGTCGTATAGCACAATTAGAGGAAGAAAAGAAGTTGCTGGAGATTTCTGCCAGTGAGGCCCGTCGTTTGGCTTCGGATATTGCTACTGCAAGTCAGGCATTCAGCAACACAGCGGTTTCCGAAAAGCCAGCCCCAGAAGAGCCTGTTTCAAAGGAACAAGTTTCCCAGGCAACACCCCAAGTAAACGAGAGTGCTGTGCGGGAAACGGTTTCTGGCACAGCTGCACGGTATCCTGAGCTTGAGTCCTTGCGGGAAAAGGTTGAGGAATTACAGCGATTGCTGGAGGAACGTTCCATCAAGGGAGAAAACTAATGAGAAGGCTACAATTTATTTCATTTGTATTGATTCTTTTTACCGTCATGGCTTTTGCTCCAGCTACCACACTGGATAAGCGGCTGGGAGACTTTGTGCTTCAGGTTTCTGACGATGTAGGTGCCTTCAATATTCGCTATGCCCCTGAAAAATCAAGCTCCTCCACCAATTTCTTCGTTTCCCACAACGATTATGCCACCACTTATTTCAGTGTGTTGGTGGATGATACCGCCTATCAGTTGCGCCGTGGTTCTATCTCGTCTATCCAGCTTGTGGATCAAAATGATGGAGCAGGCCTTGTTTTTAAGATTCGGGACAAGCTAAACGTAGCAGTGAATTTAACCCCTGTTGCCGATGTAACAAGTTCTGGACAGGGAGCTGTAAAGGTAGAGGTGGTGTTGGAGAATATTTCTTCCACAACCTTGAATGTGGCTCTGAAAGGGATTTTTGATACGATTTTGGGAGAAAATTCCGGGGTGCATTTTGTAACCGCCCGCTATCCCTACGTCAGCACCGAAGCAAGTTTCTCTGATATGGAGCAGCTGCAGTGGGTTCGTTCCTCCAATGGAAATGAATCCATCCAATTTCTCTTTGAAGGCAACGGAATTTCTAGCCCCAAGATGGTGGTTTTGGCTAACAAGGACGTAGTCACCAGTGATAGCTGGATGCCCATCATCAAGACGGGAAGAACCTTCAATTCTGTATTTTCATACAATAACTCAGCCATTTGTGCCCTGTGGGATAAGATGTCCTTAACCCCATCTACTAAGGGGTCTGTCACCTTCTATATTACCTTGGCTTCCAAGGCAAAAATTCCTCCTACGGCAAGCTTTCTAGGACCAAAGCAGGGGGCTGGTAATTTGACAGATGGGGATAAAATTCTCTACACTGATGAGTATGGAGTTGTCTATACCGTGGGAGATATTACCGACAGTATGCTGAACATGCAGTATATCAATGATTTGTTAGACAGAATCAGAAACCTGGAGGAAGACCCAGCTCATATCGATAGGAATGAGCTCTTGCGTCTCAATGCGGAACTGGATGCTATTTTGGAAAAAGTAAGGCGGCTTTAGGTATGTCCAAAGCTGCTGGACCTCTTAAAATTGCTAGAAAACTTCTCCGTGCCAGAAAATTCTTCAATGTCATCACATTGTTGGAGCAGCATGAGGATGAGTACAGGGATAGTATCGATTTTTATTATTATCTCGGTACAGCATGTTTGTATCAGGACGATAGGGCTGGTGCAAACAGCTATTTTGATGCCGCCAGAAGGCTTACTGTCTCTGACCAGCGGATTATCCTTGCCCAAGCGGCCTTGTTCCTCCGGCGGGGTGAAACGGATCGAGCCATAAATTATTACCTTGATGTGCTTGATATAGAGCCAAAGAATAAGATTGCTCTCAAAGCTTTGGATGTCATCGAGCAAAAGTCAAAAAGTACGGAATTGCTTCACGAATTTATTTCTGGTGGGGGAGCAAAAAAATTTTATCCTTCCTTGGGAATCCATCCCTTTGTGAAATTCCTTTTAGTGCTGGTGTCCGTGCTGCTGGTGGGATATGCAGGTTTTCTTACGGCTCAGTTTTATAGCTTGTCTCATCCTGTCCAACCACGGGCTGATTTGTCTGCCTTTGCTTTGTCTGTGGATCAGCGGAACAATGCACTTCAGGAGGATTTGTCTGGGGAGGCATATCACTACATTATGAATGCCCGTCAGGTGAATGAAACCTATGATGCGGCTCGTAGCTTATTCCAGCAGCATCGTGACAATGCGGCTCAAATCGAAATCAATAGAATTCTTCATTCCAATGCCTCCACCGCCATTAAGCAGAATGTTCGTATGCTGATGGACTACCTACAGGAGCCCACCTTTGATTCCTTTACCGACAATATTTCCTATCTACAGGTTATAAAGGAACCTCATCTGTACGTGGATTGTTGGGTGGTTTGGAAGGGACGGATTACCAATGCCCAGTCCAGTAACGAGGGTTTTACCTGTGATTTGCTGGTGGGCTACGAGAATTTACAACGGGTGGAAGGAATAGTTCCTCTGGTGTTTCAGCAGGCCATGGATATTGATGCCACCCTGCCGCTACAGGTGCTTGGCCGAATCGGTGTGCGGGAAGATGGCAAGCTGTTCATTCAGGGAAAGTCCGTGTACCAGCCCAGAGACGGCAGTTCCTTGTAAGTTTTTTCTAAATCCAGTATCCTTTCTCTAGTTGAGTTTATCTGAAAAAAATAAATTTTTTTCTTAAAAATTGCACGAAAACCAACTGTTCACACCTATAATATATACGGGAGGAAAATAAAGGTGGCTAAAATGGCTGTAGAAATGAATGCTCCGGCTGATATGTCGGAAAAAATGAAGGCTTTGGAGGCAGCACGCCTGCAGATTGAAAAGCAGTTTGGTTCAGGTTCCTTGATGAAGCTGGGAACAAGTACCGATGCCTCCGGTGTAGAGGTGGTTCCCTCTGGTTCAATTCTTTTGGACGAGGCTTTGGGTGTGGGTGGTTATCCCAAGGGACGTATTATCGAAATGTACGGCCCTGAATCTTCTGGAAAGACAACCTTGGCCCTGCACGCCATTGCAGAGGCTCAGAAAATGGGTGGCATTGCAGCCTTTATCGATGCAGAGCATGCCCTGGATCCTGTGTATGCAAAGAATCTTGGAGTAAATATTGACGAATTGTGGGTTTCCCAGCCAGATACTGGAGAGCAGGCACTGGAAATTGCAGAAAGCCTGGTACGGTCTGGAGCGGTGGACATCATCGTTGTGGACTCTGTAGCAGCCCTTACTCCCCAGGCTGAAATTGAAGGCGACATGGGAGATTCTCACATGGGGCTGCAGGCTCGCCTTATGAGCCAGGCTCTGCGAAAGCTTACCGCCATCATCGGCAAGTCAAAGTGTATCCTGGTGTTCATCAACCAGATTCGTATGAAAATCGGTGTTATGTTCGGTAATCCTGAAACTACCACTGGTGGTAATGCCCTTAAGTTTTATTCATCTATCCGTTTGGAGATTCGCCGTATTGAATCCATCGATGCCAAGGGAGCCGATGAAGCAGTGGGAAATCGCGTCCGAGTAAAGATTGTCAAGAACAAGGTTGCTCCTCCTTTCAGAAAAGTAGAGCTGGACATTTACTTTGGAAAGGGAGTGTCCGCCATGTCCAGTTTGTTGGACGGTGCGGTAAAGTATGGCCTCATCGACAAGAAGGGTGCCTGGTATACCACCGAAACAGAGAAGGTGGGACAGGGTAGGGAAAATGCCCTTGCTTTCTTGGAGCAGAATCCAGACTTTACTAGGGATATTGAGATTAAGCTGCGGGAAAAGATGTTCCCTGGTCAGCAGCTGAAGAATAAGGATGAAAAAGAAGGAAAGGCCAAGGCTGGAAAAGCTCCTTCTAGTGCCGCTCCAGCAGACAAAGCCAAAGCTGTAGAGGTTGAGGCTCCTGGAGCTGCGGGAAATTCCGCAGGGGCGGTTCCTCCTATTCCTGATGAGCTGTTCTAGGATGGATATGGAATCAACAATAGTGGTTCTGGGGCTGGGGTCAAACCGTAGCTTCCAGAACCAAACTCCTTGCCAGCTGCTGGAATCTGCCTGCCACCTGCTTTCTCAAAAAATCATGGATTTAAAGGCTTCCAGCCTGTATCGTACTGCTCCCCTGTATTATCAGAACCAAGAGGATTTTTTCAACATGG
The DNA here is from genome assembly GCA_016294105.1 of Treponema sp. GTDB lineage: Bacteria > Spirochaetota > Spirochaetia > Treponematales > Treponemataceae > Treponema_F. Next base: position 56,259 of record JAEDCN010000010.1, read on the forward strand.
TGGTGGCAGGTCGCTTTGCTGGCAGTCCTCGTGAGCTATTGACTTTTACCCAGCAGGTAGAAGCCCAGCTGGGGCGGGACAGAAGCAGGGAGATTTTCAAAGGTCCCCGTTCCCTAGACATCGACATAGAGCTTTTTGGTAGCCAGCGGGTGGAAGATCCAGATTTAATCATTCCCCATCCCGGGCTTACCGAACGAGCCTTTGTCTTGGTGCCCATGCTTGAAGTTTTTTTTCAGAATGCCGATTTAAGTATAAACAAGTCCTTTTACAGCGAATGCTTGGAATCCCTTTCTCATCAGGAGATTGTTAAGGTTCAGTAGTATTCCGACTTGTTCAGGAGGAATGAATGAATCAAGCAGTTTGTACCCCATCGGTAGACACCCTGTTGACAAATGAAAATCAAGACAAGGACGGAAGAACCTTTACCCTCAATGACTTTGACGGTCCACTGGATGTACTTCTCTTTCTTATTAAAAAGAACGAGGTAAATATCTACGACATTCCCATCGGTCAGATTACCGAGCAATTCCTTGAGTACCTTGACTTTGCCGTAACTCCTGACTTGGAAAACTTGACGGATTTTTATTCCATGGCTTCCGATTTATTGTACATCAAGTCACGAATGCTGCTGCCCGTGGAAATTTCCTTTGGAGAAGAGGAGTTGGAAGATCCCCGTCAAGAATTGGTGGAAAAACTGATTGAATATCAGAAGTTCAAGAAATTGTCCGCCCTCATGGAAGAAAAGGAAGATGAGGCAGATTGGAGCTTTGAACGCAGAAAAATCCAACGTCTCCTTCCTTTTGAAGAAGAAAATGTGTGGGAAAAGCTTGATACCTGGGACTTGTTGCAGGATATGCAGAAAATTTTTAGAAATCTGGTATCCTCCTATTCAGCTGAAAAGATTCTTGACCTGTACGAAGAAATTTCTGTAAACGAAAAGGTTACCCTGATGAATGAGCTTTTTGACCAGCGGGGAGAGTGCTTCTTTACAGATTTAATTACACGAAAAGGAAATGTCCTTGATGTTGTCTGTGCCTTTATGGCAATTCTGGAGGCGGTAAAATTCAAGGTTGCCTGCATCTACCAGAACAAGATGTTTGGCGACATTAAGATTTGCCCCTACAAGGCAGCATAGTATGATGGAGATTCAATTGGAAAAGGAAACTGGTCTTATAGAAGCAATTTTATTTTTGGAATCGGAGCCACAGAGCGAGCAGAATCTTGCTCGGATTTCTGAGTTTTCAGAGGATGTGGTAAAGCTTGTCTTGGAAAAATTGAAGGAAAAATATGCCGCAGAAGATTCAGGCATCGAGCTGGTACAAATTGGTGGCGGCTGGTCCCTGACTCCCAAAAAAGACCTGTGGAATTACTTGAAGGAGCGGTACGGCAAGAAAAACGAAGGAAAGCTTTCCCGGGCAGCCATGGAAACCTTGGCTATCATTGCCTATTCCCAGCCCATTACCCGTGCCGAAATTGAAGCCCTTCGTGGTGTTTCTGCAGACAACATGATTCGTATTCTGGTGGAGCGGAACCTTATCAAGGAGGTGGGCAGAAAGGATATTCCCGGAAAGCCCATCCAGTTCGGTACCACCAAGGATTTCCTGCAGCTGTTCCAATTAAACAGCATTGCAGATTTACCAAAACTAGATGAAACAGAAAGCGAGAGGTTTGAACTTGCAAGATAACTCAGCCAGCAAATTTGTAAAGAAGAAGGCTGCTTCCCAAAGCCCAGCCACTCCTGCAGCTTCCTCAAATTCAAGGAATTCTTCTGGGTCAGATTTTTCCCAAGAAAAAAATTCTTTTTCAGAAAAATCATCTCAAACCAAGCCCACTACAGAGCCAGCTTCTGAGGCTGGAATGCGACTTCAGGTATTCCTTGCCCACAGCGGCATTGCAAGCCGCCGTGCCTGCGAAGCATTGATTGCCGAGGGGCGTGTTTCTGTAAACGGCACTGTAGTTACCACTCCTGGCACCAAGGTCTTGCCCACAGACAAGGTGCTTTTTGACGGCCAACCTGTAGTGGTGGAGTCAAAGAAACGATATGTTTTGTTGAACAAGCCTGCAGGGTATGTTTGTTCCTTGGCAGACGAGAAGGGGCGTTCCACAGCGGCAGAGCTTTTGGCTCCCCACTTTAGCGAGCGACTCTACAACGTGGGCCGTTTGGATATGTTCTCCCAGGGCTTGGTGCTTTTTACCAACGACGGAGATTTTGCCGCACGAGTGTCCCATCCCTCATCTCAAATCGAAAAGGAATATGTGGTGGAAGCCACGGTACCCATTCCCCAGGAGCTAGTGGACAGGTTTTGTCGTGGTATCCGCATCGAAGGTGTGTTCTACCGCTGCCTAGAAGCCCGTCTGGTGCATCAGCGTCGCCTCATTGTGGTGTTGATAGAAGGCAAAAACCGAGAGATTCGCCGTGTCTTCGAGCATTTTGAAGTTCCCATCAGGCGGCTTACCCGTGTTCGTATTGGTAACCTGAACATGGATTCTTTGGAAGAAGGCAAATACCGTGAGCTTGATGCTGCCCAGGTTGCAGGGCTCCTTGCATTATGCCAAGAAAATTAGGTATAGTATACAAAGGTTAGATTAAAGGAGGCCATAATGGTTGTGGCTATAGACGGCCCTGCTGGCTGTGGAAAAAGTACCATTGCAAAGATTATTGCAGACAAGCTGAACATCACTTTCTTGAATTCCGGCAGTTTTTATCGTGGAATCACGTTGTCATTGCTTCGTTCCGGGATTGACTTGGAAAATCATCAGGAAATCATTGCACATGCACAGAAGCTGGACATTGACTATGTGAACTCCCGGCTGGTTATCAATGGAGAGGATGTGGAGGATTCCCTCCATACCGACCAGGTGGATGCCCACACCGCCCAGGTTTCATCAATCATTCCCCTTCGGCACATCGTCAATGAGAAAATCCGCCACATTACCAAGTCCTTGAGTATAATTTGTGAGGGGCGGGACATGACCACCGTGGTATTCCCCGATGCGGAGCACAAGTTCTATCTTGACGCTTCCATCGATGTTCAGGCTCTCCGACGGTTTAAGCAGGGGGTCAGCAATCTTTCCTTGGAGGAAATCAAGGAAGGCATTCGCAAACGGGATGAAATAGACAAGGCAAAAGCTGAAGGAGCCCTTAAAATTGCTCCTGATGCCACATATATTGATACATCGGACTTGACGATTGAGCAGGTTTGTGAGATAATAATTCGTAAAATTCACAATTAAGGGTTTGTTATGGAGCAGATGGAAGTGGAAAAGAATGTAGCCCAGAAGGGGAACATTCAGACACAATTGCAGGAAGAGACACTCAAAAGTTTTGAGTCTCTTGAAGAAGGTCAATTAGTAGACGGTATCGTAGTTCAGGTCACCTCTGATTATGTTTATGTTGATGTAGGTTGCAAGTCAGAAGGAATGATTTCTACCACAGAATTTACAGACTTGCCAGAAGTAGGTGACACCGTTGCCGTTGTTCTTGAAAAGAAAGAAAACAAGCATGGTCATGTTGTAGTGTCCAAGCAGAAGGCTGATGTAAAGCAGCTGTGGAAGAACCTGCGACAGGCCTTGAATGATAAGACTCCTGTTGAAGGAACTATCGAAAAGGTTGTAAAGGGTGGTTTTGATGTAAACCTTGGTAGCGGTATCAAGGCATTCCTTCCCATTAGCCAGTCCGATAGCCAGAAGGTTGAGAAGGCAGAGAAGTTGCTTGGTCTTACTGGCAAGTTCTATGTTGAGCGCCTCTATAGCGACAACAAGGCCAACGTAGTGGTAAACCGCCGCAAGTACCTTGAGGAGTCCATGGAGTCCAACCGTGAAGCATTCTTCAATGACATCACCATTGGTGATACCGTTAAGGGAACTGTAAAGAGCTTCACTAGCTTTGGTGCCTTCATTGATTTGGGTGGCTTCGATGGATTGCTGCACATCAATGACATGAGCTGGGGTCACGTAACTCGTCCCAAGGACTTTGTAAAGAAGGGTCAGGAGATTGAGCTGAAGGTTATTCGCCTTGATCCAGAAGAGAAGCGCATCAATCTTTCATTGAAGCACTTCAGCGAAGATCCTTGGTTGCACTTTGAAGACAAGTACCACGTAAATGACGTAGTAAAGGGGACTGTTACCAAGCTTACCGACTTTGGTGCCTTCATCGAGCTGGAAGAAGGAATCGAAGGTTTGGCTCACATCAGCGAGTTCTCCTGGGTAAAGAAGATTAACAAGGCTTCTGACATGGTGAAGATTGGTGATGAGGTAGAGTGCATGGTTCTGGGTTATGACATCCAGGCTGGCCGTGTTTCCTTGGGATTGAAGCAGGTAACTGACAATCCTTGGAACTCCATTACCGAAAAATATCCTGTTGGAACACGCCTTACCAGAAAGGTTGTAAAGGTTACCAATGCTGGTGCCTTTGTTGAGCTTGAAGAAGGAATCGATGGATTCCTCCATGCCGACGATCTTTCTTGGACAAAGAAGGTTAAGCATCCTGGTAGCGAATTGACCGTTGATCAGGAAATCGAAGTGGTAGTTATCGAAAGCGATTCTGAAAATCACCGCATCCGCTTGGGTGTTAAGCAGCTTTCCGAAGATCCATGGCAGCAGTTCTGTGCAACCTACAAGTCAGGTTCAACTCTGGAGGGTGAGGTTGTATCCATCGCTGACTTCGGAATCTTCGTACGGGCTCCTGGTGGAATCGAAGGATTGGTAAACAAGTCCAATCTCAGCGAAAGCCGTGAGGAGACCTTTGAAGAGGCTGTAAAGAAGTACAATGTTGGTGACAAAATCAACGTATACGTTGTGGATGTTAACCCAGAAAAGCAGAAGGCAGCCTTCTCTGTTAAGGAATTCAAGAGAAAGCAGCAGCGGGATGAAATTTCCCAGTATATGTCTTCTGTTGATGACGGCAACGATGGTGCTTTCACTCTTGGAGATCTTCTCAAGAACAAGAATAACTAAAGAATATTTCGGTGAGGGCATGGCTTCTGAGACTTTTGAAATCGACAGACTCAAAACCCTCATCGAAATCAATTCACTGATAAATTCTAATTATTCTGACTTTGACGCATTGTTGATTTATATCCTTAAATCGGCAATGCGTCTTGTTGAATGTGAGTCATCATCCCTGTTTTTACCTAATCAGGGAAATACTGTCTTGAATTTTAGGATTGCCTTGGGTCCAGCTGGTGTCAAGGCTATGACCATCCCTGTTGACATCAATAATAGCATTGCTGGTTGGGTGTTTAGAAACAACAAAAGCCTTGTTATTGACGATGTACAGCATGATCAGCGTTTTTTTGCTACGGTTCAAGATAGAACAGGCTACAAAACTGAAAACATGATTGCTATCCCCCTGCGAGTGAAGAACTCCTGTGTGGGTGTCATTCAGTTGCTGAACAAGACTAACGGACAAAAGTTCAGCCACGAGGACTTGGGCATACTGGAATTACTGGGTGCTCAGGCTGGAATGGCTTACGAGGTTGCTGGTCAGTTTAAGACTGTTCAGGATGAGAATAGTGTATTACGGAGCAGGATTCAGTATGGAGAAGAATACCATACTTTTTTGGCCAACAGCTCTGTAATGCTGGATTTAGTGAGCACCCTTGATGAGGTTGCTCAAACAAATATCTCCGTATTGATTCTTGGGGAAAGCGGAGTAGGAAAGGAGTTGTTTGCTGAGCAGCTTCACCTGAAAAGTGATCGCTCACGAAAGCCCTTTGTTCGGGTGAATTGTGCAGCCCTTTCTCCCCAGTTATTGGAAAGTGAGCTTTTCGGTCATGTAAAGGGTTCCTTTACCAGTGCCGTAAGTGATAGAGTTGGTCGTTTTGAGATGGCTAACGGTGGAACCATCTTTCTTGATGAGGTGGGAGAATTGCCCTTGGATTTGCAGTCAAAGCTGTTGCGGGTGCTGCAGTCTAAAACCTTTGAAAAGGTTGGTTCTAGTAAAACCATTTCTGTTGATGTTCGCATTATTGCCGCCACCAATCGTGATTTGGAGGGAATGGTACAAGATGGTACTTTTCGACAGGATTTGTACTATCGGCTGAACGTTTTACCTTTGAACGTTCCTCCCCTGCGGAATCGGCGGGAAGACATAGAGCCTTTGGCTCAGTTTTTCTGTCATAAATTCAGCAGTGAGGTGAAAAAGAACTTTGTGGGATTTTCTGATGATGCACTGGCTGTTTTGCATTCATATTATTGGCCGGGTAATGTGCGGGAGCTGGAAAATACCATTGAGCGGGCTTGTGTTTTGGGAAAGCCCCCTCTGATTCGTGCAGATGATCTTCGTTTGCAAAATTTTTGTGCTGCTGGTGATGCAGAGGCGCAAAAACATACCTTTGCATATGACCTTGATTTGACTGGTGAGGACAGAACTTTAAAGACTGCCATCAACAAATTCAAGAAGGCATATATTACCCAGATTCTTGACGAGACTGCTTGGAATCAGACGGAAGCTGGAAAGATTTTAGGAATTCAGCGGACTTATGTTTCTCGTTTGTTAAACGAGCTGCATATCCGTTAATGTAAGGAGCATATATGGCTGAGAAGAATACAGAAGAGAAAAAGCCCCTGGCTGACAAGGTTAGTGGTTTTTTGTCAAAGTATCGTGTTCTGTTCATTGGTGTAATTGTAGCGCTTATTATTGTAGCTATTGTTTGGGGTGTTATTTCTTCCGTAACAACTTCATCCCACCAGAAGGGATTGAATCAGTTGGATAGTATCATTTATACCTTGTCAAAGGCAGATGAGGCTTCTGTTGATACTGCCCGTGATGTAGCTCTGCCTCAGGTGCTCGAGCTAGCAGAAAAGAACAAGGGAAACATCGTTGGATTGCGTTCAAGCATGGCTGCTGCTGAGATTTATTTTAGCCAGGAAAAATGGGGTGAGGCCCGTGACTGCTGGTTGGCTGCTGCTACTACAAAGAATGCAGGCTACACTGCTGCTGTTTGTTACTACAATGCTGCTGTATGTTCCGAGGAACTTGCTGAGGTTGACCTTGCTATCGATTACTATAAGAAGGCAATTTCAACTCCTGACTGCGAGTTTGAGTCTCACCTTCTTTTTAGCCTGGGTCGCTTGCTGGAAGGAAAGGGTGATTATACTGCAGCTGCAGAGAATTATTCAAACCTGAAGGACAACTATCCTTCCGATTCATGGACAAGCTTGGCTGAATCTCGCTTGATTGCCTTGAAGGCAGAAGGGAAGATTCAGTAAGAAGATTCCTTTGTTTTAAGACAGAAGATTTTCATGTCTTGAAAAAAGAAGGCCAGCAAGATATTATCTGTAATGTATGAAAATACTACGGATGATATTTAGCTGGTTTTTTTTATTGGTGTTTTTTTCCGCTTGTGGCCTCGATACCTTTTATTATCTTGATCCTCCCATCTCCATAGATTTTATTGATGAGACTGAAAGTTTAAGTAATGACCCATTAAAGAAGTTTGTTTCTTTTGCCACCGCATCATCTAATGCTGACAATGCAGATATTTTTCAAGGAACGTCGGTATATTATAAGATATATAATAGTCCAGATCAATTATTTAACAACAAAAAAAGTATTGAAAATATCAATAAGGAATATACAAACCAAGGAATGGAGCTACTGATAAGTTGGGGCTACCAGCCTTTGACTACAGATAAGGTAACTACAGCAAACCTTGTATCTGCTGGCCAAACAAAGGCAGTTACTATTCGCCTTGCAAATACAACACAGGCTAATCAAGGATATGCGTATCCTGCTAATATTACTGTAGATGGGCAGAGCATTGGAGTACCTGTACGGAGTGTGGAAAATAAAACCTTTTCTTTTAGTTCAACGGCAGACTCAGATTCAATCTATTCCCTTCCTGAGGAAGGGCAGGAGGATGTAAGCTTCTCTACTGGTGCTGGAACAAGCACTTGGTATGTAGCCTTATATGCTGTTTCCACAGGAATGAGTCCTTCATTGACTCCTTTGTATAGTCAGGTAGTATATCTTGGTTCCTTGGCTATTGTTCCGTCAAATTAAAAAAAACAGGCTTGATTTGAAGTGCACTTCACTTCAACTTCAATTTACATCAAGCCTGTTTACCGATAATTCCAGATTAATTTTTAACCTACAGTTCCTCTGTGGGAATGTGATAGACACTGCCACAGTTGTGGCAGATGATTTCCAGCGGATTGGGACCGTTTTGCTTTATGTCTGCCACTTCATCTTGACCAAGGTTTTTTACCGCAGATAAATATTTTTCTCGGGTACAGGAGCAGTCAAAGATGATGTCTCGCTCTAAGGCAACGGTGGGATTAAAGTCGCGGAAAAGCCCGTAGATGATGTCGTCACGATCCCCGCCTTCTGAGAACCATTGGCCGTAGGAGGGAGCTGCTTGGAAGGCGTGCTCCACTGCCTCGGTAACTTCGGCTTCGTAGGCTTGGCGTTCTGCCAGATCCTTGCCAGAACTTCCTCCGTGGGCAGGCATTTTTTGCAGGAACATTCCTCCAGCACCGATTACCTGACCTTGGCGGTCAAACTGGATGCTGGTGTTGAAGGCGGTGTAGATTTGCTCTGACTGGGCAAAGTACCAGGCTAAGTCCTGAGCAATGTTACGATGCTTGATTTCCACGCTGCCCACCTGAGGCTCCTTGGCTCCTTCGTTAAAGCGGGAGATAGTGAGGGTACCTGGGCCAAAGAAGGGGGCTAAGTCCCAGCTATCCAAGGGTTTGGTAATGGGAATGGGATCTTGCAAAAGATAGCCACGAACAGAACCGGCACTGTCGGCTTCGGTACAAAAGCCTGCGGCAGGACCGTTGGTATCATAGCGAAAACTTACTCGTCCTCGTCCCTTCATGGTGGGAATCAACAAGGCGGTGGAAAGATAGGCTTGTCCCAGAACCAGGGTTTCTAAAATCCCCAGCTTGTGGTTTGCTCGCATTTGGTTTATAAATCGAGTGCCGTGGAAAAAGGCTCCACGATACAGTCCATCTGCCATAACAAAGACGGACATGCCATCCTTGTGGATAGAATCAAGATGTTGCAGCACGTGCTGGTCGGTAATTTCTGCAGTAATCATACTACTACTATACTTTTTTTTTTCTTTGACTTCAATTATCTTTCTTGACTTCATACACCTTTCTTACTATGCTTAAATAGTCAAGTCCCTGTGAACAAACTGAAGGGATGGTTGGCAAAGGATTATGAATGTCTAAGAAAATTTATGTTGGAAATCTTAGTTTCAGAACAACTGAAGATGGGCTTTGTTCAGTTTTTGCTCAGTTTGGTACCGTCATTTCTGCCCAGGTGATTCGTGATAGATTTACCGACCAGTCCCGTGGATTTGGCTTTGTGGAAATGGAGCAGGATGAAGCTGCAGATGAAGCCATTGCTTCCTTGAATGGGCAGATGATTGACGGACGGAGAGTTCGGGTAAATGCTGCCGAGGAAAAGCCTGCTGGATTTAATCGAGAACGGGGGGAAAATCGATCCTCCTTCAACAGAGGTGACAGGTCACGGCGAGAAGGTCAGCGGGGAGAGTTTCGGGAGGGCCGTTCACCACGAAATGCTTCTCGACCACAGCGGGATTCTTGGGATTATTCTTACTAATGTAATCCAGTTCTGAAAAAAACTTGATTCAGTTTCCTTCCAGTGAGGTAGAGCCTCTTTGGGGAAACAGAAAAGTCGGTTGGAATTGGGGGACTGAGCTTCCTTCAATTCCAACCGACCTTTCATATTTTTCCCTTGCGTAGGGCCTTTCTTTTTATTATATTTAAAACATGGATTTTATTAGACTTATAGTTATTGGAGTGATCCTTGGAGTGGCAAATGTGATTCCTGGCGTTTCGGGAGGAACCCTTGCCGTTGTCTTCAATATTTACGACCGGCTCATTAATGTTATTACCTTGAATGTGAAAAAGATTCTTTCTGAGTGGAAGTTCATTCTGCCCTTGGTTGTTGGCATGGGGCTGGGAATCATCTTGTTCAGCAAGGCAATTACCTTTCTTTTTGAAAATTATCCGGTGCAGACAAATTGGTTTTTTATTGGCATTATTTTGGGAAGCATTCCCATGATTGCAAAGCGGCTGATGGCTGCTAGTAAGGCTTCTTCTTCAGATGCTAGAAAAATACCTGTTTCTGCCATTGTGTGCGGTGTACTGGCACTGGCGGTAATGGCAATCATGACCTATGCCAATGTGGCTGAAAGTGGTGCTCCCATTCAGACTGAGCTGACTCCACTGCTGGCGGTAAAGCTTTTTATTGGGCTAGCTTGCGCCACCATTGCCATGATTATCCCTGGGATTTCTGGTTCCTTTTTGATGCTGGTGGTGGGAGTGTATAGCACAGTAATTGCCGCCATCTCTGACTTTAATATTCCCCTGCTGATTCCTGCTGTAATTGGTGGCGTGGTGGGGCTTTTGGGTGGAGCAAAGTTGGTGCGTTTTTTAATTGAAAAGGTTCCCGCTCAAACCTACGGCGCTATTATGGGATTGGTGCTGGGCTCTATTTTGGTGATTTTCCCCGGCTTTTGTGGTTTTGCAACCTTGGCCACCTCCCTGCTTGCCGCGGCGGTGGGCTTTGTGGTGTCTTTCTTTGCCGGGCGGGAAAGGATTGAATAGAATGGAGCCTGGGCAAATATTGGACTGGTGTCTTTCCTCTCTTGACGGAACGGTACTCGTGGACAGCTGGGGGGAAAAGGGCATATTTTACAATCCCGGCCACGTGCTGAGGCGTGGTGTGTATGTCCTGACCGTCAAGGAAAAGGATGGCGACAATGACAGGGCTTCCAATCTCAACAGGGCGGAAGCCTTCCGTGTGAATCTGGGGGTGAGGAAAACCACCTTCCAAAGGATGTTCGGAAAAGTCCCGGCTCGTCCAGCTGCGGGTTGTGTTGTGGACATGAATTTTGATTTTACTGTTTTTGATGAAATCATTCCCCATCCTGTCTACGCATGGATGGGTTGGATTAGCGTACTCAATCCGTCGGAGCATACTTTTAACCTGCTGAAGCCGCTTGTTCAGGAGGCATACGAATTTTCGGTCGAGAAATTCAAGAAACGAAAAGTCCTTGAATAGCGTCTTTTCAGGTATATTTTATGTGACTCAGTGCTAGTTGTTCAGGTCGTTTAGTTCTTTCCATAATCCATGAGTCTTAGGCTGGGGTTCTTGCCCGTGCAAGGGCATCCAGCAGGGACTCCATCAGGGAAAAGGATTCTGGGGTGAGGCTTGCAAGGTTGTCGTATTCGGTATGGAGGAGCCGCCAGGTCATGGGTAGCTTCTCCTGCACCTGGTAGGGTTCCAAGGGCTTGATTCTTCTGGCCCCCACATCCTGTCCCTGGCTGCTTTTCACCACGGCGGTGGCCAGCCCGGGATTCTGCTTCAGCTCCCGCAGGTAGGACACCACCTCCTGGGAGGGAAGGATGGTGATGGCCACGGCGGGAATTGCACAGGCAAGAAAGCCAGCGTTGTCGCTGTAGGGCACCGGCAGTGGAGCCCATTTTCTTCCAGCTACGGATTTAATCAAGTCTTCCGTCCGCTCCACCAAGCTGTTGAACTGCCGCTGGAAGGAGATGCTTCCCTTTCCCTTTCCCGCCTGGGACAGCACCACAAAGTCGCCTCGGCCACAGCAGTCGAAGGCGTACACGTCCTGCCGTGTCAGCCCAAGATTCCTGAATTTTGTGGCGATGCCGAAGGCTCCCTGCTCCGAGACACCCTCGTTACCGCCCATCTCCTCCCCATCGGAAAAGATAATCTGCACATTGTGGGCTCCGGGAAAACGCAGGAGCCTTCTGGCCCAGTAGATGATTTGGAAGACTGCGGCGCTGTTGTCGTTGGCGCCAGGGCTGTTGTCCACCCGGTCGTAGTGGGCCAGCACCGTCTTCATCTTGAATTGGGGATTATAGGCTGAAGGAGGGAACTTCACCAAAATGTGGTGGGCTCCCTCCAATGATAGAGGAACAGCAGGAACTCCAAAGTCTTTCAGCATATCGAGAATAAATTGTCTTCTGTTGCAATCTGGGGCAATGAACCTTTGAAAGTCCCCGTGGTCCTGCATCTTCTTCAGCCTTTTTCGAGATTAAATGTCAAAGATTTCAGCAAAGGCCTTTAAGGCACCCTCTGTATTGTGAGCCAGCACCTGCTTGGTGAGAATCTTTCCTAGCTGAACACCTTCTTGGTCAAAGCTATTCAGGTTCCACAGGAAGCCCTGGAACATAATCTTGTTTTCAAAGTGGGCCAGCAAGGCTCCCAAGGCTTCTGGAGTAAGCTTGTTTCCGTAGATGAGGCTAGAGGGGCGTCCTCCGGGGAAGTACTTGTTGGGGTTCTGCTCCTCCTTTCCACAGGCAAAGGCCATGATTTGAGCTGCCAGGTTAGCACAGAGCTTTTTTTGACTAGTGGAACCATCAACTATTACGTCGCAGCCAGTTTGGTTTTCCTTAAAGCCGATAAACTGTAGGGGAATAATGTCTGTGCCCTGATGCAACAGCTGGTAGAAGGAGTGTTGGCCGTTTGTTCCTGGCTCACCAAAGATGGCAGGTCCTGTTACGTAGTCTACTGGCTGGCCGTCACGGTTTACCTGCTTGCCGTTGGATTCCATGTCTGCCTGCTGAAGGTGGGCAGGGAAGCGGCTGAGGGCCTGGCTATAGGGCAGGATGGCGGTGGCAGGGTAGCCCTGTACGTTCCGCTCATACAAGCCGATGAGGGCATCCAGCATGGCAGGGTTCTTGGTAATGTCACTGGCACAGGCGGTAACATCTGCCTCGTGGGCACCCTTCAGGAAGGAAGCAAAAACCTCGTAGCCAAAAGCCAATGAGAGGACGGCACCACCTACTGCTGAGGTGGAGGAATAACGTCCGCCGATAAAGTCATCGATGTAGAAGGAAGCCAGGTAGGCAGGATTGTTTGCTAAGGGGCTTGTTTCGGAGGTAACGGCTACCATGTGCTTGGCAGGATCAAGGCCAGCTTTTTGCAGGAAGTCCTTAACGAAAAGCTCATTGGCCAGGGTTTCCTGGGTGGTACCGCTTTTGGATACCAGAATAAAGAGGGTGTGGCTCAAATCAAGGCTTGCCACAACACCTGCTCCATCGTCGGGGTCAACGTTGGAGATAAAGGCAGCCTTCATCTTGAGGCAACCGTTAGTACGAGCCCATTGCTCCAAAGCCAAGTACATAGCTCTGGGGCCTAGGTCGGAACCGCCGATACCGATTTGGGCTACTGTGGTAAACTTTTCTCCAGCTGCATTGGTGAGTTGTCCACCGTGCACCTTTTCCACAAAGGCTTTGATGGCTTCTAGCTGCTGCTGGTAAAAGGTTCCCTCGTTCTTGCCTTGGTGCAGTACATCCTGTCCCAACTGGCCCCGCAACAGGTGATGCAAAACCTTGCGGTTTTCTCCTGTATTGATGGTGGCACCGTTGTACAATTCCTGAAATTTACCAGTGAGCTGGGCTTCATCTGCCAATTCCTGCAAGATGGCCAGAATCTGGGGGCTTACTTCTTTTGCACTGTAGTTGTAGGTAAGACCAGCAGCCATAGGGGCACTATAGCGTGCTACCCGTTCAGCGGCAGTGGGAGAGGAAAGCTCAGCCTTGATGGAAACAAGGTTTTTCAATGACTGGAGCTTCTTGAAGGACTCCAGCTTGTCTAGGTTTTGCCAAGTAATCATATTCACCTCGAGAAAATTTGATGGGGCAGGACTTTAGTTTCGCCCAAAGGGAAATCCACCTTGGTAAAAAAGGTGGTTTCACAGTGAAATATAGCATAAAAATGGGATTTATGACAGGGGGAGTTTATTAGGGGGAGGAAACCCCTCTACTCGGAAGCGGGGGTTTCCGCACTTTTGCGGGGCAAAAGCGAGATTCGCTAAAATCGCTCAATATATCGCGATTTTCCGGCTTGAGCCGTCGCTCCCTATCTAAGACCCCCTCCTTCCCCAGCACCGCTTAAGGGCTACTTGCCTCCATTTGTATGTATATTTGGTTAAAGAAGTGGGAACAGTAGTCATAAGATTCTTGCTGTCTAAGTGTAACTCATCACCTACGACTCAAAAACCCCATTTTCTCACTCCAAGGACACGTAGGTTTTGCCGGTGCCTCCTTCTTCTGGACGGGCAAAGTGAAAATCTGTAATGCCGGGGTAGTGGGAAAGGTAGTCGTGGACAGCCTGTTGTAGGATGCCGTTTCCCTTGCCGTGGATAACGGAAAAGTGATAGAGACCCTGCATGGTGGCCAAGTCCAGTTGTCGCTCCAGTGCCTTGATGGCTTCCTCGCAGCGCATCCCTAAAAGCCGTAGCTCCAGTACTGGTCGTTCCGTGCTGGAATCCTTTACAAAACTCCTGTCCTGGGGAGTAGCAAGGCTGTGGGCCGCAGAGCTACTGGAAGCATCTCCTTCCACCAGGCTATATTCCACCATTTGGGAGGGATTGATTTCCAAGGGCTGCAGCAATCGCAATTCCTTTTCCTTCATGGTGAGCTTCAGTCCTCCCACCTGAACAAGCCAGCTTCCCTTGCCGCTTTGTCTCAGAATGGTGCCTGTTCTGTTGCCCTTGATGGTGGCTACGGTGGCTCCTTCTTGGAATTGCAACTCCTGCTGAATTTTCTTGCTGCCAGCTCCAACGTTGCCAGTTTGATTTCCCCCTGCTGAATGTTCCTGGGCTTGTACTAAATCTTGAGCTCGAGCCAAGGCTAGTGCATCCTTGTTTTTAAGTCGCTTCTTTTTGCCAGCCTTTACAGGAGGTGCAAGGGGAGCAGTTCCATGGATTTTTTCCAATTCTAGTTGATCCTGCTGCAGTTGCTCTTCCTGACTTTCCAGCTTTTTTTCCTGTTCTTTGATATTTGCATCTAGCTGACAGATAAATTGCTTGACGCTTTGGGTTTTGGCCTTGGAAATCTCTCCTTCCCGCAGCTCCCTCACGAGGTTTTCCAGCATTTTGCGGCTTTCTGACAAGAAGATGCGTCCTTCCCGCTGGTCTTCCCGAGAAAGCTCTTGCTCCCGCTGACGAAGCTGTAATTCCTTCAAATCCACCCTTCGTCGCTTGTCACGAATGCTTTGCTGCTCCTGCTTTAAGTCTTGGGCCAGCTTGTCTGCTTCCTGATGCTTTTTGGTCAGGGAGGTAATCATGGCTGAAATGTCTGCCTGCTGACCTTCCATGTAGGCGGTGGCTTGATCCACAATGGCTGCAGGAAGTCCGTTCCGTCGGGCTATGTCCAAGGCTCGGCTTTCCCCAGGGATTCCTGCTCGAATGCGATAGGTGGGAGCCAAGGTTTTTTCATCAAACTCGGCAGAGGCATTGGTACAGGTGGGGTGGGTGTAGCCGTAATTTTTCAAAACACCGTGATGGGTTGTAACAACCACAATATCACCTTGTTGAATGAGCTTGTCCAGCACCGCCATGGCAATGGCTCCCCCCTCCTGAGGGTCGGTACCGCTTCCCAGCTCGTCCAGCAAGATAAGGCTCTTGCCGTCGGAACGCTCCAGCATTTGGCCAATATTTTTCATGTGGCCAGAAAAGGTTGACAGGGATTGGTCTAGGGATTGCTCGTCACCAATATCTGCAAAAACTCCAGAACATAGGGGAAGGGCAGTTTCCTCGGCGGCGGGAATGGGAAAGCCACACTGATTCAGCAGTGTGAACAGGGCTAGGGTTTTTAAGGAAACGGTTTTACCGCCAGTGTTGGGACCGGTGATAATCAGTACTCGGCAGTTCTGGGGAAAAACCAGGTCAATGGGAACCGCCTGTTCTCCCAAAAGGGGATGGCGAGCCTGCAAAAGACGTGGCTGACTTTCTGGTGGTAAATCCTTGGCAAAGATAGCCCTGTTGTTCACTGCCCAGCGAGCCGTTCCATAGGCTCCGTCTAGCTGCACCATACTGTGATGAGCCAAGAGAATGTCTTGATGAAAGGGAGCAAGGCTTGCGGTAAGCTCTCGGAAAATACGGCGAATTTCTGCTGAAAGGGCAAATTCCTCCTGCACTAGCTCGTTGTTTTTGCGGACAATTTCTTCTGGCTCAATGTAGACGGTGTGGCCAGTTTGAGAAACTTCGTGGATAATGCCTCGAATCTTGGAACGGCTACCAGAACGAACTGCCAGCACCTGTCTGTCGGAGCGAAGCACTGGTACATCGGACTGCAAAACATCCTTCAAGCTGGTATCGCTAGTGTAGCGACGAATGGCTGAATCAATTTCACGGCGAATGCGGGCAATGTTTCCTCGAATTTCCCGTAGCTCTGGCAAATCCTTTAGCTGGCCGCTTTTGTCAAGAACTCGGCCAATGAGCTGAATGGGCTGCTGAAGGTCTGGCAAATCCTGTGCCTGAGCTTCTAGGTGGGGAATGGGAAGGGATTTTGCTGCAGACAAAAGAGCCTTTGCTGTTTGCACCGTAATGGAACAAAAGCTAGCTAAGGTGTGGAGCTCCTGCTGATTTAAAACTGAATTGGCCACGGCCAGAATGTCGGCAATGGGCTCCACTGGTTCCCAGCCAGTGAGGGGAAGGGGTCGGGCGGATTCCAGAAAGGTCATCCACTGGCGTGCTGTGGCCTTAAAAGCAGTAATCTCTTGGGCATCTGTTTGGGGAAAACGCTGTTCCACCAGATTCCGTCCTTCCTGACTGAGACAACAGCCTGCAATGGAGGATCGAATTCGCAGGAAGTCCAACTGCTGCAGGGTCTTTTCTTCCACCTGCATGAGGGTAGTGTTCCGTTGCTCCATGCTAGAATTCCCAGCTTCCAGTGTTGATTTCTTCACAGATTCGCTGCCAACTTTCAAAACGCTCCTCACTGATGATGCCGCTGTACACTGCTTCTTGAATCTTGCAGCCTGGCTCTTGGTTATGGTTGCAGGACATACCAAAGGAGCAGGTTCCCACGAGGGGCTTCATTTCCCGAAAGTACAGGGCCAGGTCTGCGGAAGCAATGTCGTGGAGCACAAAGCGACGGACACCGGGGGTATCGATGATGGAGGCTCGAGCGTTTTGCCGTCCTCCCATTAAGGATTCGTTTAAGGTCAGGTGAAGGAGGGTGCCCTTGGTGGTGGTGTGGGTTCCTCGTCCGTATTTTTCTGAAAGGCTTCCTGTTTTCAGTACGCAGCTGGAATCAAGGACATTGATGAGGCTTGATTTTCCCACGCCAGACTGCCCCACAAAGGCGGTAAGCTTGTCTTCCAGTAAGGCTGCCAACTCTGGGATTCCCTCGCCACTGCGGGCAGAGATGCGTAATACTTGGTAGCCGATGTTTTCCCAGTCGGTGAGGCGGTACTCCACATCCTCGTCGGCAACCAGGTCGTACTTGTTGCAAATAATGATTGGAGTGATTCCTGCCTGCTCAGCCTGAGCGAGGGCTCGGTCTACAAAGCGGGGGCGGAAGGGTGGTTCCTGGGTGGTAGTGACAATCATCAAGTAGTCTAGGTTGGCTGCCAAAAGCTGTGGTGCCCGCCCTTTTACATTCCAGCGGACAAAGGCATTGGTGCGGCTTTGAAGGGAAAGGATTTGTCCCATTTCCTGCTCCAGCTCATCTGGCTGGATTTCCACCCGATCTCCAGGTGCCAAAGGATTGTAATAGCCCTGACTATCCTTGAGCTTTTTACCCTTGATGGAACACTGACGAGTAATTCCATCCTCACACTCTACAGAAAAAAAATTATTGCTTCCACTAAGAACGATACCTAACACAGAATGCAGTATAGCATAGGTTCAATGAAATTAAAAGCGGTGGAGGTTGCCAGCAGCCCACCGTTGCCTCACGCTGAGCAAGCTCAGAGATCGGCTGTGCAGGGAACACCACGGCCACAAATCTTTCAGCCCTTGACCAGAAGCTCCAAGCATTTTATCATTTTACAGGAGGTCATTCTCTTGAAGAAATTGCCGATGTATCTGGTCTTACCATGTATCAAGTGCAATCATTGATATCAGATTTGGAGCAACTGTGAAAGAAATTCCCATCATCTACGAAAATAACGAAATCCTTATTGTGAACAAGAGAGCCGGCTTGGCGGTGCAGGGGGGAGAAGGGGTTAAAAATCCCTTGGATTCCCTGCTTAGTGAACAGCTTGGAGCCAAGGTCTATCCGGTGCATCGGCTAGACAAGGAGACCTCTGGCCTTTTGGTGGTGGCAAAAACCTCTGCTGCCGCTCATTTGTGGACAGGTATTATTGCTTCTGGTCAGGTGAAAAAAGAATATCAGGCTCTGTGCTTTGGGCTGGTGCAGGGATTAAAATCAAACTCCGCCCTAGGAAAAACTGGACGTCTAACTCAGCGAGTTCAGGTGGCGGGAGCAGGCAAGACGGCTGAAACCTTTTATCAGGTGGCAGGAATTTTTCCCACAGCAGAAATTGCTGCCATGGCAGAACAGGTGGCGGACTTAGGAAATAATCCCTTGTTCTCACTGCTGAACCTTACCCTCGGCACTGGTCGCACCCACCAAATCCGTATCCACCTTGCCCAATCTGGCTGCCCCATTCTGGCGGACGACAAGCACGGCAACTTCAAGGTGAACAAGCTGATAAAAAAAGCAGTGGGCATAAGGACCTTGCAGTTAGCAGCCACCCGTCTCACCATTCCGCTGGAGGGCAGGGCCACCACCTTCCAGATACCCCTGCCACCCCACATGGAAGAAGCCCTGGCAGTTTTGAGTAATCAATCCCTGTCCTGTCAGTAAGTTTTTCTTTTGTAAATCTTAGCTATGGCTTGAAAAATAATGTGACACCTGAGACAAAGCCTTTTTGTTGGCTGCAGGATTTTTTTCTAGCATGGAGATAAAGTCCTCCGCTTCTATGCGAATCACCTGTACCTGGGTTTCTGCCATGGCAGATTCTTCTCGGCTTCTTCCCAAAATGCAGGGGAGCTCCCCAAAGAAATCCCCAGGATGACATTGCAGGATGTGGTGATTTCCAGTAATTTGAACTTGTCCTTGGGCAAGGAAATAGACCCATTCCCCCTGATCTCCCTCCTGATAAATCATTTCCCCACTTTTGTAGTCCGTGGCAGCAGCCATTCTCAGAATAAAATAATCTGGGTCAATAAAGAGTAGTCTCCGTAGTACCAGATGTAGCTGTGTTTCGTCCCGGCCAGGTAGCAGATACAACTCACCCAACAGCAGCTGGTCAAAGAACTGATGCACAAAAAGGGCCTGGGCAAAAAACAGGAACAGGATAAAGAACACAAAAACCTTCAGCAACAGAATGATGATGCTACTCATGACACCATAAATCATATTGTAGGTGGTGGTGTTTCGAAGCATGGTGGAGAAAAAGCTGAAGGCAAAGAAGGTCACGGTACAGGCTGCCGCTGCCAGAATGCAGTGCTTCCATCGGGGCCTTGTTCTGGTGGCCACCTTGAAGCAAATGGTGACAAAGCCAAACATTAAGGTGGCAGGCAGAAATCGTACCAGTCGGTTGCTCTGGGCAATAATCACTGGAGGAATCAGCTCCTGCAAAAAGCTTGTTTCCAACAGGGTTCTTCCAGAGGTCAGTACAAAGATAGTCAAGGCAATCACCACCACCAGCAACACCTCCCCTGCCACTATAATCAGCTGTGACACTAGGGGCCGCACCACCAGTTCCTTGTGAAAGATGCAACCAATTCCCTTCATGGTGGAATTAAACAGTCGACGGGCCATCCAGAAGATAAAAACTCCCACAACGATATTGAATATAATCCCCCCCTGAAAATCCAGCACTGAATTCACCAGATGGGAAACATCAAGGATTTGGGAAAGTTCCGTGTCAAACTGGTAGAGATTATTCAGCACCGAGGGGCTTGCCTTCAGGACTCGAATCAAAATCACGGCGCACATAATCACTACAGGCAACAGGGAAAACAAAAAGCTAAAGGCACAGGCAGAGGCATAGGTTATTAAATCATTTTGGATAAAGAAGTTACCAGTGAGAAATGTTTCCTGCACAAAGGTTCTCAGTGTGTATCGCTTGGTTTTAGATGAGGATGGATTCTGCTGCTCCATACTTCCACTATATCCCAAATTCAGGGGAAAGGCTAGAAGAATAATTCTAGCCAAAAAAATTGACTTCTAGCCAGTATTATGATAGAATAAGGCGATGGCTAGGACTTCTATCTATGAGGCTCGCAATTCTCTTTCCGCTCTGATTAAACAGGCTGAATCAGGAAATCTGGTGGAATTAACTCGTCACGATAAACCTGTGGCGGTGCTCCTTGGTTATGAGGAATATTTGAAAAATTATCAAGATCACCAATGGTTTCAAAATCTCAGAAAAAACTTCCTTGAAGAAGTTTTTAGCTTACCGAAAGAATCTTTGGGTGGAACGCTAGATTCCTGCAATCAGGAAGAAGTGGGCTTGCCCTTTGTTCGTTCAAATGAAGGGCCTGATGCAAGGAAATCTCAATTACAATGGAGTTTTTTAGAGGAAATATGAAACCTTTGTATTTATTGGACACAAATGTGATTTCTGAATTATTCAAACCCCATCCCAACGAGCATCTTCTTGAATATTTTCAGCAACGGATAGGATTATGCGTCCTTTGTGCCATCTCTCGTCAAGAGTTAGTATATGGTATGGAGCGTCTTCCAGTGGGTAAGCGAAGGGATTGTATTTACCGTACCTTGGAAGAGCTTTTTTCTCGGATGGATGTCTTGCCCTACGATTCCTTTGCCTCTCGAATTTGTGGGGAACTTTTGGCTCGTTGCGAAAAACGGGGATTTGTTGCTCCTTATGCTGACACCCAGATTGCATCCATAGCTATATCTAACAACATGGTTCTCGTAACCCATAACCTTAAGGATTTTCTTCCTTTAGCTGAAAATTCCTTGCTGAAGGTGGAGGATTGGTGGGGATAGGCTCCTTGGAAGAAGTGTAGTTTTTTGCTACAATCCCCAATATTTTAGGAGGATGTATGAAGCAGATTGAGGTGGTGGCTGCAATTTTTACTAAAATGAGCTTTGAAAAAGGCTACGAGATTTTTTGTGTTCAGCGTCCAGGTCCCAAGCCTGGAGCAGAGCCAAAGGAAACAGACTTCAAGTGGGAGTTCCCTGGAGGTAAGATTGAGGAGGGGGAAAGCCACGAGGATGCCCTAAGACGGGAGATTTGGGAGGAACTACAAACCACCATTTCTGTTGATGACTTTCTCATGAC
This sequence comes from Treponema sp., assembly GCA_016294105.1. Taxonomy (GTDB): domain Bacteria; phylum Spirochaetota; class Spirochaetia; order Treponematales; family Treponemataceae; genus Treponema_F. The sequence goes on from JAEDCN010000010.1 coordinate 77,317, forward strand.
GGTGGAGCACCAATATACCAATTTCAAAGTAAAGCTTCATTTCTATTACTGTACCCCCAATGGTCCCTTCGATATTCAGGAGCATATTGATTCCTGCTGGTGCGGGCTTGACACTATCGAAAAGTTGGACTGGGCCGCCGCAGACTACCCAGTGCTCAAGCGACTTCAAGAAATACAGGATGCTGAACAGCTGGAACGATTTTGGAGCATGACTTGTTAATTATGCATGATTTGCTGGTCAAGTATGATTAGTTCGGTATACCGAATTTGCTGATTTTGCAGGCTTTCCCTTTTAAAATTATTATTTTTTCATCTTTCCTGTAACAAAAAGCAGCTTCTTTGGTTTGCTCTTTTGGAACCAATCGGATATAATCTGTTGCAAAGAGTGAAATTAACATGAAAAAACTACTTTTTTTTGCAATATTTTTGAATCTCATGGCTTCTTTTTGGGCCTCCACTCCAGAGCTCAAGGCTTTAATGCGTCAGTCCCAGCCCTTTGACCGAGGAGCCTCCCTGTCAGCCTCTGTTGATGCCCTCATCACCTCAAAGAAGGGCAAGGAAACGATGATGCAGTACAATATGTACACCGCTCGTAGCCAAGGTAAAATCAACGTGATGATTGCTTTTTCTACTCCCAGCTCCTTTGACGGAACAAGAATCCTTACCTCCGTTCCAGAAGAAGGAGGTGTTCCTAGTGTTGCTATCAAATTCAAGTCCTTTTTTACCACCATGAAAATTCCCTTTGTAAGCTCAGATATGTCCTTCTTTGGTATGGATTTTAACACGGGTGATATGAATCCTCGAAACTCCTCCTATGACCAATATACTTTATTGGATACAACCGTTTTGTCAGACGGTAGTACTGGCTACATTGTAGAAGCCTATCCGTTGGAAGACAAGCTGTACGAGCGAATCGTCCATCACGTAGACATTGAAAAAAAGATTATTGTCAGAAGTGAAATGTACAACAAGAAAAATGAGCTGGTCAAATTGATGGAGGTACTGGAATGTACTGCCATTCAGGATATTTGGTCAGCCACCAAGGTGCGGATGCAGGACCTCAAGGCTGGCTCCAATACAGTGCTGACCTACAAGAGCCTCGTGTATCATGGTGATTATACTGCCTACGTAAACGAATCCTTCCTCAAAACTGGGGAGCCTTAATAAATTCCTTTCTCATATAAGTGTTCTCCAAAAATTGGAGGCACTTTTGGAGGGATACTTCCCTTTACCTAGAAATCCTTTTACTGTATACTCTTAAATGTTATGGAAATTAGCTTTGTAATGTTAAAGCCTGGTGTTGTTAATCGCCGGATTGTAGGAGAGGTTATCTCTCGTTTTGAGCGGAAAGGATTGCAGTTGGTGGGAATGAAGATGATCCGAGTTTCTGACGAGACAGCTGCCAGTCACTATGCAGAACATTTTGGAAAATCCTTTTATCAGGATCTTGTGGATTATATTACTAGTGGTCCCGTGGTGGCCATGGCATGGCAGGGAGACGACTGTGTTGCCCTGATTCGTAAGCTGGTGGGAGCCACTAAGCCATCTGATGCCCAGCCAGGAACCATTCGTGGAGATTATTGCACCCATACAAACCACAATGTTGTCCATGCTTCAGACTCTCCAGAAAGTGGCCAGCGGGAAGTGTCCTTGTACTTCAAGGATGATGAGCTGTGCTTCTGGAAGGACGAGCTGGAATGCTGGATGTAAGGGGGAGAAAAGATGAACGCTAAGTCAGTAGGTGTTATTGGGGCTGGTGCTTGGGGAACAGCTGTTGCCCAGGCTTTGGCTCGTGGTGGAAACACCGTGGAGATTTGGGGTCGAGAGCAGGAGGTGGTTGATAGTATCAATCATGAGCATGAAAATAGTCGGTATCTGCCAAAGTTCAAGCTTTCTGAAAATCTTACTGCCTCCACAGACATACTGAAGGTGGCACAAGACAAGGAATTCTTGATTTTAGCCAGTCCTTCCTTGTATTTGGCCTCCACAGTGAGCCAGCTGCTGGATGTTCCTTCCATAAAGGATGGTTCCACCTGCATTGGTGTCCTGACAAAGGGCTTTGTTCCCTCAGACAAGGGACCACGCCTTATCCTTGAAACACTGGAAGAAGTTCTGCCTCCTGTCTATGCCAAGAGTTTGGTGTATATTTCTGGCCCTAGCCACGCAGAGGAGGTTGCCATGGGCAAGCTTACTGGTCTTATTGCCGCCAGCGAGAATCCCATGAACTCCATTCGCTTCCGAGAATTGCTCCGTGTACGGGGCCTCATGGTATATTCCAGCCTTGATGTGGTAGGTGTGCAGATTTGTGCCGCCGCCAAGAATGTTATCGCCGTGGTGTTCGGAAGCCTTGATGCAGTGGCTGAAACCTCTGATTTGTTCGGAGACAATGCAGAATCCCTGTTACTAGCCGCTGGTCTTGATGAAATTAGAACCCTGGGCTTTGCCATGGGTGCTACCCACGCAGAAACCTTCAGTTCCATTGCCGGAGTGGGAGACTTGGACGTAACCTGCCGCAGTAAATATGGTCGTAACCGTCGTTTCGGTCGCGAAATCATCCAGAAAGATTTGTTAGGAAAATTCTCTAGCCTAGATGACCTTATCGCCCACATTGGAGAAATTGGCTATTTGCCAGAAGGTGCTGTTGCCTGTAAGTATATCCATCAAATCTGTGAGGAAAAGGGCTTAAAGCTTCCTATCTGTGCTGGATTGTATCGAATCTTGAACAAGGAAATCGCTCCCATTGACTTTATGTACGAGTTACTTGGTCAGCCTCTTTTGGGCTTGAATTAAGGAGATTATCGTGGAATTTATTGATGGGGGAGTAGCCGCTCCCCAGGGATTTACCACTAACGGTGTGCTTTCTGGTATTAAGGCCAGCAGAACAAAGCCTGACACCGCCGTGATTTTTTCTGAAAGAATGTGTACCGCCGCTGGTGTCTTTACCCAGAACAAGGTGAAGGCTGAATGTGTCAAGCTTTCCAAAAGCCACGTATCCGACGGCAAGGCTCAGGCCATCATCGTAAACTCTGGCAATGCCAATGCCTGTACTGGAGAACAGGGAGCCCTGGCTGCTCGTCGGATGGCCCAGGCTGTAGCAAATAAATTGCAGCTTCAGGAAACAGATGTACTTGTCTGCTCCACTGGAGTTATCGGTCAGCAGCTTCCCGTAGAAAAGATTGAAGCAAAAATCTCCGATTTAGTGGCGGGGCTTTCCAAGGAGGGCCATGAGGTTGCCCGAGAAGCCATCATGACCACCGACACCCGCTACAAGGAAGCTGCAGTGGAAACGGTTATCGGCGGTAAAGCTGTTCGCCTAGGAACCATGGCCAAGGGCTCTGGTATGATTCACATCAACATGGGCACCATGCTGGGCTTCATCACCACCGACTGTGCCATCTCCGCTGACATGCTGAACAAGGCATTGCGGGAAAGTGTGGCTGGTACCTACAACTGTGTTTCCGTAGATGGCGACACCAGCACCAACGATACCCTGCTGATTCTAGCCAACGGCATGGCAGGAAACCAAGAAATCACCACAGAAAACGATGATTACCAAGCTTTCTTGTTAGCCTTGAACCAACTGAACACCATCATGGCCAAGCGAATCGCCGCCGACGGAGAGGGAGCCGAGCACTTGGTGGAATGTCAGGTGCAGGGAGCAGCTTCTGTGGAAGATGCCCGAATCCTTGCCAAGGCGGTCATTTCTTCCAATTTGGTAAAGGCCGCCTTCTTTGGAAAGGATGCAAACTGGGGACGAATCCTCTGTGCCATGGGATATTCTGGTGGAAATTTCACTCCAGAAAAAACAAGTGTGTCCTTTGTCAGCAAGGCAGGAAGCATTCAAGTGTTCCAGCGAGGGGTTCCCTTGAACTTTGACGAGGAGCTTGCCCGAAAGATTCTTACTGAGGATGAAACCTGCATTATGGTGGAATTACAAGATGGAACTTGTTCTGGTACTGCTTGGGGCTGTGACCTTACCTATGAGTATGTGAAGATAAATGGAGACTACCGCACCTAATGCGGTGAGCCAAGAGCAATGCTTGCCCTGCAATTTTTGCGGGGCTTTTTTATAGAGGATAGAGAAATGGATATTTGTAACGAAGACTGGGCTGACGTACTGGTTCAAGCCTTGCCCTATTTCAAGCAATTTGTTGGAAAGACCGTAGTTGTAAAATACGGTGGAAATGCCATGCTGAACGAGGAGCTTAAATCTGCCGTCATGCAGGACATTGTGCTCTTGAACACCATCGGTGTCCATGTGGTGCTGGTGCATGGCGGTGGTCCTGAAATCAATGCCATGCTGGAAAAGGTGGGCAAGGAATCCCGCTTTGTTAATGGCCTGCGGTACACCGACGGAGAAACCATGGAAATTGTGCAGATGGTGCTCACTGGAAAGCTGAACAAGGACATTGTAGGACTTTTGCTTCAAAATGGCGGTCGTGCTGTTGGTTTGAGCGGTGTAGACTCAGGACTGTTGCGGGCAAAAAAAATCGATTCCAACGGAGAGGATTTGGGCTATGTAGGTGACGTTACCGAAGTTAATCCAGAAATCATCCAATCCTTGCTGGATCAGGGCTTTATTCCAGTGGTTTCCACCGTTGCCCTTGGAGAGCAGGGTGATATAAACCGTTACAACATCAATGCCGACACTGCCGCCGCAAAGATTGCCGTAGCTCTCAAGGCTGAAAAATTCGTTCAGCTTACCAATGTTCCCGGTGTTTTACGTGACGTAAAGGATCCTTCCAGCCTCATCAAGCGCATTGCCCGTGATGCCATCCCCTCAATGATTGCCACTGGCGTCATTTCTTCTGGCATGATTCCCAAGATTGAGTGCTGCTTCGAAGCATTGAAGGGCGGCGTACCCCGCACCCACATCATCGACGGTCGTGTTCCCCATTCCCTCCTCATCGAAATGTTCAGCGATAGAGGCGTTGGTACCATGATTCTATAGCCTCTATCGCCACGATAGAGGCGTAGGAACCACACGAAAATAAATTTTGATTGATAACAAAATTTATCTAGCCCTAAAGTCGAGTTTTAATTCTAGGAAAAGATTTCAGTCTACATTCCAGGATGTAGGCTGAAATGCAACAAACATACTGACGAAAAAGCCCCACCATGGATCTTGCCTGATGACTCGAAATTTGAGCTAAGTATAAATAATAAAAATGCCCGCAGAAGGCAAATGCTTACTGCGGGTCATTACATTATCCTAACTGACCAGGCAGAACCAGTTTTTCCTTATAGGGAAATTCTGCTTCGTATTTAGCAAAGTCCTCGGGATTTTCTTCTGCAACGAAGTATCCTTTTGGGGGAGTGTAAGTTGCTTCAATTCCATTGAGGTAGCCCTTAATCAGTTCCTGTGCTAAAAAGTATGGCACTTCTGAATCCTTTGGCTCGCAGTGGTAATGAATGTTCAGCTTACTTGCCAGAACAAAACCTGCATGACGGTAAAAATTAATATTGCCTTCCATGCAGATAAATCCGATTCCCATTGCCTTTGCTTTTTCCAGAGCATACTTTAGGAGTTTAAGGCCGTAGCCCTGTCTCTTAAAATCAGGATGAATACTGATTGGGCCAAAAGTTCCGATTGGAAGTTTTTTGCCAGTCGGCTTTCCATCAGCCTCAATGCTCAGCTCTGCTTTTGAAAACATCACATGCCCGATAATCTGACCGTCTTTCTCCATAACAAGTGAAAGCTCGGGAATAAAATCGGGATTGCTTCTGAAGCAGCGAAGCACATAATGCTCCGTGCAGCCAGGATGGTAAACGTTCCAGAAAGACTCTCTGGTAAGAGTTTCAACTTCTCGAAAATCGCGCGGCTCTTCCACGCGGATTGTAAAATTTGAGTTCATTTGTATCTCCAGGAAATTGTTTTATGAGCCGGGAAGCTTTCCCTAAAAAACATCACCTTGAAAGACCGCCCAAAAGATTGCCATCTTTCAAGGCATCAAACAATGAACCAAGTTTTGCCAGATTTAAACATCCAACTCCTATAAAAAGTCATGAAGAATGTTTCAGCATTCGAATGACTTTTTAAGCTACTTTGCAATGAAATGAAAAGTAGCAGTATATTGGCAGATAAAAAAGCAGAGAATATTCTGGCTGCTTTTTTATCAAGCCTCCTGAATAAAAATTAATATATATTTTATCACGAAATGAGATTTTATACAGTTCTTTGTGTAAAAAGATTGTGTCAAGTTTAGTTCGCAATTTTGTTCCTGAAAAAAGCCGCAAATCCATTTGGCCATTGTCTTTTCCTTTTGTTAGTGTGGGAACCAACATTCTGGATTTTTCA
>JAEDCN010000051.1 GCA_016294105.1 Treponema sp.
CTCCTTTCGCATTCATTTTTTTAATCGCACAAGGCACATATATGTGCCACAAACATAATGACACAAATCTGTGCCATTGTCAACACAAATCTGTGCCTTTTGATAGGATTATCAAGAGGTGAGTACATTGCAAACACACGAAATTATTCGAGGCCTGCGAGAAGATTTTGATATGACACAACAAGAGATGGCTGACCTTTTGAAAATCGGAAGAACAATGTATAGAAGATATGAAACAGGGGAAACAGAAATACCAATACGGCATTTGAAAACTATCTGCCTTTTTTTCAGAGTATCCTCTGATTATCTCCTGGGGTTACCAGATGGTTTAAGACGAAGAAAAGGAAACAGATAGAACGGAAGGTTAGGCCGGGGGCCAACTAGACAAGGGCGCGAATATAGGGAATACATTGAATCACGCTATACCACGCGACCAGCCGACAAAAAAGGAAAAGGCTTTTGGGGCAGCTGCATCCAATTGGGTGGGAGAGTTCGCAGAGAGAAAGTTATACCCCTAACCAGGCTTAAACCGTCTGCTTACAGCTTCGCTATTGTTGAATAACAGAACAGCATATAACAGTACATTGCAAAAAGAATGCCAGGATAAAACCCTCAAAAAACGATGGCAGCAGCGTAGATCTACAGAGGATCTGAGCTGCTGCCATTGATCTATTTTGTGAAAACTAAACAAAATCAACAAAAAGGCCGGAGTATAAAAAGGACATACCAAAGGCCCGCAATCAGAACCGCACCAGCGAGGATCACCAGGGCGTCAACAAAGACACGAGTGAGCCAGGACAAAACCTTGCGCCACATATTTACCCCCTAATGATATTCCTGGTCAACAGAATCAGGCCAATGCAAAAAGCAAGTAGCTCCATTGTGCGCATTATCTGGGCCACACTGTCAAAGACAGATAGATCTATTTCTATTTCATAGTCCGCGATACGTGGCACATAGAAACGCCAGCGTATTACAGGGGCCTCAGGCTCTGCATTCAGGACACCCAGGAATTCAATCAGGTCGAAGGGGACGCAGAAGGGGAATACACCTTTCCAATTTGCATTGTGTGGCTTCCCTAAATCTTCCGTGCTCCCCGGAGGCGTTGTAGGGCTGGACGGATCTTCAGACGGTTCAGGAGTTTCAGACGGTTCAGGAGTTTCAGACGGCTCAGGAGTTTCAGACGGCTCAGGAGTTTCAGACGGTTCAGGAGTTGGATCGGGATTGGGATCCGTCTGGGATTGGCCAAGAGCTTTCTTCAGCTCCTCAATCATCTCTTCCGGGCTAAGCAAACTTGCCTCGGAGCCTTTCAGGTTTTTGATAATTGCAAGCAGCATAGCCAATGAAAGAACATTTATGGCAGCCTGATCGGGGTCCTTCGTGGGTTCATCCGGGGATGGAGGATCGGTTGGAGCCAGACTATTATTCGGTGCAAACGCAAGATCCTTAACCTGCTGCTGCAATAATTTCTGTTCAGCCTTTACTTTCCATGGGATAAGGCCTTCGATACCAAGGGGATCAATGCGTGCAGTAGCAGAATCTATATCCGATCCCCAAAAAATATCATACTGATAAATACGTCCAGAATTAATACTTTTTGTAAAAACACGTGCGCAGAGTTGTCCAGAAAGAACAAATACCGTAAACCCATAAAAATCTGAATCATATGACCATCCGTAAGAACCTAGACAAGAGCCGTTTTCATCGAGGACACGAAACCAATCATCGGTAGTAATCTCAAATGAATAAGTATGTCCACGAGCAGAAACAGAATAAGCGGAAACGTCACCATCGTAACGAATTAAGTCACTGTAAGATGGAGTTTTCGAAAATTGAGGAACTGTAAGGGGTACATTTACAGGCAAAGCACCACACAAATAACCAGTATCAGAAGAGGAAGGAGCTCTAAAGGTATTATTTAAATCTGGGAGAACAGATGTAAAAGCATCCTTTACACCTTGGACAAGTTGTAAAGAACCATTGACCAGATAATTAGCAGCAACATCACTACAGGCCTTGAGCCCTGCCGCAGAGGAAGAAAGAAAATTAGAAACTGCTGAGTAAGCCCCCTGATTGGTCATAAAGGTAATACCGGCCCAAGAAGCAAATAGAAGACCTACAGCAATTGTTGCATCGTCGATACCAACAACAGCTTCCGCTGGTTGAACCAGGGCAGGGAACAGGCACATGCAAAGGGTGACCAATGCCAGAAACAGGGAAAGACCACGCCGTGAAAAACGAGAAAACATAACTTTTCACCTCAAAATGAAGGATAAGCAAAAGGTTATAAGAACAAGAATAAAGACAAACAAAAGAATGAATTCAAAATACGAGAAGGAGTTATGAAAATACCCAAATAAAAAAGTAAAACAAAGGAATGGAAGAACCAAAAAGAGCCAACGCAACAAAAGCATAGAATTTGACCAACTTATAACCACAAGAATCAAGATTGACAAAACACGAAAAAAAGGCTATCTTTGAAAAAAGAACAATCTAGGAAAGGATAAAATGGAACTGCTAGGGGAGCCGGGTGGACCAAAGAACGAACGCAACAAAATAATTCCTTTGTTGCATTTTTTAATTATCCTCGAAATGCTTGTACGTATCATAAAGAGAATAGTATTTCCGGTTGGCTTTGAAAAACTCAGAGCCAACCCTTTCTTTCATAGGATACCAGACCTTGACAGCTACGAAGAGCTTCCCACCGGAACAAAGAGAAAAGAGTTGCCCCCAAAAGCCGAAGTTGCTGACTTTACGGTGAATCTGCTCGTACTCAATAAGTGACCGAATTTGACGGTCTATCATCCGATCAAACTGCGCAATAAGAATCACATCGTAACCATACTTTCGGTGTTGAGTAAAGAAGGAGAGCCATTCCTTACGGCCCTTGGCATCCCATTCCCGGGCGTTAAACATCAGCTGACACTCGTCAATCACCAGCAGCAAACGGCCCTCACGGAACGGATGAGATGAGAAGTAGTGCCGAGAGAAGGTAATAAGCATCGAAGGCGTTAATTTGTCATTGGACACGTGAATGAACGTGCCCAATTTTCTTTTCCCAAAAACTTTTATCCTATCAACCGCAAAATCAAAATTGCAGACAGCAGGCCACCCCTTACAGAGCTGAAGATAAAGGACCTGAGCTGTATGCAGGCTTTTCCCAGAACCTGGTGTACCGGAGTAAAGGTAAATCATGAGCCGCCACCAACCAGACACGATAAGTGTCCAATCTGTTTGATTAAAAACTGTACGGCATAGAAGCCAACAATAGCAGCAAGCCAGGCCGCACCGATTTGAAGGCAGCGTCCCACAGGAATGAACCAGTTTAGATACCCGAGATACGGAATCCCGGCGAAGCTGTCTAAGAATCCCCGGAATGGGTCCCCAGGCAGCAACGAAATAAGAATATTAAATAATCTATCCATAAGATCCCTCCATATAATCGCAGGGGCACAAATTCCTTTTTGATGCTTGCGTATGTGACGGATGGGGCCCCATACCCCACCCATCACATACGCAAGGCGCAAAAAAGGGGGGCAGCGCCCCCCTTGATTACGCAGTGGTAATCTTACTTGCTGGTGACCTTCTTGAAAATCTTGATACCGATGGTCACAACAACAATAGCGCCCATGATCGGCAGGGCAATGGGCAGCACCGCAGAAATAGCACTCATGCAGTCAGATGCAATGCTAGTAAATGCGGTGGTGAGGGCACCAGTAACACCAGAGCCGGCTTCCACAGCAACAGCTTCCATAAGAAACCTCCTTCCTCATTTCTTAAATAGCCCAAGGGCGAAATTTATCGTCACGCCCAGAATAAAGGGGATGGCAGCCAGGACGATACCAGCGCCGAAGCCCTCCACCCAGAGCGAGAAGATACCAGCTAAATCAAAATCTACAGTCATACGGAACGCACCCTATCCGCCAGAACCTTAAAAAAGAGCATCCCAGCACATATCCCAAGGAAAAACAACATACCGATCAATATCTGAATTATCTGATCCAGGCGTTCCACCGCTTGAACAGAAGATTCCTCCAGAAGCACGAAATCAAAAGGGGCCACGGTGGGTGCAACAGGCGTGCCCTCAGTAGGAACCTCAGTGCCTTGATCAGATGGCTCTTCCTGGACCACCGTCTCCGGTGGTGCCTCAGTTTCTTCCGGTATTTCATCTACAACAGTCTCCTCCGGCTCGGACGCTGGCAGCTCATCGGCGGCAGCGTGGAAGGGGAGAAGTACCGTAAGAGCCAGAATAATGATAAGCCAAGATCTCACACTCATGTTTTTCCTCCATCAGAAACCTTCAGATTTTTTGCATACATTTGTTTCAACCTTTCATATTTGGGAGAGATCCGGATACTGCGTTGACCCAGTTCCCGAATAAGATCTTCAGTACCAAATATACTTAAGTAGCAGTCGAGAGCATTTCCGGTCTGATTGATGATGTAATTCTGAAGATTGCCCAGGTTATAATCAACTCCTGGAGCTGACCAACAGCGAATACGGCGCACCGTCTGAAGAAAGTTTGACCAGTATACTGTCATGGGCCAGCGGGACATATTCACACCGGTGGTGGGGTCAACATACCGGAGATAGTTACACAGGACACCACAAAAATGCTCGCCCAGGGAATCCCCATGCATGCCAGAGAGGAAACCAGTGGCGATCTGATCACGCATCTGCATTTCGACACGGATCCAATGCTCGTCTATGCCCTGTTCAGCGGCCTTGTCATAGATCCGGATCAACATGTCGGACTTCTTGGAACCGTGATAAATCGTAGTCCCGGCAGAACCGTAATCGACCTCCCAAGTACGGGACTTAGAAACATAGTGGTGATCATCTGTATCATCCCGCAGGACATCAATGTCCAGGAGGCCGGTGTGGTCATCAGCAGCAACGTCCAGGCGGGTAATATTGTAGTCTTCAGGGAAGGAGAGCAAATAAGAGTAGAGATCATCCCAGGATGAAGTGCTGTGGCTTTCAAACTCACGGCAGCCTTTACCAGTAATGTCAACGCATACACCCATGTCTGCACGTCCATCATACAGAATGGAGATACCACCAAAGGACATCATGGACCGGTATCCATTTCGGCCTCTGGGACGCTCTTCAAAAGAGACAGATTCCAGCCCAAGAAGGGAGATAAGAGAGCTGGGACTGTCGCATTTTGACGTAAAAGTGAGCCAATCATAGAGAATGCAATTTTCCATGGAAAGTTCCCCCTTGTAAATACCACCCCCCTGTTAGTGGTAGGGGGGTGACCGGGAACACAACCCAAAAGTTCCCGGTTATCCTAAAATGGGGTACGTCTCCCGACCAGCCCAAAAGCCCTAATCAATTACAAAATCCTTCAATTCCTTAAAACGTTCCAAAAGCTCGGTAAACTGCCCCTGAAGTGCTGTTTGCCTGTTACGAAGTGAAATCATCTCTTTGTCAAGGGTCTGAAGCCTTTCAGCAGCCCGAAGAAGATCCATAAGCTGAGAATAAGAGATAAGAACATACGGTTCAAAAGGGGAGGATGAGGCCCCCGAAGATACACCTTTTTTCCTCATAGAAAAATTGAATTCTCACTCTTCATCTTTCTGGATAGAAGCAACCTTGCCGAAGCGGTTGTACTCAATGTTCACAATGTCATTAAGGCAAGGCCGGAAGTGGGCTAATTTGTTGTCAGAAAGAAAAAGCCGATCAGCAACAAAGCCCTGGACATTTTCGTCCTCGAACAGGATGTAAACAGTAAGACCAGAAATCACTTCACCGGTTTCTTTGGCGGGAAAGTTTGTGCTACGAATACCAACTACTTGAGCTTTCATACAATTCTCCTTTCGCATTCATTTTTTTAATCGCACAAGGCACATATATGTGCCACAAACA
>JAEDCN010000034.1 GCA_016294105.1 Treponema sp.
GTTTACACCTTAATCCTTCTCCTTTTGTTGTGTGGTTTTATGGGCTCATTATAATCCTTAGTTCTTTGTTATTTCGTACAGAATGATAGCCGAAGCCTGAGCAACATTCAAACTTTCCACTGGCCAAGAATCTGGATTAGAAGCTCCCTTTCCCTTTTCCTGACTCATACTAAAAGCAGAAGGAATCACTACCAAGCAATCGCAGTTATCCTTTACTACTTGAGAAATTCCATGCTCTTCATTTCCCAGTACCACCAGCACAGGTTTGTTGTTCCGTCCCTTGTTCACCTTAGAGAGAGGAGTAGTGGCACGAACATCTGTACCGATTCGGTACATCTTGTCTTTCATATCCTGTAAAAGTCGTACAACGGAACGAATGGAATACATATTTACATATTCCATTCCGCCTTGTGCCACTCGGTAGGTACTGGTTGTAATAAGGCTTTGAGATTCGTTTATAGGCAGGATAATATTTTTTATACCGAAGAATGCTGCACTGCGGGCTATTGCTCCTAGATTGTTTGCATTCCCAACTCTATCCAACAGCAATGCTGATTCTCCAGACTGAATCCAGCTGGTAGTAATGGAAGCAGTGAGAGGTACAGGAGGCTTTTCTTCAATCATAACTACCACACCCTGATGGTGAACGCTACCGCATAATTTTTCCAAGTCTTTGGATTCCACCATATTGTAGGGAACCTTGTTCTGAGCAAGGAATCGGCACAAGTCACCAAACTTCTTTGAATTTTCCTCTGAATAATAAAAACGACGAATACTTTCGGGATGTTCCTTTCCCAAAGCCTTTACTGCCGCAAAACCACACACTGCCAATTCATTGTTCTTCTTGTTCTTCATAATTTCCTCATCTCTTACTGCAAGATTGTAATTTCTACACGACGGTTTGCAGCCCGCCCTGCATCTGTATTATTATCTCCCACTGGACGTGTTCCACCATAGCCCCTAAACATAAATTGATCTTCTTTAAGGCCTCGTTTTACCATTTCTTTGATTACCGACTGGGCTCGTTCCTCGGAAAGCTGCTGTTCACCAGCTGCCCGTCCCACCGCTGCGGTATGACCTTCTATCAAGAAGGTTCCATCTGGAACAGATTTCAGCACTTCAGCCACAGCATCAAGTCGCTCCTTCTCCTGGGGCAAAAGCTGGGAACTATCAGCCACAAACTGTAAGTCCCGTACAGAAAGCCTCACACCCTTGTCTGTATCTTCCACCTGAAAAAGACCCTTTCCGTCATCGGTAACTGCACTTGTCGCTGTACCCGGAACAGATTTTTTCTCTGTCCCTCCAGAACCAATCCCAGAAGAACCTGTTTTTGAAGAGCTGGCCCCTTTTCCAGTTTCATCTTTTTTTCCAAGGCTGGAACTTGCTGGAGGTTCCTCACCACGAGCAATGTATACAGCCCGCTCATACAACTCTCGTTTATCCACCTGAACTGGAATCTTTGTAAAAAGTGATGTTGTTCCCTTGTACCGAATGTTTTCTCCATTACGATAGGTAAAGGTTTCATCCAACCGGTCAAGAATCATCATCACCGCACAGTTTTCCTTATCCACAAGAATATCTACATCATGAGTACCAGTGGCTTGAGTTAGCTCACTGTCGATTATTCTAGGCGGATTATACCGATTGAATCGAGTGGCAAATTTCGCCTTAATTCTATAAACTGGAGAGCCTTCATAAAGCTCTTCCCCCACAAATTCATATTCAACAGGAACTTCTAGAACTGTATATTGATTGTTATTACGTGGATCAATAACTCGCTCCGCCGTTCCTTGCCAACGGCTGCCTTTTTTTACCTTATCCTGTGGAAAAACGGGAAAATTCCGTAGCTGAGGATAAAAGCACATTTCCGTAAACTGAATGCTTCCATCCTGCAGCATTACAAAGGTAGAAGGAGAAATATCATCTATTCCCGCTGCTGCTGTGATGCTGTTTCGTTTTGTTTGCTGAAAAACGTAAAAGTCGCCAGTGTACTCGGTACCCCACTGACCCCGCCAAGAGCCAGTTCCCACAGGATTCATAAAGCCATGAACTTCACGGCTAGTTAAACCAATGTAGCGACCATTTACATATTGGCTCCAATTGGAACGCTCCACCAAGGTATAGTTTCCAGAAAAGCTATGAGCCAGCTGAACACTTCCTCCCGTAGAAGGAGTTGTAACTACAGAATTACCACTGGAATTCTGTGCAAAAATAATTGAGGCTCCAAGAGAAGAAACTAAGAGCACAAACGCAACACGTTTAAATACAAATCCCTTGCCCCTTCTCATAGAGCCTCCAAATTAGATTTATTTAATCTTTACAAGTTCAATGTCAAAGGCAATATAAGCACCACCAGGAATAACTCCACCAGCACCTGCATCACCATAAGCCATAGAAGGAGGCAGAACAACAGTTCTCTTTTCTCCAACCTTCATTTCCTGAACCATTACATCAAATCCAGGAATCATCTGATGAGCACCGGTCCTGAAGTCCAAGGTTCCACGACCCTGAGAAGAATCAAAAACCTGACCATCCAAGAAATAACCAGTATAGTGAACGGCAACGTTCTTACCAGCTCCACAGGTAATACCGCTTCCTTCTTTTGTCACTTTATAGTAAATGCCGTCAGCAGTCTTTGTTGCATCAGGGAAAGTAGCCTCAATAGATGCAATAATTGCTTCCTGTTCCTTAGCCTTCTTTTCGGCATTTTCCTTGGCAACCTTTGCTCTCAGTCCATCAAAATCAGCCTGAGTTGCAGTAAATTTGCTTGCTTCATCACCCTGGCGGACAATAGTTACCTTGTTGATTTTGTCACCCTGTACAATCTTGTTTACAACATCCTGTCCCTCAAGAACACGACCAAATACGGTGTGCTTTCCATCCAACCAAGGAGTCTCCACGTGGGTAATGAAGAACTGGCTTCCGTTTGTTCCAGCTCCTGCATTTGCCATGGAAAGTACACCAGGGCCATCATGCTTCAGGCTTTCTACAATCTCATCTTCAAAACGATATCCAGGGCCACCTGTTCCGTTACCCTTGGGATCTCCACCCTGAATCATAAAGTCACTGATAACACGATGGAATTTCAGTCCATCATAAAAGGGCTTTCCCTTGGTAGCATCCAAGGTTCCCTCTGCCAAACCAACAAAGTTAGTTACAGTAAGGGGAGTTTCCTTGTAATGCAACTCCAAAACAATTTCACCCTTTGAGGTTTCCATAATTGCAAAAACCCCATCCTTTCCTTCAATCACCTTTGATTTTTTTTCCATGGATGAACATCCTCCTATTAAAATCATACAGGCACTTATCAATGCCACGAAATTTTTCGTCATTTTATACCTCTCTGTTATTTCAATTCAGCTTCTTTTGCTGAAATATAACTGCTTGCAAACCAATCATGTAAAGCTGTTATCCGTGAACCAAAAGATTTATTCAATTTATTTTCCAACAAGCTTATAGCCGGAAATTTAACCTTTGCTCCAACATACATCACAAGGTAAGAACCCTTATCCAGAACATCAATATTGAACACAAGATTATTTGCCTTTACTGCAGTAATCAAGCCATATTTCAAAGGCTCCATCAATCTAATTACCATGGAAACTTCATTTTCTCGTTGATGATAATCAATTTGATAACAATTATCACCAAAGGAACCATCTTCCTGGAATGCATAGACTGAAAGATTTTCAGCTGAACCATCTACCTTATCGGGAATCCTATTCTTATCCTCAAGACTGTCTATGGTGTAAGACTGGGAATACAAGGTCTTCATCTTTTTTTCACTGTTGGAATAATATTCAATTCCTTCCATGGAAGAAATTGACCTCATAATCCGAGAAATGAGGGCTGTATCCAATTCACTTTGATTTGAACCTTCAGGCTTTTCAATCAAAAAAAGGGATTCAGCTACAAAAACAGGTTCTTTTTCCTCTGTCCAGGTTTTTGTTAAAAGGTAACCCAGCTCAGTCTTTGGATACAGGGTAAAATCTTTACCCCTTTCCTTAAAAGATTGAGTGCGGTATTCACCCTTTTCCAACATTTGCTGAAAAATTTCTCCATCAATTTCAGAAGGAATATTTTCAGCAGTCTGAGCAAAAATCCCTCCAATCAACAGAATTGCCAAACAAAGACAGAGAATAGGCTTACGATGAACCAACAAGTTTATCATCTTAATTTTCATAAAATAAACCTCCTTATCTACTTTAGGTTTTATCATTAAAAAACCTAAAGTAGATATTGTTACAGCGATATAGAAACTTATCTCAATCCTTTGTAGATAATACGTACCTGCTTGTACAGTCCGTCTCCCTCACTCTTTGTTTCTACATCACTGATGTCATTCAAAGTAGTGTGAATAAGTCTTCGCTCAAAGGGATTCATAGGCTCCAGCAAAACAGACTTGCGGCTCATGCGAACCTTATCTGCAGTATTGTATGCCAACCGTACCAATGATTCTTCCCGACGAATACGATAATTTTCTGTATCAAGAATTACCCGAATGTCTTCCCGACCAAGGCGACCAGCGTAAACGTTTACCAACAGCTGCAAAGCGTCAAGATTCTTTCCTTTGCGACCAATCAAGATGGAAGACTTTGAAGAATTCAGACGAATTCCCAACTTGTGATCCTCCCGGAACATGATTTCTACAGTAACGTCATATCCCATCTTGCGAATCATGGAAGCAGTAAAATCAATGAGTTTTTTCTCAAAATCATCCTGAGGTAGGGGATCTGCAAAGATAGCTCTGGAAGCTTTGGGCATTCCTCCTTCAAATTCAGGATCCACATTTTCAGCTGCATCCACTGTATGAACTCGAATCTTTACATATCCCTTCTTAAAAAATCCAGTTTTCTGAGACTCAATAATTTCTACATCAAACTGGTCTCTTTCCAAGCCCAGTTCATTTGCAGCCAGTTCAATGGCTTCTTTTTCGGTCTTTCCTTCATATTCGTATACCATAGTATATCTCCTTTATTCTAAGCACGGTCAAATTACTTCTTCTTTCTGGGAACAAAAACCTTCTTTTCAGCGGCTTTGTTCAGCTCCATTTCTGCACGCTTTGCCTTCATCATCCTGTTTATAATCATCTGCTGGAAAAGCTGCAAAACGTTACTTACAGTCCAGTACAAAAGAAGTCCTGCTGGGGCATTGTAGAAGATGAAGAAGAACATAATGGGCATACCATACATCATAATCTTCATCTGCGTGTTGTTTCCGCCAGCAGCAGCACTTGACTGTGTAACCTTTCCAAAAATCAACTGTGAAGCCAGATAGATAATGGGCAAAAGGTGGATTTGACTACCAAGAATTGGTAAATTACCAGGGAGAGGAACAATATCTCCAATGGAAAGGTCAGGAATCCAACCAGGGATGAACATTGCTCCACGGAACTCAAAGTAGTTGTTGAACAAGTTGTACATTGCAAAAATCAAGGGGAACTGTAGCAACAAGGGCAAGCATCCAGAGAGAGGATTATAACCAGATTCCTTGTACAGCTTGGACATTTCCATATTCAACTTGTCTGGCTGATCCTTATACTTATCCTGAATTTCCTTAATCTGAGGCTGAAGTTCCTGCATCTTCAAGGTACCCATAGAACTCTTCTTTGTAAGAGGGAACAAGAGAATCTTGATTATGATAGTCAGGATGATGATAGATACACCCCAGTTAGGAATAATCTTATAAATCAGCTCCATACAGAATTTGAGGATTGACTCAAGCCAAGATAGAATTCCAGAAGATTGAAGGCTCTCGTTCAACTTCATGTTGGACAAGCCCCATGGATTATCCTGGGAATTATTGTAAATCTTCAAATCCTTTTCGGTACGAGGACCAACATAGAAATAATAAGAATCCTTGGTAGAAGACTCCATGATGGCCTTTCTTGTAAGCATTACCTGAGCATTAGCATAATTGTTCACCTCAACCACAGTAGAAAACTCTACATCCAGCATTGTACTGGGCTGAACGGGAACAGCAAGAATTTCAAAGTACTTACCACCAACACCTGTCCAAGTAAAATCTTTTTCATAGACCTGTGTTTTACCTTCACCAATAACTTGGGTCTTCTTCTTGTTTCCGTCAAAAGACATGAACGTTCTGTTTTCATATCTGTTTGATTTTGCATTGTAGTAAGGACCAATCTGTGGTGATGTTCTGATAGTATATGCTGCATCTCCAAAGGAAAGTCTGTTCATTCCATCGGAACCTTCTACACTCACATCCAAGCGAAACAAATAATCGTCTGGCTTAAAGGTATACTGCTTTGCCAAAATATATTTTCCACCGCTTCTTGAATCTTGGAATGTCTTGTAAAAGCCTACAGTGTAATCATCAATCTTCTTTACGTGGAACAAATCCTGAATGATACCGTTTTCAGCTTCACCCAAGGCAATGGAAAAAGCTCTATTTTGGGCAGAAATATTATCTGCCATTTCTACACCAGCATCTCCATCACGATGCTCCAACAATTCATATCCAATAACGTCTCCACCCCGATTGGAAAGTGTAATCTTTGCCTTGCTGGTAAGAATTACAATCTCTTCTTCTTTGATAGATTCTTCATCATCGGGATAGGCAACTGTCAAGCTACTGGAAGAAACCTCCTGCTTTTCAACAGGCTCTTCAATCAGAGGAATCTCTTGTTCAACTACAACTTCTTCAGCAGCTTTGGGAGGGAACACTACCGTTTGCAATACGGTAAAGGTAATCAGTACAATAGTGGAAAGCACTATTGCAATCAAAGTGTTTTTTTCCATAAAGATAAAACTCCTAAGGCAGCATAAACCTATGGAACAGGATCATATCCTCCCTTGCAGAAAGGATTACACCTTAATATACGTCTCACTGCCAGATAAAACCCTTTAAAAGGGCCATGTCTTTGAATTGCCTCCAAGGCATAAGATGAACAGGTGGGATAGAATCTACAACTTGGAGGAAAAAGTGGTGAAATACAGATTTGATAAAAACGAATGAGTACACACAAAAATCGAACCAGAAGTTTTTTCATACCGAAATTATTCCAGCTTTAAGGCATAAATTGCGGATTTGTGCACACCGTGTAGGGAACGTATCATTTCCTGGATATACTAAGAGAACCATATCATATCCAGTGTTCAGGAATGCTTTGAAATAACGATAGGCTTCGCGGCTTAGGCGCTTGGAATAGTTTCTTTCCACTGCGTTACCATAACCACGGGGTAGGGTAAATGCAATACGATTTATATTTGCATCATTGGGCAAATAAAATAACTTTGCCCCATGAACACTTACCCGTTTCCCCTTTTTAAACAGATTTTGAATGTCTGAGTACTTTTTAACACGCTCATGGCGGGTAAAAGTTCCCGTCCTTATCAAGTCTGTTCCCATAACCTAACTATTTTTTAGTAAGGCTTCTTCTCATCAGAAACAGTAAGCTTGTAGCGTCCCTTTGCTCGGCGGCGCTTGAGAACCAAACGACCACCACGGGTCTTCATACGGGCACGGAAACCGAATTTTCTATTTCGCTTTACTCTACTGGGCTGGTATGTCCGTTTCATTGAACACGTCTCCTTTATTGATAAGGGTTAGAAATATATCAAACCCTTGGATATACATGATAAGTTTCAGAACAATATCATATTTTTTTATCATTAGTCAAGATTGAATTTCTCATTCTGGAAAAGATAGCTTCCAATTCTGGAGGAAAATATCTTTGACGGCTGGAATTTTGCTCAGTAATAGCATTATCTGATATTTTTTCTTCTGGATATTGTTTTTCTAAGCTTTTTCTTACTTCTTCCTTTGTCATTTCTCGTGGGGTATTATAGTCATTTTTTTTATTCAAAACGTAAGACATATTCTTAATTTTCATCTGGGGAATATGCATTTCAAGTCCCCGCAGAATATATTTTTTATGAGTCTCAAAAAGTTGGATAAATCCCGGATGATCTACCTGCAAAAGAATAGTTCCGTTCTTAACATCTATAACCTGACTATGGGCATACATGCTATTACCACAATCTTGATTCACTACACTTTTTACGGAAGTAACAATTTTTTTCCACTTGGAAATAAAAATTGAACTTTCTTCCATCCTTTTTTTATCAACGTCAGAAAGAATTCCTTCCAGTACTGCCTTTATCATTTCAGAATTGGAATAAATCTTATCCATGAACTGAACCTCCCTCGACGAAATAAACCTTTGTGTTGGGGGTTTTATATCGTTCGTAGGGTTCTCCAGGAAGGAATGTACAAAAAAGCTGATTGTAGGGCGGTAAAACTGAGGTAAATTTTTGTCGTTTGTCTGGATCCAACTCCAAAAGAACATCATCCATAAGTAAAACTGGCTTTCTTTCAGTAACCTCTGAATAATGGACTGCCTGTGCCACCCGTAGCAACAATGAAATAAGTCGCCGTTGTCCTGTTGAAGCAGTTGGGATAAAAGGCTTTCCATCCTTCATAAAACGAATTCTATCACGATGAGGCCCAGACATGGTGGTTTCCATGACAAAATCCACATTTCGTTTTGAAAGGAGAATTTTCATAACCTGTTCATAAGATGGAGTTATGTTATCAATTTCCTTCCAAGAAGGCTCATACAGGATAGAAACATTTTCAATACCGGAAACCTGTTGATACAAGCGGGTAAAAATGGTGTTAAACTTAAAAATCATTTTTTTTCGTTTATCCTGTATAAAAATTCCCCTTTGTGCTAGCTGTTGGTCATACATATCCAGCATTTGGTAATCCTTGTTTTTTATAACCAGATTTCTATTCTTGAGGATTTTTTTATAGGCTCTCATTTCATCAATGTAAAGAACATCATACATGGAAAGGGACTGATCAATAAAAAATCGCCGCCTCTCAGGCTCTCCCACTGCAAAATCCAAGTCATCATGACAGAATAAAACACAGGGAATGGTGTTTACAAGTTCTTTTCTATCAGTAATTTTTTTTTGGTTTTTGAGGATTTTTTTTCTGCCCTTTTGAAACTCAGAGTGAATTGAAGTGACAGAATCATTATCATCTTTGAACATGGTACGAACACTAAAAGCAGTTTCGCCTTCTTTTACAATTTCTTGTTCAGTATGTGTTCTAAATGATGAACCATAGGCTAAATAATATAAGGATTCCAAAAGATTTGTCTTGCCCTGACCATTTTCACCAACAAAATAGACCTCCTTTGCAAGAAGGTCTATTGTTGTATTCTGAAGATTTCTAAAATTAGTGCAAGACAGATTTAGGAAAGGCACCTATCCTTACCCCATCATCTGCATAGGCATGATAACGTGGAAGTAATCAGCTTCTGAGGCAGGCTTTATAGTAACTGGTCGCATTACCTCAGTGAATTCAAATCGAACTCTATCTGAGTCCATTACCTTTAATGGTTCCTCAATACGAGTATAATCCATGGCAATGGTTACGGTATCACCATCATACCGACAAGGAACCTCTTCACGAGCCACACCAATATTTGATTCTTGTGAAGTAATTACCAACATTCCAGGTGAAATTTCAAGATAAATACGACGAATCTTTTGATCAACCAACAGAGTAACACGTTTAATGGCTTCCATGAAGTCTGATTTTTCCAGCTCAAAGTTAAACTTCTGATTTTCTGGAATTACACGACTATAGTTTGGATACTGACCATCAATCAAAACAGAAGAGAAGTTATAGTTTCCAAACTTAACGTAGATTGTTCGTTCTACAATAGCTATGGAAATCATTCCCTCAGATGGAGCTCGTTTCAAAATCATGGTAAGGATTTTAGGAGGAACAATTACTGAATCAAAGTCTGCTACACCCTGACAAATGGGTTTTGAAACAAAGGCCAAACGTGGACCATCAGTAGCGACCATATTCAAGTTGTCACCCTTCTTTTCAAAGAGAACACCAGTCAAGAAATATCGAGTTTCATCATCAGAAATAGCAAAGATTGTTTGCTCAATCATCTGCTTTAACTGATCTGCAGGTACTTCAAAGAAGGGGACATTTTCTGTGGAAGAAAATTCAGGGAACTTATCACTAGCCATGCTTTTAAGGTCAAACTTAACCTTTTTTGTCATAGGCTTAATAGTAACCTTAATATCATTCTGGATGAACTCAATTTCACCAGAAGGAAGGTTGGACAAAATACTCATGAATTTATCACAAAAGATTGTAGTGCTACCTTCTTCATCAATTACAACTGGAATCTTTGTTTCAAAATTTACTTTTATGTCAGTTGCCTTGATATATAAAGTATTATTTTCTGCAATTAAAAGAATATTTGAAAGAATGGACATGGCATTCTTTGTGGAGATGATTTCTTGTGCAATGGCAATTTCCTTTATCATTGCATCTCTATCAAAGGTAAATCTCATATAGTTCTCCTCTTTTGTATTATTATAAATTTATATAAATTCATAATAGTAATAATAAGTGTTGTGGAAAACAGAATAAACTATCTAAATCATAACAATATAATAAGATAGAATTATAATAACTGGGAGTCTCTTTTTATTTATTTTCCACAGTTTCCACAAATGAAAGAAGGCTCTCAAGTTTTCCACAGTATACTAGCATATTATCAACAAGTTTGTCTAACTGTTCTTTTTGTATTCCCTTATATCTTTTTTAATAATAGAAAGGGTATCGTTAAGACTCTCATCGATTTGAAGCTGCTTTGTAATGACTTCGCAGGAGTGCATAATGGTAGTGTGGTCTCGTCCACTAAACTCGTGTCCAATTTCTGTAGAAGAAAGTTCGGTAAGCTCATGGATGAGATATACTGCAATGTGGCGAGCAAAGGCTATGTTTTTATGACGTTTCTTTCCTTTAATATCAGTGTAGGAAACATTGAAATAATCTGCTACGACACGCTGAATGATTTCTGCTGTAACCTGTGTAGTATCTTGAGCAAACATCTTTGAAATAATATCTTTTGCCTGGGAAAGAGAAAGATTTCCACCAGTAATGTCGGAGTAAAGAATAATACTGTTCAAGCAGGCTTCCAAGTCACGAACATTTGACTGAATGCTTTTTGCAATCAAATCAATTACTTCTGGAGAAAGTCTTTTGTCCTGCTTTTCAAGCTTATGCTGAATAATGGCAGAACGAACTTCATATTTTGGCATGTGGATATCTGCACTAACTCCACGGGTAAATCGGGATTTTAGTCGCTCTGTAATTTGCTTCAGCTCAGAAACAGGTCGGTCACAGGTAAAGACCATCTGTTTTTGTTTATCGTACAGGGCGTTAAAGGTATGGAAAAGCTCTTCCTGAGTTTTATCCTTGTCTTCGAAAAAGTGGATATCGTCAATCAACAGAACATCTGCATTACGATACTTGTCCTTGAATTTTTTCTCGGAACGATCACGAATTGACTGAGTAAATTCGTTAGTAAAATTTTCTGCAGTGATGTAAATGATGTTCTTGAAATTTGTAGACTGAAAAATTGAATATCCGATAGCCTTCATCAAGTGAGTTTTACCTAATCCAACTCCACCATAAATCAGCAGCGGATTGTAGGCTGTTCCAGGATTTTTTGAAACTGCAAGAGCTGCATTGTAGACATAAGCATTTTCATCGCTGGAAATAAAGTTTTCAAATGAATATTGCTCTGACAACTCTGGATGAATTTTCTTTGCAACAATTACTTCTTCCTGTGGAGCTTTTTCAACATATCCATACTGAGGATTTATCTCTGTAAATGAAGCTTTTGGTTTAAAATTATGCTGTGGGGGCATGGTTTGAACATTCTGCTGAAATATTTTTTTCAGAGGTATATCTT
Source organism: Treponema sp. (assembly GCA_016294105.1). Taxonomy (GTDB): domain Bacteria; phylum Spirochaetota; class Spirochaetia; order Treponematales; family Treponemataceae; genus Treponema_F. Next base: position 11,759 of record JAEDCN010000034.1, read on the forward strand.
GAGTAGATTCATGGGAAGTAATTGGGGAGCGAGGTTTTTCAGCATTGCGATCTCGTATGGTTACTTCAAGCTGCATATCTAATCCAGAAATTTCATAGAATGTTTCTTGAATCATGGTTAGATAGCCCCTGTTTTTCATTTCATTACGAATATAGTTAGAAGCCACAGATGCTATAATCTTACCTTCCTGAGAATCAACATAGTTAATATTGAACCAAAGGACAAAATCGTTAGCCCTTCCATTTTCTGCTAAATTTTGTTTGATTTGTCGTAAAGTTTCTTCCCAAAAAGGTGTATAGTCTGGTGAATTCATGCCGATATTATAACCTGCCTTTACTTTTTTCTGCAATATAGATATAATACTATTCATAGAAAACAACACTTCTCTATAGAAATCTTTAATTATTTCATGGCTATTTGCTTTTAAGGAAAAGAAATGAGTGGGAATTATTCCGCTTCCAATATCACTGTTTTAAAGGGATTGGAGGCTGTAAGAAAACGCCCTGGTATGTACATCGGATCTACAGGTCCCGATGGATTACATCACTTGGTGTATGAAGTTGTGGATAACTGTATCGACGAGGCCATGGCAGGTTTCTGTGATACCATCTACGTTGTATTGGAAAAAGACGATATTGTTCGAGTAGAAGACAATGGACGTGGTATTCCTGTAGATATTCACCCTGGAGAAGGCATTAGTGCTCTTGAGCTTGTTCTCACACGGCTTCATGCTGGTGGTAAGTTTGACAAAGGCTCATACAAGGTTTCTGGTGGTCTTCATGGTGTTGGTGTTTCCTGTGTAAATGCTCTTTCTACTTGGCTAGAAGCCACTGTAGAAAAAGATGGAAAAAAACACTTCATGGAATTTAGAGTAGGGGAGACCGTTGCTCCAGTTAAAGAAGTAGGAACTTCTACCCGCCGTGGAACAACTATCCGATGGAAAGCAGATCCTACAATTTTTACAGAAACAACAACCTATAATTTTGAAGTACTTTGCGGTCGCTTACGAGAGCTTGCCTTTTTGAATAGCGGCATAAAGATTTATTTCCGTGACGAACGACTTACCAATCCAAAGGAAATTCTCTTTCAGTTTGAAGGAGGAATAAAGCAGTTTGTTACCTATTTGAACGAGGGAAGAAAGATTATCCCAGAAGAACCAGTTTATATTTCTGGTGAACGAGATGATGTACAAACAGAAGTTTCCCTCCAATATAATGATGGTTATAACGAAAACATTCTTACCTTTGTAAACGATATTAACACCAAGGAAGGTGGTACTCACCTAGAAGGCTTTAAGACAGCCCTTACAGTGGTGATGAACGAATTCCTCAAGAACAATGCCAAGCTCCTGAAAAAGATGGAGAAGGAAGAAAAGCTTACTGGTGAGGATGTTCGTGCTGGCTTGACTGCTGTTATTTCGGTAAAGGTATCGGAGCCTCAGTTTGAAGGACAAACAAAAACAAAGCTCGGAAATACAGAAGTCCGCGGAATTGTTCAGTCCATGGTGAATGAACAATTAACCTTGTTCTTTGAGCAAAACCCACGAGTTATAGAGCAAATCCTAGAGAAGGCTGTGGCAGAAGCAGCTGCTCGTATTGCCGCACGTAAGGCTAAGGAAGCAACCCGCCGTAAGACTGGTATGGATAGTTTTGGTCTTCCTGGAAAGCTGGCAGATTGTTCTTCCAAAAATCCCGAAGAATGTGAGGTTTATATTGTAGAGGGTGACTCTGCAGGTGGTTCTGCCAAGCAGGGTAGAAATCCAAAGATTCAGGCTATTCTTCCTTTGTGGGGAAAGATGCTGAACGTAGAACGCACCCGCATTGATAAGGTTATCAATAATGAAAAGCTGCAGCCAGTAATTGCTTCTTTGGGAACAGGTATTGGAAAAGACTTCAATATTGAAAAGCTGCGATACCATAAAATCATCATTATGGCAGATGCTGACGTGGACGGTTCCCATATTTCAACCCTGTTGTTGACCTTCTTCTTCCGCTACATGCCCCAGCTTATCGAAAAAGGCCATGTGTATATTGCTATGCCTCCCTTGTATAAAATTAGGCATGGAAAAAAAGAACATTACGTTTTCTCTGATGAAGAGCGGGATGCAATTCTTGCTGGTATTGAAGGCAAGGCCGATGTTCAACGATACAAGGGTCTTGGTGAGATGGAATGGAAGGAATTGAAGGAAACTACCATGGATCCAGCCAATCGTAAGATGAAGAAGGTTCAGCTCACAGATGCTGTGGAGGCTGATCACATCTTTAGCACCTTGATGGGTGAAGAAGTTGAACCACGTCGTAGGTTTATAGAAGAAAATGCTATTTATGCCACCTTGGATGTATAAGTCCAAGTAAGTTGTTGTAAGGAAGAAGTATGGAAGAAATACAGACACCAGAAGGTGGAACCCTGATTCCAGTTTCCATAGAATCGGAAATGAAAAAGTCATATATTGACTATTCCATGTCCGTAATTGTAAGCCGAGCTTTGCCCGATGTTCGGGATGGTCTCAAGCCTGTTCACCGGCGTATTCTCTACGCCATGAATGAGGAAGGCTTACACTACAATGGAAAAACTCGTAAATGTGCCACTGTAGTTGGTGATGTGTTGGGACGATATCATCCCCACGGAGATGCTTCTGTTTATGATGCCTTGGTTCGTTTGGGACAGTATTTTTCTATTCGTTACATGCCCATTCACAAGCAGGGTAACTTTGGTGGTATAGATGGAAGTCCTGCTGCTGCCTACCGATATACAGAGTCTAAGATGTCTACCATTGCAGAAGAAATGGTGGCAGACATAAAGAAAGATACCGTAGACTTTGTTCCTAACTTTGACGATACTCGCCAAGAGCCCACCGTTCTCCCTGGAAAATTTCCTTTCCTTTTGACAAATGGATCTAGTGGTATTGCCGTTGGTATGGCAACAAATATTCCTCCTCACAATTTGCGGGAAGTTTGTTCTGCAATCTGTGCTTACATTGACAACACTGATATTTCCATAGACGAACTTTGTGGCATTGTAAAAGGCCCTGACTTTCCCACTGGTGGAATTATCTTTGGTAAAAAAGGAATTCGTCAAGCTTACAAAACGGGTAGAGGAAAGGTTCTTATCCGTGGTCGCTTTACTATTGAGGTGGATAAGAAAGGTAAGGAAACCATCGTATTTACCGAGATTCCCTATCAGGTTCGAACTGACGATTTATGTAAGCGTATTGGTGAACTTGCTCGTGATAAAGTTATCGAAGGAATTGATTCTGTAAACGATGGTTCTGCTGGTGATGATGTACGAATTGTAATCGGCTTAAAACGTGGAGCCATTGCAAAGGTTGTTTTGAACCAGCTTTTTTCCAAGACAGCATTGCAGTCTTCCTTTGGTGTTATAAATCTTGCTCTGGTAAAGGGCCGTCCAGAGGTTCTTACCCTCAAAAGTTTGATTCAGTATTTTGTGGAGCATCGTCAGGAGGTAGTTACCCGGCGTACCCGTTTTGATCTGAAGAAGGCTGAAGAACGGGCTCATATTCTGCGTGCCTTGATTGTAGCCATTGATAATATTGATGAAGTAATTCAGATTATTCGTGGTTCACGAGATACTCAGTCTGCAAAAAATGCCCTCATGGCACGATTCGAATTTGATGATGTTCAAGCTCAGGCTATTGTAGATATGCAGCTTAAGCGTCTTACAAATTTGGAGATTCAAGACTTACGGAAGGAATTAGAGGAAATAGAAGCTCTTATTCTTCATCTTAAGGACTTGTTGGCTCATCCCGAAAAGATTTTGGCTCTCATTAAGGATGAGACTCGTGAGCTTGCAGAAAAGTATGGCGATGAACGACGTACTGACATTGTGGCAGATGAAGTAGAGCAAATCAATATTGAAGACTTGATTAAGGAAGAGGAGATGGTAATTCTCATCTCTAATCTTGGTTATATCAAGAGACTTCCTGTTACTGCCTACAAGACCCAAGGTAAGGGTGGAAAGGGAAGCAACAGTGCCAAGCTGGTGGAAGATGATTTTATCAATCAGATTTTTATTGCTTCTACCCACGATTATATCATGTTTATTACTAACGAGGGTAAAGGTTACTGGCTCAAGGTTCACGAGATTCCAGAATCTGGCCGAGCTTCTCGTGGTGCCCATATCAAGGGCTTGCTGACGGTTTCTCCCAACGAAGAGATTACAGCTGTTGTAGGCTTGAAAGAATTTAGTGACGATCAATATGTATTTATGGCTACAGCAGCTGGTGTAGTAAAGAAGGTTCAAACGAGCCAGTTCAGTAATGCAAAGACACGAGGAATTATTGCCATCAAGCTTGATGAAGGTGACAAGCTGGTAACAGCCTTACTTTCTACTGGTAATGATGAGCTTGTTTTGATTTCTCGTCAGGGTCAGGCTTTGCGAATGAATGAAACTTCTGTTCGTCCTATGGGTCGTGCTGGTCGTGGTGTAACTGGCTTGAAGTTATCTCAAGGTGATGAGCTTGCTGCTGCTCTTCGTGTTGTAGAGAATGAAAATATGATGCTTTTGACAGAAAAAGGTTCTGGAAAGCGGGTTGCCTTTGAGGAATTCTCCATCCATGGTAGAGCTACTGGAGGCCAGCGGGTTTATGGTATTTCAGAAAAGACTGGTGAAATTATCGGTGCCATTAATGTGGCTGATTCCGACGAAATCGTTTGTATCACTAGTCAAGGAAAGTCTCTCCGTGTTACAGCAAATTCTGTTGCTAAGCAGGGAAGAGCAGCTTCTGGTGTAAAGGTATTTAATATCGACCCACCAGATATTGTTATTGGCCTTGATAGAGTGGCCAGTGACGATAATGAGGATTAAGTAAGAGTGCTGTCTATGAGGGGATAGACTTCATTCTTTTACATCAGGCTGGGGCAGGTTCCATAGGTGTCATTGGAACTTGCCCCTATTTTTTTGTTTCACGTGAAACATTCATATTTATAAAATAATTGACCCATACCTTAAAATAAAAAAAAAGTTTCACGTGAAACAATTCTACAGGTTAAATCCCATAAAAATTGTTTCACATGAAACCTTCCAAAAAGAATCAATTTTACAATCTAATAAAAGACTGTTACAATTTCTTTCTAAAAAGCTTGGAACCGCGGGAAGGAGACCATTTTTCTTTACGTTTTGCTGGGAGGGTAGAAATATCATCAGGCGTAAATCCTTGCATTTCAAACCAGTCAGCAGTTCGGGTGGTAAGGATAAAGACACTTTTTGCTTGCTGGGATTGGGCTTTATTCAAAAGGTATTCCATCATTTTAGGACCAATTCCTAAGTGGGAGCAAATAGGATCCACCGCCACAGCAGCAATTTCTGCTTGGAAATCGTTGTAAAGATGGAGTGCAGCACAGCCTTTAATGCCGTTATCCAGCTCATATACAATATAATCGGTGAAGGTAGCTGCAAGACTTTGTTCTGTTCGTGGTAAAAGGATTCCTTCTTCCACAAAAGGGCGGATAAGATTCAGTATGGCGGGAATATCTTCTGTGGTCATTTCTCGAATGCGACCATAATCACTTTCATAAATCATGGTACCACAACCCAAGTTAGAGAAAATTTCGCAGGGAATAGTTCCGTCAATGAGGCCGTCAAGAATATGGACACGGGAAACTCCGTTTGTACAGGCTCGTATACCAATGCGAATCAACTGAAGAATCTTTTCTTTTCGTGATAGATTTTCATCTTGGGAAGGAATGTTTTCATGATGGTAACTGTTATTTTCTAGCAATTCTTGTGCTTCTGAAATATTCAAAGCAGGTATCTTATTTTCTGGTGAACGAGAAATATGCTGAGGAATGAAAAAGTTTTCTTCACTAATGGTTCCGTTGGGAAGTAGGAAGAACAGCTTATCTGCTTGGAGTCGTTGGGCAATTTCTGAAGCTAATTCTACAGAAGAAATGTTGTAGGGTTTTCCAGCTAAACTCCATCCAATACAGGGGAAAATGGGGATAAATCTATCCTCTAAAATTGTTTTGACTGCATCGGTTTGTATTTTATCAATGTCTCCTGCTGCAGAAAAATCAATGCCGTCAAGAATACCCATGCTTCTAGCTCGAACCCAGTTTCCTATAACGGCAGTTTTTCCTTCGCCTGCAAGGCTTGTCATAATACGGTTTGCCACATCAAAGGCAGCCATTTTTATCAAAGGGAGGGCTTCATCCTTTGTAAGACGAACTCCATTTTTCATCCGCCATTGGATTTTATTTGTTTCAAGAACCTCATCAATTCGCTTTCTAGCTCCAGGAACAATCACCACTTGAATCCCTGCCTCGTGAATCATGGCAATATCTCGAATGTGGCTGGTAAAAAGAGGCTGATCAATAAGCCTATCATCGATATAAATAACTACGGATGCTGCCTTGAATTTTTTGATGTATCGGAGTACATCTCGAATATCTTCTGCCTTTGAAGAAATTGACTGAATGCTCATGAATCCATTGTATAGAATCACTGGAGTAAATGCAATGAGTTGGAATGATAATTTTAATAAATACTTAAAAAATTAAATATAATTAAAAATCAGTATTAGAGGAAGAATTTGAATCGGAATCCAATTTTAGAACTGGAAATTGTACTTGTGTCTTGTTGGACGGTTCCGTATTCGATATTGTTTCGACTGGCTATAAGTAAGGAAAAGGTAAAGAAACTTGTTGTAAAGGTAAAGTTACTGTCGTAATTGATTTGAAACATGGATAATAAATTATTGTCTATAGAGGTAAAGGGTGAAATGGAAATACTTGTTTCAATAAAAAATGTACGATGTGGTTGAAATATGAACTTGTTACCGATTACAACAGAGTGATAGATTTTATTGCTTATTTCTATTCCTTCTTGCAGCGGAATAAACCTGTAGCGGGCAAATGAATATCCTAGATATGGAGCAAAAGAAATATTTTTTTCATAATGGAATTTCTTTGCTAAATATGAATCTGATTCTATGGAACTTAAATAAGGATAGAGATAAGGAATAGTGTCTATGGAAAAATCCTTTGGGAAATTTCCTGTGGTAAACCCAATGAAAAGATCTGAATAGATGGTAAAAAGAGATGCCATATCTACAGAGATAAGAGCTCCCTTATATTGGTTGGATGAAATAATTTCAGACATATTCATTGACACATCTTTTGCTGGAACGAGTTTTTTTATGGTAATTTGCTGGATTCCTGTATGCCATTTAAGACTCCAAATAATGGAGTTAATATTTTTTTCGTTTTCGTTTTTTTGTTTTTGAAGGAGAATTGCTTCCTTCCTTTCTGGAAAAGTGGGCAGAGGCACTGGAGCTGGTTGTTTAGCGTAAATTTCCAGAGAGAAAGAAAGAATTATAATAAAAAAAAAATTTTCCTCATTAAAAGATAGTATCTCCTAAAAGTCGTGCCATAAGCTCTACAGCCATGCGGGCAGTTTGGCTTCGCACATCGAGAACTGGATTTACTTCTACAAACTCGGCAGAAACTACCATATTAGTAGCAGCCATTTCTTCCATAAGTAGGAGTGCCTCTCTATAGTTTAATCCACCAGGAAGAGGAATTCCAACTCCAGGTGCAAACATGGGATCAATTACATCCATGTCAAAGCTTACGTGTACAGCATCTACCTTTGACTTAAAGAAGGAGGTTACTTGTTGTAACACTGAGGCAAAGCCTTGGCGGTCAATGTCGCTCATGGTAAAAGTAGTAACTCCAGCTTCCTTCATCAAAAGCTTTTCCTTTGGGTCTATGTCTCGCAATCCCACGTAGCAAATATTTTTGGGATCGATTTTTCTGTTGGTGGTGTACAGTTGCGTGAGCTGAGGTAAACCATAGCCACAAGAAGCTGCTAAGCACATGCCGTGGATGTTGCCAGATGGGGATGTTTCGTGAGTGTTAAAATCTCCGTGAGCATCCACGTACAAAATACCCAGCTCTTTATTTTGTTTTTTACAAGCTGTGGAAACACCAGCGATGGTTCCCAGGGCGATAGAATGATCACCGCCCAGTACCAAGGGAAATTCCTCTTGGTTGATGGAGTCCTCAGCTTGCTTTGCCAGCACTTGGCAGGCAGCTACAATCTGATTCAAATATTTTGCATCGCTTCTTCCTGGAGATTCGTATTCTTGAGGATGAATATCGATGGGAGAAAATGAGGTAATGATTTCATGCTCTAAGGTAGCCAATCGTTCTTTAAGGCCTGCCAAACGGATGGCGGAAGGTCCCATGTCGGAACCGTGTCTATTTCCCCCAAAATCTAGGGGCATTTCTATGATTCTAATTTTCATGTCTTTATCCTGTCTTATAAGATAGATTATTTAGATAAATAAGGTTACATTCCATTACATCACTATTCAAGATTTATGTCAAATCTGATAGAATGAAGCCATGACCTACAAGGAAAAATTCATCAAATTTATGAGTGACAGTGGAGTTTTAACCTTTGGAAACTTCACTTTGAAGAGTGGTAGAAAGGCACCTTATTTTATCAATACTGGTAATTATAAGACAGGTGCTCATCTGGCACGGTTGGGTGGTTTTTATGCAGACTGCATAAAGGAGCACAATCTTGAATCTGATATTCTTTTTGGGCCAGCCTACAAGGGTGTTCCCTTAGCGGTAAGTGCAGCAGTGGCATTGTACAATAAGTACGGAATCGACATGGGTTACTGCTTTGACCGCAAGGAAGCAAAGGATCATGGAGAAGGAGGTCTCTTTGTAGGTCAGCAGCCTCAGTCTGGAAGCCGTGTCATTATTATTGAAGATGTAATGACCAGTGGAAAGGCTTTAAGAGAAGTGTTACCTAAGCTACAGGCAGCAGGAGATATAAAAGTTACTGCCATGATTATTACCGTGGATAGAATGGAAAAAGCCTTGGATAGCGAGCTTTCTGCAGTTCAGCAGGCATACAAGGATTTTGGTATTACCGTTCACTCCATTGTAACTATCAACGACATTATCAAGGCTATTGAGGATGGCGTAATTGAAGGCAAGGAACATCTTGATGCCATGAAAGCATATCGTTCCCAGTATGGAGTAAATTAATTTACTGGTGGAGTTTGGAGTCGGTCCATTGCATGAATCACGCCCTTTACGCCGTCTCGGCATAGGGCAGTGACAATGGGTCGACCAATCATTACTTGGGTAGCACCAAGCTTTGCTGCCACCATCAAGTCCATAAAGTTTCTGATTCCACTATCAACCCACAATTCTTTGCAGTTAGATTTGAGTATATTACCGTATTCCTGAAGGAATTCGGCTGTACTTCCTTTTCGTGTTTCGATGCGGCCACCATGGTTTGAAACCACCACAATGTCTGGCTTTAATTCAGTAACCATTTCCACATCTTCCTTAGTAAATACTCCCTTTATAGCAAAAGGAAGGTGAGATGCAGACTGAAGTTCCTTTAAGGTGGCAGCAGTCTTTTTTTCTAGGTTTACCTTATTCCGCATGGTGATGATATTGTAGGAGTCGATATCTACACCGTAGATTTCTGCCACATCTTTACTCCATTCCATACGCTCAAGGATTCGCTTATTTTCGTAGGGCTTGATAAAAACGGCTGACTTTGCCTGGGGAAAAAATTGGCTGGCAGCTTTTACGGCTTCTATTCCGAAAAGAAGTTTTTCGTCAGGGCAGCCATCTCCCAAGGCAAGTTCAATACCTGCTGCACAAGAGGCAATAATTAAGTCAAAATAAAAGCTTCGTTCATCCTGATATCCTACGTTTTCCACAGCACCAGTCATGGGAGCCAATCGAATGGTGGGGAGGGTAACTCCTTCTTCTTGGAACTGCTTCAAAAGGGCTTGTTTTTGGGCGGGAAGAAGGGACTGGCAGTGAAGGAGTTGAGCTGCTACCTTTTTCCAACCAGCAACATTTTCTATGAAGTTGGCACTGTTGAAGGCTCCACCCATGCCAGGCATTTCTCCTACACAACCCATTCCTTCACAGGAGGTGCAAAAGTGGCATTTATAATCTAGTCTCCGAAGCATGTTCCAACCTCCCGTCCTGCTTGTATCATTTGGCTATCTAGTGGTACCTTCTTTATCTTTCCCGCCACATCCTCCAAGGGAACTCCTATTGCCCGTCCATTTTGTAGAGCAACCATTTTGCCAAATTCACCACGAGCCAGCATATGAACAGCTTCTGTTCCCAGCAATGTTGCTAAGGCTCTGTCGTAGGGAACAGGTGTTCCTCCCCGCTGAACGTAGCCTAAAACCGTTACTCGTGATTCAATTCCTGTGGCAGATTCCAATTCATGGGCAACACGATACCCGATGGAATATTGCATGGCTTGGCGACTTTTCTTAAAGGTTTTCTTGTCCATGAGGGCTTCTGTTTCAGAAAGGGCTCCTTCTGCTACCACTACGATGGAAAATTCCTTGCCGGCATCACAGCGTTTTTTTAGGTGTTGAGCAATAGAATCGATGTTATAGGGAATTTCTGGTAAAAGGATAACGTCTCCACCGCCGGCAACTCCTGAATACAGTCCCAACCAACCTGCCTTGTGTCCCATTACTTCAATTACCATAATACGATTGTGGCTGTGGGCAGTGGTATGGATGCGGTCTATTGCTTCAGTGGCGATGGTTACTGCGGTGTGAAATCCAAAGGTAACATCTGTGTGCAGCAGGTCATTATCGATGGTTTTTGGCAAACCAATAACATTCAGTCCTGCCTGTGCAAGGAGACTTCCTGTGGTATTTGTTCCATTTCCACCCAGCACTACAAGGGCATCCAGACCCCATTTTTCATAATTTTCCTTGATGTGATCAATGGGAAGTTTTCCGTCTCTGTCTGGCAAGGGATTTTTAAAGGGTTTTTCACGGGAAGTTCCTAGAATGGTTCCACCTCGTGTTAGGATACCAGAAAAATCGGCAGAAAACATTTGTCGTGCATTACCTTGAATCAGTCCTCGGTAACCGTTTTGAATGCCTACAACTTCCATTCCATACTGTTCAATTGCCGCCCGGGCAACTCCTCTGATGGCTGTGTTCAGTCCAGGAGCATCTCCTCCTGAAGTCAGGATTCCGAAACGCTTGACCTTGGATTTTTCCATGTATTGCCCCTTTGGTGGTAGATATTTTCAGTATATCAAATTGATTTCTCTAGGACAAGGAGTGATTTTCAGCAAGAAATGGATAAAAAAGTGTAAATAGCAGTTAAAGTCATATTCAAATCTTGTTAAAAGGGATAGAATAAAGAAAGGTATGTATATGCCATTCATTAAATATCTGCCTTACTATATGGAGGATTTTATGGGTAGCTCAGAATCTACAATTTCAAAAGTGTATTTTACCAATTTCCGTACAACCTTTCGGGAGGGTTTGTTGCCAAAAATGCGTCGTCTCCTGGTTACTGCGGGAATTGAGAACATTGATTTTGCTGGAAAATATGTAGCCATTAAAATGCATTTTGGTGAATTGGGAAATCTAGCTTTTTTGCGTCCTAATTATGCCAAGGTGGTGGTGGATTTGGTGAAGGAACTGGGGGGCAAACCTTTTTTAGTGGATTGTAATACCCTGTATGTGGGAAGCCGAAAGAATGCCCTAGATCATCTTGATGCAGCCTATTTGAATGGTTTTTCACCTTTGTCCACTGGATGCCACGTGCTGATTGGAGATGGATTAAAGGGTACTGATGAAGCCTATGTTCCTGTTCCCAATGGAGAGTATGTAAAGGAAGCAAAGATTGGTCGTGCGGTCATGGATGCAGATATCGTTATTTCCTTGAACCATTTTAAGGCTCACGAAGCAACTGGATTTGGTGGCGCCATTAAGAATCTGGGAATGGGCTGTGGCTCTAGAGCTGGTAAGATGGAAATGCATGCCGCAGGAAAGCCCTACGTGTATACAAAGAAATGTATCGGTTGTTCCCAGTGCAAGAACAACTGTGCCCATAATTGTATCACCATTACAGATAAAAAGGCTTCTATTGACGAGTCTGCTTGTACAGGCTGTGGTCGTTGTATTGGGGTGTGTCCCACTGATGCTATTCGCCCTGGTGCAGATAACTCCAACGACGTGCTGAATTACAAGATGGTGGAATATGCTGCTGCAGTACTCCATGGAAGACCTCATTTCCATGTGAGCTTGGCTATGGATATTTCTCCCTATTGTGACTGTCATGCAGAAAATGATGCTCCCATTGTTCCCGATGTTGGTATGTTTGCTTCCTTTGATCCTGTAGCTATTGATATTGCCTGTGCAGAGGCGGTGAACAAGCAGCCTGTTAGTGCTGGCTCCTGCTTGGATGAAAAAGATCATACCCATGGAGATCATTTCTGTGATACCCACCCATCTACCGATTGGAGAGGCCAAATTACCCATGCAGAAAAGATTGGGCTTGGTTCAGGTTCCTACGAGTTGGTGACAATTTAATTGTAAAATAAAATTACAGTGAGTTTGTAAAGTTCAGGCTTTGCAAACTCACTTCTCCTGACCCTAAAAGTTTTTGTTGTCCGTCTTCTGTAAGGACTTGTAAGCGTGCTTGGTGGTCGATTCCTAAGCAGGTAGCCAGGTAAAATTGTTCCGTGGAGCCAGCTAGGGGAAAGACCTTTATCTTGGAACCTGGTTTTATAAGGCATCGTTTTCGGTATTCTTCCATGATAGCGTCATTTGTATGGGGCTTTGAGTCTTGGCTCCAAAGGATTTCCAATGATTGTAAGAGATTGCTTACAATGGCTACTACTAAATCTTTTTTGTTTAGTTTCTTTTCTGGTGTGTAGGTGGGAAATACGGCTCCTGCAATGGAATCAATTTCTGGGGGAAAGCCCTGTTCTGGTGGCATAATGTTCAGCCCAATACCAATTACTGCTCCGGGAATCATTCCTCGCTCTGAATCCATGACACCTTCTGCAAGAATTCCTCCAATCTTTTTTCCTTGGTAAAAAATGTCGTTTACCCATTTAATGGCTGGCTGAATTTTATACACCTGTTCTAATGCCTTGGAAACAGCTACTGCTGTAGTTGCCGTAAGGCTAGAAGGGTTGGTGACTCCTTTTGGTGGAATGATAATCAAGCTCAGATATAAACCTGTGGTTTGGGGAGAAAAAAAACTTCTGCCTTGGCGACCCCTTCCACCAGTTTGCTGTTCGGCAAAAAAAATGGAGCTATGAATTAGCTTTCCTTGATTAGTGAGATTTCCATTATGATGGTGGAGGGGAGCTTCCTGTATGGCTTTTTCTAAAGCTTCCCGTGCAAGGATATTGGTGGATTCCACCTCCTGATACAAATGAATTTTATCTTTCCAAGCAAAGGCTGAATGTAAGAGATTACACTTGTTATTAGAAAAACATTTCGCCAGAATTGCTGGATTTTGTATTTTGGAGGCAAACTCATCTGCCAGAGAGTCTATATCCATTACAGAGGAAGGCTTTTCCATAACTCAAAGATTTCCTAATGCTTGAACGATAGTACAAACCACTTGAGCACTAATGTGTCCGCCTTCTTTTTCGTTAAAGCGGGCCGTGGCTTCTCCATTGTCATCTGCCATATCTGACATACAACGAATTACCACAAAGGGAATCTTATTTACAGTGGCTACATGACCAATGGCTGCACCTTCCATCTCTACGCAGGCTGGATTGCACAGTTCCTTTATCTTGTTCTTCATTTCATTTGAACCAATAAACTGGTCTCCAGAGGCAATGATTCCTTGAATGATGGTTTTTCCTGGGAATAATTTCTTGCAAGCAAGGGATGCAATGTTTACCAGGCTGGGATCAGCCACAAAGGTTCTTGTCATACCAGGAACGGTGCAGCTTTCGTAGCCCCAGTTTGTTGCGTCCACATCGTGGTACATAACCTCAGTAGAGATGACTAAATCAAGGACATTTAAGCCAGAAGCCAAGGCTCCTGCCACACCAGTATTTATCAGATGGGTAATCTTAAATTTTGTAATTAACAGCTGGGCACAGAGGGCTGCATTTACCTTTCCTACTCCTGAACGGACAACTACTACTGGAGTTTCGGCTAAAAATCCTTCCAGAAAGTCCAATCCACAAAGCTGATGGAGTATGGGACCAGAAATATTCTGGCAAATTCGTTCTACCTCCACATCCATAGCACCAATAATTCCTACTCGTATCATTTTTTTCTCCTCTTACCTTATATTTTGCAAAATACCGTAAAAAAAAGCAAGGTATGCGAAAGAATCTATTGACATTTTTTTACCGATAAATTATACTCTAATCAAGTAGCAATAATAAAAGCCGTACCGCGTTTTCTTCCTCCTTTAGCGGTGCGGTTTTTTTACATTTAAATGGTTTTCCCACAACTTCTATTATAATCGGCAACTTGTATAAGTTTCTAGTGATTTAAAGGCTTTCCTTTATTTTTTAGTATCTCTTTTTGAATAAAAATTTTTCCTGCTAGTAAAAAAATAGTATTTTATTTATAGTAAATCTTATTGAGGTGCTAATATGTTTTTTGATGTGTATTATCTTATTTTAGTGGTGCCTGCCCTGTTGCTATCTATGTGGGCTCAGGTACAGGTAAAGACTACATTTGAGCGATTTTCTAAGGAAGCTGTTGCCCGTGGAATGACTGGTGCTCAGGCTGCAGCATATTTGTTGAAGACAAATAACATTACTGATGTGAAGATTGAAAAGGTTGCTGGAAATCTTACAGACCACTATGATCCTTCCCACAAGGTACTGCGTCTTTCTGAACCAGTATTCGGAAAGGCTTCTATTGCTGCAGTTGGTGTTGCTGCCCACGAAACAGGCCATGCAATTCAGCATGCCACCAAATATGGTCCCTTAGTACTGAGAAGTACGCTGGTTCCTGTGGCAAATATTGGTTCTGCTGTTGGCCCCACCTTGGCAATTCTTGGTCTTGTATTGAGCTTTGGCTTTTTGGTGGATTTGGGATTGTTGCTCTTTGCTGGTGCAGTACTCTTTTATGTAGTTACTCTCCCTGTAGAATTTAATGCGTCTCGCCGTGCCATTGCTATTTTGGGTAAGTCTGGAGCTATGAATCAGGATGAACTGAAGGGTGTAAAAAAGGTTTTAAGTGCTGCTGCTATGACCTATGTTGCATCTGCCCTGTCTGCCATTGGTAACTTTGTTCGTTTGTTGTTGATTTCCAGAAATCGACGGGACTAAAAATTATAGCCGGCTCCCACCCCTCCAGACCAACTGAGGGGGTCTTGTGCTCCGAATACATAATCGAAGCTAAGTTTAGGTTCGATATAAGTGTTTCCACTGGTGATTCTCCATCCTAGGGAGCCGCCCATGGTAAAATTCTGTGTAAAAACCTTATTTGTCCAACTGAATTTTCCTCCAAGATTTGCTTCTGCAAAGGCTCCTAAAAAGGGATAAAGGCGAGCGAAAATACTTGGCGTTACAGCATACATATTTTCAAAATCTGTTTGTCCAGAAAGCTTTATTCCAGTACTGACAAAAGACAGTAGTTTATATTCCAAGTTCCAGCTTCCTGTTCCCTGTGCTTTTTGATTACTGCCCATTGAGACATCAATAGAGCCACCTGTGGATACCTGTGCAAAAAGTGTTGTTGTAAATAGTAATACTAAACACGTTACGGTAAGTCGTTTCATTTTATCCCCCTTATTATGTTTTTCGACTATAATTATATATAGTATAACACTAATTAAAAACTTAATTTCTATATACTGTAATATTTGGCTTGACAAAATCGATTGTGTCAAGTTTAGTTCGCAATTTCGTTCCTGAAAAAAGCCGCAAATCCATCATGCTGCGTCAAGAGATATTGTCAAATGTTGTGGATTGAAGTTTGAAATGGAAGCCATCTTCTCT
>JAEDCN010000035.1 GCA_016294105.1 Treponema sp.
CGGCATCATGTTTTTTGTTTTTTCATCCACGCTGTAAACTTCCTTGCGAAGTCTCTTGGCATGTTCCTGTAGGACTTTCCGTATCGGATGGCTGTTGTAGCGTGATTTTGTGTGTGTTGCATCTATGATTATGCTTTTTGATTCTATTATGCCTTTATCCATTGCAATCTGGACTGTCTTCTCAATAAGGAGATCCAGAAGTTCTGTATCCTTCAGCCTTAACTTTCTGAACTTAGATAAAGTACTTGCGTTTATCACTTCATCTTCAGGATTTAATCCTAGAAAATATTTGTAAGAAAGGTCATAAAGTGCTCGTTCCACAAGGTCAACATCTGACATAGGATGCAGACATTTGAGGAAAAGGAATTTGAAAAGATATTCAGGATCTTCGGCTGTTCGTCCGTTGTCTGGACAATATTTGTCTTTCAGTTCATCCCTTATGAAACTGAAATCTATCAGCTCATTTATTTTTCTGAACAGATGATTCTGTGGAATCAATTTGTCATATAAATCTGTGTATTGACTGAAATTTAATTCTTGCTGTGACTTGAGCATAAAAAAACACCACCTGAATAAATCTTACTCTATTTAGGTGGTGTTTGTAAATTCAGTCTTTAACGGACTTTTTCAGTGGCCCCGTTCCTTTCGTATATCTTTATGCAGATAGGTCATACAATCGTCTGCCAGACCAGATAGCTTATTTGAAATAATCTCCTCCGATATTTCCGTCATGTCAAGAAATACCTCTGATTCATGGCTGACCTTCCATATCTCTCTGGCGATAATATCTCGTGGCATCAGATTTCCAAGCTCCGGGTATTTTTCCTCCATGAAATACCATTGTTTTCCATCTTTCATGGCAAACAACCTGCCACCTTCCCCTCTGGCCGCCTCGCTGATGAGCATGCGTTTTCCACCACATTTCACAGTTGTCGGATGATACTGGATCATCTCGCCATTTGCCAGAGGAACACCAAGCCGGAACAATTCTGCGGCGACTTCTCCTGTATTGCTCAGCGAACCCGTTGTATTTCCAAACAATCCGTGCATACCACCGGTGGCAACAATAACCGCATCCCCCGGTAATTCCACAGTCTCCTGACTGTATTCATCCCTGATTACGCAGCCACAACAAATATTGCCACACAGACGAAGTGTTAGGAAAGAATGATGGCTGAACCGTTCTACCATACCAGATGCTTCTTTCCTGCGAACAGCGTCTATCATAGCTGTCATGATCTGCTTCCCGGTATCGCTCTGTGCAAAAGCAGTCCGTTTCTTTTTCTGCCCGCCAAAATTCCGCAGATCCACATCATCATAGCCACTCATGTTAAATTTAACTCCAAGTTTTAGCAGCCAGTGCACCAGCTCCGGTGCTGCCTGTGTCATTCCCCAAACTGCATTTGGATCTGCCAGACCACATGCTGCCTTTATTGTATCTGTAAAATGTTCTTCGGGACTGTCGTTTTCATCTTTTGTATTCAAAGCTGCGTTGATACCGCCCTCCGCCATAATAGACTGTGCCCGCTCTGACGGAAGGGAGGAAACCAGTTTTACATTGCATCCATTTTCCGCTGCCTGCAAAGCCGCTGAAAGTCCTGCCAGTCCAGCACCTATAATAATAATTGTCTTACTCATAGATATTGCCACCCAATATAATATAAAATAACCGCTCCCGCTATAAAAAGAAGAAGCACCGAAAGGATCAAATAAATATCACTCCTTCGTTCTTTATAACTGATGATTCCCAGTGATACGAGCAATGGGCGGATATTGATAAAAATATGAACAAAGATTGCCGCTACGAACAAAAGCTGAGTTACCATCTTTACAGTTGTAAAAGGGAACAAAATATATGTCCCATTCTGTACCTTTCCAAACAAGCCGATATGGAATAACAGCAGAATCAGTATTGCCATCCCACTGGCTCGTCTCGCCCAAAATATGACGTTTTGTTTCAGATACATTTTTCCTGATTGCTTCGCTGTCTGTAAACTCTGAACTGTCAGGATGGCACCAATCACCGTATGCACAACAAGAATGCCAACACCAATCCATGCAAGAAGTTTCCCTGCACTACTTCCAACTCCGTTCAGCATAAAGCTGCCCATGATTCCATGAATCATAAAAATGAGAAGCATTAAAACAGACAAAATCGTATTCCATTTTCTCATGAATTCCCGCTCACCTCATTTCTTCGCTGTCCATGATCATATAGTCCATCTGTGTTAGCGTTGTAACGTCAATAAAATCATCCGATGCCAGGAATACATCATACTTTCCACTTACCACTCTTGATAGCATCATTGTGTTACTGTACTCTTTCAGATCTACGGAAAAACCGGCCTGTTTCAACCTGTCACAGAGTTTCTTAGCATAACTGACAAGCGGATAATCCGTCTCAGATACATATAACCGAAAACTAATGTCCGTTTTCATGAGATCTGTTTCATTTGTTTCCGAATCGTCCAGTGCCAATTCTTTTAATTTATTCCGGGTGTTCTCGTTGTCGAGACCATCTGACATCATATTAATACCGAGAACATAAGAGCCTTCCAACTGTGCGGAGGCTTGAGCCGCCTTTTTTGACTTCGGTGTTGCTCCTGTGACTGCATCAATCATAGAAGGCGGTGAATGTAAAATGACACCAAAACCTACAAGAAAAACAGTCGTAACAACTAACAGAATCAGTTTTCGTTTCACATTCCCACCTCATTTCCTATTTTTTCAAAATTCTCATTGCGTTCAAAACAGCAATTATGGTAACGCCTATATCACCAAATACAGCTTCCCACATTCCCGCAATACCAAGAGCGCCAAGAATCAGGAACACACTCTTAATTCCAAGGGCAATCACTATATTCTGCATGACAATTTGCTTTGTCGCTTTTGCCACATCAATCGCATCCACCAGCTTAGATGGTTCATCTGTCATCAGAACCACATCCGCAGCTTCAATGGCCGCATCTGAACCAAGACCACCCATTGCGATACCAACATCCGCACGAGCAAGGACAGGAGCGTCATTGATACCATCACCAACAAAAGCTAATTTGCTTCCCTGTCTCTTTTTACTGTCTAAAAGTTCAACCTTTTCCACTTTTTGATCAGGAAGCAGCTGTGCATAATATTCATCCAACTGCAATTCTTCCGCAACAGCCTTTCCGATTTTTTCATCATCACCAGTAAGCATGACTGTTTTTTCCACACCGATATGTTTCAAATCAGAAATTGCTTTTTTGCTGTCCGGCTTTACTTCATCTGTTATCAAAATACATCCTGCATATTGACCATCTACTGCTACATAAACCTTTGTACCAACTTTTTCACAGGCTGTGTACTCCACATGCTCTGAATCCATAAGTTTCGTATTGCCAGCATAAACTTTCTTCTTTCCTGCCATGGCACTGATTCCATATCCGAAAATTTCCTTGTAATCAGAGATAACTGATTGGTCAATTTCTTTTCCATAAGCAGAGAGAATGGATTTTGCAATAGGATGGTTAGAAAAGCTCTCTGCCTGGACCGCATACTCCAGAACCTGTTCTTTTGAAAATCCATTTGCAGGCAGAATATCAGTCACATTGAAAACACCCTTTGTAAGTGTTCCAGTTTTATCGAACACAATAATGCTGACATTATTAAGCGCCTCTAAATAATTACTTCCTTTTACAAGAACACCTCGTTTAGATGCCGCACCAATACCTCCGAAGAAAGTCAGCGGGATTGAAATGACCAATGCACATGGGCAAGATACCACAAGGAAAACAAATCCTCTGCGAATCCACTCTGTCCAACCTCCACCAAGAAGGATCGGTGGCAGAATTGCCAGAATAGCTGCTAAGATTACAACAACAGGAGTGTAATAACGTGCAAATGTAGTAATAAAATTTTCTGTTGGTGCTTTTCTACTGGACGCATTCTCCACAAGATCAATAATCTTTGAAGCAGTAGATTCACCAAATGCTTTCGTTGTCTTAATCGTTAAAACACCCGTCTGATTCATACAACCGGAAAGTGCTTCGTCTCCTTTATGAACGCTTCTCGGAACCGATTCTCCAGTTAAAGCCCTCGTATCCAGCATAGAATCTCCATCCAATACCACACCGTCTAATGGGATTTTTTCACCAGGCTTTACAATAATAATCTCACCAATGGCAACACTTTCAGGAGATATGGTAATCAATTCTCCGTTCCTTCTGACTGTAGCACAATCCGGACGTATATCCATTAAATCTGATATAGATTTTCTGGAACGCTCAACAGCCAATGACTGGAAAAATTCACCAACTTGATAGAACAGCATAACAGCAACTGCTTCTGGATATTCACCAATGACAAAAGCCCCAATCGTAGAAACACTCATCAAAAAATGTTCATCAAATACACGCCCCTTTGAAATGTTCCTCACAGCCTGCCATACAACATCTCCACCAAGAATAACATAAGAAACAATGAGAAAAGCTAACTCGATAGGCAGTGGCACTTTCGCAAAAACAGTCAATGCCATACCAATAGCATAGATTGCTGCACCAATCGCTAAACGAACTGTCAACTTCTTATCCTCATTGTTATAGGATTCATTGGCCTCCTGCTTTTTTTCCGGTATATAAGATTCCTGTACAATTTCAGAAACTTCCACATCGGGCTCATGACTATGAACAATCGTTTCAATCTGACTGGCTATCGTATCTGCGGCTGTCTGAGCAACATTGATTGTCAGCGTCTGCTTCATCAAATTTACAACTGAGGATTGTACTCCATCCAATTCTCCGACTTCTTTTTCAATTTTTGCGGAGCAGTTCGGACAGTCCAAGCCTTTTAATAAAAATATTCGTTTCATAATGACCTCCTTATAATTTGTTTAATTGTTCAATTACTCAACTATAATATTAAAAAATATTATTTCTGCCAAACATGCTCAAATCCCTTGTCAATAATCTCTTTCACATGATCATCTGCCAGCGAGTAGTAAACTATCTGTGCTTCTTTACGGAATTTTACCAGATTCGCAAGACGCAATGCCTTTAACTGGTGTGAGATTGCGGATTTCGTTACCCCCAGTAGCACAGCAAGATCACATACACACATCTCACTCTGTTCCAGAGCGTGTAAGATTTGTACTCTAGTTCCATCTCCAAATAGCTTAAACAAAGAAGCCAACTGGATATAATCATCTTTTGGCTGCATCTTGGATTTCACATCATTCACAATATCCTCATGAATTACATCGCAATTACAAATATAAGACGTTTTTGACATATATTCACCTCCAAATAATAATAGTTGAACAATTACTCAACTATTATTATACTCATTTTTAAATTTATGTCAATGAGCTGATGTTAGTTCCCCATAAATTTTACAATTAAAACCAGCTATTTATTCTTTTCTTAATCTTTTTTCCCAGTATACCGTTTTGGCTTTCTTGTCACACTTCCTGTAAATTCCAAATTTGTAACGCTGAGTTTATATGTAATTGTCATGGTTTCCATATTTTTTAGAACACATACCATTTCATTCGTTAATTCCGGCAAGCGTTTTAAACACGGAAGTTTCCTTTTGGCATTTGCATATACATGTCTTGCGTCAAAATAGAACTGATTATTTGTAAGAATAGATTTTTTTGCATTATTATAAAAATCCTTGGCCGAAAGTCTTGTCTCCACTCCTGTTAAATGTAGAAAGTGATGCCTTAATGGCAAGCCTTCAGGAAATTTTAAAGCTCATCGATGAACAACAGACTGCTTTTACCGCTGATTTTGAAGCAAGACTGCCGGAATATCTGCGAAATGCACTCCATCCTAAGTCTGTAGCAGCATAAATCACTATTTTGTTAGCTGAAATATTGAATTTTCAAGGTGCGAATCCCATTTTAGGTATGGGAAGTCTTAGTTAATAATATCCCCGTTCTTCCTGCCAGTCTTTCACATAACATCGGATTCCGATATAGACCACATGCACAAGAAGTAATAGCACAATAAGGTTTATCGGAATAACAGATTTTATCCATTCACCGAAATAGATCACGATAGCTGTACTCATTATCGCCACCATGATACTGATGATATCCCAGCAATATTTCCGGTAGATTTTCCCCACCTGATAACCAATCCCAATTATCAGGAATCCCGTTATGATGAATAAAATTCCCATAATAATGGCTGCGATCAACCAGCACAGAATCTCGGAAATGATACTATTTGAGATTCCATTGCTTAATTGTCCGAAAGAATCTGCACCTGTCACAAACTCTTGAAGCAGGCTTACAATTCCTTTTCCTATCGTAACGAAAAAAGTGATGCAGTCGTTAAGGAAAGCAGGAGAAAGGATAGCAGCGAACAGTGTAGTTGCTATGCTGTACCATGTCAGCAGGAACAGGATACTTTCATAACCTGTCGTCATATTTTTATATTTTTTCTCCAACTGATTTTTTCGGTTATCGCATTTCTCATAAGGCACTTTTTTCTCAACAGGCACCTCTACCGTCTTTTGGTGCGTCTGTGCATAGCGTTTTGCCTGCTCCGCTTTTTCGTACTTAAATTTCCATGTCACGACTTCTGCGTCGGCTCTTTTCCTGCTGTCTGTCTCGCTGGTTAATTGTTGCTCTGTTTGCCTTAATCTTGTCCGCAATGCTTCGATATTCTCGGCTCTGTTTTCGCTGTTCAATTTCTCGTTCAAGCTCAGCGATCTGCTTAGCTGCCTGTTCAGTTCCATAATCGTCTCGTCTTTCTGATCCAGTTCATCCTGCATCTGTTCCGTCATCAGCAGAAGTTCTTCCACCTGTCCGACGTTCTCTGAGTTTACGCATTCTCTCATCTATATCCCTCGCTTTCTCTGTCTGCTGTTTAAGGTCAGCAATTCGCTGTTCTGTTTCAGTAATAAGCTGTTCTCACTGTTCAGCTTCTGGGTTAATTTCTGCCATTGCTGATTCTCGTTTTCCAACTGTTCGATTCTATTTTTCAGCTGCTCGATCTGGGAAAGCAGTTCTTCTGTATCTGGCAAAAGATTCAACAGCCCGGATAACTCGCTGTTTAATATCTGCAAACTCTGGTTCTGCTCCTGAAAGGACAGAAGCTGTCTGTCCCGTTCCTGCAATTCCTGTACCATCTCTGCCATAAGCTTCTGCTGTTCCTCGATCTGGTTTATCATTGACTCCATCATGGGAATGACTTCCCGGCTTTCTTCTAAGGTCATTCAATCGCTCCTTCCATTGTAATAATGCACCAGACACTTTTCCGAAACTGGTCTGTATCTTTTTCAACAGTGCATTTTGTCTTTTTATGATCTGGTTTTCCTCTACTTTCCATGAAGCTGTCTGTACCTGTCCATTTTGAAACTTCTCATCAATTTTTCTTGCATCTGCCCCCTCATGAATTGTAGGAATTTCTAATTTCCCCTGTCTTGCATAGGAACGGTGATCAACCCGTTGCTCTACTGATAAATGTGCATTACAGACTTTCGCCCATTCGCTCCGCCACAATTCACAGTTCTTTGGATCATTCCACCCGGTAGCATCGGTCAGCACCCGTCTCCATTGTTTGCGGTTCCTTGCACCAACTTTCTGATTACCATTTTCATCCAGTACCAGGATTCGGATTCCATGACGGTCAGGGTTCTTTTTATCCTGCCACCAGTCCGGTTGGGACTCATCAACCACGATATTTCCAGGCACTTTTTCCAATGTTTCGAAATTTTTCAAAAAATTTAACCGTAAAATATTTAGGTATTTGCGGTTAAAAACGGTTAAATGTCGATAAAAACATAAATCTTATCAGGCAAAAGGAGTCATGATAAAAATACATCCTTGTATTTTTATCCTGTAAAGTGCTTTGCACTTTCGATATTGCCATCCTGGCAATCAAGTATGGTATAAAATTATGCTTTTTAATGACTTATGTTATGAGTGGTTGGAATGGAAGAAACCATTTGTTAAATCAAAGACTTACGAAACCTACTACGGTACTTTCGTAAATCAGATCGAACCTTTCTTTAAGAAAGTAAGATGCTCAGCAGTTAATGAAGATTTCCTGGACAAATATTCGGTTGCTGTTCAAACCTCGACACTGAACAGATTTAATCATCGCCCGTCTAAAAATGTAGCTTCCAAAGCTTTTCAGGTTATCAAATCGATTATTTCTTACGGACAGAGATACCACAAGCTCAGATACTTTGAGTACAAGTTTCAGTATGTCAAAGATGAATCTGTCCGGGAGATTAAGCCCCTTGCTATGTCGCGACCGGACCAGGAGAAAATCATCAGCTATTTTTTTGAACAGACAGAAATCAACGATCCTAGAAAATTGCTGGTTATCTTGCCGGTCATGGTTTCGCTTACTTCTGGACTTCGTATTGGTGAAGTCTGCGGATTAAGATGGGAATATCTGGATTTTACACAATGTTCCATAAAGATAATCTGTACAGCTGGTCTTCTCTACGACCACGAGAACAAAACTGAAAAACTTCTCGTTACTTCTCCAAAGACCTACAAATCACAGAGAACTGTCTTCATCCCTGAAATCCTGATGAACCATCTGAAAATGTTCAAAACAGAACATAAGGTTGAAGGCTATATTTTCCAGAGATTTAAAGATTTTGAAGACGGGAAAAATTTCGAGAATCCAATGAGGCAAGACATGTTACGTCGCCGCTTCAATACGCTGATGAAGCACCTGGAAATTACAGGCATCCATTTTCATACCCTGCGTCACACTTTTGCAACCCAAGCTATTGAGGAAGGAATTAATCCGAAAACTGTCAGTGAACTTCTTGGACATGCATCAGTAAGCATAACGCTTGACCGCTATGTTCATCCAAGTGAAGAAGAAAAACGCAAGTGCATGAATATTTATTCGTCGCTGGTTAAGAACAAATAAAGCAAAACATCGAGCAAATAGTCGGTGAACACACTTTTTTAGTCATTCCCAGACCATTTGCTCGACATCATCCCTTATAAAGCTGAAACTTCTTACTTATGGAATGTGCAACATCATCAGCTAACGGTTTAAACCAGATGCCAACAGTACAGCGGCCTTCTCCATTTTCATCTACCCATTCAGGTGTAAGCTCCGTAAGGCAGGCATCATTGATCATTCCAAAATCCTGATTCTCAACAAGCCCAAGTTCCAGAGCCATATCTTTAGCCTTATTCAGCTGGTTCAAATTTTTGGCTTCACAGATTGTTTTTGTAATTCTTCCGTTGAGATAGTCATCATATATTTCACGTTCAATATCAAATGAAGCGTGGGCAACACCATTTTCATCTTTCAGATTTTTTCTGATCAACCAAATCCAATAACCTTCTGCACAATGAGCAACCATTGCGGCTAATTTTCCTGGAGAAAGGTGCAAGTCCTTTCGAATTATAAAAAATCTTCTCATAAATTAAATTGAAAAAATCTCCTTAATGGCAATCAAATCTGTATCTTTATCACCTGTTGGAATCCCAAGATCTCTGTATGAAATATTCTGATCATTCATAAATTCACAGAACGAAGATACTGTTTGTTTTACTTCTGGAGCAAGAGTAATTCTCTTATTTCTATCTACAATCTGCATCAACCTGAATACATCATTCTTATGCTTTTTGTAGTCTCGTTCTTTTACAAGTTTACCAGCTTTCTTATCAGCAACCAGATTTAAAAAGGCGTACATCTTAAAAACCATAAGATATGCAGAATCCAATACTGGTACTCCATTTACAACTGTTCTTCCTTCAAGCATCAAGTTGTAATAATTATCATCAAGAAGCATAGCTGAAAGACTTGAAATATCATCTTCATCAATAGGAACAGGGATTATTCGTGTTGTTTCATTAAACTTATGTGCTGGGTTTCTGGAGAATAATTCTATCTGAAAAGGATAGCCCATCTTTGGTTCTGTAAAACGGTAGAAATGCATTTTCTCACTTTTTTTCCATCCGTATGTATAACCACCCTCTTTCACATATTCCCAGAATATCTTTGCAAACTCCGGAAACTTATCTTCAACAATGAGAATCATATCTATATCACGGGTTTCTCTAAAAACTGCTGCTGTATCAGTCATAAGAATATCACAGGCAGCTCCACCTATTACGGTAAAACAATCTGTATAATCCTTAAATCTTTCAGCAAATGACTTCAAACCTTCTACCATTCAAAACTCCCTAGCAAATCCTCAACTTCCCCTTCAACTCTTTCATCATAGACATCGGAAAGAGAACAAGCCAACGATACAGGATCTACATCATCTTTTTTTAAAAATAATTCCGGCTCATATTTCCACAACTGCAAATAAACCAATCCATCCATTTTACTCCATCGGACTTCTTGTGGATGTAGCTCTGATTTATTTATATCACCTTTATAAATTGCATATTCCTTAACTGCAGGAGGATTCAGCATCGTAAGCTTACCCAGAAGTGTTTCTCCAGCAATTAGTGCATTTAAGGGAAGTTCTTCTTCAGGGATGAGCAAGGTTTCCTGAACTGGATTTATAAGATTACCCTTTGCCTTTTCATATAGTTCAAGACCTTTGTATTTTGTACGCAAATATCCCGTCCTTCCCCGAATTTCCATTTCAATTAATCCCATACTCTTTAACTGCTCGCAGGCACGAGTAACGGACATTTTTGAAAGCCGCAATTTTATACCAAGGTCAACACATTTAACATCTTCTTCTTTTGAATAAATCAATTCCAGGAAAATCTTCTGTGTAGCAGGCATCATTTTTTCAGAAGATAAAATTTTTTCTGCAGATGATGTTCCTTTAAATAAGAGACCAATAAAAGGAATGAAAATATTTCCATTGGAACTTATAAATGGAATGTGATTGTTTATGAGCGATTCCTGCTGAACTGCAGTTACATTTTTAAAGTAATAAACGACCTCCAGACCGTCAGTTTCATGAATCTTTTCCCTCTGACGATCATATTGAGTTACGTTATAACTTTCAGAATCTGCTGTCTGAACTACAAGAAATTTTAATTCATTTAATTGAATTATATAAAAATTTCTGCCAGCAACCAGATAATTAGGTCGCACAGAAAGTTCATAATCCTGAACCAAAACCTGAGTATCAAAAAATTTTGAAAATAAAGAACTAAGATATTCTTTCATGACTATAATATAACATATTTTATTTAATGTAACAAATATTTTGTTACATAATTATATTTTTGTTATATTCTTAAAACTTTTTTAAATGCAAGTTTTAACCGCTTTTAACACCCTTTAACAATAAATACTAGGCATCAGACCGGCTCAAAATAACTAATCCTTTTTTTCTGAAGCTTTATTCTCAAATCTTTTCTTCAGAACTTCATAATGGTTCCTGTTGCTCTTATCCCCATTGTTATCAGGAAACAAACAGTATGGAAGACTGTCTGTTTCTCTGTGTTTGATGACACATTTACAGCAGTTACCATGATTGGGACATGTATCTTTTGGACACATACATTCTTTTACATTAGGACAGTTCATCTTTATAAATCCCCCTCAATATCGATAGTAATTATTTATAGCAGAACCAGTCTTTTGTTTTATTTGCAAACCAGCATAACAAAAGCATTGCAGGAACTTCTGTTAATACGCCTACAGTTGTAGCAAGGGCTGCAGGACTTGAGGAACCAAATAAGGCAATGGCAACTGCAACAGCCAGTTCAAAGAAATTTGATGCACCAATCATTCCTGCAGGGGCTGCAATATCATACGGAAGCTTAAACAACCTGCATAATCCATAAGCTACTGCAAATATGAATGCAGTTTGAATTGTAAGAGGAAGTGCTATCAATAAAATGTGAAGCGGATTCTTTAATATGATTTCTGTCTGTGATGAGAATATCAAAACTAAAGTCAGCAAAAGACCGATAGTTGTAATACCATCAAACTTTCTGCAAAAAATGTTTTCAAAATAATCATTTCCTTTCTTTTTTGTAATGACGAGCCTTGTAAGTATTCCACCGGCAAGAGGAATAACAACAAAAAGTAACGTACTTAAGAAAAGAATATCATAAGGAACCTGAACTTCTCCAATTCCCAGTAAAAGTTTTACAATAGAAACAAAGGCTATCAAAATAATCAAATCATTTGTAGCGACCTGAATTACAGTATAGGCAGGATTTCCTTTTGTTAATGAGCTCCACACAAAAACCATGGCTGTACAAGGAGCGGCTCCAAGTAAAACTGCTCCGGCTAAATATTGAGTTGCAAGTTCCTGTGGAATAAAATGTTTGAAAATCACAAAAAGAAACAGACTTGAAATTGCATACATAGAAAACGGCTTTACTATCCAGTTTATAAACCATGTTACAAAAAGCCCTTTTGGATTCTGACCCACTTTTTTTATACTGGAAAAATCAACTTTCAGCATCATAGGATAAATCATAATCCAGATAAGAACAGCCATTGGAATTGAAATTCCATGAACTGTCCACTTATCAAGGAAAGCAGGAACAAAAGGCAGAAAATGACCGACACAAATTCCCACTATCATACAAAGAAAAACCCAGACTGTAAGATATTTCTGAAAAAAATTAATTCCGCTCTTCTGTTCCATATAAAATCTCCTTGTTTTAGTTTGATAAAAGTTTTTTTACTTCATCAACTTTGAGAACTTTGCCGCAGGAAACTACCTTGTCGTTTACCATCAAGGCTGGCATGCTCATAACCCCGGCTTCCATAATTTTCTACATATCTGTTACATATTCCAGATTAACTGCAAGATTCATTTCTGCCAGTGCATCAATTACATTCTGGTGAAGTGTATGACAATTTTTGCATCCGCTTCCAAGAACCTTTATAGATTCAATCTTTCCATTCACTTCCTTTGTAACTGATTCACAGTTACCTCCACAACAACATTCGCTCATTTTAGCCTCCTGTAATAATAAAGTTCGCAACGCAAACTTATGGATAAAAACTCTGACGCTATTTCAGACAGAGTTTTTATCACGCCTTTTTAATTTTTTTATATTCCAAGACTGAACATATAAATGCCCAGTGCAAGAATTACCAAAGCCATGATGATTTTTAAAACCATACTTACTTTTTGATATCTTTCGCTTCCGCTCACTTTCTGTACAAAAGCAATGGAAGTTCCTGCAATGATTACAAGAATACTGTGCCCTACCGCATAAAGAAACATCAGGATAATCCCGAATGCCATCTTTCCTTCAGCACCTGCCACAGCAAGCAATGCAATCAGAACTGGTGTTGAACATGGGGAAGAAAATATTCCGCCAAGAATACCTGCCGTTACAGCTCCTATTGAACCTTTCAGTCTGCTTTTTCCTATAAGATTCACAGAAGGAATGAAACTAAAAATTCCCAAAACCTGAATAGCCATCAGAATCATCAAAATCCCAAGAAAAAAATACCATAATCTTGAATAATGCCCCATAAGCCTTCCTGCAAGAGTTGCAATTATTCCAAAAATTACGAAAGTCACAGCCGTTCCAAGAGTGAAAAGCAGAGAATAATAGAAAGCTCGTTTGGTACTTTTCTCTCCCGTACCTCCCACATAACCAATAATCAGCGGAATATTTGAAAGGGAACAGGGGGTAAAACTTGTAAGAACGCCTCCTGCAAAAGCCATAACAGGTGCAAGATAAAAATTGTTTCTTATAAGCGTTGAAAACCGATTCAATAGTTCATCCATCATTCAACTCCCATTTCTGCAAAAATCATTTTCATCTGTTCATAAGTAAGTCCGCCCTGATGAACAGTAAATACAATTTCTTCGGAATCTCTTGCCTGATACATGGTGAACTGTATTTTCTTTTGAAGTTCTTCACTGGGCATAAAGGGTTTACCATCAGCATTAAAAAATATCTGGGTCGGAATCACCTGAACCGGAACGTTGTTTGCTGCATTTCTGTATTTCCACACATCCACAAACTTTACAAAGGCTTTCCCTTGAAATTCTTCATTCAGTTTTTCCAGAGCAGGAGCCATCTGTTTGCATGGTATGCAGGAATCTGAACCATAATCCACAATGACAGGAAGTTTGAATGATGCAAGTTTATCAAAATCCACGATTTCCGTTTCTTTTAGTTTGAAATCCATAGAAGAATCATATACTTTTGATTCTGTCTCTCTCAAAGATTTCTTTTTTGTCTGGCTGCAGGCTGTTGAAGTAAGCATCACGCATATTGCAGTGGCCATAATTATATTTTTTTTCACTTTGTTTCTCCATAAATTCATATTCACATATCTTCAACTGTCGATATTTCAGACAATCAAAAATCCCTGCACCAGATTAAAAACATAACCAACAATAATAATTCCCAAAGTACAGATAGAAACAAAAACTCCCAGCAATTTTGGCTTGATTGCCTTGCTCAACATAATCATACTTGGAAGACTTAATGTTGTTACCGCCATCATAAAACTCAAGACAACTCCAAGAAGTGCACCTTTCGCCAGCAGACTTTCTGCAATAGGAATGCAGCCGAAAATATCTGCATACATTGGAATGCCGCAAACTGCAGCAAGAATTACGCCAAATGGATTTTTAGAACCAAGAAGATTTTCTATCCATTTATGTGGAATCCAGTTATGAATTATTGCGCCAATTGCAACTCCAATCAGAATGTAGGGAAAAACTTTTTTGAGTGTTTGCAGAACTGAATCCAGTGCTGACTTAAATCTTTCTTTCTGACTGAGTTCATCGGAAGGCAAAACAGTATTAATTTTTTTTGCATTTCGAATAAAGTCTGCAACCTGATTTTCCAGATGAAGTTTTTCGATTATAGTTCCGCCCAAAACGGCAATCACAAGTCCAACAATCACATAAGAAACGGCAATTTTCCAGCCAAAAATGCTCGTCAAAAGCACAAGACTTCCCAAATCCACCATAGGAGAAGAAATCAAAAAACTGAAGGTAACCCCCAGAGGAAGTCCAGCGGTTGTAAATCCCATAAAAAGCGGAATAGAAGAACAACTGCAAAAAGGAGTTACAGTTCCTAGAAGAGCACCGATAATTCTGGCCCAAAGACCTTTAAAACGCCCCATAATTTTTTTGCTTTTTTCTGGAGGAAAATAAGACTGAACATAAGAAATGATAAAAACAAGAACAAACAGCAGAATACTAATCTTTATTACATCATAAATAAAAAAACTGATGCTTCCACCCAACCGACTTGTAACATCAATTCCCCATAAAGTAAGCAAATTCTGAACTAGTCCATTCAGCCACTTCATTCCAAGAATCTGATTCTGAATAAAATCCCAAATCATCTGATTCCTCCTGTCATATCTATATATCTATAACTTTCAATATATGCCACAAAAATATTGGTGATTCCACTCTTTGAAACCACCAGCCTCAATAATCTTATTTACAACAACCTTCCTGCTTTTCAGATGCATTGTTGTCTTTATTACAGCTTATCTCTCCAATAATTGCCTTGAATTCAGAAAACTTCTGACAGTTTATTGAATAATGCACCCATTTTCCGTCTTTTTTGAAGTCCACCAGATTGCAGTCTGTAAGAATTTTCATGTGATGCGAAAGGGTAGACTGACTGATTTTAAACTCTTCCAAAAGCTTACAGGCACAAAGTTCGCCATTTGATAAAAGTTTTATAATTTTAACCCGGTTTTCATCCCCAAGAGCTTTACAAATTTTTGCAATTTCTTGTTCTTTCATTCTTTATTCCGTTATACGTATTGATACTTATAAATATATCGAACTGTTTAGTGTATGTCAAGATTTTTTTATTGAGTTTCTTTTATTTAACACGTAAACCCGACAATGTGCAAAATGCGGCGGATTGTGTCGATGTAGGTCAAGCTTATGTTGTCCAGCGAATAACTTTTTTGGTGATGTAGCCCAGTTCAAAAATGTGGCTGATTTTTTTGTCGTCGCTTTGAATGTGCTTTGAAAGATTATAAGAGATAAGATAGAGGTATATATATATCTGCAGGCGAGTAACTTGCAGATATATGAGCCCGGCTTGAATTCTTATTACACTTGCTGAAGCATATTTTCAGGGTCGTCTTGCGCTTTGACTTTATCATTTGCTTTAATAATGATTCCCTGTTCGTCAATAAGATATGTAGTTCTTACGACTCCCATTGAAACTTTTCCGTAATTCTTTTTTTTTCCAAACATCGTATGCTTCAATTACTTTACGCTCAACATCAGAAAGCAGAATAAATGCAAGTCCGTATTTTTCTTCAAACTTTTTATGAGATGCTACAGAATCTTTACTAATCCCAAGAATGACTGCGCCTTTTTGCATAAACTGCGGATATCTTTCTGAAAAGCCGCAGGCCTGTTTTGTGCATCCTGGAGTATTATCTTTTGGATAAAAATAAAGAATGACTTTTTTTCCCTCATAATCGCTAAGTTTATGTATCTTTCCATTCTGATCTGGTAATTCAAAATCTGGTGCTTTTGTTCCTGTTTCTAACATTTTTCCTCCAATAAAAAACACTGACGCTATTTCAGGCAGAATTTTTGATAGACCTCTAATGTTTTTTATTATCATAATATTAAAAACTATAAGAATCATTTTTTTTAGCATCTCGCCATGGATGATAAAATTTCAGTTTTTAAACATAATTGATCAACTTTAAGTTGCACATTTTAATAAAAAATTTTTATTTTGGAGAATAATATGAATTTTGGAAAAAATCTTCAATAATTTACGCCGCTTGAGCTAAAACCTTACTCAGGAAGAACTGGCAGAAAAATTAAATGTAAGCCGTCAGACTGTTTCAAAATGGGAAACAAACGAAGCTTTGCCAGAAATGGACAAGGCTTTTGAGTTGTGCAGAATTTTTAACTGTTCTTTAGACAATCTTTTTAAGGTCATAAAGTGCTCGTTCCACAAGGTCAACATCTGACATAGGATGCAGACATTTGAGGAAAAGGAATTTGAAAAGATATTCAGGATCTTCGGCTGTTCGTCCGTTGTCTGGACAATATTTGTCTTTCAGTTCATCCCTTATGAAACTGAAATCTATCAGCTCATTTATTTTTCTGAACAGATGATTCTGTGGAATCAATTTGTCATATAAATCTGTGTATTGACTGAAATTTAATTCTTGCTGTGACTTGAGCATAAAAAAACACCACCTGAATAAATTTTACTCTATTCAAATGGTGTTTGTAAATTCAGTCTTTAACGGACTTTTTCAGTGGCCTCGATTAAATCAGGGGCTTTTCTAATGTTCGTTAATTGACTTCAATACCAGAAAAGCAGCAGAGATTATTCTTCAGCAGGTGCTTCCAAAAGTCCCGCCTCAATAAGCTCATCTTCAGGAACCTTGGCCATATCCAGCTCCGCCAGCTTTTTAAAAGCTGTGGGAAGCACACCTGTAGTATCAGTTTCGTAGTAGGACAAAATCCGCTGTAGATCGGGAATTGCCTGCTGCCACTTCTCCTGCTTAATCTTCAAGTGAGCAATTTCGTATTCAGCCTCCACCAACTTATCCTTTTGGTCACCGTAACGGATGACAATGGCCTCATAGTAGGCTTGAGCTGCCTTGACATTGCCGCTGTCATAGCTTGACTGGGCCAAGTTAATCAATTCTTCCGCAGACAAATTCTGAGGAATGACCTTTGGTGCTGACTGGCAGCCTGTTGCAAAAAAAATCAGGGCAAAGAGTATGCCTGCAAAATAAATTGTACGCTTCATGAAAAAAAGTGTAGCACAGTGCTGGGGACTGTGCAAGGGGCAAGTAAAAAAACAGCACCAGAAGGACACAGGGTGGCAAAAACCAAGACTTCCATCTCCCCGCTCCCTTCAGTATACTGGAGGAAAATGCCTAAAAATATGAGGTGCAAGATGGAATACAGGATTGAACATGACTCCATGGGAGAGGTAAAGGTGCCCGCCGACAAATTGTGGGGAGCCCAGACAGAGCGCAGCCGCAACAACTTTCGCATTGGAGCGGGAATTGAAACCATGCCCCAGGAAATTATTCGTGCCTTTGGATTTTTGAAAAAGGCTGCGGCTCAGGCAAACCATCAGCTAAAGCCACAAAAGATGACGGCAGAAAAATTAGCCACCATAGAAGCTGCCTGTGACAAGGTGATTTCTGGTGAATTGATGGAGCACTTTCCCTTAGTGGTGTGGCAAACCGGCAGCGGCACCCAGTCCAACATGAACGCCAACGAGGTGATCGCTACAGTTGGTAACCTGACTCACGAGAAAAATCCAGCCGATGGAAAAAGCCTGCTTCACCCCAACGATGACATCAACATGAGCCAGTCCTCCAACGACACCTTTCCCACCGCCATGCACATAGCTGCCGTTATGAGCCTTGAGGATGACCTGTTGCCCGCCTTGGATAAGCTCATTGCCACCTTCCTGCGTCTGGAAGCTGAAAACCAGGGCATTGTAAAAAGTGGCCGCACCCACCTACAGGATGCCACTCCCATTACCTTTTCCCAGGAAATTAGTGGCTGGAGAAGCTCCTTAGTGCGAGACCGGGAGTTGATTTGCCGAAGCATTGAGCCTTTACGGGAGCTGGCCCTTGGTGGCACTGCCGTGGGAACTGGATTGAATGCCCCCGCTGGCTTTGACCAAGCAGTGGCTCAAGCAGTAAGTACCCTCACTGGCAAGAGCTTTGTCAGTGCCAGCAACAAGTTCCACGCCCTTACCAGCAAGGACGAGCTGGTGTTTGCCCACGGCGCAGTAAAAGCCTTGGCCTGCGACATGATGAAGATTGCCAACGACATCCGCTGGCTGGCCTCTGGTCCTCGGCTGGGGTTGGGAGAAATCACCATTCCAGAAAACGAGCCAGGATCCTCCATTATGCCCGGCAAGGTGAACCCCACTCAATGCGAGGCGGTGACCATGGTGGCTGTACAGGTTATGGGAAACGATGTGGCAGTGTCCATGGCAGCCAGCCAGGGCAACTTTGAGCTGAACGTGTTCATGCCCGTGTGTATCTACAACTTTTTGCAATCAGTGCGGCTTATGGCCCAGGCTATTACCTCCTTTGACCAGCATTGTGCAACGGGAATCAAGGCAAACAAGGAGAAGATGCACCACAACCTTCACAACTCCCTGATGCTAGTAACAGCCTTGAATCCCCACATTGGCTACGAACGCTCTGCCCAGGTGGCAAAGAAGGCCTTTGCAGAAAATATTTCCTTAAAGGAAGCCTGCCTAGCCCTAGGCTTTTTAACCGAAGCTCAGTTTGACGCTGCCTTTAAGCCAGAGGAAATGGTGTAGAACTCCCCCCAAACTCACCGTAAACCAAGCATAAGACGTGTAAGCCTTATACTTTACAAGTCTCAAGGACTAGTTAAGCTTTATTCCCGCTCCAGCTTCTGCCAGCGAAAGCCTGCAAAAAGCTGGGGCTGGTGGAAACGAGGAACAATTTCTACACCATCAAAATCCAGTAAGGATTGGAGAGCTTGCTTTTCGCTTTCACCTTCAGCAGAAACAGGACTTCCAGACGCTGTTACGGGAATGATTCTGTTGATGGTTCCCCGCCACAAGCTGCCATCAGCTGGAGTGACAGGATTTTCTATGGTATTGGCAAGGCCAAAGTCAGTCCAAGGAATGAAAAGCTCCAGATACCAGAACTCCTCCTCCACCTCCATCTTCCAGCTGGCGTTACTTTTCCAGTCGTAGTCAAAGAAAAGCTTTTGTCCCCCAATCTCCTGCATCAAAACTCCGGAAGCAGGATTAGTAAGGCTGGAGCAGGTAGCCTCCAGTAAACCCTCTTTCATGGCTACACGATAGTCAAGGCAGGAGCCAGCCATATCGATTTCCCAGCCGTAATAAAAGGAAGAATCTTCTGGCTGAATGAATACCTCTAGACAGTGGTGGTTAAACACCCAGGACTTGGGCTGAGGATTGGAATCTGAGGAAAAAGAGGCAGATTCTTTTTTTCTAAAGCCAGGAACCTCTGCACAAAAGGAGAAGGCAATGCCATCCTTGCCACCAGCCACAAAGGCTCCAGTAAATTCCTTTCGGCCACAATCATTTTCGGGAATAAAGTCCAGCTCAATGCCAGGAACCTCATACCGTTGCAATTTTTTGTCACTGTCCTGCCGCACCGTAATGGGCAAAATGGGAAGGGTAAAATCAAGCATAGATTCAGTGTAGCAGGATTGGAGGAAAAGGTGAAGCGAGAAAAATGGAGTAACGATTTTTGCCCCAACATTCCATTGCGGTTCTTCCTCATTTTTTTATAGAATTTTATCAGTATATATAGTACTATATGTACTGAGGTTTTGAACGAGGTTCTTTTTTTTGGAATTTTATTCCTCCTTCCAGCCTTTTATTACAGTATCAGGAGGTCTTATGTCTATTTGTCTGTACAACGGAACCCTCATCAGTGGTTTTGCCGTTATGGAAAAATGTGCCGTACTTATTGAGGATGGACAGATTGCTGATGTGTTCAGTCAAAAGCGATTTGAGCAGAAGAAATTTTCCGCTTCCACCAAGGTCTACAATGTGGAAGGAGCTTATATAGCCCCAGGCTTTATCGATACCCACATCCATGGCTTTAAGGGACACGGAACGGAAGATAGTTCCACCGAGTCTATTTTGGCCATGTCCAAGGATTTGGCAGAATATGGTGTCACTTCCTTTAACCCCACCCTGTATTCCTCTGTGGAGGAAA
The DNA here is from genome assembly GCA_016294105.1 of Treponema sp. Classification (GTDB taxonomy): domain Bacteria; phylum Spirochaetota; class Spirochaetia; order Treponematales; family Treponemataceae; genus Treponema_F. The sequence continues at coordinate 20,574 of JAEDCN010000035.1, forward strand.
ACTTCATGAAGGATATCAAGGCCATCACTGCCGCCATGGGCAAGGAAGAAGGTGCCAACATCATGGGAATGCACCTAGAAGGCCCCTTCGTTTCCCCCGACAAGGTTGGTGTGCAAAAGCCAGAAACCATCCACAAGGTTGACTTGGAGTTCATGGAACGATTGTGGAATGCCAGCGAGGGAAAGATTGTCAACATGACCGTTGCCCCAGAAATCAAGGGAATGCGAGAGCTGGCACTCTATTGCTTGAAGAAGGGAATCGTGCTTCAGGCAGGCCATACCAATGCTACTTACGAAAACATGGTAGAAGGTATGCAGGCCGGAATCCTCCACTCCACTCACCTCTTTAATGCCATGAGCCAGATGCACCACCGTAACCCTGGTGCTGTGGGAGCAGTACTGATTCACCCAGAAATGGCCTGTGAAATTATTGCCGACGGTGTTCACGTTCACCCTGACTTGTTCAAGCTGCTGCGCCGAGACAAGCCTGCCGACAAGATTGTTCTTGTTACCGATGCATTGCGACCCACAGAGCAGACAGAGGGCACACTCTTGGCCAACAAGGAAGAAGTTGTCTTTGAAGGAGGCTGCTTCCACCGCAAGGAGGACGGCGTTATTGCAGGTTCTTCTCTCACCATGATTCGTGGTGTGAAAAATCTGGTGGACTTTGGTCTGTCCTTGGAGGATGCCGTTCGCTGTGCCTCCACCACCCCTGCCCAAATCATGCATTACAACAAGAAGGGACAGATTATCCCTGGATACGATGCTGATTTAGTAGTCTTTGATAAGCACTTTAACGTACTGATGACTCTCATCGGTGGAGCCATCAAAAAGAATATCATTTAACCGGATTGCCGGAATAAGGAGTTGAATATGAGACTGATTGTACAACCACACTACGATGAGTGTGCAGTATGGGCTGCTTACCACATTGCTTCCCGCATCAACGAGGCAAAGCCCACCCCAGACAAGCCCTTTGTGTTGGGATTGCCCACTGGCTCCACCCCACTGGGAACCTACAAGAAGCTGATTGAGCTGAACAAGGCTGGTAAGGTTTCCTTTGAAAACGTGGTTACCTTCAACATGGATGAATACGTGGGACTTCCTGCTGACCATCCCCAGAGCTACCACTTCTTTATGTGGGACAACTTCTTTAGCCACATCAACATCAAGAAGGAAAATGTTCATATCCTGAACGGTATGGCTCCTGACTTAGCCGCTGAATGTGCTGCCTACGAAAAGGCTATTGCTGATGTTGGTGGAATCGACCTGTTCTTGGGTGGTGTTGGTGTAGACGGACACTTGGCTTTCAACGAGCCTGGTTCCTCCCTTTCCAGCCGCACACGGGTAAAATCCCTTACCTCAGACACCATTCAGGTAAACTCCCGCTTCTTTGGTGGCGACATTTCCCAGGTTCCCACCACCGCCCTTACCGTTGGTGTAGGCACCGTAACTGATGCCAAGGAAGTGCTAGTACTTATTACTGGCCGCAACAAGATGCACGCCCTGCGCCACGCTGTAGAAGAAGGCATTAGCCAGATGTGGACCATCAGCGCCCTGCAGCTGCATCCCAAGGCAGTTATCGTTTGTGACGAGGACTCCACCGAGGAACTGAAGGTTGGCACCGTAAAATACTTCAAGGACATTGAAAAGAACAACCTAAATAACAGCTTTTAAGATTTAGCCCTGAGACGGTGTGATTTCGGTCACACCGTTTTTTATTTTAATCGCAGTTTGAAACCATAAATTGTTTGAGTAGATAAAAGTTCTCGGCTCGTTTTATTTTATCTATATTTCTGATATACTTAACAGAAACTGGTATATAATTCGGAGACACTATGCCTAAACTTCCCAATCCTGTGGAAATAGATTTTGAAGAATATATTCGTCACATAGAACCTTCAAAACAAGAAAAAGGCTTTGCTTGGGCAACAGCTATCGGATTACAACAGGTTGATGGCCTTACCATTTTAGTCCCTCCTACTTTATTGCCATTCACAAACGTTTATTTCAAGATATATATCAATTTGCAGGAAAATTACGGGACTACGATATTACAAAAAAAGAATGGGTTTTAGATGGAGACACGGTGATTTATGGAGCTGCTTTTGAATTAAAATCTGCCCTCAGCTATGATTTTGAACAGGAACGGAGTTTTATTTATGAGAATATTTCTCAAGATGAATTTATAAAACATCTTTGTTTTTTCGTATCCCGACTATGGCAAATTCATGCTTTTGGAGAAGGCAATACCCGAACAACAGCAGTTTTCATAATCAAATATCTTCGATCCCTCGGTTTTAAGGTAAATAATAAACCCTTTGAAAGTCATAGCTGGTATTTTCGTAACGCCTTAGTTCGAGCGAATTATAAAAATGTGAAAAAAGGTATTGGTGAAGACATCTCCTATCTCGAACTTTTTTTTAGAAATTTACTTTTAGGAGAAAAACATCAATTAAGAAATCGATATATGCATCTACGATTTGATAAAAATCTGCCTATAAATACGGAAAATCTGCCTATAAATACGGAAAATCTGCCTATAAATCAAGTACAGCAAGAATTATTGCAACTGTTACAAGAAAATCCTATGTACACCTATGCAGAGCTTGCACAAAGGGTTAATCGTACACGGGAAACAGTACGAGTAAATCTTAAAAAACTACAGGAGTTAGGTCTCATTAAAAGAATTGGTGCAAACAAAAATGGCTGGTGGCAGGTGCATTTAAAATAAAAAACTCCCTGAAATAAACCTTATTCCAGGGAGCATGCTCTACAATAACAAAAGCTTACAGGGCTTCCAGAACCAAGTCACCCATTTTCTTGGTACCCACCAGCTTACCAGCAGCCTTTACAGCCTCTAAGTCAGCACCATTTCCAGCAATGTCACCAGTTCGCCAGCCTGCATCCAGCACCTTTTCTACCGCTGCTTCAATGGCATCGGCTTCGGCTACAAGACCAAAGTCATAGCGCAGCAGCATGGCACAGGAAAGAATGGTAGCCAAGGGGTTTGCCTTGTCCTGACCAGCAATGTCAGGGGCGGAGCCGTGAATGGGCTCGTAGAGTCCGGGGCCAGTACCATCACCTAAGGAAGCAGAAGCCAACATACCGATGGAGCCAGTAATCTGGCTGGCTTCGTCAGAAAGGATGTCACCAAACATGTTGCTGGTGGCAATTACGTCAAACTGACGGGGATTGCGAACAAGCTGCATGGCTGCATTGTCAACATACATGAAGGAAAGCTCCACCTCAGGATACTCACCCTTGATGGATTCTGCCACCTCGCGCCACAGTCGGCTTGATTCCAGAATATTGGCCTTGTCCACCACGCACAGCTTTTTCTTTCGCTTCATGGCAGACTCAAATCCCAACCGAACAATCCGCTCAATTTCTGGTGCTGTGTAGCGCTCAGTATCCCAAGCTGTCTTTCCATCCTCACTGCGTCCCCGCTCACCAAAGTAGATACCACCAGTCAGCTCACGAACAATCAGCAGATCAAGGCCTTCTCCCACAATCTCATCCTTCAAGGGACAGGCGGCAGAAAGCTGCTTGAACATCAGGGCAGGACGAAGGTTTGCATATACCTTCATGCCGCCACGCAAACCCAACAAGGCCTTTTCGGGACGCAGGTTGCCAGGAACATTGTCCCACTTGGGGCCGCCAACTGCACCAAGCAGAACGGCATCGCTGGCAAGACAGGTATCTAGGGTTTCCTGGGGCAGCGGTCCACCAGTGGCATCGATGGCAGCACCACCAGCCAACACGGTCTTATAGGTAAACTTATGGCCAAATTTGGCGGCCACTCCATCAAGTACCCGCACACCCTCACGGATAATATCAGGTCCAATTCCATCACCAGGAATCAGTGCAATTGTCTTTTCCATTTTACTCACCTCAAATAGGGACTCAAAAATTTAATAATACTAAAAAAAAATAGTATGACTGAATAATACCGAAAAAATCGCCCTCTGTCTACTCTTGCGAACGAGCCATTTTTCATCTACAATATATCACCCCCGTAGTGGGATACAATGATTTTAGGACGGAAACCATGGAGGACAAGAACTTGTCAGTACAGGATCAAAACAATTATCAGAATCAAGATACGGGCGAAAAGAAATTGATGCGTTCTGGCAACAAAATGCTCTTGGGTGTTTGCAGTGGAATTGCAGAATTCTTTGGAATCGATGCCACCCTCATCAGGCTTATTGCGGTGTTCTTTTCTCTGGCAGGAATCGGTTCAGGCATTGCAGTCTATATCATTGCAGCCATTATCATGCCCAAGGCCCCCGACTACCGATAATTTCATGGCAGATTTTTTCCAGCATACGCAGCTTTCTCCCCAAGGTAAAACCTTAGTTTTTGGTTCCACCGTGGTGGATGTGGTTATAAAAGTACCCAGTCTTCCTGCCACCGCCCAGGACGTAAATATTTTGAGCCAGCACCATCAATTAGGGGGCTGTGCCCACAATGTGGCCCACATTCTGAGTCTGGCCCACCTGCCCCATCAGTTGTGTTCTCCTGTAGGCTGTGGCATTTACGGCGAATTTGTGGCCCGTGCCCTGCAAGAAAAAAATATTCCGATTTTTACTCGGCTTGCTGATACTGCCAACGGCTGCTGCTACTGCTTGGTGGAGCCCAGCGGGGAGAGAACCTTTTTATCTCATCACGGGGCAGAATACCTGTTCCAGCGGGAATGGTTTACCCAGCAGGTGTTGGAGGGGGCCGACTCTATCTACATCTGTGGACTGGAGCTGGAGGAAGAAACTTCCCCAGACTTAGTGGCCTTTTTGGAAGAACAGTGTCAGCTGCAAATTTTCTTTGCACCAGGCCCCCGCATTGCCACCATTAGCAAGGATTTTTTAAATCGGATTTTTGCGCTGTCTCCCATCCTTCACTTAAATGAAGAGGAAGCCTGTAGCTTTACTGGAACTAAGAGCCTACAAGATGCATTGTTCCAACTCCATGAAAAGACAGGCAATGATGTTATTGTAACTCAGGGGGCAGAAGGTGCCAGCTGCATTCATCAGGGGAAAATCCATTTTGTTTCCGGCAAAAAGGCTTCAGTGGTGAATACCATCGGTGCAGGTGATGCCCATATCGGCACCATTATTGCGGGCCTTCATCTTGGAATGGAGCTTCCCCAAGCACTGGAAGTTGCCAACGCTGTGTCTGCAGCAGTGGTTTCTGTGGCAGGAGCCAGCTTGAGCTACGAAACCTTTCATCAGGCAACAAGCGGTTATTTTCAGACAAAGGGCCTGTAACCAATGAAGCCATTTTTTCTGTATCGATTGTTGCCCATAATCCTCTGTCTTTCCATTCTACCTTTAGGCTTAGGAGCCTTTCAGTCCCTGTCCCATGCAGCTGATAGAACAGGGCAGGAAAACAAAAAGCTGACCCATCCAGAAGCTCCTTTTAAAGGTACCGATTTGGAGCCCTTTGACATGGAGTCTGCAAAAACAGCTGAAATTGTTTTTAACGCATTCAAGGAAGGCTATCCTGAAAAGATTTCTGAGTATGGCTATGACCCAGTAGCCCAGGATTGGTTCATTATCGCTGGTCAAAAAAAATTTCTTTGGGCCAAGGGCAGAATTCTTCTGGAAAGTGAAGCCTCCCAGGCTGAACAATATCGTCACTACATCGACTACCTGTATCCAGCAGAACTGATTCCCCCAGAAAGTTTTTCCTCAGAATTGGTAGCAGAAATCAAAAGAACCTCAGATTCAAGCTATCGAGCTAGCCAAAAAGCCTACAATCTAGAATTCTACCATGCCCTATACGATGGAAAAACACGTAGTCAACTGGAGCAACACATCGTTTCCCTGAGATTTTTGGGAAAAAGGGTAAATCTTCATGAAGATATTGCTTCTCCTCTGGCGGCAGTAGAAAAGGAAATTCAAGCGGTTGCCAAGAAAAATCAAGAGGTGCAGGATTTTGTCAATAAGATTTCCAGTGTAGAAGGCTACAACTGGCGGGAAATCCGAGACCGACAAGACAGAAGCTTCCATAGCTGGGGGCTGGCACTGGACATTCTTCCCAAAGGCTGGCAGCAAAAGAATATTTACTGGAGCTGGATTAGCGAATGGAACCCTAACTGGATGCTGATTCCCCTAGACCGTCGTTGGATGCCGCCCCAGCTGGTGGTGGAAATCTTTGAAAAACACGGCTTTGTGTGGGGAGGTAAATGGCTCCAATGGGATAACATCCATTTTGAATACCGCCCAGAGCTCGTGCTACTACAAGAAAACCAATGAAAAAAGGCATCTCCTTTAGGAGATGCCTTTTCGTTTACTTGGTGCTCATGGTCAGGGCATGACATTCGCACCATTACTTGGTGCTCATGGTCAGGGCATGACATTCGCACCATTATTTGGTGCTCATGGTCAGGGCATGACATTCGCACCATTACTTGGTGCTCATGGTCA
>JAEDCN010000036.1 GCA_016294105.1 Treponema sp.
ACCAACGGCGTTGGATAGAAACTATGTAAGTACAACCAACGGCGTTGGATAGAAACTATGTAAAACCCTTGCGGAGAACCTATTCCTCCCCGTATCCTTCCAGTTTACGGTGGAGGGTTTTCCGTCCAATTCCCAAAATATCAGCTGTCTTTGATTTATTTCCCTGATTGGATGCCAAGTTCTGCTGAATGATGATTTTTTCAGCCTCTGCCATGGAAATTCCCACAGGAACTTGAATCACATTTGATTCTGCCGCCCCACGCACTGTGGGTGGTAAATCCTCCAGAGTAATTTCATTTCCAGAACACATCACCACGGCACTTTCCACGCAATTCCGTAACTGACGGATGTTTCCCGGCCAGTCGTACTTGTACAGAGCTGAACGGGAGCGGGCATCAAAGCCTGTGATGGATTTGTTGTTTTCCCGATTAAACTCATCTAAAAAAGCATTAAGCATAAGAGGAATATCGTCCTTACGATCCCTTAAAGGCGGCACTTGAATATGCACCACGTTGAGCCGATAGAACAAGTCTTCCCGGAATCGGCCCTGGGCAATTTCTTCCTCTAGGTTCCTGTTGGTAGCAGCTATCACCCGCACATCAACCTCTAGAGTGTCCTCTCCGCCAACCCGCTCAAATCGCTTATCCTGCAGCACCCGAAGAATCTTTATCTGAACATTCTGGTTTATCTCTCCAATTTCATCTAGAAAGATGGTGCCTGTGTTGGCAAGCTCGAATCGACCACGTTTGCGAGCTGCAGCTCCCGTAAAGGCACCTTTTTCGTGGCCAAACAACTCGCTTTCCAGCAGGGTTTCCGATAAAGCGGCACAGTGCACCTTGATAAAGGGATGGTTCTTTCTGGGAGAAAGGTTATGGAGGGCGTTGGTAATAAGCTCCTTTCCCGTACCGCTTTCACCAGTAATCAACACAGAAGCCTTTGAATCAGCAGCCTTACGTACCATCTGAAAGATACGCTGCATTTCGGCACTCTTTCCAATAATCGACTCAAAGGAGGCTTTTGCATCCAGCTCCTGCTGCAGGGATGAGTGGCGGATTTCCAGCTCACGCCCAGCCAAGGCTCGCTTTACAATCAAAGAAAGCCTATCGAGGCTCAAGGGCTTGGTCAAAAAGTCGTAGGCACCGTTTCGCATGGCATCTACAGCAGTATCAATGCTTCCGTGGCCTGTCAGCACAATGACGGGAATGCCAGGACTTTCTCCACGAACCTTAGCCAGCACTTCTTCTCCTGAAATACCTGGCATCCGCAAGTCTGTAATCACGAGGTCAATGTCGCCCTTTTCTATGAGGGCAAGTCCTTCGGCACCATTGGCGGCGAGTTTCACTGAATAGCCGTCCAGCTCCAAGGCAGCAGACAAGCCTTCCCGAATATTTTTTTCATCATCGATAATTAAAATGGTAAAATTCATGACTTATACTCCAAAAGTCGCTGCTCAAGCTGGGGAATGGGCAAATTGATGGTAAACACCGTTCCCTCCCCCACCAAGGACTTTACCTGAATGTCTCCAGAAAATTCCTTGATGATTTTATACACCATGGTGAGGCCAAGCCCTGTACCTGTGGTCTTTGTGGTAAAATAGGGCTCAAAAATTCGGGCAGCAGTTTCCTCGCTCATACCGCAACCATTGTCTGCCAGAGTCAAGATAAAAAAGTCAGATTTTACCTGGGTGTTTACCCACAAAAGCTTGGAATCCTTTTTTCCCTCCCCAGCTTCATCTCCGCTAAAGCCAGCCACTTCAGCAGGACACAGGGCGGCAATGGCATTTTGAACAAGATTCAGCACCACCTGACGGAACAATTTATCGTCCAGCATAAGCTTTGGAGGGCCTTCCATCAAATCCATCTGAAGCTGAATGCCTTTACTTTCCATTTCTGGTCGGCAAAAATCCATGTATTGCTCCACCAGCTCATTGGGATTCAATAGCTGATATTCAGCCTTAATGGGACGAACTGCAAAAAGAAAGTCGTTGACAATGCCGTTGAGCCGCTCAATTTCCTCGTTCACCACGGAAATGTAATTTTCCACAAATTTTTCCGCCGGCAAAATACCTTCCTGGCTGCGGGCCTTGGCAATGGATTTTTGTAAAAGCTGAATGTGAATGCTTAATCCTGCCAGTGGATTTTTAATTTCATGGGCAACGTTGGCGGCCAAGGTGGTAAGGTCCTCCAGCTTTTCCATGCGACGAATCAAAACCTCTTGGCGGCGGCTTTCTGTCACATCATCCACAGAAATAATGTTTCCTTCTACCTTTTTCTTTCGCACCAAGGGCATGACGGTTACCACAAAAAACTTTATGCTGCCGCCAACAGTAGCCACGGTAAATTCTCGGCACACATTGGTCTGGCCCTTTTGATGGATTGCCTTGATGAAATCTGCAATTTCCTTCTCTCCAATCAAATCCCACACAGGTATTTCTTGTCCCCGCATCTCTGAAATCCGCTGGACAAAGGACAGCATTCGCTCTGCGGCCTTGTTCACCTTGAAGACCAAAAAATTTTCGTCGCACACGATAAAGGCCATCTTCAAGGAATTAAGCACTGCATCAAAGATTTCGTTTTCTTCGATGAGGGCCTCGAATAATTGCTCCACCTGCTCACTGCTGAGTTTAGAAATCTTTCCAGAAACTCGCTTGAACCAGTCAATCATATTATGGCTCCACCACGATATTTTTTTACCAAAAGAGAAATGTCAGAAGCCAGCAATTCCAAGGCGGCAGCTATTCCTTGATTATAAATCGTAATGTGAGAATTGCATTGATGGACTGCAGCTAAACACTGGGTACTCAGCTCCGCCAGCCGAAACTGCTTCAACAGATCTTGAGGCTGATCACTAGATGTGGCTCCCTGCTGCAAAAGTGTATCCTGTCCACCTAGAACCATATCACGCAAGGTACGGGACACAGCCTTAAAGAACTGGTTCAGTAAAAGTCGTGGCTCAAATCCACCACAGGCCTTTATTAAGGGCTCTATTTCAGGCTGCCGTCCTTCAAGGATATCCTGGATAAACTGGCTTCCAGCACAGACCACCACCTCTGGGGATACAGGCAAGAAAGATAAAAGATAGTCTTCGATGGAGGCATTGTCCAGCTGGTCTGGAGCAACCACTCCGTGAAATACTCGACTAATAACTTGAGCTTGAGCCTGGCCATTTCGTGGCAAAAAATTGTAGGGCCGTACACGAGACAAAATCGTTGGCATCACTGAGTTTCTTCGTGTGGCAGTCAACACAAAAACCACATCCTCTGGTGGCTCCTCAAGAATCTTTAGCATGGCATTGCGGCTTCCTTCCTGCATCTTGTCCGCATTCTCAATGATAATCACCTTTTTTCCGAATTCGCTCTTGTAGCGAGCCCAGGAGCTTGCACGACGCATTTGAGCCACCGGAATGGTATCGTACATAAAGCCTGCTTCCAGCTTGTTGGCTAAAGTCACCAATTCCTTTACTAGCTTTTCCACCTTGGAAAAATCAAGTTCACTGCCAGTTTCATCCCCAGATAAGATTGGCAATCGCTCCAATTCCTCCAAAGATTCATCCATTGCAGCAAGGATTGGAGCAATCTTTGATACCTTGTCCTCACCTTCCCACAAAATGGGAGAAAAACGACAGGAAAGCTTTCTGATACTGCGGACAAAAAGATACCGACTTGCCTTTAGGTGAGAGGCACCGCAAGACAGGGCTTCTAAAAAGGTTTTTGCCGACGCTGCAATTTCCAAGGAACAGCTTCTACTTCCTGCCAGCAGCACCGAGGTGCTCACCAGAGACTTGTGCTTGAGACAGGAATCGCAGCTACACTGCCACGCCCCCGCTGGACGGGCGGTACAGGACAGCACACGGGCTAATTCCAGGGCACAGGTTAATTTTCCAGAAGCAGGAGGACCAGCAAACAGCAGGGCATTGGGCAACTGACCTTGACGAATATCCTCCGAAAGCTGAAGGCTTGCTGGTTGAAAAAGCAGGTTCTCAAACATTTGTTTCAATTCCTTGTGAAATGATTTCCACCGATTCTGTAGACTGGCTTAAAGTGCCAATGAATATTTTGTTAAAGATACTATCCTGCAAAAGACCTCCTACATCAATCCAGGGCTGCAGATTCAACAAAAACAGAATCAGTACCACCACCAGTAGCCCTTCCACCAAACCAAAGAAAAACCCCAAGGAACGATCAAGGCTTTTGAGAATATCACCTTTAAAAATCCACCCCAGAATCTTTTCCAACAGCTTGATAAGCACATAGGTAATGATGAATAACAACAAAAAGGCCACAATCTTAGCAAGGATATCCACAGGAATCCACTGCAGCAGTATTTGGGCTACTGGAGTGTTGCAAACAATACCTGCCGCAAAGCCCACCAAAAAGGCTGCCTTGCCAAAGAGCAAGGCAATAAATCCCCTAATGGCACCATTAGCCACTAATACAAGGATTATTACAATGAACACCACGTCGATTGGGGCTATGTTCATCAGGATGCACCCTCAGAAAAAACTTCTTTGTAGACGGTTTCTGCAATTGTTTTTGCAGGTCTGTTCCGTAAGCCTAGCTCCAAAGCCCTTGTACTGCACCTGCTTCTAAAATCTGCATCCAGCATCTTGTTCAAGGCTTCCTGCAGATGCTGACTATCGGCTTCATCCCCCACCAAAGAAAGGGCAACGCCAGAATCTACAAAGAAACGAGCATTTTCCACCTGGTCTCCCCGTGTTCCAGAACCACACAAGGGTACCAGAACCATTGCCTTTCCTAAAACAGCACATTCCCACAAGGAGTTTGCTCCAGAGCGAGAAAGCACCAAATCGGCACAGGCAAGAACGTCGGGCATTTCGCTGTAAATAAAGCCGTAATGCTTGTAGACACCAGAAATACTCTGAGGAATGGCAGACTCATCAAAATGGGCCTTTTCTCCACCTGTCTGGTGCACCACCTGAAAATGCTGTGTCAAATAGTCAAGGTTTTCCAGCACCAAATTGTTGATTTGGCGGGCACCAGAGCTTCCACCTAAAACAAGGAGAACAGGCTTTCCTTCCTGCAGATTCAAGAATTTCCGCCCCTTCTCCTTATCCGTGTTATAGAAAATTGGTCGCACAGGGTTTCCCGTTACCTCCAGCCGTCCTTTGAATTTCTGGCCAAAATATGCAGCTGTTTCAGGATAAGACAACAGCACCTTCTTTGCCACACGACTGTTCAGCTTTGTAGCCAAGCCAGGAGAAAAATCACATTCATGGGTATACACGGGAATCCGCAAAAATCCAGCTGCAAGACAGGGAGGCACGCTTACAAATCCGCCTTTGGAAAAAACCACCTTTGGCTGCAGCTTTAAAAGCAGAAAAAAGGAGGCAATACAGCCTCCGATTATCTTGAACACGTCCACCAGATTTTCCAAGGAAAAATACCGTCGTAGCTTTCCTGTAGGAATACCGTAAAAGATATCCACGCTGCCACTTTTTTCAATAATCGAACGATCCATTCCCTTGGAAGAACCAATCCAGATAATACGACATTCTTTCCCAGCCTCCGTACACAGCTGACGCAACTCATCAGCTACAGCAAGACCAGGAAAGATATGACCACCGGTGCCACCACCAGTGAAAACAATGTTGGTTGTCATTTTCTCCGTGCCTCAAAAATGGGAACAAGGCTTTCCTTCTTAAAAAGCTTTGCATACGACAGGGCAGACATACCCATGGCGTCGCACATAAAAGGATCAGCGCCATATTCCGTTAGAATTCGGCAAACCTTTTCGTTGCCAGTACCAACGGCAAGCACCAAAACTGGCTGGCCGTCACGGCTAATATAACTGAGATTTGCTCCTCGTTCAACCAGGAATTCCACAATTTCTGTATTTGACTTCCACACTGCATCCATAACTGCAGAATAACCTCTGTCCTTAGACACTGCGTTAATATCAGCTCCCAGGGCCAAAAGCTTTTCTATCATTTCACGTCGATTATGACGGGCTGCTATACAAATCATAGGCGTTCCAGCTGCATCACGACTATTTACATCGATTCCAGCATCAATAAACAACTGGCATTCCTTTTCATCATCGGAAGCAATATGGAAGGCAAAACTATCTGGATTAAAAGGAATACCTGCATCCAAAAGAGCGTGACGAGCATGCTTTTGTTTTTCACGCTGAAGGAATTCAGGGAAACGGCTCTCCAAAATCTCCAGCAAAGCTGAACAAGAGGTATATTCGTGGTATTCGCTAGTGGTAAGGGGCAACTTTCCCCACTCACGAGCTCCTTCCTTTCTCACGGAAAATACTGGTATATCCTTTCCTAAAATATAGCCAAATGCAAAGGGTAACTCTTTTACCTCAGCACCCTCGGTATCACCAAGCCAAATACAGTATTCACAATCTGCCACTGCAGAAAGAAAAGAGTCATCAAAACAAGAGTCTGTCTCAAACACGGTAATAGAAGTATCGTAGGACACAAGAAAATGCTTCATGCTTTCTACATCTTCTTTTTTACCGCCATAAGCAACGATTAACCATTTCATAAATTCTATTATAAGCCATGAAAAGCTTCAACACAAGGGTAAAAACAAAAATAACGTATTTTTCTCCATAATTCCTAGGTCCGGGAAAAATTTAAACCATCAAAAACCTCTGAAAGCAAAAAAAAACCCAAACCATTTCTGGTCTGGGCTTTGCCGCCGGTAGGAATCGAACCAACGACACAAGGATTTTCAGTCCTTTGCTCTACCAACTGAGCTACAGCGGCAAGATGTGATTATACTATACTCAAACAAAAAAAATGTCAACAGCATTTCAAAGATTTTTTGAAAAAAATAATATTTTTTTTAAAGTCCGTACATGTCCACAATCAGCTGAACTTCGATTAAAGAAACATCAAGACGGGAAGCAATTACTTCCTGAGAAAAACCTTCTCCATGGAGCTCCAATACCCTATCTCGCAAGCTTCTTTCAGCAAAAACCTGCTTTTGAGCTTTTGTTATCTCAGGCAGCTTTATTTCTGATATATTGATTTCTGGAACGGTCAACTCTGGCAATGGAGCTGCTTCAGAAAGGGATTCTTCTGCTGGGGTTTCATTTCCTTCGTGAACACCGGTGGAATCAATGATAATCTCTGTTTCATGAACTGGATCTTCAGCTTCCAGTGCCTCATCAACAGGGGCCTTGTCAAACAAGTCCTGCTGGATGGGAGAGCGAGAAAAACCAACACCTGGAGCAAGGTCTGAATAGGAGGTTCTCCGTCGTTTTGGTGGTGGAGCCTCCTTGTTAAGAGCATCCATCATCAAAATGCTTTTTGCCTTTCTATCCAAGCTCTCATGGCCTAAATCCGTATATTTCTTTGATTCCTCTGTGAGCTTTAGCAGGCTTTCACGACAATCCCGAACAATGGTGACACAACGATTGGTCTCGTTATTGATGTCTCGAATTAACTTATTCAATTCGTCTGCTATATCTGCAAGGATTCTTTCAGAGGAGTATCTACTCTTAAAGTGAAGAAAAAGCACGGCCCAAAGCAACAAATTGATGAGGCCAATAATAAGACATACGGCTACAGCAGTCATGGACTATCCTGAAATGTCGATGTATTTTCCGAGATTAGGATCTTGAAAGGCTATATGCTCTGGAGCTTGTTCTTGAGGCTCTTCTTCCTGCTGTTTTTTCCGAGAACCACCCTGAGAAGAACCACCAGAGGCCCTATCCTTTACCTTTTGAATTCCATCCTCTCCAGACTGTAGCTGCTGAACGGTGGAATTCTTTTCCGCCATTTGCTGGGCATGAGCCTCCTGCTGGATGGCATTGGCCAGCTGGGTTCCCTGCTGCTCGTGTGCCACCCGCTTGGAAACAGTTTCAAGCTGTGAGTACAAAACCTGCAAATCAAGTGGAACTATAGCCATCTAATACCTGCTTTGTAATATTGGTATCTGGAGCCTCGTATTTTCCGCGACGAACAAAGCCATTCTCGTAGAAGAAGGTAACGCTCTTAATGTCGGTACGAATCTCGTCCTTTACATCCCTCACAAAAATCTTTGCACCAGCATGTACAGTTCCAGCGACAGAAACCTTACCAATAATCTTAAGCTCACGCAATCTGTTCTGGATATCTACAAATTCATCTTCCAACTGAGCCGTCTCGGTTTCAATCTCCTGACGGCGCATTTGCAGCATTCTATATTGCTCATCCTTTTCTGGAGGCAGGACACGGCGAACCTTTCTCATGTTCTCCAGTGTCTGCATATCCAAGCCATTTTCTTCCAGCTCTTTTGCCAAGGCAGCCTTTGTATCGGCAATGTAGGTCATTCGCTGCTTCAGCTGGGGATCAAGTCCTACTTCCAGAATGGTTTCGCTACCACCACCGCTACTACCAACGGTTTTGGCACTAATTTCTTCTGTTGCAAACAGGTGTCCACCAATAATAGCCGCACGCTTACCCTGCAGCAGAATACGTTTACGAGCTGTTACATTAGAATTGATAATACCGTCAGCTACGATAACAAATTCCTCTACCGTAACCGTTGTATTCTGGATAAACTTTGCCCATAAGGACTTACCAGCTTGAATAACACCTTCATCACGGCCCATAATACCAAGAGAAACGATAATATTTCCGTCTGCAATCAAGCTAGAACGGCCAACAGTTCCGTACACCTCAATATTTCCAGAAGCCTTAATATTAAATCCGTCATCAACGTTACCCTTAACAATAACGGTACCCAAGAAGGTAATGTTACCTGTCTTGATGGATACATCGCCCTCAATTTCCATAACAGGCTCAACGTTGATTTTATCGGCAATAAGCAGAACCTGACCGTTTGTAGCGGCAAGAATGGTATGACCATCGGAATCCACCACAACATTTTTTCCCAAGGGCAGATTTATATCCTTTCCGTTCTTGGCTTCCAGATAACGACCAAAAATGGTTTTTCCACCCTTTCCTCGTTCGGCAGGAATTTTTTTTGCCAAAGGCTGCCCCTCAACAACGTTCTGGATCAAGTTCAACTCCTTGAAGTTCACCTGACCAGTTTCTGATTCCTGCATCTTCAACTTGGAACGGTCTGTCTCAAAGTTGTATTCAATGTATGCATCACGACCATCCACTGGCTTGATTGCCTCTGCAACAACATAGGGCAAACCGTATACAGGATGGTCAACGAAATCATCGATTTTATTCAAATCAATACCAGCCACAATTCCCTGAGAAGACAGTGCATTGGCAATGGTATCTGCCATAATCTCTGCCCCACCAACTCCTGGAGCTGTGGCGGTAATGGTAGCTTGGGTTTCGTCCATAGCCACATCCACAACAAAGCTGGCATCTGCAGAAGGCTCGTGGCGATACAGTCCCACAGACTCGTATACACCGCCAGTACCACTTTTTACATATTTTTTGATATCGTCGTTTTCCAAAGAAATAGTATCTGAACGCTGAAGCCTTCCCATAACCTCCTGGAAGGACACAGGCTTTCCGTCTCCTTCTGGCTCTGTAACCTTCAGATAAATGTCAGAACCAAAGTAGCGGATGAAGAATTCTCCATCCTTGTGAGCCATTTCGGTCGCACCTTCAGCTACCGTTGTACCACCAGCAACCTTTGCAGCAGCCTTAGATTTTTTGGAAACAGCGGCTTCGTTTTCATAAACACGAATACGCCATGGTTGGCGGGCAATTCCTGCAACACCGGCAAAGCCCTTTTCAAGCACCTCGTACTCAAGATATGCCACTCGAGTTCCAAGCTGTACAGCAGCATCTGCCAAGGCTTCATCAAGAGTATCAGCCCGTACCTCCACACATTGCAGGGCCTGCTCTTTTTCCAACAGTTTTTGTAAATCGCTGCGAACCTTATCCAACCTAACCACTGGTGTCTCCTACATAATACCCTTTCTAATATTAGTCAGCCTTGATCTTAGACGAATATTTGCTTTTGAATGCAACTGGGAAATCCGGGACTCACTGACATTAAGTACCTGCCCTATTTCCTTAAAGGTCAAATCCTCATGATAATACAGGACGAGAACCATCTTTTCTTTTTCTGGAAGCTCTTTTATTGACTCACTGATGACACGGCGAATTTCCTCCCGCTCAACAATGACATCGGGATTATAACTGGCAGGAGACTCAATGCTGTCTCCAATAGGAATTCTGTCGGAATCATCCCCTGGATACCATACATCATCCAAAGACAACATACTGATACCAGAAACCCGCATTACCACCTGTTGGAACTCTTCCTCGCTCATTCCCATGGAATCAGCGATTTCTGCATCAGTGGCAGGACGGCCCAAACGAGACTCCACCTCAACAATGGCATCCTCTATTTCGCGAGCCTTTTGGCGTACCGATCGAGGAACCCAGTCCAAAACACGTAGCTCGTCAATCATGGAACCACGAATACGAGTTACAGCATAGGTTTTGAATTTTACGTTTTTTGCTGGATCATACTTGTTGATTGCGTCTAAAAGGCCAAATTGACCAAAGCCCACCAAATCATCAAATTCCACGTTACCAGGCATACCAGTAGCAACCTTTCCAGCAACGTATTTGACAAGAGGCATATATTTACGGATAAAAGCATCCCGCAACTCAGGAGAGCGGGTTTTCTTGAACTCTTTCCAAAGTTCGTCTTCTGATTTGTCATCTATAGTTATAACAGCCATTCCTCCACACCCTTATATTAGCTGTCTCGTGCTAAAACCGTTCTTATAGCCTGTGCAATGGTATGGGAATCAGATGATGTCCCTGCATTACTCCTACCCTGACTTGTTTCCATTCCGTTGGCAATAGGCAAATCCATTCCAGCGGAAGGCACCATATCATCCTCAGCAGATGAAATCATAGACAAGTCACCAATCTCTGGCAAAATATCATCATCACCTGCAAAACCACCTGCTGGATTTTCCTGGGAAGAACCACCTGCCGAAGCCCCAAGGCTCATCGGTTTGAATTGTTCCTGGGTGGCCACCGAAGAACCATTTCCACCTTCCGTCCTATGGGCAGCATCCTCACCGTGCATGGATGAGTGATTTAGCTGTCCCATGTGATCAGAATGGGAAATATCTTTTCTCACATAAAAATCTGGACCATTTTCATCTTCTTCCAAAGGCTCGTCGCCAATGGACAAATCCACAACAGAACCTTGGCGAATATTTGCTGAAGCCTCACTTCCACCTTCCAAATCCGATGCATCCAAGAGAAAACGCTGGAACACAATTCCAATTCCAAATCCCAAGATACCGAACAAGACGGCAAAAATAAAGGCTCGTAGCAGTATGACGCCAAAAGTCACACTAGAAATAAGCCCTACAATGAAGGATAGAAAAAACCCAACACACACGGGAATAATTATGAAATTGGGTTTAGTCATAGGATCCTCCAATACACATTTTAAGACAAAAAACCTATAAGGTCAAGTTAAAAGAGAAGGGATAAAATCTGGGTACCTTGTCAAAGGTAAACTATTTTTTTGCAAGGAATTTCTTCAAAAAGCCTGATACACCTTCTGAACCGTGAAATTCCATTTTTTCCACCCTACCAACAATGTGCTTAATGCAAACTGAAGGCTTGGATGAGGGCAACACCTCCATAAATGGCTTTTGCCGAATTACAGACATAGACACCGCAGGATCATCATAGATAAAGCCTAAATATTCTATTTTGTAGTTCAGAAATTGGCTTGCAATATTAATAATTCTATCTGCAATGCGCTTTCCCTCATCACCAGAATGAACACGATTTACCAAAAGCTGCAGTTTCATCTCACGATGGAGTGAAATTTCAGTGGTGATAATCTTGATAATACCATAGGCATCGGTAATTGCAGTTGGCTCAGGGGTAGTAACAATGAAAACTTCATCAGCGGCACCAACCAGCTGCAACACATTGTTTGCAATTCCCGCAGCAGTATCAATAATGATAATGTCAAAAGCGTTGAGAGTATTTAACTCCTGGATAAAATACTCAAGCTCACTTTCAGAAAGATTGGCTATTTGGGAAAAACCGTTAGCTCCAGCAATAAATTTAATACCGAATTCAGTATCGGTGATAATCTCATCCATCCGTTTCTGCTGGTTTACCACATGGAGCAGATTGTACTGGGGCACAATATTCAGCAATACGTTAACATTGGCCATGCCAAAATCTCCGTCAATGAGCAGAACCTTTTTACCAATTTGGGCATAGGCAATAGCCATATTGATGGAAATGTTTGTTTTACCAACTCCACCCTTTCCGCTGGTTATTGCGATGATACGAGGACGATGCTGCTTGCCACCACCGTGTTCCTTCATCAGCATTTTTAATTCTGAGGCTTGATTTTCCATTTACAAGGTTCCTCCATCTGTTTTTTTGTTCTCCACCTCATCTATATCCGTGGACAGCGAGGGAAATTTTTTCTCCAAAGAATCAATATCTAGTTTAAAATCGGTGAGTTTTGTCAAAAACCTAAGCACACTTGCTTCTTCAAAGTCTCGTGGTACCACCTGACCGGAAGAAATATAGGCCACAGGCTTTCGTTTTTCATGGAGAATGCTGAGAATATTTCCTACATGGTTTGTTTCATCAAATTTTGTTACGATAATTCCTTCGTATTCAAAGGTTTCGTAATTGCGGAAAATATCCCGCAGGTCGCTTGACTTGGTGGAGGCAGAAATAGCCAAAAATACGTTGGGCTTGCAACCAGGAATTTCAAGTAAAGCACGCATTTTACCAATAGTTTCGTAGTCGTGGGGACTAAGACCGATGGTATCGATGAGCATTACATCCAGCTTATTTCCGTCAAGCTTAATCAAATCAGCAATATCCTTGGCAGAAGAAGCGGCATTTGTGGGAATGTCCATATGACCACCGTAAATCTTTAGCTGCTCCTGGGCTGCAATTCGGAAATGGTCTATGGAAACCATTCTTAGGTTCAAGTCCAAGCTTCCCAGTCGATACTTAGCGGCCATCTTTGCGATGGTAGTAGTCTTTCCCACACCTGTAGGTCCAACCAAAATCAAAACTGTGGGCTTACGAATCAGCTCCAAATGGGGATACAACTCTATTGATTCCCCTATCCACTCCACCACCTTTTTTTGAACCCTATCCTCGTCATTAAGCTCATCAAGGGAAAATTCAGAACGAATACGATCTGAAATCATTCTGATATAAGCGGGAGTAAATTCATTTTCTTCCAGCATTTCCTCAATCTTCGTGATGACAGGAATTGCCTGCTGGGTTGTAGGAAGATTGGAGATGGCTGAACTCAACTCTTCAATTTTTTTGGTGAGAGCACTAAGATCATTTTGAGAAAAAAGCCCTGTCCCAGGATTTACATTTGTTTTGCCCAGTGTATCGATAAGCTGACGCAAGGTATCCTCTTTTTCCCGTTGTGTAGTACTGTTAGGAGAACGAGCTGGACGGACATTTACCTCCTGCATTCTATCACGAATGGGAGCGGTATCTACCACAGTATACGTCACCTCCACAGCAGGCTTTGAACCTATTCCCCAAAATTTTGGCATCGTAGTTTGCCGTTTTTCTGTGATATTGTAATCGTCACCCCATTTCTCACGGATTCTTGCAACGGCTTCTTGATAAGTAGGAGCAATCTCAGTACGAGGTCGTGGTTTTGTAGGTCTACTCAACGTCTATTCCTCCCAATGATTCCAGTCTAATATCGTTGGTTATTTCTGCAGATGAAAGTACCACAATACCTGGTAATTCCCGCTCGATGCTGTTTTTAACCAAGCTACGCACCGTTTCTGGACAAAGGATTACAGGGAAGCTGTATCCCTGGTTACGAGCAGTAGCAATAGCAGTACTTACAGCAGAAATCCACTTGCGGTGGGTAACGGGATCCAGCATGGCAACAGGGCCATCCACTGTGTCAGCCTTGCTTTCTAGCAGGGTTTCCAAGAAGGACTGGGAAACGGTAAGCACATGGAGCACGCCGTTGGGATCTGCATATTGGAGACAAATCTGGCGACCAAGAGCCTGACGAACGCGCTCCACCAAAACATCTGTTTTCTTGGTAATTCCACCGTAGTCTGCCAGGGTTTCCAAAATTACCACCAGGTTGCGGATAGAAACCTGCTCTCGCAAAAGCCCTTGCAGAACCTTTACGATTTCACCCAGCTTGAAATTCTGCATAACTTCTTCCACAACGGCAGGATAATCCTTTCGTGTGGACTCGATGAGAATCTGCACTTCCTGACGACCAAGGATTTCGTCGGCCCGCCGCTTGAGAATCTCAGTCAAATGAGTGGCAATCATGGTGGGAGGATCAACGACTGCATATCCAGCCCGCTCTGCACGGTCTCTGTTTTCCTGTGATACCCATACGGCGGGCAAACCAAAGGCAGGCTCCACCGTACGCTCTCCAGGAATCTCCTCGGTAACACCGCCGGAGTTAATACACAAGTACCATCCCATTTTTATGCGGGCGCTACCAGCAGTAACACCTTTAATTTTAAAGCTGTATTCACTGGAATCCAGCCGAATATTGTCAGTAATACGGATACGGGGAAGATTGACACCCATATCAAAAGCCATTTCACGACGGATAAGCTGAACACGCTCCAGCAATTCCGCCCCCTTTTCCTTGTCTACCAACGGAATCAGTGCATAGCCCAATTCCAAGGACAGGGGATCTGGAGGTGAAACAGTATTTGCATCTCCAGAAGGACTGGTGGACTGGGTGGCACCAGCCTTTTCTGCCAGCTTCTTTTCAATGGCAGCCACCTTTTGCATACTCTGAAGCTTATAGCCCAAAAATCCTAAGGCTCCACCAAGAGGAATCAATACATACCAGGGGAAGCCAGGGAAAATACCGATGAGAGCCATGGTTCCACCAGCAACGTAGTAAATCCAAGCACTTTGAGAGAATTGCTTGCGTACATCAATACCCAAGGTTTGATCAGAGGCAGATCGAGTTACGATAATACCAGTAGCAAAGGATACCAACAAGGAAGGCAACTGAGACAAAAGTCCGTCGCCAATGGTAAAAGATGCATAGGTTTTGATGGCTGTACCGAAGGCCTCGTTTCGCAGCACCATTCCAAAGATAAGACCCACTACCAGGTTTACCACAGTGATGAAGATACCAACCTTTACGTTTCCAGAAACGAATTTGGAAGCACCGTCCATGGCTCCATAGAAGTCAGCCTCACGCTGAACATCCATCTTTCGCTTGCGAGCTTCTTCTTCAGTAATAGCACCGGAATTGTACTCAGCCTCAACAGCGGCCTGCTTCATGGGCATGGCGTCCAAGGTGAATCGGGCTGCAACCTCTGCAACACGGGAGGCCCCCTTAGTAATAACAAAGGCCTGTACAGCAATCAAGATGATAAAGATTACAAATCCGATGAGCAATCCCTCATCTCCCGTACTTCCTACAACGAAGCTGGCAAAGGCTTTAACCATCTTTCCATCAAAATTTTGTCCTTCACCCAAAATAAGACGAGTTGAGGACACGTTGATTCCCAAGCCGAAAACGGTGGAAACAAGCAACATGGTCGGAAAAGACGCAAAATCTGTGGCCTTTGGTGTTGAGAGAACAATGAGTAGCATGAGAACAGCGAACAGAAGGTTCAGTGCCATCAATACGTCCAACAAAAGCGTTGGCAGAGGCACAATCAACATCATAACCACAACGATGGCACAGATGGCTATCGTAAGATCCGCTGTATTATTGAACAACTTTGATTTACCGACTGACGGCATACTTTTTCTCCACCTTTAACAAAACTGTACCTTACAGTCTTATTTCCCTTTCGTATTATACACGTTCGCAAGAATTACTGCTAGTGCTTGATAGTAGTTTTCTGGCACCATTTCACCAATTTCAACCTCTGCGTAGAGGGCTCGCGCCAAAGGACGGTTTTCCACCAGAGGAACCTTGTTTTCCGTGGCAATCTCACGAATGCGGCGAGCCAAGGCATCCACACCCTTGGCCATAACCATGGGCCCTGCCATGGTGGAACTATCATACTGAATGGCAACGGCATAATGGGTTGGGTTGGTGATTACTACATCGGACTTGGCAACAGCGGCAGGAATGTTACGGCGAAGCATTTCATGCATATACTGACGCAACCGCCCCTTTACCAAGGGATCTCCTTCCAATTCTTTGTATTCCTGCTTTACTTCCTGCTTTGTCATTTTCATGGATTCCATAAACTGCTTCTTTTGCACAATATAGTCAGGAATAGCGATGATGATAAATATAATGGAAGTAATTATCAGCAGCTTAGCGGTGGTTTCCGCAATGAACACCACACCGTCCCAGAAATTGGTGTTCATGAGAGAAATAAGTTGCCGTGTTTCACTACGAATCAACAAATAGGCTGCAATGAAAATCACTGCCACCTTTACGATTGACTTTACTACGTTGAAGGCACCTTCAAAAGAAAAAAGGGTTTTCTTAAAATATTCACCGAACTTGGGCAATATCTTGGACATTTTTGGCTCAATGGTTTTTGTAGTAAAAATAAAGCCCTTATTTTGAATAACATTGGCGGTGATACCTGCAACAATGGCTGTAGCTGCTATGGGAAGCACCATCCGCACCATGGCATACAGAAACTCCATCAAAAGCTCCCCATCGGTAATGCTGGCAGTGGTGCAACGTTCCATATAGAATCTGATAACCTGCACAAAGCCACGGAGCAACCAAGGTGCAAGCAATATGAGAGTAAGCACTGGCAACAGTAGCACCAAACCACCAGTTAATTCCTGACTTTTTGGAATACGGCCTTCTTCACGGGCCTTACGAAGCTTATGCTCGGATGGATCTTCTGTTCGTCCTTCATCCTCTGCAGAAGCAAACCACTGAAGATTGATTGTGGGAAGCAGCTCCTGTGGGGGAATCATTTCCGTTGCGGCCATCATAAGGGAACCCCTACTGTAGCAAGCATTTCCTGAAAACGCACAAAGGCTCCATCAAAAAGCCTGATAAAAAGGTCGCACATGGGACCAAGGGCCAAAAACAAAAGCAAGAAACCCAGCAGCATAGTAAGGGGAATACCTTCTGACAACAAGTTCATCTGGGGAGCAGCCTTGGAAAGGAGTCCCATGGATACCGATACCAGAAAGAAGGTACCAGTGAGAGGAAGGGCTATCATCATGGCATTGAAGAAAAGACCAGTAAGTCCTTCCAGTAATAATTGTAAAAAAGCACTGCGGGATTCAGCCACCACCAAGGACATTGCATTCATAGATTGCAGGCTTTCTACCATACCGTGAAGAAAAACCTGTTGAAAGCCCTCGGTGGTCATGAACAACAGCATGGCAATAAGGTTCAAAAGCTGACCCATCAAAGGATTTTCTACCTGTGACAGGGCATCGTAGGCTTCTGCAGCAGAAAGTCCCATCTGAAAGGAAAAGAACTGACCTGCCGAACTGAAGGCTGCAAAAAGGATGGTAATAAAAAAACCTGAAATTATACCAAGGATCCCCTCACCCACCAGCAACAACACATACTGCAAAGTGGAAATATCATAAATGCTATCCAATCCCTGATACCCACCACCAAAAGCAGTAGGCAACACCAAAAAGGCCACATATCCTGCCAAAGCAACCTTTGCCACTGTGGAAACAGAACGGGTGGAAAAGAGAGGAAGGGTCATGAACATGGCCAAACACCGTGCTGCCACCAGCAGGTACAGGGGTGCTTTATCAAGGAGCTGGGACAGCACTTAGCGCCCCAGCACCGAAATCATCTGGAAAATCTGAATGGTATATTCCCGCATAGAGGTGAACATCCAGCCTCCCAATAGGGCAAGAACTGCCAGAATCACGAAAAACTTCGGTGCAAAGGTTAGGGTCTGCTCCTGAATGGAGGTGGTAGCCTGAAAGATAGCCACCACAAGACCTATGATAAGGGCGGCACCGAGAACTGGAGCCACCAAGGTAAGAATCTGGAACACTCCATCCCGCATCAACGCAACAACATCACCAACTGACATTTAGACCTCCAAATCTAGAGACTTAATCCCTGCTTAACGGCACCAAAAACCTTTTGGATCATGGAAGAAGCATAGGCCATGGGATTATCACGAATAACAGCCTCTTCTTCTGCAATCTTGGAGAACAAACCGTCCAAAGCCTTTTCTGTGGCAAAGGTAGCAAGATCTACTTCAACCTCTGGCATGGGTGCTTCCTTTCCAATAATAGCAGCAGCAGTATTTATAGGAGCCCCAACCTGATTATACTTGGTAGTAAGGGTTGTCCAGGCAGAGTCAGCAGAAATACCTGCTACCAAGGGATTTGACAATGCAGAAGAAATCTTGGGACGATACAAGTCCACCAGCTGGCTATAGGTTTTTTCCTTCAGATACTGAGTAGCGGCATCTTCCTCGCCAGTAACAATGGCAATACCATCACTGACACTCATTTCTGTAATTACATTGGCAAAGATAGGAACAACTTCCTTAGCGGCTTCCTCAGCACTGCGATTCAAGCGGAGCACTACATCGTCCACCAGCATTTGTCCACCAGGAATCTTTCCGATGTTTTCTATCATCACATTAGCTTCATCTGGCAATAAAATCTTGAGAGCATCATCGCCAAAATAACCATCGGTAGAAGACAAGCTGCTGGAAGAAGCAGTAATACCTTCCACCAAAGCATCCTTCATGGCAGAGATGGCCTCGGTGTTAGTGAAGGCTGGACCAGAGTCTTCATTTCCTTCAAGAAGAGCAGTAGCGATGGTACTTAAATCTGTACTAAGGCAGGAAGTAAGAAAAATAGATATAATACAACAAATAACAACAATAAACTTAGAGCCTTTCATAGTTATAAATATATCGTGAACAGTGAAAATTAACAAGATAAAGGATAGAAAGAAAATATGCAAAATGTACTTGTATTGATGATTATTTTGCCGATATATTAGTGTAGACCTGTCCATTTGGAAAATTGAGGATGTTAGGCAGGTAATTGAATTGAATGTACGAGGACGGAAATGGCCAGACGCAGAAGACGCAATAACATAGGAAAAACAATCATACTGCTTTTTTTAATTATTATTCTTATACTTGCTGGCTTGGTATGGTTTGACTATCTCAGTGTAATTCAAGTAAAAAGCGTATTTGCTCCCATTTATCGGCTCTTTGGCTTGCAGACACAGACTTCCACCTCCGCCACAGGAACCGCTCCCTTGGAGGCAGATTTGGACAATGACCGCTTCCAAAAGCGTCTTGAATCCTTAACCCTTAAAGAAGAAGAGTTGAACCAGAGAGAAATCCAGTTGTCCCAAGCAGAAGCACTAAATCAGCAGACAGCCCAGGAATTGGAGAATCGTCGGGTAGCTCAAGAGGAACGAGAGGTGGCATTTAACAGCACCGTAACTCAGTACGATGGTCGCCAGTTAAACATTGTGACCAACGTACAAAACCTAAACAATATGCCTCCTCAGAATGCAGTTGACATTTTGGTGGCTATGGATGATCAGGATATTATTGATATTTTGCGTATGGCAGATCAGATTGCAGAAGAATCTGGAAGCGTTTCCTTGGCATCTACTTGGTTGATGATGATGCCTGCCGACCGTGCAGCCCAGGTTCAGCGAAAAATGCTCAGCAAGCCCATGGCTTCTACTGCTAACTAAGGCTCAAAAACACACAATTTTAGATACAAGAAAGGCTATCGATACTACCGATAGCCTTATTTTTTCGTTTATTAACAATAAAACCCGTGAACCAACAGATCTTGTCTACTGATTCACGGGCTTTTCACTTACAGGTAAAATAAGTTCCTAGTTTTCGGCACTGGAGGACAGGGCACCAATGGCAGTACCCAAGGTAATGTCATTGTCCATGGCCACAATGTCAAAGTACAGGTGGCGCTGGTCAGACAGGTACTTGTCCAAATAACCATGGATTCGAGAACGCAGATTATGAGTCTTATAGAAGGTGGTACCGTTGCACAAGACACATACAGGCTTTGTGGGGCATACACCCTTGCCACTCTTGATGACGCAGGAGGAAATTACTGCTGCGGTAAGGCGAGCAGAGCGCTCAATCATAGCGTCAAGAATCAGGTACATGGTGTCATAATCATCCTGGGTTCCTGGAGCAACTACATCTCCTAGCACGGTATCGTGGCGGTAGGGGCCATACAAGAACTGGTCTATATCGTACAGGTCTGCCTTGGGAAGGGCTGCCAAACGAGAAGCTACCTGCTCTGAGAACAAGCCTTCCATGGCAGCAGCTTTTAAGGCAAAGGTAGCCAAGGGACCAAGGTAGGCCCCGGAGCACATCTTTTCCATAACGTAGCGGCCAGGAGTATTGGTGCTGGAGTCAAAGGCAATGTCAAAGGATGAACGAGGAAGCTTGTCGAACATACCAGACTCACAAACCACAATCTGGGCTGGAGGTGGAGTGGCCACCTGGCCTTCAATCTTTTTGATGGGGTTGTATTCAATGTAGGCTGAGTTCATACCGGTTCCGAGAATCAAGCCTACGTAGGAGCTGTACTTCATTCCAGGTACATTACGAGAAGCACCTGCCAACAGGGCTGCAGTGGTGTCGTTCAAAAGTACAATGCGTTCGGGCTTGTTCCAACCTCGCTTTACTAAAGCTTCGGAAAGACAGGCACCTACCTTTGAACCGATTACTGCCTTGGCATTGATTTCCTTGGAGAAGGAAAGTACCTCACCGTCACCGTCGGGAAGGATTTTCATGGCGTAGGAGAAGCAGAAGCCGATTCGTGTACTCTTGTTTTTCAGATGGTCAAGATTGGTAGCAATCTGATCAAAAAATTCATCCTTGGACAATTCTCGCTCAATACCAGGCATGGAGCATTTTTCCAAGTCAGAAATACTGGGATTACCCTCTGCATCAAAGGTAACCAAGCAGGAACGGAAATTTGTTCCACCAGCATCGATTACCACAACGCTAGTATTTTTTGGTGTTTTTTCTGGAGGCATTCCCCAGGTGGGAATCATGGGCTGGCGAGCATCCATGGGACCTTCACCACTACCTGCATCAAGTCCCTGCTGCATATCGTACAGAAGACCTGCAATAACAGAATTTATGTCTGGGCCTCCAATGGGGAAACCGTTACGACCTAAAAATGCTGAAACATTCTGAAACACACTCATAAAAACCTCCCGTGTATCGTTCCTAGTATACAACATCAATCCAACCCTTGCAACAAAAAAGTATTTTCCATAAAATCGTTTCCATGCTGGAAAAACTACGTCAGGAACTTAATCAAGAACAATTTGAAGCTGTTACTACCACTGAAGGCCCCCTGCTGATTATTGCAGGAGCAGGAAGCGGCAAAACACGAGTTATCACCTATCGCATTGCCCACATGCTAGACAAGGGAATTCCTCAAAGCCAGATTCTGGCCCTTACCTTTACCAACAAGGCGGCACGGGAGATGGAGGAGCGAATCAAGGAAAAGACAGGAAAAAAACTGCAGAATCTTACGGTCTCCACCTTTCATGCCTTTGGAGTAAAGGTGCTGCGACAAGATATTGAAAAATTAGGCTGGAGAACCAACTTTTCTATCTACGATGACACGGACAGAAACCAGCTTATTAAAGAAACAGGACGGGAGCTAGGTTTTACCGCAGATGCACTGGACGTGTATGCAGTGGGCAACCTTTTTTCCAACATCAAAACAGGACGGTGGACCTGGGATAATCCCAATCCCAAGCTGAGGGGAAATGTGCAGTACCAGCAGCTGTATCAAGAATACCAGCGAGGCTTGCAGCTGTACAATGCCGTGGACTTTGACGACCTGATTACCCTCCCCATTCGCCTGTTTCGAGAGCATCCAGACGTGCTGGAGCAGTATCGAAGCCGCTACAAGTACATAATGGTGGACGAATTCCAAGACACCTCCATTCAGCAATACCAGATGATGCACCTTTTGGCGGATCAAAATGTGGCGGTGGTTGGAGACGACGACCAATCCATTTATTCCTGGCGAGGAGCCAACTACGAAAATATCCGCATGTTTGAGCGAGATTTTCCCCAGGTGAAGGAAATTCGCTTGGAGCAAAACTACCGCTCCACAGAAACCATTTTGGCAGCAGCCAACGGCGTTATCTCCCACAACACCAACCGCAAGGACAAGGCATTGTGGTCTGGGAATGGTTCTGGCCGCCCCATCGAAATCTTTTTGCCAGAAAACGAGGCGGCAGAGGCAGACTTTATTGCAGAAGCCATTCAGGGAATCTGTATGTCGGAAAAACGAAGCTACGATGATTTTGGGGTGCTGATGCGGGCAAACACCCAAAGCCGAGCCATTGAAGAAGCATTTTTGGCTGCCAACATCCCCTACACCATTAGCGGAGGCTCAAGCTTTTTCCAGCGAAAGGAAATCAAGGATGTCATCAGCTATCTGCGAGTGTGTGCCAACCACGACGACGACATCAACCTGCTGCGAATCTTGAACACCCCTCGCCGTGGCATTGGACGTAAAACCTTGGAAACCTTGAATGAGCTGGCTCGTGAGCATAATTGCTCCCTGTGGCAGGCAATTTCCAAGGCATTGCAAATGGAAGGCATTGAATGCCGAAAAAAAGAGGCTGAGGAAGAAGATGTACCAGAGGAGCAGGAAGAAGAATTCCAGCTGATGACACTGGAGCCTGTCGGTGACGAAGAGGAGGCAGGCTTAGGTATAAATAAGAAGACATTGGTGGAACTGGCTTCCTTTGTGGAGCTAATTTCCCGCTGGAGAAGTACCTTGCTTTCTGGCCATGGCTTGGCAAAGAAGGTGCGGGACATGATTCAGGAAATCAATTACTGGGATTACCTTATTAGCGAGTACCAAAAAAACGAAAAGGCGGCTCGCTTTAAGTTCTTGAACATCGAAAGCCTGTTGCAATCCCTGGAAAGCTGGGAGCATGGAGAAACTGCCAGTGGCGGAGATCCCAGTCTATTCACCTATTTGAACCGCATTACCCTTTTGTCCAGGGACGACATGGAGGATGACTCATTTAAGGGAAAGGTGAATTTAATGACAATTCACGCGTCTAAGGGATTGGAGTTTCCTGTGGTATTTATTGCGGGGGCGGAAGATGGTATTATTCCCCATGCACGTAGTATAGAAGAAAGTGAAGAAAATATTGAAGAAGAACGGCGGCTTTTTTACGTGGCAATTACACGAGCCCAGCACAAGCTC
Organism: Treponema sp.; assembly: GCA_016294105.1. Lineage (GTDB taxonomy): Bacteria > Spirochaetota > Spirochaetia > Treponematales > Treponemataceae > Treponema_F. The sequence continues at coordinate 23,098 of JAEDCN010000036.1, forward strand.
TTTATTTCTGCTTGTCGCCACCGCAAAAAGATGCAGTCTTTGGTGGAAGCCGAACCCTCCCGCTTTTTGGATGAGATTCCCCCAGAGCTGGTGGAATACCACGAGCCAGCTACAACGGTGGATACAGAAACCGCCAAGAACATGATGGCATCCTTGGCGGCAATGTTTCCACGAAAAAGGCGATAACTACTCTTCCTCAGACTCAAAGGTGGGGAAGCGGGTGAGGTAATCTTTTGTGTGGCGGGCAGCAAGTCCGCTCAGCACAATCAATGACACACAGTTCGGAATGGCCATAAGACCATTGGTGATGTCGGCAATGGTCCAAACGGCACTGATGGTCATGTAAGGACCAATGGCAATTGCTACAATGTACAGCAGGCGGAATACACCTACAGCCTTCATACGACCATTGGTTAAGTATTCAAGACAACGCTCGCTGTAATAGTCCCAGCCTAAAATTGTGGTAAAGGCAAAGAACACCAGACAAAGCATCAGCAGGAACTGAACGCTGTGCCCATCTCCACCCAGCACCTTAGAGAAGGCAGCAGTGGTAAGGACTACACCCTTCAGTTCTGGATTACTCCAAATATCTTCACCAGCAATAACGATGGAAAGTCCTGTCATGGTACAGATAATTAAGGTATCGATAACGGTACCTGTCATGCTTACCAAGCCCTGCTCTACAGGGTCCTTCATCTGGGCAGAACTTGCAGCAATAGGAGCAGAACCGAGACCAGCTTCGTTAGAGAAAATTCCTCGGGCAACACCCTTCTGCATGGCATCGGTCATTTGCTTCATGACAAAGCCCATGGCACCACCTGCAACGGCACTCATACCGAAGGCGCTCTGGAAGATGGTTGCAAAGGCAGCAGGAATCTTGGTGGCGTTCATTACCACAACACTCAATCCCAAGAACACGTAGATAACTGCCATAAAGGGAACTACAACCTCGGAAACCTTGGCAATTCGCTTGAGACCACCGAGGATTACCAGAGCGGCACAAATTGTTACAAGAGCTCCACCAATAACTGTTGCCCAAGAATAATCATTTCCCATCAGAGAGAAGGCAATATTGCTGTTGGTGGGGTCAAAGGCATTGTTAATGGCACTGGTGATACCGTTAATCTGGGTCATGGTACCAATACCCAAAATTCCTGCACAAACAGCAAAGAAAGCAAAGAGCTTGGCAAGCCACTTCCACTTGGCTCCCATTCCCTTTTCTATAGTATAGAAAGGACCACCCAAAATATGGCCATCTTCCTTCACCTCACGGTACTTACAAGCCAGCATACACTCTGTGAATTTGGTGGCAGTACCAAGAATGGCTGCAATCCACATCCAGAACAGGGCTCCAGGACCACCAGCAGAAATGGCGGTGGCAACACCTACAATGTTACCAGTACCAATGGTGGCAGAAAGGGCGGTACACAGGGCGGCAAAGGCAGAAACCTCTCCCTCACTACCTTCCTGCTTGCGGAAGATAGAACGGAATCCACGTTTCAGCTGAGTAAACTGAAGACAACGAAGACGAATGGTCAAGATAAGACCAGTCACCAAGATCAAGACGATGGTGGGAATTCCCCAAACAACATCGTTGATGGAAGAGAGAATTGAATCGAAAGACATATCAATTCCTGCGGGAGCAATGTCCCTTTAAAAAAGATAAGAGCCCTACATTCCACACGGACTGTAACAGGCTCTCTAAAGAGTGGGTTGAACAGGTTTTTATGAGCTCCGTCCACTTTGCCTGAGATATCGGCTCGAATAGCCTTAACCCTTCGGCGCCCCATGCAACTGAAATCAGTATTCTGGGAACTCTCCAGAGAATCATAACCACAAAACACGTTGCAATTATGACAGTTGAGTATAACACATCAATAGATAAATAGCAAGAAAAATTTATTAAAACAATTTTTCTATTTTTTCATCAATATTCAAATAATTAGTTTTCTTATCTTTCTCTAAAATTTCTAAAATAATATTTACTTTTATATCGATATGTGAGATAATGAAAGGGTCATTGGATAAATTATATTATTCATGACTTATGGAGGCATTGTATGAAACGCTCTATTCGTATTTCCCTGTTTATTCGGTTTGGAATCCTAATTCTCCTTATTTTGTTGGCCACAGTCATTGGATTTCTTGGATTGAATCGTTTGAATAATGCAAACGATCACCTTTCTATGATAACAGTGCCTGCTGTACGAGCTTCAGCAGACATTATCCTGAATCTTTCTGATTTTAGAATTGCAGAATTACGTTATTTGAATGCATTAACAGATGATATTCGAGTCCGCTATCGAACAAGAATTACAGAGTTGCAAGATCTAATGGTTACATTGTTCAAGGAATATGAAAAATTAATTGAAACAGCAGAAGACCGTGCTCTTTTACAAGCAGTAGAAGATGGTTGGGAAGACTACCTGAGAGTCCATGAGCAAATCATGGAAGTAAGTAAAGATGGTAGCGATGAAGGTATCTATCAAGCCCGAGTTTTGTTAAACGAGTCAACCACCCTTTTTGATGATGTAACAGCACAGTGCATCGCATTGGAAGATTATAACCAAGAATTAATGAATATGGCTCAAGCAGATAGCACCAAGATGTTTGGGGAATCAAGCATTACCATATCATGTATTTGTCTGGCTAGCATCATTCTTGCAGTGATTATATCCATTGTGTACAGTAATTCCTTGATTGCAGGAATTAACACCATTAAAAACGGTCTCAAAGATCTTTCTGAGGGAGACTTGACCATTTCCAGTACTACTGTAGAAGAACGCAACAAATGCACAAGTCGCAAAGATGAAATTGGAGAGATGGGACAAGCATTGCAGAATATGTTGCAAAAATTAACAGAAATTACTATGGCCTTGTATGCAGCTTCTAACCAAGTAAAAGACGGAGCAAACCAGATTAGTGCCACAAGTCAGCAGGTTGCAACAGGTGCTTCTAGTCAGGCTGCATCTACAGAAGAAATGTCTTCTACAATGGAAGAAATGGCTTCTAATATTCGCCAAAATGCAGATAATGCAACAAAAACTGGTGCTATTTCTCAACATACCACTGATGATGGAAAACGTGGTGGCGTTGCAGTACAGGAAGCCTTGGTTAACATTCACGACATTGCCCAGAAGATTGGCATTATTGAAGACATTGCAAGTCAGACAAACTTGTTGGCCTTGAATGCCGCTATTGAAGCTGCCCGTGCAGGAGAAGCTGGAAAGGGATTTGCCGTTGTAGCAAGCGAGGTTCGTAAACTGGCAGAACGCAGTTCCGTTGCAGCTGGAGAAATCAGTGAGCTTTCTTCCATTACCGTAAACTCCGTAGAACGGGCAAATGATATTGTATCCAGTGTAGTAAAGAGCATTGAAGAAACAAATATGTTGGTAGAAGAGATTGCTACAGCCAGCCGAGAGCAGGACACTGGTGCTCAGCAGATAAATAGAGCCATCGTGCAGTTGGATAGCATTGTGCAGCAGAATGCCGCAGCTTCTGAGGAGTTGGCAGCTATGGCAGAAGAGTTGACAACTCACTCTCAGTCACTCTTGGATACCATCAGCTTCTTCAAGCTGGATGCAAAAACTATGAAGGCAGCTGGTTTTCAAGCACCATCAGCTTCCTCAAAAAAAAGAAATACTGCAACTTCCCCCGCTCCCATTCGCCAGGTGAAGGCTACAGTAAACACGGTGAAATCAAGCTATCAGAGACAGGGCGCCACAGCCTTTACTCCCAGCGAAGATTTCAGCGACATGGATTTTGAAGAATTTTAGTAGTAACTAAAATTAAATACACCCACACCCCAAGGCTGGCTAGAAGTTTTCTAGTCAGCCTCTTTTTTTTATGTGCATGCATGCAGTTATTTCCTATGTG
>JAEDCN010000052.1 GCA_016294105.1 Treponema sp.
TTGGTGCTCATGGTCAGGGCATGACATTCGCACCATTACTTGGTGCTCATGGTCATGACGCCGCTCCATTCTGGAGCAGGTGGTTCCTTCAGGAACTTTTGGCACCGTTCAATAAACACATCAGGAGCCTTGTCCTCAGGATTCAACCGTCCAGCCTCCTGGAACAGCTCAATAGCCTGTGAGAATTTCCGTCCAAGGTACAAATCAAGTCCCCGATGGAATACCTCTACAGACTTTTTTTCATCCTCCGTCATTTCTGCGGCAAAGCCCATAATATTATACAGCTGCACTGGCTTGTTGATTCCCATTACCCGTACCTGGTCTAGGCGGCGGGCTACCAGCTCACCTTCATGCTGACCAGAATTAGCCTCATCCCAAGTACTTTCAGAAACGAGAATCCAAGAAGCATACACCTTGTTTACACCTTCAAGACGGGCAGCAATGTTTACATTGTTTCCCATCATGGTGTAGTTCATCTTCTTTTCGGTACCCATGTTACCAATAACCATCTTTCCAGTGTTAATACCGATACGAGTGTAAATAGGCATGGGCAAGGTTCCATCAGCAAGTCTTGTTTCGTTCAGCTGTTTTTCTATCTGCTTCATACGAACTGCAGAGGCACAAGCCTTAAAGGCATGATCGGGCACATCCATAGGTGCACCAAAGAAGCTAACGATGGCATCACCAATATACTTGTCGATGGTACCGCTATAATCCAGAATCACATCACTCATGGCGGTAAGGTACTCATTCAAGACAGAAACCAACTGTGGAGCGGTGAGCTGCTCGGAAAGGGTTGAAAAGCTCTTGATGTCGGAGAAAAGAGCAGTTACGTTCTTTTCAGATCCACCCAGGGCAAGGGCTTCTGGATGGTTTACCAAGTCGTCTACGATGTCCTTTGACAGGTAGGTAGAAAAAGCCTGACGAAGGAATCGCTTGTCGTTTTCAGCATAAATGAATCGGAATACCACATCAAGGATATAGGTGATAGAAGCCACCAAGAAGGTTGCCGTAACGGGAATAAAAATCCGCCCAAAATACATGGCCAACAAAGCTACCGTAGGAATCAGGAGTACCCCGATAAAACCACCAACCAACTGACGACGCTGCTTTTTACCCATGAATACCACTGTCAGCAAAAGAGTCAACAGAGAAGCAGGGAAAAATACCCACTCCCAGTTTGCAGACTGGATAAACTCCTGAGAAACGATGGTATTATATACGTTACCGTGGGTTCCTACGTTGGCATAGCGAGCCACAAAGGGAGTGGCACCCATATCCGTAGTTCCAGTGGCACTGTTTCCGATAATACAGAAAGCACCCTGAAACTGAGTCTGTAGCTCGCTAAAGCTATCTTGATAAGCAACCAAGGTTTCCTGGAAATATCCGTAAGTTTCCTCCACGGCAGCCAGGAAGTTTTCAATATCCGCTGGATCAACACCCTCTTGCACCAGCTCCTCCAAGCGAGATCTAATCTGGTCTAGGCTTTCACCCTGCAAGAATTCTTCACACAATGCAAAAAATTCCTGTCGCTGGGCAAAATAGGCTTCATATTCTTCATCACGGATTTCTCGTCCCAGAGGATTTCCTTCCACATCAAAGCCCTCGCTGGCATCCAGCAGCTCCTCCTTTACCCGTTTCAATTGCCCATATTTCGTCAAAAGATAATAAGCGCCCTGATAGTATTGGAGCCAGGAACCGTCAGCAGCTAAAAGATAACAATCCTCGTAGAGCCAGCGAAGGCAAGAAATAATCTGCTCCTCGTAGTCGTCAAGATATAGCAGAGAAACCACAGGAATGTGAATAAAGCTTGAAGCATAATCCTTGTGGAGCCAGTTAATCAGCATGTAGCCGTTTCTGTCCAGAGGAATAGTTATGTCCTGTCGTTCAGTGGAGCCAGGAAGCAGGGCGTTTTTCAATACCATGGAACGAGGATTTCGCTGAATAGATTCCACATCCAACATATCTATTATAGGAGCGAACACCAGCTGCCCCAGGTATTTGTCGTCTGACTTGAACAAAAGCTCCACTCGTCGACGCAAGCCATCTGGATCAACGATTACATTGGTAAATCCTGCTCCCGCCGCCCGCTTCATGATTACGGAAATGGCAGGAGAAAAGCCTTCCGCCATGTTTTGATCCGCAATGGTCTTCCGATTACTCTTATAAATAAGATCATCAGGATCCTCCACAGAAGTCATAAGCATACGCTGCTTTACGTAGTTTACATCTTCTTCCGTGGCGGCCATGACGTTGTTGTAGTTTACCGTAAGCCAGGCATTGCCAAAAAACTGAATTGCCCGACCAAAATAATCATCATTGTCACGGAAAAGCCTGTCTACAGAACCACGTAAGGATTCTAAGCTAGGCAAAATATCTGATTCCAGCACACTGCCGCTGATTTCTGGTAAATCGGTGGGAGAAAATTGACCTGCAGCAGTAGCTTCTGCCAATTCTTCCATTACAGATACTACCAGCCCCTGGCTTTCATCAAACTTGTAGGGAATGTCCGCCAGAGCATCAGGATCAATGCCTCCCTGAGAGGGAGACAGGTACTCAATATCGAAGGTGGCACTTTTTGCTCCCAATTCCCTCATACGAATAAGACAGTCTGCCAAGATATCTCGTGTCCATGGCCAGGTACCCACCACCTCCAAGGACAAGTCCTCAACGTCTACAAACACTACTTCTTCTGCCACTGGAGGCTCTGGAGTAAACCGCAGCAAGAAATCGTAAATTCGATTGTCCACACTCTCGAACACACCGAGAAATCCCAATCCGCCCATAACCAAGATGAGAAGGAGACAGATAACGACCAAGAGTTTTTTCTTAAAAACTTCAATAATATTCTTCGAATTCATAGACTTATATTATACCACGTGTTATACTTTAAGTCATGTATTTTATATATTGAGAAAAGTTGACTCTCAATAAAGGATTCATAATGAAACAGAAAATTCTTATTCTTACAGTATTTTTCGTTGCAATGGCAGTGTACGGACAGGAAGCATCCAAGGTAACTGAGATTCTTGATGCCCCCCAGCTGACCACAGGACAGGCAGCTTATATCGCAGCCTGTTGGTTCGATCCAGCAAATGAAACAATGGATTTTCATCAAGCTACTCAGTTCCTCGTAGACCAAGGAATGCTGAAGGAGGGTATCAGTTCCACAGATTCCATCCGTCTTGATGAGTTGGCTGGTTTATGTATGAAAACTTGGGATATTCCCGGTGGACTGTTTTACCGGCTAACAAAGGCAGACCGCTATGCTTTTAAGGATTTGAAGGCTCTTGGTTATTTTTCTACCAATGACGATCCGTCCTTTACAGTGGCAGGATTCCAAGGAATGAGCATCATGTTCAAGTGCATGGAATACAACACTCCAGCACTTCCCACAGAATAACAAGGAGTGTGTCCCATGAAAAGAGTTTTTACAAGTATCCTTATAACAGCATTTATTTTAGGAAGTGTCTTTGCAATAGACTACGGAGGACTTGTCATCAGCGATTCAACCCTCAAACAAAACGGCACCCAGAAATTCGTCTTTGCAGAGCAGGTGGATGCTTCAGCCTACCTCAAGGTTCCCTTTAGCCAGGACGGCAGCACAGTCCTGTCCACAGAGTTTGCATATCGCTTTCAGTATGACAATTCACAGGCAAGCAATTTCATCAACCTGTCACTGCTGAAAATTAACCATACCAGAGCAGTGTCAGACGGTCAAATGACTATTGCTGGTGGACGCTATATCATGGCAGATGGAACCGGAAAGATTTTTAACCAGACTAGTGATGGTTTGTTTGCTTCCCATCAAACAAGCACCATGGTGGGTTCCATGTATTTTGGATACACCGGTTTGGTAAACAGCTTCTTTACCTCTATGAACGTGGCTGGAGTAACAGGAGAATACACTAGATTTAAGTCAGACATGTACACCTCTACCCTCCCCTATCTGGTGGTGGGAGCAGAGTTTGCGCTTCCCAACCTGTTTTACCAGCAGAATCTTAGCTTTGGAAGCTGGAACTTTTTTGGGACACAAAAGCTAAAGTCCAACAAGATTTACGGAACCATTTCCTTGAACGGACCACTGATGGAAAACCTCTATCACAATACTCATGTGGTTCTTGCAGGTATTTTGGGAGACAGAACAACAAATTTTGCAGGACTTGCAGCAAGCAATCTTACCTACTACTTTAATTATATGGGACTTGCAGCAAACGCTGGTCTTACCTATGCTTCAAAGGAATTCCAGACAGTGACCAACATCAGTGGCTTGGTAACAGGGGAGTCTTGGTCAAATCTCTTTGTTCCCACTGTTTCTGTATCCATGTTGCCTTTATCAGCTTTGTATGTAGCAGCTGAAACAAATGTAGCATTGCGAGCAGATGGAATGAAATATGAAGGAATAGGATTGGCAGCAGTGGCAAGCTACCAGCTATTTAACGATGTAGCCTTCAGTCTCAATGCAAGCACCTTCATTGCAAAGGAAGAGGCTGCAAGACAAACAAAAATCAGTCTCAAAGCAGCAATCAGCTTCTAATAGGAGGAAGATAGAATGAAACGGATTATTCTTACAATTTTTCTGTTAGTAGGTTCAGTGGCAGTTTTTGCAGCAACTGGAGTCGCACAAGACAAGGCCGAAGTTATTTCCTTTACTGGAAAGGCAGAATATCAGACGGCTGATGGTTGGATTCCCGTTACCGTGGGAACACTGTTAGAGCAAGGTACAGTTATTTCCACAGGTTTCAAGTCCTCTGTGGTTTTGGCCATTGGTGATTCCCGCTTTACCGTGGCAGCTCTGTCAAGAATTGCCATCGACAAGTTGGTTGAAGATGACAGTAGCTACGACACAGAGATGAAGTTGTCTACAGGAAAGCTCCAGATGGATGTAAAGGCAAAGCCAGGAAAAACCACATCCTTTACCGTAAAAAGCCCCACCGCAACGGCTTCTGTACGAGGAACTAGTGGTATTATGTCCTCCACAGGAACCCTGCAAAGTTTAACAGGTATGTGGACCATGAGGTCAGTAGCTCCCAATAGCAAGCCTATTTTCGTACAGGGTACCCAGTCTGCCGATATTCCTGACGTTTTGGTGGTACATACACCTCAGCAGATAGCCCTTAATGACTCCACCATTACAAATACTTCTACAACAAGCCTTGCAGCAACTGAAGCAGTTACGCCTGCAGTTGCACCAAGTGCTCCTGTCAATGACATGACAGCGATTATTCCACCTACACCTACAGCTTCAGCTCCCTCTACAGGAATTATTGTGATACAGTTTGAAGTACCACAGATACAATAAACAATAGCTTCCTAAGAAGAAAAAGGGACTGTCATAGACGAGGCCACTGAAAAAGTCCGTTAAAGACTGAATTTACAAACACCATTTGAATAGAGTAAAATTTATTCAGGTGGTGTTTTTTTATGCTCAAGTCACAGCAAGAATTAAATTTCAG
>JAEDCN010000001.1 GCA_016294105.1 Treponema sp.
GGGAGGTAAACCATGAAAAAGGATAAGTTCACCCTGAAAAAGGTGGTAGTGGAGCAGGTGGAGCAGTACAACCAGCTTTTGAAGTACGTGTTCCAGGTGACCAAGCACGTGCTGCAGGAGGTGGGCTGGGAAGAAAAGGAAATTCTTCGGGCAAAGCTTCCTAATTTTCAGCAGGCTCAAGTTTTGGGCTGGTTCGATGGAGATGAGCTTATTTCCCAGTGTGTGGTGTATCCCATGAAGGTGCGGATTTTCAGCCAAATCTATGACATGGGTGGCCTTACGGGAGTAGGAACCTATCCTGAGTACGCCAACCACGGCCTTATGAACAAGCTTTTGGAACGGGCTCTCCATGAAATGCGGGATAGAGGTCAGTACATTTCCTATCTTTATCCTTATTCCATTCCCTTCTACCGCCACAAGGGGTGGGAAATTATCAGCGATAAGATTACCTACGAGATTCAAGACTATCAGCTACCTAAGAACAAGAAGGTTTCTGGGGAGATTCGTCGTGTACCGGTTACTGGCGAGGAAATCAAGGAGGTATACAATAAGTTTTCTGCCCGCACCCACGGAGCCCTCATTCGTGATGAACTTGCCTGGAACGAGTACTTCATGTGGGACTCCGACGATGTAAATGCCGCCGTTTACTACAGCAACAAGGACGAGTTGGAAGGTTATCTCATCTATTGGATTGCCGACGAGGTATTCCACCTTAAGGAAATGATTTTCTTGAACGAAGAGGCTCGTACCGGCTTGTGGAATTTCATCAGTGCTCACTTCTCCATGATTTCCAAGGTAGTAGGGCAAACCTACACCGACGAGCCTTTGGCCTTCCTGTTGGAGGACGCAAAAATCAAGGAAGACATTTCTCCTTATTTTATGGCCCGCATTGTGGATATTAAGGAGTTCATTGACCGCTATCCTTTCAAGCCAGACAACAGAAAGCGAGTGTGGAATTTTACTTTGTCAGATCCCTTACTACCCTGGAATCAAGGTTCTTTCACCCTTACCATAGACCGCAACGGCCACGGTACTGTGGAGCCCAGTCCCAAGCGGTTCCGAGACCAAATTGACATTCAAACCATGACCACCATGCTGCTGGGCTACAAGAACCCCGACTACCTGAACAAGATTGGCCGCCTCCGCTGCTCCGAGGCTACCGTGGACATGCTGGAGGACGCCATCGAGCAGCAGACCCCCTACTTTTCGGACTATTTCTAGGGGCTGAATAAAGGGAGGCCATAACCTCCCTTCCAGTCTCCCACTTTATTTTTTTCCAAAAATATGGCATACTATCTCAGATAAACACAGCGGTCTGTCATTTATGATGAGTTGTAATTGTTGCGACAGACCAAACTCAGGAGGAGTTGTTTTGTATAAACCTGTTGACCCAAAGGCGAATTTCCCCACACAGGAGGAGGAAGTTCTTTCATTCTGGAAAGAAAAAGATATTTTCAAGAAATCCATTGCCCAGCGTAAGGATAGCGAGGAATACGTATTCTATGACGGACCTCCCTTTGCAACAGGAATGCCTCATTTTGGCCACTTCATTCCCAGCACCATCAAAGATATTATTCCCCGCTACCAGACCATGAAGGGCTATCGTGTGGAGCGCCGTTTTGGCTGGGACTGCCACGGTCTTCCTGTAGAAAACCTCATCGAAAAGGAGTTGGGCCTCAATTCCAAGACCGACATTGAATCCTATGGTGTAGCCAAGTTCAACGAGGCTTGTCGTGCCAGCGTTCTTCGTTATGTAAACGAGTGGGAGCAGACCATCACCCGCTTGGGTCGCTGGGTAGATTTTGAAAACGACTACAAAACCATGAATCCAGAGTACATGGAATCTATTTGGTGGGTTCTCAAGAGCCTGTGGGAAAAGGGACTTTTGTATGAAGGTCACTATATTTTGCCCTATTGTCCCCGCTGTTCCACCGTTCTTTCCAACCACGAGCTGGCTCTGGGGGGCTACAAGGAAGTTCACGACCCTGCCATTACTATCCGCTTCAAGGTAACAGAAGCTGGTCCCAACAGCAATGACAGTGATATGGCCAATGGTTCCACCTATCTTTTGGCCTGGACCACCACTCCCTGGACCTTGCCCTCCAACTTAGGCCTTACCATGGGCCCCGACATTGACTACGTAAAGGTGGCTGACGGTAACGAATGCTACATTTTGGCAGAAAGTCGCTTGGGAGCCTATTACAAGAAGCCTGAGGAATGTACCATCCTGTGGAAGAAGAAGGGAAGTGAGCTGATTGGCACCCGCTACGAGCCATTGTTCCCTTATTTTGCCCAGCTCAAAGAGGCCACCGACGGTTCTGATGGCAATCCTCCTTCCATTGGTGCCTTCCGTGTCTTGAACGGTGACTTTGTTACCACAGAGGACGGAACTGGTATCGTTCACACAGCCCCTGGCTTTGGTGAGGACGACAACAAGGTATTCAAGGGAACTGGTGTTCCTACCGTTTGCCCCATCGACAATGAGTGTAAGTTTACCGACGAGGTACCTGATTACAAGGGCCGCTTCGTAAAGGATTGTGACAAGGACATCATCGATCGCCTTAAGCAGGAAGGAAAGCTGGTAAAACGAGACCAGATTCTCCACTCCTATCCCTTCTGCTGGCGTTGTTCTAGCCCCCTGATTTACCGTGCCGTTGGTAGCTGGTTCGTAAAGGTAGAGGATATTCGTCATAAGATGGTAGCCGCCAACCAGAAAATCACCTGGCAGCCTGACCACATCAAAAACGGTCGCTTTGGTAAGTGGCTGGAGGGAGCCAGAGACTGGGCCATTAGTCGTAACCGCTACTGGGGAAACCCCATTCCTGTGTGGAAGTGTCCTGACTGTGGCAAAACCCATTGTGTGGGAAGTCGCCAGGAGCTAAAGGAGCTTTCAGGTGTATACCCAGAAGACCTGCACAAGCACTTTGTAGACGAAATTACTATTCCTTGTGAGTGTGGCGGTACCATGAGACGCATTCCAGAGGTTTTGGACTGCTGGTTTGAGTCTGGTTCCATGCCCTATGCTCAGAATCACTATCCCTTTGAGAACAAGGAATACTTTGAAAGTCACTTCCCTGCAGACTTCATCTCCGAAGGTCTTGACCAGACTCGTGGCTGGTTCTACTCACTGACAGTTTTGGCTGCAGCCCTCTTTGATCGCCCCGCCTTTGACAACTGTATCGTAAGCGGTTTGATTTTGGCCTCTGATGGAAAGAAGATGTCCAAGAGCCTGAGAAACTACACCGACCCAGCAGAGGCTGTGAAGATGTTCGGTGCAGATGCCATCCGTCTGTTCTTGATGCATTCCACCGCCGTAAAGGCCGATGACCTGAAATACAGCGACGACGGTGTTCGTGACGTTCTCAAGGGAATCCTTATTCCTCTGTGGAATAGCTACAGCTTCTTCGTTACCTACGCCAACATCGACGGAATCCAGGCAAAGGGTCATGGTTTTACCGAAAACCTTCCTGTAAATCCTCTGGACCGCTGGCTGCTTTCCATCACCCAGAAAATGGTGCAGGACGTTACCGTGGCTATGGATGCTTACGACCTGTCCAAAGCCATTGACCCCATCGTGGCTTACATCGACCAGCTGAACAACTGGTACATTCGTCGTAGCCGCCGCCGCTTCTGGAAGAGCGAAAACGATGGTGACAAGAATGAAGCCTACGAGACCCTGTACTGGGCACTGAAAACCTTTGCAAAGGTAGCAGCCCCTGTAGTACCCTTTATTACAGAAAGCATGTGGCTGAACCTGCGGAACGAGGATGACCCAGAATCTGTTCACTTGGCAGATTATCCTGTATACAATGAAGCTCACCGTGACTTGGAGCTGGAATTCAAGATGGATACTGTGCAAAAGGCTGTTTCCATGGGACGCTCCCTGCGTTACCAGTACAACTTGAAGATTCGCCAGCCCCTGAAGTCTGTGGAATTCGTTACCAGAAATCCTGATGAAAAGCGGGTATTGCTGGAAATGGAAGAATCCATCAGAGAAGAGCTGAATGTAAAGAAGGTTGTGTTCCACCAGCGAGAGGATGAGCTTGTAGAATACAAGGCAAAGGCAAATTTCCGTACCTTGGGTAAGGAATTGGGCCCCTTGATGAAAGCCGCCTCTACAATCATTGCTGAGTTGGAGCAGGATGCAATCCAGTCCATTTTGGAAGGTTCAACCCTCAGCATTGACGTGCAGGGAACCACTGTAGAGCTTGATGCCACCAAGATTATGGTAGACCGTATTGAAAAGGCAAATCTTAAGGTGGTAAACGAGGGAACTCTTACAGTAGCCCTTGACTCAGAGATTACCGACGAGCTGAAAAAAGAAGGCTATGTTCGTGACTTGATTCGTGGTATCCAGAGTCTCCGCAAGGAAAGCGGTCTTGCCGTTACCGATAGAATCAACCTGAAGGTTTCTTGTGGAGAAAATTCTGCTGATACTCAGGAGCTTAAGGATGCCTTCAGCCAGTTTGGAGATTTCATCCGTGGCGAAACCTTGGCCGAAAAGCTTGACTGGGAAGAAGTCCTTCCTTCAGGCACCCAAGTAGAAGCTGGGGATGCAGTTTGGAGTGTTGCCCTTGAGAAGGCTTGATGGTATAACAACATCTTTGTCTCTCTTTTCATTTCCCAAGCATGGCAGTAGGTTTACTGCCATCTGGGGACTTATTCTGATAGTCCTGTTCTTTTTGGCTGGTTGTACCAGTCAAAGAGGCATGGTATCAGAAACTGATTATTTATCCTTGCTGCCGGAAGATGCAGATATGTATCTGCGTTTTCCGGTACAGGATAATGTACATTTTGCTTCACAGCTTATTACTACCTTTGAGCCACAAATGGAGGCTCAGGATGCACAAAAGCTTACCAAGCGTTTTGATACAATCTACGGAGCGGTAAAGGGCAAGGAATTTTCTGCAGTTGTCACTGGCTCCTTTCCAAAGCTGGGACTTGGTTTTGCCCTAAAAGAAAAGAATGGCTGGAAAAAAATCAAGGATTCTGCTATTCCTGTCACTGGCTCTTTTTATCAATATCGAAATCTTCCTTTTCAAGTTGCTTTTCCTAGCTCATCTCTCCTAATGCTTTCTCCCCAGGTAGATTCCCTTTTAACCACCTACCAACAGCAACTGGAGGGAAACTTCATTGCAGCGGAAAATCCTCTGGCTCAATTTGTCTCTGAGCATGAACAAGTTTTTACTGAAAATGCTACTTCGGCAAACAGTAGTTCAGCTGGCACCTCAATCGATTTTTATATTCCCGATGTTGTTGCTGTGGTGCTTCCTCTCATAAAAGTAACTCTTCCTATAAATCTCCCACTTACAAACCTGTACGGAAGCTTCATTCCCCAAGCTGATTCAGATACAGCAGAAGAAGGGCAGTATGCCTTTGTGGGATATTTAGGCTTGTCAGATCCACGTGCACTGAAGCCTGCTTTAACCGTATTGAAGCTGGTAACACGGGGACTTGGTTTAGATCTGACCTATTCTTCTTTAGGGGAATCAACCATAAAGATTTCAGGAGTCACTCTTTCTGAATCGGTTCTAGGAGACTTGTTACAACAAGCACTTCGATAATTACTTTGGCTATAATCTTATAGAATATAGAGTTAATTTTGGAGGTACGAATATGGATTCAAAAATTATTTTGAAAGCAGAATCCTTGGATGGTTATTTAACAGAAAAAGACCAGGCATATCTTGCTCAGATGGACGCCTTGTATGCAAAGGCCATGAACTCATTCAAGATTATCTCTTCTGGGGGATTTAGTTCTTCCATTGCAGCTGAAGAAAAGCGTGTTATAGACGTGTTCAACGAAATGGGTAACCTTATGCAGGAAATCTGCAATGAGGTGCCTGGACTTCAGGTTTTTTCTTTCTGTACCGAACGGGGCAGTCATGCAGAAGCCTCTCGTGTTATTGCAAAGCTGCGGGATATCCGTACTGACCATCAGGAATTTGTTTATTATAGCCAGCGTGCCTACGAGATGCTGTTTCGTCAGGCTTATACCGGTAGTCCCTCCGACGATAAGAATTATCTTGTGGTAAAGACTCCTGTTACAGCCCCTGTTCAAAACTTTTCCGTTCACAAGATTCCTGACATTGACCACAAAATCGAAAATTCTGTTATGTGTGTTATGCTCCGTGGTGCTTTGCTTCCTTCCATGATTATGTCCAAAGAAATTGAGGAATATTCCTCCAAGGGATTTGTGACTCCCTTTGCCTTGTTCAAGATTAAACGTAACGATTCCAAGCACGAAAACGACATGGAATACATCCTTGACTTGAAGAATTCCTTCTTCAACTTGGAGGAATTGAACGGTAAAGATCTTATTTTTGCAGACCCCATGAATGCCACTGGTGGTTCCTTGGTAACGGTTGTAAAATACCTGCTTGAGCAAGGAGTAAAGCCTCGTTCCATAAAGTTCTTTAACGTAATTGCAGCCCTCAAGGGAGCATTGCGGGTGGTTCGTGCCTTGGACAACTGTACCGTCTACACTTTGTGGATGGATCCTGTTTTGAACAGCTCTGCCTACATCATGCCAGGCTTGGGTGATGCTGGAGACCGTCTCAATGGTCGTGACACTGAGGATACACCTCGCAACATCATCCAGCTCATTGCAGACTATGGAACCAACATAACTGGCTTGTATCGTTCCCAGCTGAGAAAAATTGAGCAGACAGTTTTGGGTACCGTCTAGTGATGAAAAAAGGTGTTTGCCTTTTTACCCTTATAGCCTTTGTGCTTTTACTTTTTGCCTGTAGTTCTCAGACAGGACTTGGTGTTGTAGGAGAAAAAGATCGAATTTACAGCAACCTTTTGTCTGAGTACTATCTTATTGGCGAAGCTTATCTGGAAAACAAGAAGTACCAGAAGGCCATAGAGTATTACACAAAGGCCCTTGCTCACCCTGAATTAGTCGAATCTGCCCGGTACAAGATTGCTTATACCTATGCGCTGTCAGAAAATTGGGAAAAGGCACGAGTTGGCTATGAGGAATTGCTGGTAAAGGACCCTAACAATAGTGAATTGGAAAAAAGTCTTGCTTATATTTATGCTCGACAGGGTGATTTAGCCCACGCTAGTTCTTTATATCGCAAGCTTGTGGAAAAAAATCCCTACGACCAATCGCAGTTGGAAAACTTTATCACGGTATTGATTGCAGGGAATTATTTGGAGGAGGCAGAGCTTGCTCTCCACCAGCTTAAAACAGATTTTCCTGATAATACTGTGGCACAAAAGTTTGAAGAAAAGCTTACCAAGGCCTGGGAGGTTCAAGAGGGAAAGGCTTCTTCCAGCGGGCCTTCTTCAGAAGAAACCCAAGATGAAATTGCTCCTTCTGATGAGGATGTTACAGTAACAGAAAATACAGCAGTTTAATATGCTAAAAAATAAAGGCTGTCTAAGATGAATCTTCAATTCTTTGACAGCCTTTTTTGTGGTTAAAGATTATTCTTCTTCGTCAGCATACTCAGAAATATATTGACGATATTTTTCTGGATCAACCCGGAATGCAACAATTGCTGTTTCTGGATCGTTAAAGGCACGAATCAATGCCTGTTCTGCTTCCTCAAAAATTCGTTTTCCAGGAATCAGACGGAAGGAACGGGTAGAAATACCAATTCCAATCTCGTTGTTCATGCCCAGTTCCTTCAGTGCCTTTGTGAGCGCCACATATACCTGTTCAGCCATATCCAAGGCACCATCTACATTGATGCTGTGTACGATGCAAGAGAAACCATCAGTTCCGTATTCAAAAATCAAATCCCGGAACTTGTAGAATTCCATCAAAATATCGTAAATTGCCTTGTTTCTTTCATCTGCTTTATTAAGCCCTTGGATTCGTATAATCATCAGACCAATATCTTCCTCAAAGGATGCAGAACGAATTAGCTCGGAATCAAGGCGTTCCTCTAGATATGCTTCCCAGCCAAAGCCTGTTATTGGAGAAAAGAGTCCTGCTGGCTCGCTACCAGCTGTACTTACAGTCTCCTTTGTAGCTACTTCAGGCTCTGTAGTAAAATTACCTTCCGCTGCAACCAGAAGGTCAGCTTCAAGAATTGGGTCTTGGGGAATGGGTTCCATGGAAATCATATCCATAGGCTCGTTACTAAAATATTCCGTTTCTAAAATTTCAGCAGTTGGCTCATCTGCAGTTTCTGTAATGGCAACCACAGGTTCTCCTTCAATTTCTGGAACAATTTCCTGAGAAATCGCTTTTGCAGGAGGCTCATAGCCTTGCAGTGCCTTGTCAATATCAAAGTCCTCTGTGTATGAAGCCTCAACGGGCATATTTAATGCTTCCTGGGTGAATTGTGCCTGTACTACAACAGCGTTTTCCAGTTCAGTTTCTTGTGGTAGCTCAATATCGGAAATCAAATCCTGTTCAACAACAGCGTCAATAGTTTCATCGAAAGAACTCAAGTCCTCTACAGCATAGTCATTGTCTACAATTTCAGTCAAATCAACTGGAACTGGAGGTGGTGTAAACTCTTCCTGCTGAACAAGTTCTTCTTCTACTGGTGGCATGGGGGAATCTGGCTCCAACTGTGAGGACTGATCGTTTTCATCAAATTCCTCTTGATGAGCCAGTTCTTCCTCCACAGGGAGGGCAAAATGTGCAGCTGAATGAATGCCAGCAGATTCTGACACTTCATCGGGGGGAGGAAAATCAAAGGCCTCTTCTGGCAGGTTATTCTCGTCAAAAAACTGGTTTTCATCTTCTACTGGAAAGTCAAAGCCGTCATTTTCCACGGAATCAACAGAATCCTCTGGGGCCACTTCTGGAAAATCAATCTTACTGTTCTTGAGTCGTTCTGCAGTGGCTAGATCATCAAATCCAGCTTCTGGCTCCTGCTTTTGCTCCGTAAGATAGAGATACATCAAGGCAATACCAGCAATCAAGGTTCCTGCCAAAATCAACAGGAATGAAATTCTGACATAAGAATAAATCACTGTGGGCTGCAAGGAGTAAAGGGCACTGGTAATAATATATCTATTGTTTCCTAGCTCCACCTCGTTGCTTCTTACCTGTACTAAAGAAGAAGAGGCTGATACTGTTGGCTGGCCAGTAATTCCTGGAACAATAAAGGGGGAAGACAAAGGATAGGCAAAGATAACATTGTTGTCCTGTGCAATGGTTACTACGGCAATAGTCTTATTTGAGGCAATTCTTGCTCGCAGTACATCGGAAAACTGCTGAGTACCAGGCGTATAGTACTCTGAAGCTACACCTACATCAGAAGTAAACTGATTCAGTGTTGAATTCATGACTTCTGGAGCCTTTTTGTATTCAAAAATAAGCCCAACTGCAAAAAAAAGAACTGCCAGGGTGAACAGTACAACGAGGCAGATAGAAAGAATCTTGATAGCTTTATTTTCCATAAGTTTCAGTATATCGTACAGTTTGAGAGTATGCAAGTTTCATAATATAAAAAATATCACATTTATCGTTGTTTTTTTTAATATACCATCCAAATAGTGGCAAAATAGAGGAAATTACTTCTTGTTTTTCCTCCTTAAGCAAAGTCTTGTACCAATCTATAAATCCATTGAAGTCTGACCTACTTAAATTGGAGATTTTTAGCTGACAGCTATTTAATTTTATCCTTCTGCTCTTAAAATTATCTTTTTTTTCTGTATAAATCTTGTGACTGTCTGTAATAATAACGACATCAGCATGACTTTTAATGTAATTTTCAAAGGATTTTCTGTATTCAGTTAAAATTGCTGTTTCAATTTTTCCGTCACTGGAAAAAGTTTTTCCCCGATACATCAGTTGCATATATTTTTGCTCCGTAGGATAAGTACGGCATGAGGTAGTGCAGAATTGATCCTCAAAATAAGTTCCTTGGCAATAAGGCTTTCCCTGTAAATAAGCAAAGTCACCGCCGCCGACTTGAATCTGAGAAAATCCCAGCTTGTAGGCCACATCTACCGCCGCCGAGGTAACGGTGCCACTCCCCGTATCAATTTCTGGAAGAAGTACTGTGTGAGGGGCTGTAGAACCAATAGCTTTTTCCTTCAGGTATTTTTCCAGCAATAATGGCAGGGGATTTTTATTACGAAAGAATAGGATAGGGCAACCTTTTTCCTTGCAACGAAGCACAACGTTAGGAGAGCTGGAAATGTCGGCTGCTAAAACCATGGAGCTAGGAAGGTTTTGCAGAAAATGTCGGATAGAAGCTACCTGTCCGTCTATGGTTACTGTCATGTCTGGGATAATTTTCTGCCGTAAAAGTGCTGGCAAGGCTGTATCTGTGGCAATGAGATAGATTTTGTCTCGAATCTGGGAATTTTTTAGCTGGGGAATAAATGAATCCAAGCTGGGACCAGCTGCTGCCACAAATGCAAGTTCCTGTTGAATTTCTAGCTGGAAATCTTTGGGATTTTTCACGAATGATTTAAGGTTCAAAAAAAAGTTTCTAAACCACAACTTACCAAAATGGGCTTGAGTAGAATAATCTCCTGCAATGGAAGTCAATGCTTGTTCCAAAGTGGCTTTTAGTTTGGCTGCTTCTTCTGGAATCTGATCTACCCAGGAACGAACTGGCAAAAAAAAGAAGTTGCCATGTAGCAGTGGATTGTACAGCTGAATAAAAATCTGTGCTGCCTGAGTACAGGTGGTAAGCCAAATGTTTTCCTTGTACAGCAATGATTGCAGTGAAAAATTGTCTTTAAGCCATTTAATCTCTTTATCGCTTTTTTCAACAATCAAAATCACGCTTTGTGGAAATTTTTTTCGTAAGGCTTGGATGTGGATTCCATTTCCCAGTCCTGCCACTACAAAGAAACCTCCGGCAGTACCTTCAAGCTGGAGATGAGAGCCAAAATTATCCACCTCCTTCAAGGGTGCATAGCGAGAAAACATGGTTTTTCCATCAGAAAAAACAGGAATTACCGTTCCATCCCGAGCTTCCACTGTGGCTTTATACAACATGACCAGTATTTTCTCCCAGGAACCTTAGATAGTCAACCATTTCGTTTATAATTTTGCTAGATTTTTCTGAAATCTTTTTTCCAAGCTCTGTCTTTTCAAGGCTCCTGTTCAACAAAGCTTGTTCTGCAGGCAGCAAGGTAGAAAGCCAGTGGTCTGGGAGCTGCTGTGTGTATTTTTCTAAGGTTTTAAGTAGGATTTCATATCGCTGGGCTTTTTCTGGAATTTGGACCGAACAAATTCTTGGAAGACGCAAGGTTCCTTGTTTTTTCTTATGCCGTGCAAACACAGCGGTAAATTCCTTCCAGTCAATATCCCGTATTACTCCAAGCTTATTGGAAAATTGGTAGCTGGAATGGGCCAAACGGTAAAATCTATCCTTGAACCGCTGGCTTTGGCTAGTAAACCACTGGGCATAAATAGCCAAGGATTGGGAGGGAAGCTGTTGGGGAAAGAGTCGTGTTTCCTTTGGTACAAGTCTAAAATCCTTTGTTTCCGCTGCCATTTCCAACCGATTAGGCTGACAATGCTGAAAGCCGATTTTTGCTGCCAAGTCAAGGCCACAGGCAAACACTGGCCCCGTGGTAATGGAAAGAGCTAATTCCAATGCAGTACCACTAACTGTTCCATTACGAAAACCCTGTAGTGCAGGGATTTTACAGTTTTCCAATAGCTGAGCTTCTGGGGCATCTCCGTATTTTAAAGGAATAATACTCTTTTCAAAGCAGGATGCTGGAATGGCAGCTTCTGCAGGCAGAATAAGGGGTACGGAGCAAGAATCCAGGTGTTTTTTTGCCCAGTAACCTCCATCGGTGGAAATACAAGCATCCGGCTTTATTCCTGCTGTCATTAGAGGAGACAGGGCCGAAGATAAGGCCAGTATAAAAAGGCTATCTCTGTTTTTTTTGATAAAATCCATGGAGGATTCCAAGGAAGGACCAGAGGCAACCAGCAACACTGGAGCAGTTCCTGGTTCAATGGTACAGGAATTTTGCAGTCGGTAACAAAAGGAAAGGGTATTCTTTAACCATCGCTTGCCAAAATAAGCCCGTGTTCCTAAAATATCTCTACTGGTCTGTACAAGATTTCTAATTTGTTGCCAGCACTGATTGTATTCTTGTGGAAAAACCTGTTGTGATGGTTGCCAGGAAATAAATCCTGTGGCCAAAACCTCATCCTCACCATAGGTATGCAAAAGCTGAATAATCTGGTCATGGTAAAAAAACTTGTCCCACAGGTGATTGTATTCATCAAATTGATGGGTAAACCGTATAGCTACCAATTTTGCAGCAGGATAGGCTTGTCGTAAAAAAGCTGCACAGTAGGAAAGGGCAGGTTCTGTTACTACAATGAGAGTTGGAATAAAGCCAAAATCCAAGCCAGCAACAAATCGTTGGGCCTCTTTTACAGGATCGTAGGCTGAATGAAGTCGAATTCTATTGATAGAACAGGTTTTTTCACCTGTTTTTGCTAGACTGAACTGAATAATACTCATCCCACCACTCCGGGATGTTATGACTGTACTGATTCAACGAGAATCTTGGAGGAAGAAGTACCCAATAAGGGTACAAAATATTTCTTTAATTGGAACTGTAACAAATCTGCATCGATATTATCTGCATGAGAAAAGAACAATGCAATATCAAAATCATTCAAGGGGAAAACGATATCTTGTTTGGAAAGTATTTGCTGCAACCTGTTCAGTGTTTCAGATAAAACTACTGGAAACAATAAATCCAAGGCTTCGGTATCGATATACAATAAATCAGTAATCTCTGCAACAGCATCTTTAATTGAAACAGAAAAACTTCTGCTTCCTACCTGCAAAGGAGTAGGAGGAATGATTTCAATTGTATTTAATATTTCTGCCGCAATATAATCCGCCAATTCAGGAATAGTATCGTCAACAAGCTCTTGATTGATGGTTTTATCAGCAATAATCATAATTGCTTGGATTGGGATATCTGCAAGCAAGATAAATGACTTTATGTGTAAATTGGTGAGATTGTGAATGCAATCCTTTGAAAAAAGCTGGTAAAAAGGCTCCAATTCATTCCCAGAAAAAGAATGCCATTGCTGGTTCAAAGGAATTGTTCCGTTCCAAAAATCAACGGAAGAAATGGATTTAAAGATAGTTTCAACATCAAATCCGTGCTCATATCGCATGAAAAAACGCCTACCAAAAGGTACAAGAACCGCACTCTGTTTTAATGCAGTCCTTTTTGAGAAACTGTGGTAATCTTCAATTTTCTGCTTTTGGATGGAATCAACCATACTGCCAGCATCCAAAGTAGATGAATCACTGGCAAGTATGGCTTCCATGTGGCTTAATAAACCCATTACAATCCAAATTCTGTAAATAATTTCTTGTACAACTCAAAGTGCTCGGAACGAGCAAACTCTGCGATTTTTTCTTCGGGCAAGTTGTCCAACAACTGATCCATGTAGGAAAGAACAGACTTAATATCCTGCTTAAGGTCATCAGGAAGATTGTTTGTCTTAGGTTCTTCTACAACCTCTACAGCATCTTCTGCTTCAGTTTCTGCAATAGGTTCATCTGCTACTACTTCTTCAGCACTTTCCTCTGTTACTTCTTCAACAGTTTCTACCTCTGTAATATCTTCTAAGGCGTCTGTTACAGGAATCTCTGCCAATTCCTCCAGAAGCTCTTCTTCTGCTACAGAAATAGTGTCTACTGGCTCTTCGATAATAAGAGGATCATCTGCAAAGGCACTTTCTTCCACTGTGTTGGAAGCAAATCCCCTGGTTTCATCCACGGCTGGCTCTTCCCACTGGGGAGATTCAAATACTGTTTCTACAGGTTCATCGGTGAGTTCCTCTACAGCAGGCTCAATCACTTCTTCAGTAATTTCTTCTACAGCAGGCTCAACAATTTCCTCGGTAATTTCTTCTACAGCAGGCTCAACAATTTCCTCAGTAATTTCTTCTACAGCAGGTTCAATCACTTCTTCAGTAATTTCCTCTACAGCAGGCTCAACAATTTCCTCAGTAATTTCTTCTACAACAGGCTCAACAATTTCCTCAGTAATTTCTTCTACAGCAGGTTCAATCACTTCTTCAGTAATTTCCTCTACAGCAGGCTCAACAATTTCCTCAGTAATTTCTTCTACAACAGGCTCTGCTTCTTCTGTAACTTCTGGCTCTTCCCACTGGGGAGATTCAAATACAGTTTCTACAGGCTCATCGCTGATTTCTTCTACAAGGGGCTCTTCAATGACTTCTTCTTCAGGTTCTACAATTTCCTCTACGAAGGAATCCAATGCAGGCTCTACAAAGTCTTCAGTAATTGATTCTTCTGTGAGATCCTCAAAGGATTCTGCTGTGTCATCTCCATTGTTATATTCTTCCAGCTGCTCTTCAGTTACATCAAAGCTATCAGTGGCAAACTCTGATTCAGTAGTGTCTTCTTCCTCAAAGATTTCCTCTGTACCCTGATCTTCTTCTTCCAATTCAATTTCTTCAAAAATTTGATCCTGCTGTGCAACAATTCCTGTTGGAACATCGATTTCTGCAGGGAAGTCATCTGAGTCTTCGTCCTGGAAATAATCATCATCAATAACAGGCTCTTCTAGTGTCTCTGAATCAAAGTCCATGGAAGGCAGACCATTGTCTGAATCCTCATCGGTAAGCTGGGTTTCTGCTTCTACGGATTCTTCAGTAAAATCAGCTGTGTTAAAGATATTGGACAACTCATCCCCAGACAAGGCGATGGTATCATCACCTGTATCATCAGCAAAGAAACCGCTGGAAGTTTCCTCCTGGACTGGAGCTTCCTCTGTTGCAGTATTTTTACCACATTTAAAGGCTTCAAAATCGTTTCTGAGACTTGAAATCTCATTTCTAAGCAGTGCTATCTCACCAGCAATATTACGGATAAGTTCTTCTGTTGGTGATACGGCTGGTTGGTCCATTTCATTCTGGTTAAATTCCATTGCTTCCTCCGGCTTTTCCGTGATACATTTCTGTGATTCTTCCTGCATTTGCTGGTTATCGGAGGATACAAAAGAAGAAACATCCTGCTCTGTCTGTATTTCCTCTGTTTTTTCTCCAATATCTTCCACTTCGGCCATAATTTTATCTACATCAAAATCATCAGAATCGTAGCCTTTATCAGTATAATCTGTAATTTCCAATCTAGCAATACTTGATTCTTCATTTTTTTCATTTTTTTCTTTTTGCTCAGAAGTTGAAAGAAGAATTTCTTCGTTGTTTTCCTGCTCAGAATCTGTTTCAGGTATTTCAGATGTGGAAAGGGTATCATCATCCATGCTTACGGTAAGGTTATAATCCTTTGGTGCTTCTTCCTTGTGTTCCTGTTGCTTTGGCTCAGGCTCGGAGTAATCACTCAAGAAGTCGTCAAATTCGCTTACCTCGTCAAACTGTATGTCTTGGATTGCAGCTTTAACTACTGGCTCAGGGGCTTCTTGGGGTTCTTCCACCACTTCAGCCTCGTCCACAATGTTATCAAACATCTGGTCAAAGTCATCCATATTTTCACTGGTAAAAGAGTCATCCATTTGGCTTACAGGATCGGTGGTGGTTTTTACTGCAAAATCATCATCAAAGGTAAGCTCCATTTCCATGGGAAGCTCATCAAGAATATCATTCTTTTCCTGAGCTGGAGTATCAATGAAGGGTTCCAGTGAAACCTCTCCAGAATCTGAAAGGAATTCATCAAGAGAAATCTCGTCGGACTTATCTAAAAAGTCGTCAACACTAATTTCTATTTCCTGATTTTCCTGGTGACTTTCTTCAAAACCTGTTTCTTCTACAGGAGTTCCTTCTGCATCAGTAAAATCTTCTACAGGAAGGGGATTTTCTTCCATGAAGGCGAGGGATTCTTCAGTGAATTCTGGTGGCAACTCCATAGCCACTTTAGGCTCATCTTGGGGATTTGGTTCAGGGAAGGGATTAAACTCTTCTTCGATTTTTTCCAGATTTTGGCTGATATTGTTGGTAAAATCATCCAGAAAATCCACGTCAATAATACCTTCAGTTATAGTTTCTTGCTGTGAGGGCTCTGTAGAAAGGTCTACATCGAGAATATCTTCCAAATCCATGAAGGGGGACAAATCAGAGGTTTCTTCTTTAGCCATGGATTCAAAATCATCGATAGCAGAATTTTCTGGTTCTTGTAAAGCTTCTTGCAAAAGAGGTTCTTCCATGGCATCCTCTTGTACAAGCTCCTGTGAAAAATCTTCTGGGAGGACAGTGGTTTCTTCTATACTACGAGGTGGTTTTTTTACCCACACACCATATTTATCTAAGTCAGTTTCTTTATTGGTAGAATCAATCATGCCTTTTCCATCAAAATCAAATGCCATATTGTCTCCGCTTGTAAATATGAAATCTCGTTTCTATTATCGGTAGCATTCTCTTAAACAAACATATTTTTATTAAAAAGAATCAGATGTGGGCAAAAATGAAGGTTATGCCGATTAATAGAAATATGTGGAAGGTTAGGATATTGGTTTCTATCAGTGTAGGAACACTTGTGTATATGCTTATCTCCTTTTTTGGAGGACAAAACGGTGTATGGGCAATGAATCAGTTGAAGGAACAGCGACAGAATATCAGCATTAATAAGGCTGAAATAGAAAAGATACATGAAGAGCTGACCTTGGAGTATACTGCCCTGAGAAATGACATGGAGGTAGTTGCTGCCTACGCACGCCGTCTTGGATTTGTGGGTGAGGGGGAGCTTCTCGTAAAGATTAGTGGTTTGCCTACCTATTATACCACGATGTACGATGCAGGAACCATTATGCGGCAGTCTGAGATAAACTTTATCCCAGAAATATATGCCAAGATCTCTGGCTGTGTTGTGGCTGGATTGATTTTGGCTCTCCTGTTTTTAAAAGACTTGTTACGAAAAGAGAATTCCTTTTCAGGTCGTCGCACTTCCTACGAAGCTGGCATTAGTGTTGGCGGTTATGATGCTTCTTCCTCTACGACCTATTTATGAAAAATCCTTTCCTAGAAACAAAGCTTATTGCTCGTAGTGAGCCATCCTCTGAAATTCTAGTGGCTGACTGTATCAAGAAAGGTGGCGTTTGCGTGGTTCCCACAGATACCGTCTATGGCTTTTCTGGAATTGTTCCCCAAAGTCAATCACACATTCATTCCATTAAGGGCCGTGACGAGGGAAAGCCTTTTATCCAGCTGATTGCCAAGCCAGAGGATTTGTATTGTTATACTGATGTGATTATTCCCCAGCAGCTTTTTTCCTTGTGGCCAGGAGCCGTAACGGTAATTGTTCCTGTAACCCAGGATGATGGTGAAAAAACTACGGTGGCATTTCGTTGTCCTGGAGACAGCTGGCTGAGAAAGGTAATTGATTTGGTGGATGCTCCTATTTATTCCACCAGTGTCAATCGTAGTGGGGAGCCAGTTTTAGGAAACGTGGAAGCCATTTACCAAGAGTTTTTTGGAGAGGTGGAACTGATTGTTGGTGGAGATGAAATAATTGATCCCAACGCCAAACCTTCTACCTTGGTGGAGCTACTTTCTAATGGAAAATGTAAAATTTTGAGACAGGGGAGTGTTGTCATTCCCCCAGAGTTGTTGGCGTAGCTTTTACTATTGCCGAGTCCAAGTGACTTGGCTTGTTCCCATTTCTGCTCCCACCGCTGAACCAGCCACCATAATGGCTTGAAGGCTCTGTTTTGTTCCAGTGAGGGTGCTGTTGCTTGAAAGGGTCATAGTCCAGGTAATGGGCTGGGCATCCATGGCGGCTACCAAGGCAACCTCACGAGGAAGTTCTGGGAAAAATGAGGCATTGGATTTTCCTGATTGGGTACATATGATGGTGGAACCCTTTATTTCCACTGTTATGTTCATAGAAGCCCCGTTGTTAAAGATAACAAAACCACGGCCGCCACGCAAAAGTACAATCTTATTTACTGATGGTTCCCCGCTCCAAGTACCAGAAAGGCTATCAAAGGTTGGTGCACCAACTGCACCTTGGGGAGCTGTTCTACTGGAAGCCATTCCAGATGATGAATTGGAAATATTGGCAAACAATTGACTGATGGAAGATTTTGCATCGGAGAGAATCTTAAAGTAAGAGTCGTAGTTGCTTGTTACTTGGGCCTTCTTATTCAGATGGGGTTGTTCCAGTGTAAGGGTGCAAGTCCACGTATTGTCCTGTTCCTGAAGCTCACCGTGGAAAATCATGGTGTCTTGGTTTGGATTATCAGTACTGCCACTGTAGATTGAAGGCCGCTTATCCACCACCCGATATTCTGGAAGAGACAGAAGCTGGGTGTAAAACAGATCTTCTGTCATCTTGATTTTGCTGGAATCGTTGTGGGCTGAGTTGAGACTGTAAAATTCTACGTCTACAGCTACAACAGTGCTACACATCATCATGATGGTGAGGATATATACTGCAAGCTGTGTAGAATATTTACTCATCTTACCCTTGTAATCCCTTGCGGAACTCCCGCTGCATATCGCGCTTTACATCTCGGTCTCGGATATCAGCACGCTTGTCAAACTGCTTCTTTCCTCTACATATTCCTAGGTTAACCTTTATCCTGCCATTTTTCAAATAAAAGTCCAATGGGATAAGGGTACAGCCTTTTTCTTCCACCTTGCGGACAAGTCGCTTGATTTCATCACGGTGAAGGAGAAGCTTTTTGGGACGATCAGGATCGTGATTAAATATAGAAGAAAAACTATATTCAGCCACGTGGAGACCTCGTACCCAAACCTCTCCATTCCTAATTTCGGCAAAAGCGTCGGGAAAGGATATGTTTCCAGCCTTAAAAGACTTTACTTCAGTTCCTTCCAAAACGATTCCGCATTCAATGGAATCTTCTATGGAGTAATTAAATCGAGCTTTTTTATTCTGTGCAAGTAATTTTCTGCCTTCTGCCATAGTTCCTAGTATATGCTATCTGCTCTCTTATCTCAAGTGTCTAGCCATGTGTGCTGGTATCCAGTACATGGTGCCACAGTAACCCTTGTCCAGCTGCAATATCTAGGGAAAGTCGTGCTCCAATTATTTGGTCAAAGTATTTTGGGTCAAGTCCTGGCTCCAAAATTTTTTCTGTCCGTAGGATTGCAATGGACTCTGGTGTGATACAGTCGCCTGCCTTCATATCATGCATTACGTGGATGGAACGATTTGTTCTACCGTAATTAGCTTGTTCTGCGGGAGCCAGCTTTTTTATGCCAGTTCCCAGCACTGCTTGTACTCGTTCTTTTCCGTATTCAGCTTCAAGTTCTTCCATTATAATAGAAGCCCCGCACTGGCAGCCGTAATTCTTGATGGGTGCTTCCCACTGACGAACACGTTTTACCATAGAAGCAAATTGTGCTGGCTCCAAGGCAACGGGATCGTCTAAACCGTCAGTTTGACGTGAAAGAGTAATGTGCTTTTCTATGAACCGTGCCCCGCAGGCAGTAGCCA
Source organism: Treponema sp. (assembly GCA_016294105.1). GTDB lineage: Bacteria > Spirochaetota > Spirochaetia > Treponematales > Treponemataceae > Treponema_F. The sequence goes on from JAEDCN010000001.1 coordinate 19,361, forward strand.
GCACTGGAACGAGGTGAGGATCAAGGCTATGGTCGCTGACACCAACCTCCACCCCAAAGATTCCTGCCAGATTCTGTAAAACCTGCAGGTTGTATTCCTCCTCCGGTGCAGGATAGGAGGTGATGCAGTGAAGCAAGGTGATACCCTGCAGATTGCCTTCTCCCTGCTGGGAAAGGATGTCTAGTGCCTGCTCAATGTCTGCCAAGGTGGAGACCCCAGAAGAAATAATTACTGGTACTGGCACTTGGTCTTGTGAACGCTGTTGTTGGCGGATTTGTGCCAGTCGCTGCAACAAGGGCTGATGATTTAATTCTGGAGAAGCGATTTTAATGGCATCGGGAGACAAAGCCACCAATTCCTCTAGGCTTTTAATGCCAAAGGGGGAACAGATAAATTGACAGCCTTTGCTTCTTGCATAATCTCGCAACTGCTGAAAAAATGCAGCTGGAACTTCCAGCTGCTGAAATCGCTGGTACAGAGGAATCGCTCCGCCAGGTAGCTGCACCAGCCCTGTATTGGGATGAAGGATTTCATGGGCATATACCCATTGGAACTTTACCGAATCTGCCCCAGCTGCCACTGCTGCATCTATCAATTGATAGGCCTTTTCCAGTGAACCACCGTGGGAAGTTCCAATTTCTGCTGAAATATGAACCAGATTACTCATGGTATCCTCCACCATTCTCAAAATTATAGATGTTCAAAGAAATAACTACACATGGTCTTGATGCGGTTCATGAATGAGGTTTCCACTCGGTCCCGCAGGAAGAAAATACTGGGAGCTTTTACACCACCAATACCGTAAAGAATCCATGAGTCCCCAGAACGAAAAACAGTTACGATGGATTTCATGCACTTGTCTTTTACCACGGTAATTCCCTCGTGGTACTTTAGGTTATTCAGGTTAGTGTTTTCGTAGTATAGGGAGTCATCTTCCGTTACCAAGAAAATGTCGGTGTCGATTCCACCAAAGGGAGCCATTTCCATAATGGCATTAAGGCGGGCAGTGCTTCCATCATCACTGTAACTTTTAATTTCAGCAGAAGAATACAAGTCATAATATGTTTCATGTCGTTCAGAATAGTAGGGAATTCCCACGTAATCTTCTACATTCAAAATGATGGGACGCAATTTTTCCAGCAAATCCTCGTTGCCAGCATAGGGAACCATTCGGATAACCTCAGCTAGGTACGAAGGATTCAATTCCTTGATGGTATCAATGGTTTTACTTAAGGTAGCATTCACTCCATTGATGCTGATATTCTTTGCTTTTCCGATATTCCTGATGATCAATTCTCCGTTGGCAAGTCGCTGCTGCTCGTCACTGGTAAGTTTGTTGTTAAAAACCTGAGCTGTAAGAGTAAAGGCTATAAAAAGAAGTGCGATTACCAGCACTGTAGTTTTTTTCATGGTAAACCTCCATAAATCATGATTAACATGGTGATATATTGAAAATACATAAAGGTTCGTAGGGTTACAAATAAAACATATTCTCAAAAATCACCGTAAATAATTTTTTAAAAATCCATAATTTAGTTAGTATAAACGAAGAATGGGTTCTGTGTAAACAAAAACATTGCAAAATTTGAAATACTTATGATATAATCTTTAACAGGGATTTAATTTTATTAGAATCTTTTGTGATTTTTGATTAAGGACTTTGTATGGCTATAGCACCCCACATCAAAGAGATTATGAATAGCAAGGATGCTTCCGTCATTCGAAAGATGTTTGAGGAAGGAGCCTTGTTAAAAAAGCAGTTTGGGGAAGATAAGGTATATGATTTTAGCATTGGTAACCCTGATTTAGAGCCTCCAGAGGCTGTGATGCAGGGAATTACCTCTGTGGCACAAAATCAAGAGAGGGGATGCCACGGTTATATGCCCAATGCTGGATATATGGAGACCCGTGTTTCCATGGGTAAGAAGATTTCCTTGGAACAGGGTGTTCCCGTAGGTGGTGAGTATGTGGTTATGGCCTGTGGAGCTGCAGGTGCCTTGAACTGTTTGTTTAAGGCCATTCTTTCCCCTGGTGACCAGGTGGTGGTTCCTGCTCCCTTTTTTGCAGAATACCGCCATTACGTGAGAAATTATCAAGGAGAGCTGGTGACTGTGCCTTGTCAACAGGATTTTTCCCTTGATCTGCAGGCTATTGCAGGGGCTTTGTCTCCTAAAACTGCTGCCATCCTCATCAATTCTCCAAACAATCCTTCTGGCAAGATTTATTCTTCCCAGGAAATTGCTGGATTAGCCCAAGTTTTGCAGGAACACGGAAAAAAAACTGGCAGGTATCCCTATTTGATTTGTGATGAGCCCTATCGTGACATTGTGTACGACAACAAGCAGGTTGCTCCCGTATTTCCCTTATATGACAATGCGGTGGTGGTGTCCTCCTTTGCAAAGAATTTAAGTCTACCAGGGGAACGAATTGGCTATATCGCAGTGAATCCTTCCTGTCAGGCTAGCAATGAATTGGTGGCAGCCTGTATCTTTACCACGAGAATTTTGGGCTTTGTCAACGCACCTGCATTTTTCCAGCGGGTGGTAGCTCAAAGCTGGAATGCCACGGTGGATTACAGTTCCTATGAGACTCGGCGGAACCAGCTGATGGCAGTGCTGGATGAAGCGGGAATTTCTTATTATAGACCAGAGGGAGCCTTTTATTTGTTTTGTCAGGTTCCTTCCCGAAATGGGGAGGAAGCAGGTGATGACAAGGAATTCTGTGATTTCTTGAAGAATTACCGTGTTCTTTGTGCCCCTGGTTCTGGTTTTGGTTTGGCTGGTTGGTTTAGAATGGCATATTGTACTTCTGAGGCCACTATCTGCAATTCAAAAGATGCATTACGGCAGGCTGTGCTTGACTGGAAAAAATAAACTTTAGTGGGAGAATGAGATGAAAATTTTGATGGTAACAGCTGAGGCTGTCCCTTTTGCAAAGACTGGCGGTTTGGCAGATGCCGTGTCCGCTTTGGCTATTGTATTGAACAAGCTGGGACATGATGTTCGGATTGTAATGCCACGGTACTACAGGATTGACCGTTCCACCTTGACGCCCTTGGAAGGTCCTATGGGAGTTCCAGCTGGATATATTGAGGCTTGGACAGCGGTATATCAGGGAACAATGCCTGGAACAAAGGATTTACCCGTGTATTTCATCGATCACGAGCAGAGTTTTGGTCGTGATGGTGTGTACGGAACACCTGCTGATCCTGATTTCCACGACAATCCCTATCGTTTTTCTGTGTTGTGCCATGGAGCCTTCCAGCTTTGTCGAAAGTTGGGCTGGTATCCAGACATTGTTCACGCTCATGACTGGTCTGCAGCCCTGGCTCCTGTGCTGTTGCGGTTTATCCAGCGGCACAATGGCTTCCAAAAGACTGCTAGTGTATTCACCATTCATAACTTGGGCTATCAGGGCGTGTATGGAAAATACAACTATCCTGCCACTGGTTTGGATTGGAACTTCTTTTATGCAGCTGGCTTTGAGGACTGGGACAGAATCAACTTCTTGAAAGCAGGGCTTACCACCGCAGACATGCTTACCACTGTGTCTCCTACCTATGCCCAGGAAATCCAGACTCCTGCATCAGGATTCCGCATGGATGCACTGTTGCGTCACAGAAGTCAGGATTTGGTGGGTATCTTAAATGGTGTGGATACCGAGGTTTGGAATCCCTCCAAGGATACCTTCATTGCAGAAAACTATAGCGTGAAAAAGCTGGAGGGTAAGGCCAAGAATAAGGCTGCCTTGCAAAAGCGCATGGGGCTACCTGTAGACCCAGATATTCCCTTGTTTGGAATCATTACCCGTCTTGTCGACCAAAAGGGTGTGGCAGAACTTTTTGCTCCTACCTACGGCAGCATGTACAGAATTTGTACCGAGATGAAGGTGCAGGTAGTGGTTTTAGGTGCAGGTGAGCGTTGGTGTGAGGATGAACTGAGAGCCTTGGAATCCAAGCTGCCAAACTTCAAGGCATATATTGGTTATGATGAGTCTTTAAGCCACCAGATTGAAGCTGGAAGCGACTTCTTCATTATGCCTTCTCGTTACGAGCCATGTGGCTTGAACCAGATGTATTCTCTCTTGTACGGAACACTACCCATCGTACGACGTACTGGCGGTTTGGCTGATACAGTACAGAATTACAACCAGGAAACTGGTGAAGGAACAGGATTTATGTTCGATGAGTTGACACCACAAAGCGTTTTTGATACGGTTGGTTGGGCTGTGTACGCCTGGTACAACAAGAAGGACCATATACTTGCCATGCAAAAACGTGCCATGGCCCAAGACTTTAGCTGGGAGGCCTCTGCAGAAGGCTACCTTGAAGTCTATGAGAAGGCTTTGAGCAAACTATAGGTTCTATCGGGAGGCTGGGGTCGCTCAGCCTCCTTTGCGTTAGTGGTACCTTTAAAGTAATTATACAAAAAATGCGAAGAATTAGATATGAGGAGCCAATATGTTGGGATATTTTTTAAAATTATTTAGAACCTTAAATAGCAATTCTCATCCAGGAGAGATTGCCCACGGGGTAGCCTTAGGAGTGATTATGGGAATGATTCCCAAAGATAATGCCCTATGGTACATTCTTTTTATTTTATTTTTCTTTATTAGAATTAATAAAGCTATTTATCTCCTTATTACCTTAGCTGTTTCCCTTTGCGTTGGATCTTTGGATATGTTGTTGGATTCTATCGGATATCAAGTATTGGTTTTGGAGCCTGCAATTCCAGTGTACCGAAAGCTACTGGACATTCCCTTCGTGGCCTTTACAAAGTTCAATAACACTGTGGTAATGGGAAGCCTGGTGGCTGGACTTGTTCTGTATATTCCTGTGTATATTATTTCCCGATTGTTAGTAAAATTATGGCGTGTGGTTTTGGCTCCGAAAATTACCGCATCTAAATTATGGGTGGGAATAAAAAAACTACCGCTCATTGAAAAAATAATTTCAAAATCCCAGGAAATTTCAGGAGTGATAAAACAATGAGTATGGAAAAAGACGAAATCTTGTTGCATGGAATGCAGGAACAGGGCAAAACGGATGAAATTATTCCAGTAGTACAAGATACAAGCCTCGAAATTTTTGAGGTGGAAGCTCCCGTTCCTGCTGAAACTGAGCAGTTTCCCCAACTGGATAAGAAGGGACGGAAAAAGAAGCCTCCTAAGACCTATCCAAGGAAAAAACTTCCAAAGATGCTGCGGAAAAAATATTCCCAGAAAAAATTTGAGCGAAAGGTTTTGAAGCGAATTTATATTCCCAGAGACAAGGAATTTATCGCATCATATTTTATGCCTGTAGAAGGTGCAAAAAAGCCTTGCGTAATGATTCCAGATGATAGAATCTTTACCAAGCAAGAACTCGTTCGTCTCAAAATCCTTTCTAAAGAAATCCGAAAGCAAAAGGGAAGGGTCAAGCTCATTCCTCTGGTGGCTGTTGTATCAGTTATTGTGGTGATGGTGTCCGCAGTACTTATTTTCAAGGATCCGCTTATCAAAAAAGGCTTGCAGTCAGCAATGCAATCAATGTTTGGTGCAAAGGTTGATATTGCCTACCTGCATCTTGGAATCTTGGATTCCAACTTTACCATAAAAGGCTTGGAGGTTGCCAATCGTAACGACACTATGAAAAACCTCTTTGAAATTGGTAATCTCACTGTTGATTTTGACTTGATTGAGCTGTTGAAGAAGCGCTTTGTTTCGAATGAGATGAGTGTAACCGATGTGCGGGTGAACACTGACCGTAAAACAGATGGAGCCTTACCAGAAAAGTCCAAGGGAAATCCTAATCCTCGTCTTGAAAAGGTTAAAAGTCAGGTTACGGAGTTTGCTTCGTCAAAAAACGAGGTGCTGAAAAACAGTATTACCGATATTTTTTCTGAATATAATCCAGAAACTATTTTGAGTAATTTTTACTCCAAGCTTTCCACTCCAGAATTGGTAGAAGAAATTGAAAAAGAGATGAATCTGTTGATTTCTAGCTGGCAGACAGCACCAGGTGAGTTGAAAACTTCTGTTAACAAAGTTATTGCAGATGGTCAGGCTGTAATTGATTTTGATTGGAATAGTATTAAGTCTGACCCAACCCAAATAAGAACCATCCTTGCCACTCTAAAGTCGGTAACAGATAATACCACCAGTTTGTACAAGGAATCAGAGAAGACCATGAACATGCTGCAACGTGATGTAAAGCAGGTGCAAACTATGACCAACAATGTTCAAAAGGCCATTACCTCTGATTTCAATCTCATCAGCAAGGAGGTAAACAAGATTACCTCTTTTTCCATCAAGGATGATGGAATGAATATGCTGACTGCTAGTTTCGAGAAGATTATTGCAGACCTCTTTGGTAAATATTATCCCGTATTTCAAGAAGCCATGGGATATGTTCAAGATCTTTCTGCTAAATCCGCCGAAAAAAAGGCATTGGAGGCAGAGAAGGAGCGAACTGCAATCCAGCGGTATGCAGGGCGGACAATTGAGTATAGAAAGGACAATATACCTACCTTCCTCATCAAGAAAATGCATGGTTCTGGTGCTGACGGAAACTTTTCTTTGTCCTTGGATGTGACTGACATCAGTAGCGACATGACAAAATGGGGTAAACCTGCAGCCATATCAGGCATGGTTGGTCATGGACAAATGAGTGACAGTTTTTCCGGAACTCTTGATTTGCGTGATAACCGACCAGGGGATTTGGTGGAGCTGAATTACAATGGAGTTGGTTATACTGTTGATATGACTTTGCCTGAAGATGAGTCTATTCCTGGAGTTCCCACTGGCACGGGAATCGCTGCTTTTAGTGCTCGAGTTACGGCCAATGAAACAGGGAAATTTTCTGTTGGTGGTGTTGTTAATCTGGAGCCTGTATCTTTTAGTACCGCTACCTTTGAGCCTGTCTATGCCTATGATTTGTATAACAGGGCTTTGGCTATGTTTACTGCCGTACGGGCTGGCGTTACTCTTGATTATTCTCCAGACACAAATCTTTCCTTGTCGGTAGATAGCGATATTGACCGTCGTTTTATGCAAGTTCTCAATCAGCTGTTCAATGAGGAGCTGGCAAAGGTAAAGCAGCAGGTAACTGCAACGGCTCAAGGGGTACTGAATGAAAGTACTGCAAAGGTAAAGGAAAGGTTTGGAGACTTTGAAGATATTCAATCTCTCATGGATGAGCAGATTAATCGTTTGGAAGTCTACAAAAAGGAGCTGGAGAAAAAGTATCGTGAGGGTGAGGAACGATTGAATGCAATTCTCAATGCTGCTAAGGATGCTGCCACCAAGGCGGCCCAGGAAGCTATAATGGGATCTACCGATGCTGCCAAGGAAACTGTTACTCAAGCTGCAGAAGATGCAGCCCAAGAAGCAGTCAATGCCCTCAAAGGCTTGTTCGGAAGATAAAATTATTGTTGCAGGCTCAGTTTAATGGTGTTCCAGAACCATCGTTTCAGTGGGACAATGTTCTGAGCCTGCATCATAAATATTTTTTAAAAATCCATGTACATAGCCAGTAAAAAAGTATATAGTACATAATAGTATGAAATTTACGGAATTACAGTTGCATGAATCCCTGCTGAAGGGAATTGAGTCAGCAGGATATGTAGAATGCACCCCAGTTCAGGAGCAGGTGCTACAGGCAGCCTTGGATGGTGCCGATTTATACGTTCAGTCACAGACAGGTACTGGAAAAACCGCCGCATTTTTAATTTCAATCATTCAGCAGATGTTGGCCCGTAGTGAAGTTGCAGGAAAGAAGGCCCTTATTATGGTTCCCACACGGGAATTGGCGGTACAGGTAGAGGAGGAGGCCAGAACTCTGATTTCTGGTACTAGCCTCAAAACAGGAAGTTTTTATGGTGGCGTTGGCTACAACAAGCAGACCGCCATGCTAAAAGGAAATGTAGACATTATCATCGGTACTCCAGGTCGAGTTATCGACTTGCAGGAATCTGGTACCATGGACTTGAGCCAAGTAGCCTTCTTGGTGGTGGACGAGGCTGACCGTATGTTTGACATGGGATTCTATCCTGATTTACGGAAACTCATTAAGGTGCTTCCCAAGACAGCGGAACGACAGACAATGCTTTTTAGCGCTACCCTCAACACCTATGTAAAGAACCTTGCTTGGGAATACACCGAAGATCCAGTGGAAATTACCATCGAGTCTAAGCAAATCACTGTGGAGGAAATTGATCAGCAGTTGCTCCACGTTTCTAGCGACACCAAGATGAAGCTGTTGCTGGGTATTCTCCAGTCAGAAAAGCCAGAAAGTGTTATTATCTTCTGCAACACTAAGCGGAGCTGTGAGGTGGTGGCAAAACGCTTGCAGCTCAATGGATTGGAAAGCGAGTTCATCATCGGTGACTTGCCCCAATCAAAGCGACTCCAAGTCCTTGACTCCTTCAAAAGTGGTTCCCTCAAGTGCTTGGTGGCCACCGATGTGGCTGCTCGTGGAATTGACGTGGACGATTTGGCCATGGTAGTGAACTATGACCTGCCCAATGAGTCAGAAAATTACGTTCACCGTATTGGACGAACTGCAAGAGCTGGTAAGTCTGGCAAGGCCTATACCTTCTGTAGTGAACAGGACGTGTACAATCTTGTTCCCATTGAGCGGTATCTTGGTCACTCCATTCCCTCAGCCGTTGCTTTTGACGATATGATGGCAGAAGACAAGAGTGCCGATGTGTACATCCGCACTGGTGACTACGGCGAGGATGGAGAAGAAGGACGTCGTGACCGAGGTGGTCGTGGTAACAGCGATCGACGTGGCAGCCGTGGAGGAAAGGACCGTGGTAACAGAGGCCGAAATACTTCCCAGCGGAATGGTAAATCTCATTCAGGAGAGGAAGGTCAAAGTCGCAAAAACCACAGCAAAGGTGATTATCAAAAGGATAAAAAATATAACAAGGACGGAGAATTTTCTGGAAAGAGGGATAATTACCAGAAAAAGAAGTACTACGATAAGGCTTCTGCCGTCTCTGAAAAGAGCTTCTCTCGTCAGGAAGGAAATCAGCTGAAGGGGGAGGATCTTTCAGGCTTGTCCTTTGACCAGCGAATGAAGGTCTACAAGGAAAAGTACGGTAATAATTCCCAGTCAGCTGGTAACAAGGTAAAGCCCAACGGACAAAAGCAGGGAGCTAAGCAGACTGCTAGCCAGCAACTCAAGAAGGGTTCTGTTCCATCACAAGGAAACAAGGGTGCTACTCCAGTGGCAGCAAGTCAAAAGCCAGCAGCTCCCCAGAAAAAGGGATTTTTGGAGCGTTTGAAGGGCTTTTTTGGCGGAGGGGCAAAATCAAATAAGCCCGATAACAAGTAATTTTATAAGGAATAACGAGATATGGTAACAGTAAGCGATGTAAGTCTCAAGTTTGGAGACAGACCACTTTTTAAGGACGTAAATCTCAAATTCACCCCCGGTAACTGCTACGGTATTATTGGTGCCAATGGAGCGGGAAAATCAACCTTTTTGAAGGTGCTTTCTGGGGAGCTGGAGCATGATTCTGGTCAGATTATCATCACTCCTGGTGAACGAATGGCCGTTTTAAAGCAGGACCACTTTGCCTATGACGAGTTTTCTGTAAAAGACACAGTAATGATGGGCCATCCCAAGCTTTATCAGTGCCACAAGGACAGAGAGGCCATCTATGCCAAGGAAGATTTCACCGAGGAAGATGGTATCCGTGCCAGTGAACTGGAAGGAGAGTACAGCGAGTTGGGAGGCTGGGAGGCAGAAAATCAGATTGAGCAGATGCTTTCTGGTCTTGGCTTGGAGGAAGAATATCACGACCGTATGATGAATGAGCTGGACGAAAGCCGCAAGGTGCGTGTATTGCTGGCTCAGGCCATCTTCGGCGAGCCTGACATTCTCTTGTTGGACGAACCCACCAACGGTCTTGATCTGGAATCTATCAGCTGGTTGGAGGATTTCCTTATGGACTTCCCCAACACCGTTATCGTAGTTAGCCACGACCGTCACTTTTTGAACTCCGTGTGTACTTATATCTGTGATATCGACTACGGCAAAATCTCCCTTTTTAGCGGAAACTACGATTTCTGGTACCAGATGAGCCAGATTATGCAGCGCCAAGCAAAGGATCAGGCCAAGAAGCGTGAAGAAAAGATGAAGGACTTGAAGGAATTTATCCTTCGGTTTGCTTCTAATGCTGCCAAAAGCCGTCAGGCCACTAGCCGTAAGAAGATTTACGATAAGCTGGCTCTGGAGGAATTGCCTGTTACTAGCCGCAAGTTCCCTTACGTTAACTTTAAACCAGATCGTGATATTGGTAACAATGTGTTGCGGGTAGAAAAGCTGAACTACACATCCGAGGGGCTTCAGCTGCTAAAGGATTTTTCTCTTACCGTAAACCGTGGAGACAAAATTGCCTTTGTAGGAATCGAGCACAAGTCCAAGTCAGCCTTCTTTGATATCATCACTGGCAACGTAAAGGCCGATTCTGGTGACTATTACTGGGGACAAACCATTAGCCATACCTACTTGGGACTAGACAATGCTGCCTATTTCGATACCGATGCCAACATTACCGAGTGGCTTCGTCAGTATTCTCCTGAGCAGGATGATGCTTATGTGCGAGGCTTTTTGGGACGAATGCTTTTTAGTGGCGATGAATCCCTCAAGCCTGTAAAGGTGCTTTCCGGAGGAGAGAAGGTTCGTTGTATGCTTTCCAAGTTGATGCTCAGCGGTGCCAACTGCTTGATTTTGGATGAGCCCACCAACCACCTAGACCTGGAGGCCATCACCAGTTTAAACGAAGCCTTGGTGAATTTCCCTGGAGTAGTTTTGTTCAACAGCCATGACCACGAGTTCATTTCATCCATCGCCAATCGCATGATCGAAATTACTCCCAATGGAGTCATTGACCGCATGATGGGCTTTGACGATTACCTGAAGGACGAGCAGGTAAAGAGCCTACGAGATGAGATGTATCAGGGCATGGGCAAGAAGGTACGATTCTAGGGTTCGACTTGCCAAGCAAGAAGGTACGATTCTAGGGTTCGACTTGCCAGGCAAGAAGGTACGATTCTAGGGTTCGACTTGCCAGGCAAGAAGGTACGATTCTAGGGTACAGTTTTAGAATAAGAGCAGGCTGGAAATGAGGTAAGCTTCATCTCCAGCCTTTTTTTATGAAAATCCATGGTATCCAAAGTGTTCTAGCAGGTGCTTCACATTGTAAGCAAATGCCAACTATTTAACACATAATTCAAGTATGCATCTTGAAATATTACAAAATTAGAGTATAATTGTATTGTTATGGAAGTGAAAAAGAAGAAATTCGGTATACTCTCAGATGGCTCAAAGGTTTCCCTTTATAAGGTGTCTAACGGGGATGTTTCCTTTGTAGCAACTAATTATGGTTGTGTCATTACCAGTCTTCTTGTTCCATCAAAGTCTGGAGCTGTGGATGATATTGTTCTGGCTCCTCCCACTTTGGATTCCCTCATTGTTTCCGATGCTTCCTTTGGTGGTATTGTTGGCCGTTTTGCCAATCGCATTGAAAACGCTAGTTTTACCCTCAACGGAAAGGACTATCCACTGGATAAAAACGATGGAGAGAATTGTCTTCATGGTGGTTTTCTTCGCTGGGACAAACTGCTATGGGATGAGGTGGAAACGGTGGAGTTCCGTGATGGTGCAGGTGTTATCTTCTCTCGAACTTCTCCTGCAGGTGAGCAGGGAATGCCTGGAAATCTTCGTGTCAGTGTCAGATATTTCTTGGATAAAAAGAACAACCTGGAAATTGGTTACTCTGCTATCTGTGATGAGGATACCATCCTTAACCTTACCAACCATTCCTACTTCAATTTGGCAGGTCACAATAAGGGTTCAATCAACTCCCACTTGCTAACCCTGCAGTGTACCCAATACCTTGAGGCCAAAGATTGCATTCCCACTGGTGCAATTCTTCCTGTGGAAGGTACCGTCTTCAATTTTACCACAGAAAAGTCCTTGGGGCAGGATATCAATGCTCAGGAATTGCAGGAGTCTCGTGGCTATGACCACTGCTATTGCATAGACCACAGTAAAAGTAAGTTTGTGTCCTTTGCCCAGGTACGAGAGCCTGTGTCTGGTCGTGTCATGACAGTGACTACAGATATGCCTGGTGTACAGCTATACACTGCCAACTGGCTCAAGGGAGATGTAGGTAAAGACGGTAAGAATTACCAGAGCCGTGACGGATTCTGTCTGGAAACCCAGATGTATCCTGATTCTCCCAACAAACCGAATTTCCCTTCCTGCGTACTGAAGGCGGGAGAGACATTCAACTCTACTACAATATATAGCTTCAAGTGGTAGAAAATTATACAGCTTTCGGGCTGTTTGATGATATGTATATTATTATTGAGAGGTCATAATGGACGTTCAATTACAGGAACTGATCGACAAGATCAAGAAGGATGGGGTTGCTTCCGCCGAAAGCTCAGCCGCTGCTATTATTGCTGAAGCTGAAAAAAAGGCCGCTGCAATAATTAGTGATGCTGAAGCCAAGGCTGCAAACATCGTAGCTACCGGTAAGAGCGAAACAGCCCGTATGGAAAAAGCCAGTGTGGACGCAATCCGCCAGGCTGGACGGAATCTTCTTTTGAGCTTCCGTGATGGAGTAAATGCCCAGTTGGCAGCCATTGTATCTGCCCAGACAGAGGGAGCCCTTTCTGCTGATACTCTTAAGGCTGTAGTGCCAGAGGCTGTAAAGGCCTGGGCTGCTAACACTGCTGCAGAGGATATCTCCGTATTGTTGCCCGCCAAGGATTTGGCCGCTGTGGAAGCCTCTGTTCAGGCCGCTTTAAAGGCAGAGCTTGCCAAGGGATTGGAGCTTAAGGCAGACAAGAGTCTTTCTGCTGGCTTCCGCATTGGTTCCAAGGATGGCGCTGCCTACTATGATTTTTCTGCCGAAGCAGTTGCGGATCTCTTTTCGGCATATCTTAATCCCAGAACTGCAGCTATCATGAAGGAAGCTGCTGCCTCTGTAGGGGAAGGAAGCAACTAAGTGGCAAGCTGGTATTATCTGATGTCGCAGCTACCTTCCATCACTGCCACCAGTGAGCGAACACCGCTGCCAATCACAGAGGAATACTTTTTGGATCTCTGCTCCCGATTTCTGGATGCCAAAAGCATGCGGATACTGAATTCCTTGTCTTTGGAGCCACCCCGTGAAAACAAAAGAACGGGGTCTGCCTTTTTGGATGCTTGGTACGATAATGAGCGTACCCTGCGGTATTCCTTGGCAAAGATCCGGGCTCTCAAGATGAAAAAGGATGTGGAGATTCCCTTCCTGTCTGCTTCTCCTGACATTGTTCAGGCAGCACGGACAGCTTGTGGAATGGACAGCCCCCTGGAGGCCGAGCAGTACTTGAATGAGGTACGGGTGGCCATGATGGATAGGGTTGCTCCAGAGGACCATTTTTCAACTGATGCCGTGTTCATGTACGGATTGAAGTTGAAGCTGGCCAAAAGAATGAAGTCGTTTACAGAAGAAGCGGGCTCTGCTTCCTATCGAACGATATATGACCAGATACTTGGAGAATCAAAATGACGGATACAAAAGGAAAGGTAGTAGCCGTAAACGGAAACATGATCAGCGTTGCCTTTGACGGTGTTGTTTCCTTGAATGAGGTAGGCTACGTACACGTTGCAGGAAAGAAACTGAAGAGCGAGGTAATCCGTATTCGTAACGGACAGGCCCAGCTTCAGGTATACGAAATGACAAAGGGTATCAGTACTGGTGATGAGGTTGAATTCACTGGTGAGCTTTTGTCTGTGGAGTTGGGACCTGGTCTTTTGGGACAGGTTTTCGACGGTCTCCAGAACCCCTTGCCTCAGCTGGCTGAACAGGCTGGTTACTTCTTAGAGCGAGGAATCTATCTCGATGCCATCCCCGACGAGCGGGTATGGGCCTTTACTCCTGTGGCAAAGGTAGGGGATACTGTTCGCCGTGGTGATGTTCTTGGTTCAGTACCAGAAGGACCTTTTACCCACAAGATTATGGTGCCCTTCGGTATGTACGGAACGTACACTGTTAAGTCCATCAAGGACGCAGGTGACTATAAACTCAAGGATGCTGTTGCTGTTCTTGCTGACGAAAAAGGTGAAGAAACAGAAGTTTCCATGAGTTTCCAGTGGCCTGTAAAGCGTGCTGTAGACTGCTATGCAGAACGTATGAAGCCAGAAGAAACCATGGTTACTAAGGTTCGCCTTATCGACACCTTCTTCCCCGTTGCCAAGGGTGGTACTTACTGTATTCCAGGACCCTTCGGTGCAGGAAAGACTGTGCTTCAGCACACAACAAGCCGTAATGCCGACGTAGACGTTGTAATCGTCGCTGCCTGTGGTGAGCGTGCTGGTGAGGTTGTAGAAATTCTTAAGGAATTCCCTGAACTTACTGACCCACGAACTGGTCGCTCCTTGATGGAACGAACAATCATTATTTGTAATACATCATCCATGCCAGTTGCTGCTCGTGAAGCTTCTGTTTACACTGGTGTAACCTTGGCAGAATATTATCGCCAGATGGGACTTCACGTTCTGTTGCTGGCAGACTCCACCAGCCGTTGGGCCCAGGCTCTTCGTGAAATGTCTGGTCGCTTGGAAGAAATCCCTGGTGAAGAAGCCTTCCCTGCATATTTGGAGTCCTACATTGCAGCCTTCTACGAGCGTGCAGGTATTGTTCGCTTGAATGACGGAAGCATTGGTTCTGTAACCATCGGTGGAACAGTATCACCTGCTGGTGGTAACTTTGAAGAGCCTGTAACCCAGGCTACCTTGAAGGTAGTTGGATCCTTCCACGGACTTTCCCGTGAACGTTCTGATGCCCGTAAGTATCCTGCTATTAACCCCTACGATTCTTGGTCAAAGTACAAAAGCGTTATCCGCAAGGACTGGGTTGACTATGCCCGTGGTTGTCTCTTCCATGGTGCCGAAGTTGGCCAGATGATGAAGGTTGTTGGTGAAGAAGGTACTAGCCTTGAGGACTTTATCCTGTACCTCAAGAGTGAGTTCCTTGACTCTGTATATCTCCAGCAGAACTCCTTTGACGAGGTTGACGCCGCCGCAGATGTTGAGCGGCAGACCTACGTGTTCAAGCTGCTGCTGAAGGTGCTGGGATCCGACTTTGTGCTGGAGTCCAAGGATGATGCCCGTGGTTACTTCAACCAGCTGCGGCAGAAGTTCATCGACTGGAACTACAGCGTATGGCAGGGCGATGAATTCAAGAAGAACGAGGCTGACATCAACCAGTTGTATGCCGCCAAGTCTGGCAAGGAAACTCCTGCTGTAGCAGCCCTGCTGAAGGATGGTGAGTAAGATGAACAAGATTTATAGCAAGATTGAATCAATCAGTGGTAGCGTTATTACCGTTCGTGCTGAGGGAATCAAGTATAACGAGCTGGCAGAAATTGAAACTGCTTTTGGAACCTCTTTGGCAGAGGTAAACCGTATTGACGGTGACTTGGTTTCATTGCAGGTTTTTGCTGGTGGTCGTGGTGTTTCTACTGGAGACAAGATTCGCTTCCTTGGTCGTGAGATGGAGGTATGCTTCTCCGAAAACCTTATGGGACGTATCTTCAACGGTTCTGGAGAGCCTCGTGACAAGGGACCCTCTTTGAAGGATAACCCTGTAGAGATTGGTGGTCCTTCTGTAAACCCCTCCAAGCGTATTATGGCTCGCCGTATGATTCGTACCGGTATCCCCATGATCGATATGTTCAATACATTGGTTGTTTCCCAGAAGCTTCCTATCTTCTCCATTTCTGGAGAGCCTTACAACGAGCTTCTTGCCCGTATCGCTATGCAGGCAGAGGTTGACGTAATCGTTCTTGGTGGAATGGGTCTTAAATACGACGACTACCTGTACTTCAAGAATACACTGGAAGAGGGTGGAGCTTTGAGCCGAACCGTAATGTTCGTTCACACTGCTGCTGACCCCACCGTAGAGTGCTTGAAGATTCCTGACATGAGCTTGGCAGTTGCAGAGCAGTTTGCCCTGCAGGGAAAGGACGTGTTGGTGCTTCTTACCGACATGACCAACTTTGCCGATGCCATGAAGGAAATCGCCATCACTCAGGAGCAGGTTCCTTCAAACCGTGGTTATCCTGGAGACTTGTACAGCCAGTTGGCAAGTCGCTACGAAAAGGCTGTTGACTTTGACGATGCTGGTTCTGTTACTATTCTTGCAGTAACCACCATGCCTGGAGATGACGTTACTCACCCAGTTCCTGATAACACTGGATACATCACCGAAGGTCAGTTCTACCTGAAGGGTGGACGTATTGAGCCCTTTGGTTCATTGTCCCGCTTGAAGCAGAACGTAAACGGCAAGACTCGTGATGACCATCGTGCTTTGATGGACGGTATGATTCGATTGTATTCATCCTACAAAGACACCTTGGAAAAGAAATCCATGGGATTTATGATGTCTGAGTGGGACGAAAAACTTTTGAAATATGGTGAATTGTTCGAGAAGGAGATGATGGATCTTTCTGTGAACATTCCATTAGAAGGAGCCCTAGACAAGGGATGGGCCATTTTGGCTGCTTGTTTCAAGAGTGAGGAAACGGGCTTGAAGTCCGAGCTGATTGCTCAGTATTGGCCCAAAAATTAAGGGGTTTAGCTGATGGCTACAATAAAGCTGACAAAGAATGAGCTGAAGGCCCAGAAAGATGCCTTAAAGATGTACAATCGGTATCTTCCTACCTTGACGCTCAAAAAACAGCAGCTACAAACGGAAATTCGCACTATTGACGAGCGGGCACGTGAAGTTCGGGCTCGACGTAAGGCTTTAGAAGCTGAATTTACCAAGTGGATTGCTGTTTTTGGCGAGGCTGATGCCTTCAAGCCAGATATGGTTACTGTCAGCAATATCCGTAAGGGTGTAGGAAATATAGCAGGTGTTACTATCCCTGTGTATGAGGGTGCTGATTTTGCCCGTGGGGATTATGATCTATATTCCACCCCTTTGTGGATTGACCTGGCAGCAGATAAAATGGAACAGGCTCTTTCCCTTGACTTAGAGGCTGATGTGCTGGATGAGCAGGTACGATTGCTGAATATTGAGCTGCGTACCACCACCCAGCGTGTAAACCTCTTTGAAAAGGTAAAGATTCCTGAAACGAAAGCTAATATCAAGAAGATTACCGTCTACTTGGGTGACCAGCAGGTTGCTGCCGTTGTTCGTGGTAAGATTTCTAAGAAAAATCTTGAGCGGGCAGCACAAAAGGCTGACAAGGAGGTATCTGAATGATTGTACCTATGAAAAAGGTTTCCTTTGTATTGTTGGAAGAACATCGCAAGGAAGCTTTAAAGAAAATGCGTCGGCTTGGCGTGGTGCATTTGGAAAAGGTAACTGGTGCCAGTGAAAAACTCACTGAATTCAAGGATACCTATTCCAAGGCAGAAACTGCCTACGCAATCCTATCTGAAATCAAGCTACCTAAAAAGGTTGTTTCCACTGCTACCTTTGACCGGGACAAGGTTCTGGCAAAGGCAGAGGAAGTAGTGACTCTTGCTGATAGGAAAAAGCTGTGTAAGGATATTATTTCCGCCCATACCTTGGAGTTGGAGCGGTTTGCTGGCTGGGGAGATTTGGATATAGAAAACTTCCAATACCTTGCAGGGAAGGGAATCATTCTTTCCTTGTACGAGATTCCTCGTGATGCATATTTGTCCATACCAGAAACCATCCAAACCATGGTGGTAAACGAGAACAAGTCTTTGGTACGCTTCCTGCTGATTCAGTATGGTGAAGCTGGTTCCACCTTGGCAAATGCTTCTCGTCCTGCCGATATGCCAGCTGAGGCTTATGCTGTTCCTATGATCAGCTCCTCCTCAAAGCAGCTTCGTGATGAAATTGCTTCTCTACGTACTGAGATTGAATCCATCGACAAGGCTTTGACAGAGGTTGCTCTGGATAAACATTTGTTCAAGCAATACTGTTCCGTTGTAGGAAAGGATATCGAATTCGAAAATCTTTTCTCTGGAATGGGACGGGAAGAGGACACTGAGGAAGGTCGTCCCTACATGGCATTGTGTTGGCTTACAGGCTACGTGCCTACAGAAGATGTGGCTGCAGTTCAGGCTGCCGCTAAGGAAGAAAACTGGGCAGTAGTTGTGTCCGACCCATCAGAAGAGGATGAAGTTCCTACCAAGCTCAAGAACAATAAGTTCGTCAGCTTGATTTATCCTGTATCCGACTTTTTGGGTACAGTACCTGGATATCGGGAATACGATATTTCTGGTTGGTTCCTGTTGTTCTTCTGTGTATTCTTCGGCATCATCTTTGGTGACGGTGGATACGGTTTGTTGATGGTACTAGCTGCAGTCTTTGCAGACATTGGTGCCGTGACAAAAAAGAAGAAGATTCCTCCTGCATACAATTTGCTGTTGTTGTTGGGATTCTTCACCATGGCATGGGGTACTGTTACCTGTACTTGGTTTGGTTTAAGCCTCGATTTGTTGCCAAGCTGGCTTACTGGCCTGTCTTTGCAGCCAATCTCAAATGCTTATGCCGCCATCTCTCCAGAGAACGAGGCATTGGTAAAGCAAAATCTTCAGATTTTCTGCTTTATGCTGGCTCTTATTCAGCTTTCCATTGCCCACTTGAAGGGAATTGCACGGTACATTAAGTCACCAAAGTGCTTGGGAGAATTAGGTTCCCTGTTGCAGTTATGGGGTATTTTCTTTGTGGTGTTGAACATGGTTGTTAAGTTGGATACCTTCTGTGGTATTCCTACCATGGGAACAATGGTGCTGGGTGTTGTTGGTGTTGGTTTTGCCTTGAGCTTTATCTTCTCCAATTACGATGGCAGTCTTGGAGCCTCCATTCTGGAAAGCTGTAAGAACATCGTTTCCGTGCTCTTAGGTGTGGTAAACGTATTCTCCGACATCGTTTCCTACATCCGTCTGTGGGCCGTTGGTCTTGCAGGTGGAGCTATTTCTGCCACAGTGAACGATATGGCTGGTCCTATGTTGGGCGGTGCCATTATCTTCTTCGGAGTACTGTTGCTGGTGTTCGGTCATGGATTGAACATGATCTTGAACGTATTGTCCGTAATTGTTCATGGTGTTCGCTTGAATACACTGGAGTTCTCCAGCCACTTGGGAATGTCATGGTCTGGTTTTGCTTATGAGCCCTTCTGTGAAGGTGCTGATAATAAATAGAGTTCTTTTTTTAGGAGTATAATATGATTGGAATGTTTGGAGCAGCATGTGTTCTTGGTATTGCAGCTATCGGTTCTGCAATTGGTATTGGATGTGCCGGTCAGGCAGCTATTGGTGCTTGGAAGCGTTGTTACATGAACAACAAGCCCGCTCCCTTCATCCTGACTGTTTTTGCTGGTGCCCCTCTTACCCAGACCATCTATGGATTTCTGTTGATGCAGAATATGATTAACTCAACCAAGGATGGTGCCTTCCTGTTGGCTTTGGGTATTTTCTCTGGTCTTGCTATGGCTGCTTCTGCTGTATTCCAAGGAAAGGCTGGTGCTGCTGGTTCTGATGCTTTGGGAGAGACAGGAAAGGGTTTTGCCCAGTACATCATGGTTGTAGGTCTTTGTGAAACTGTTGCTTTGTTCGCAATGGTTTTCTCTATGATCGTACTGTAAGAAAAGGAGACTTCATGCATCACACACGTCACGTGTTTATTGGTGGTGCGGGAAGAACAAAAAGGATGGGTATCGGTGGTTCATCACCGGTATCCATCCAGACTATGTGGAAAGAGGGCATTACCGATATTCTTCAGGATCGGGATGCCCTTTTGTCTATTGTTCACCGCATGGAAAAATTGCAGGCTTTAGGGTGCGATATCATTCGATTTGCAGTACCCGACATGGCAAGTGCCGACGCCTTGGTGCTTCTGGCCAAGGAAACAGACATCCCTCTGGTGGCCGACATCCACTTTGACTATAAGCTGGCATTGCGGTGTTTAGAGGGGAATGTAGCCAAAATCAGAATCAATCCAGGAAATATTGGTAGCCGAGACAGAGTGGAGTCAGTGGTGGCTCGCTGCAAGGATAAGGGGGCTGCCATTCGCATTGGAGTGAATACAGGAAGCTTACCTCAAGATATTGCTGCTGACGTACGGGATGGAAAGCTTACTCGTGCCCAGGGTCTTTCTCAAACCGCTGCTCGTGAGGCTGAGGTACTTGATAGCCTTGGATTTGATCAGTTTGTTGTTTCTATGAAGGCTTCCTCAGTACGAGAAACGGTGGATTCCAACAGGGACTTTGCCTCCCGCTTTAATATTCCCTTGCACGTGGGAGTAACGGAAGCTGGCCCATTGGTTGGTGGCATTGTAAAAAGTACCCTTGCTTTTAGTCGTTTGCTGGAGGAGGGAATCGGCAACACCATTCGGGTCAGTCTTTCTTCATCACCAGACAACGAGGTTATTACTGCCCGTGAAATTTTAAGAGAAACAGGACTCCGCAGTGGAGGCGTAAAGATTGTGTCCTGTCCACGGTGCGGTCGAAATGGCTTTGATGTTCATGCTTTTATGGACAAGTGGGAGGCAGAACTGCTTTCTATGGACAAGGATATTACAGTGGCCGTTATGGGCTGCGTGGTAAACGGACCTGGAGAAGGAAAGCACGCTGACATCGGTATTACCGGTACAGGTGATAAGGTGACAATATTCAAACACGGAAAAATAGTTCAAACGGTTTCAGCAGAATCTGCCGATACTGTATTTAGGAAGGAATTGTTAAGTCTGTGAAAAAGATAAAACTAGTATTTATCAGTGTTGTATTACTCGTTAGCTCCATGGTTTTTGCCATTGATTTGCCTTTGTTTCAAAAATCTGCTCGTCTTTTGGAGGATGCCCAGTTTGCCTTTGATTCTGGTGAATACGGCAAGGCTCTTTTGCTGGCAGAGGAAGCAAAGCTTTTGCGCCAGAAGGAAGCCACCGAATCTCTTAATGCCTTGAATGCAGCTCTCCATCCTCAGGAAGTGCAGAGTGCTGGTGACAATATTCTTGATGTAATAGCTGTTTTGCAGTCTCGAGATGTATACGATGTGGTTAATCTCATTGAATATACAACTTCACTTCATAATGGAGCTTTTTTCAACAACTCTATTGCAGAGATTCAAAAGCATTTGGCTGCAAAAACTATTTTCCCTGAGGCAGCTCATCTCATGGCAAAAATCTATGAGTTTGAGGGGGAATATGAGCTTTCCTATTCATATTATATGGATGCCTGGAATCATGCGGATATTTTGGATATTCCAGAAAGCAGGTATGATATATTGTATGATATGGCAAATCTTTCCTATAACTTTGATGATTATGAAAACTGTGAGAAGGCATTGATGCTGATTATTGCCTCTGACCCTTATTACGGAAATGACGGTTTTACTGCAGCACTGACAAATTCTGTTCAGAGGGGTTATAGTGCAGACAAGATTTTTAATCTTTATCGTGCAGATTGTTATCGTTCTATTCCAGCTTTTTTCCGTTTAACGGAACTGTATGTGGAACAGGAACGGTATCAAGAAGCTTTTAAGATGTCCTTGTTCGGTACCTTGGTCTCATTTACCCGCATGAATAATTTCTTGGCAAATCGTGTTACCGAGTTTGAGTACAAAAACCTGCGGGAGTTCTTCCAAATCGCAATTAATAACTATGAGTTGGCTGAATGGAGTATGGATCAAGGTTTTTGGCGATGCTTTTATCGGCTTGCTGATTTAGGCTCACAAATGTTTCCTGAAAATGAAGATTTTGCTAAGGAGTTGTTAGTTGTCATTGCTCAAACTGCACCAGAAAATTATTGGCGCCAGTTGGCTATTGGAAAACTTTAATATTAACTTACTTTTGATAATGAATACTAAACAATAAAGCCTGACTTCGGATGAAGTCAGGCTTTTATTTTGTTTGCTATTTTTTTCTTAGTAATGGAGCCCGATTCCAATTTCAATTTCTGGTCCTTTCTTGCTACGCCAGTCTTGTTTCAAGAGTCTAGCACCAAGATCGAGTCCTGCACTGGCCCTAACTTGAATACTTCGCATTTTATTTGGATATACAATAACTTCAAGTCCTGCTGAATAAAAACCATCATCGAAGTGTACCAAGCAATAGTCGTCAGCTCCGTATAATGCTATGTCAACAAAGGGAACAACTTGCATTTCAAAATCAAAGAAACCAAACCAAGAAGGCATATCACGTTTGAACAAAGCCTGTCCCCAACCTCGCCAGTCGGTTTCTAACACTCTGATAGGGAAATCAAGGTTCATGACAAAGCCTGATGGCAGGTTAGCTCGACCAGAGTTGTAGCTTTTACCGTTGTAAACTCCTCTCATCCACTCTGCTACGTTTGTAGTGTTTGTATTACTCTTTTGAACTAGATCGTAGTGGGTGAAGATTTTTGAACGGGTAGAAATACCAAAGAAGTTGATGAAATAAAATCCTTCAAATTGTAAGGCTAATTCTGTTGTCCAGTTTGCAGTATGGAGATTATATCCATATGAATTGGTGAGGCTAGAGGTAAATCCCTTCCTGAAGTTTCCAATCCAGTTTACCTTTCCTGCAGAAAAACCATATCCTAAACCAAGGGTAGGTCCTACCAAATCAGGATGTTTAATTCCATCTAAGTCCCAACGGTAAGTAATGGAGCTATAAGGAACGAATTTAATATCACCAAAGGCTCCTGTTGTACGAAACAAGGTAATTGGTGTACTGAATTTTGCGAATTCAGTTCCATAAATCCAATCTCCAGCCTCCTTGTAGTCGTTTTTAATGTCTACAGACTGTTTTGTTTCTAATTTCAAGGTAATGTATTTAAATGCGTAAGCCAGATCTAAGCCTGTGGAAAAAGAGAAGTTAGGACTAGAATCACCGAAGGTGTAGTCGATGGATGCTTTGTTGTTCCATTGGGCATCAAGAATCCCCAAAGCAAAGGGGATGGCAAAGTCGATTCCTAAGCCCAAAACATTAGTTGTCCCCTCATCTTTTTGGTAAAATTCCAAATCAAAATTAAGGGGCTCCATGGTACCAAAAAAGTTATAATCCTTTACCTTCAACTTTAATGTAAAACCAGAATTGGAATCGTATTTAGGGTTGGGCAAAGGCAGAATATTCCACGTTTCATCAGCAATGATAAATAATGTGACTGGAATAATACCTTCGGCAGTAGCAGTCCCTAACTCATATTGTACTTGAGTATTCTCTAGAACTCGTTGGTCACTGAGTTTTTGGGAAATAAAATCAATATAAAGTTGAATCTCCTCTTGAGACTCAAAGATACGGTCTTTTCTGATGTTCAATGCCTTGCTCAGCGCATATTCCTTTGTTCTACCGTCCAATTCATACTGAATATCAGTAATCTGATACTGCTCTGCAAAAACCATAAAAATAGTGGCTAATAAAACCAACACTAAACAATTTTTTTTCATAATTAATATGCTCCCTTTCCTTTTAAAACAACCCAAACTGTTTTTGTAATTATCCACAAATCAAGCCAAATTGACCAGTTTTGAATGTAATAAGTATCAAGATTAATTCTTTCTTCGTAGGCAGTGTCTGAACGCCCTGAAATTTGCCACATACCAGAAAGTCCAGGTTTTACTGACAGGATAAAATCTGCCCGTTTTCCGTATTTGTCCAGCTCTGATCTGGTAACTGGACGAGGGCCTACAAAGCTCATGTCACCAGTAAGAATATTCCAAAGCTGAGGTAATTCGTCTAAGCTTGTATTTCTTAAGATTTTTCCAATCTTGGTGACCCGTGGATCATCCTTGAATTTTCTGTCTTTTTCCCATTCAGCACGTCGTACAGGATCTTCTGCCAAAATCTTTTCCAAAATCTCCTGTGAATTGGTAATCATAGAACGGAATTTCCAAACAGTAATTTCCTTGCCGTTCTTTCCCACTCGCTTGTGTCCGTAAAAAACAGGACCAGGAGAAGAAATCTTTATAGCTACAGCCAGGACAAGGGTAACTAAAAGGGTAGGAATCGCTGCAATTGCCAACAAAAGAAGGTCCGTAAGACGCTTGAGAAACAATTCACTGGGACGGGTCAGGTTTCGAGTAGTGGAAAAACCGATGATGCCATTGAAATCCCGTACAGAGGAATAAACGGAACGAATATGCTGGTTATAGGGAATGGCAATGGTATAACGATACTGTTTCATAATCTTTATAAACAAATCTTGATTATCCATCAAGGTATCTTCTTTTTTTTCTATGATGATGGCAACCTTAATGTTTAATTTTTTGATAATGTCATGTATTTCTGGAGAAGGAGGAAATTCGGGGATTCCTTCGTACTGAGATTCTCCAGGTACTGTTGCTACAGTATTGATGATAATAGCTGGTTTATATCCTAGTTCAGGATGATGGATGAGACGATCTATTACAATGTTTTTTTCGTTGTCAAATACGTAGACTGCTACAGGGACACCCCAGACCCTGCTACGGGAAAACAAAATGCGAGCGAATTGTCGGGCCAAAGGTAGTCCAAGGCTGGCAAATGGGATAGCAATTATCATGGCGATGGCAATGGCTGCTCGTCCGTCAGTTTCGAAGATGATTGAAAAGGCTATTCCAATGAAACAGAAGAAAGACCCCACAGTAAAACGGCTTATCTCCTCTGCAGGTGCCAGCAACATACCAGGATATAATTTTGATACGTAAAAGACGAGGAAAAAGGCTGGAAGATATATCCAGTAGTTAACAAAGGATTTGAAGTTAATGAAACTTGTGTTGATGAGGTTGATGAGGAAGAAACTGATTCCAATGCAGAGCATGATTGTCAGTAAATCAACTAAAAGCAAAAGAAAACCAGACAAAAAGGAACTGGTGCGTTTGTAACGATTTTTAAACCATCGTGGGAAATCTTCAACCTGCATAGGAACAATTATAGCTTGTTTAAATGGAATTGTCCACATTTAGAAGTGATTTATCATCAATTATTCAGCATTATCCTTGACAGATTCAATCTTGTTCACCTCGGTGATAAATTCATCCAAGTTCTCGAAATGGCGGTATACAGAGGCAAATCTGATGTAGGCTACCTTGTCTAGACCATGGAGTTTTTCCAGTACTAAATCCCCCAACTCTTCTGTGGGAATTTCTCTGGTGGTTCTTCCTCGGATGAAGATAATATCTTCGATTTCAGAAATCAGATTGTCTGTCATGGTGGCAGATACAGGTCGTTTTTCCAAGGCTCTAGCAATACCTTTTTCTAGCTTTGCCCGATCAAAGGGCTGGCGGCGTCCGTCGCGCTTTACCACCATAAAGGGCTTTTCTTCAATTCGCTCATAGCTGGTGAATCTATAGCCACAGCTAATGCATTCCCGTCGCCGTCGGATACTTTCTCCAGTACCCAAGGTTCGAGATTCAATTACCTTGTCATCAAGACTGCCACAATAAGGACAACGCATAAAAAAATCCTCTCAATTTTTGTAGTATACACTACAAGAAAAGTCCCTTCAAGGGCTTGAAATCTAGTGTATTTCTTATTCCCGACTTAAGATAGCCTGCCAGGTATTTTCTGCTTCTGTAAAGGCAAGCACAAGCAGCTGGGGAAACAATAGATACACCATTTTAAGGCCAGCTGCTCCTCCACGGGCCTTCCAGGAAAGCTCCAGTTGGTTCCATAGGCTCATGAGACGAGGTATGAAGGAGATTATCATTGTGAGGCTAAAGGTAAAGCTAGCTTGACACTGGATTTTTTTTCCAAAAATGGGAAGCCTTTGCAGAAGGGAACGAAGCTGTAGCTCCATTGTTTCTAAACTGAATTTCAGCTGGGTAGTGGTGGTGGTTTTGTAAAAAAAGCGTGCCAGCTGTAGGCTCACCAACAACCGAAGCGTGGATAAGGCAATGGTAGCTGAGGGAATGAGTAGGGCTAGTTCAAAGTTTTTAACCTGGCTCAGATTGATGATAATGTTAGCCAAATAATATATCAGGATGTAGAAAAATATAGGCTTAAAGTCTTGGCATTGACTTTTGAGGGAAAATCCCAAGGGAATGGAAGCAAATATAAGTAGAAAAAAAAGGATTGTAGTTGGAATTAAATCAATATAAAATAAAGAAATAACTGTTACCAGCAAAAGTAGGAGCTTTAATCCAGGGTTGATTTTTGTAAGGGGACTTTTAGTGGGCTGAAAGGAAAAGAGGTTCAGTTCCATACAAGGTCTTTCAGCGTACTGTATTGTCTGAGTGGATTGCGAATGGCCCAGGATTCGAGGTTTTGCTCCAAGCCCTTTTCTGGACTGCCGTCAAAAACAAGGTTTCCGTGGTATAACACCATAAATCTTGTGGCAAGACCAAGACATTTTTCCAGCTCGTGGGTCAGAACTACAATGGTTTTTCCTTGTTCATGGAGTTGTACCAAAAGTTGATTAATTTGCTGGACTCCAGGATAATCTAGGTTTGCAAAGGGCTCGTCAAAAATGAGTATATCCCGCTCCAAGACAAGAATTCCTGCGGTGGCCAATCGCCGTTTTTCTCCGCCAGAAAGACTGCGGGATGGAAAATGAGCTTTTTCTGTCAGGCCTACTTTTTCCAAGGCTTCCTTACCTAAAGAATTGAGTTGTTCACCTTTGATTCCCTTGTTTTTGGGACCAATCAAAACATCTTCCCAGGGGGTTTCACCTAAAATTTGTAAATCAGGATTTTGGAATACTAGTCCGATGGAGCTTTTTCTAGTAATCTTTCCAGAACTTGGCTTTATCAAACCTGCAATAATGGTCATCAGTAGGCTCTTTCCCGAACCATTTGCTCCACCTAAAACCACAAAGTCATTTTTGTTCAGGGAAAAGCTAATGTCCTTTAATGCATGAAAGTAGGATTTTGATTCCTTGGTGTCGTTGGACAGGGGATTCAACAAGGGAAATTTCTTGGTGATTCCTTCCAGCAAGAGAATAGGTTCTTGGTTGGCTGTCATGAACGTGATTCATCTCCCTGGTTTTGATCATCCTGAATAAATCGAGCCACCACAGGACGAAGCCGAGCAGCAACAGGAACCATGATACAAATCTTGATGATATCTGGAATGAGGAAGGGAATGACGCAGAGGGAAAGAGCTTGAGAAAAGCTTGTTCCAGTAACCCGTCTAAAATTCAGTACACCAATCAAATAGGTGAATCCAAGCCCCGCAACAGCTGCCCGTACCAACCGAAACAGTGATTCTTTGGAAAAAGGTTTTTCTTCAATGTGGGGCTTGGTGGCAATGGCTCCTGCAATGAGGGCTCCTACAAAATAGCCTATCAAAAAGCCACCAGTGGGGCCATTTAAAACAGCTATACCGCCTCTTGCCCCAGAAAAAACAGGGAGTCCCAGGGTTCCCACCACCAAAAACATTCCCACGGCGGCAGCCCCTTGGGGGAGCCCAAAGATAAGCCCTGCAGAAATAGCCACTACATTTTGCAGTACCAAGGGAATTGGTCCTACGGGAATGGAAATAAAGCCTGTTATGCAAATGATTGCAGCATACATGGCCATAAAAACTGAGCTACGAGATGTTTTTTTCACTGCTTTCTCCCTTTTTTCTCCGTTGCAATAACACTTACAGAGACAAGAATAAGGCACAGGAGTGGAAGCCAATTGCCAAATATACAATACACGGTAACCTGTCGTTTGTAAATAGGGACAGAGGTGTATAATGAGGCTTCTTCAAAAAGGGGCATGTCTGCAATTACCTGTCCCTTGGGATTGATTACCACAGAATAGCCAGAATTGGTGGAACGAATGAGTGTGGTCCTAAATTCAATGGCCCGAAAGGAAGCAATGGCAAAATGCTGGTATTCAGCAGAATTGGTCATGGACCAGGAATCGTTGGTAATGTTTACAAAAACCTCGCTTCCAGCACGGAACAGGGCACGGCACACCATGGGAAAGGCATCTTCAAAGCAGATAGGGATACTTATTGTAACGTCAGAGCCTGATTTTAGGGGCACATTGAACAGTGTTATTTCGGTGCCAGGTGTCCAGCCACTGGAAAAGCCTAAGTTGGTCTCCAGCAATTTCCGTACCCATTCATATTGGGCACCGGGAATAACTTCTGCAAAGGGTACTAGATGCATCTTTCCGTAGTAGCCTTGATATTCACCCTCCTTATCAAAGAATAATGCCGCATTTGCATACATTTTTTTTGCCCTGTTCACCGTGGCTGCCCCACCAATGACAAAGGGCACATCCAACTTCCTAATATAGGGAATCAGGGGACGAGGGTCAGGATTGTCGTAGTAGTAAAACTCTGATTCAGGAAAGGTGTAGGAAAGTACCGATTCGCTCCATACCACTAAATCGGGCTTTTCACCGGTGGCAGTCACACAATCCTCCACAGCAGCATCCGTAAGCTCTTGTGAAATTCTTATGGGCTGATCGTCCCGGCCCACCACCCAAGGATCGATATTTTGTTGCACCATAACTGTTTCCATGTGCTTTACCGGTACGAGCTCCTTGTTTAGCTGCCATGCTCCGTATACTACAGACAGGACAAAGAAGGCCATGCAACAGGCGGTAAGCTGGCGATACTGGAAAAACTGGCTACTATTGTTTCGTGCAATTGAAGATGAAAGCAGACAGATGCCTTCTCCCACCAAGGCGGCGAAAAGGGAGAACAAGAAGGTGATTCCCCAGGTTCCTGTTATGTCTACAATCTGGGTCAACAGGTTCCACTTGTAGGAGGTAATAACCAGGGTGCCCCATGGATAGGCCAAAAAGCCCAAGGCAGAGGATTTTGACCATTCGTACAACGTCCAAAGCAAGGCAAAGAACAGGGGCTGATACATTCTTTGTTGATGGAGGGCTGAGGGAATTTTTCGTTTTCCGAGAAAGTAATGGAAATAACAACCAAAGGCCATACCCTGTGCTCCTGTTCCTAGGGCAGAGGCACCCAGAGTGAAGATGGCAAAATCCCTGAAAAATCCCAGCCAAAAACTGGACATAAGGTGAACAACACATATTTGCAAACCAGTAAGCAGGGAGGCTTCTAAATAAGAACGGCTATTTTTCAATGCAAGATACAAGGGGGCCAAGGCAAATAGTCCCAAAAAAGGGGAACCAAATGGAATGAATTCATTTTGAATGGCAAGAGAAAAAATTATTGCAGAAAAAATTACGTAAAAAACTTGTATAATTCTGTTCATTGTATTATTATCTTATCAATATATTGTACTTAGTGCAAGATTTCACGATGTACATCCGTGAATAAACAATAATCGGAAGTCTTACTGAATGAAAGAAGTTATAGAAGCACATCTTCAAGAGTACGGGAAAAAACCTGATTTATTAGTTTCCGCACCTGGTCGTTTTCATCTTATCGGGGAACATTCTTGGTTCTGCAAAGACAAGACCCTTTCCATGGCTGTAGATTTTCCCATTTATGTAGCCATTTCTGTGAGGGATGATGTAACGGTCCGTTTTAACTTTGTGCAGATGGACGAACGAAAGCGATGTAATCTCACAAACTTAAAGTTCCGCAAGGAAGACCGTTGGGCTAATAGTATCAAGGCCATGATATATGGCTTTACCTCTGGAGGATTTTCTGTCAGTGGTATGGATATAACCATCTGGTCGGAAATCCTTCCTTCCGCTGGATTTGGCATTACCACTGCCATGAAGGTGGGAACTGCCTTTGGTATCAAAACCCTCTGCGGTTCCACTTGTTCCGAAGTCCAAATGCTACAGGCCATTGAGCGGGGAAACAAGCTCTTTTTGGGAGCGGGAAACTACATTGCAGATATTTTTGCTGCAATATATTCCCAGCCTGGCTCCTGTATTCTCACCGACCATGCTACCAATAGCTTTGATATTTTGCCCTTCCAGTTTGAGGATGTTTCAATTATTTTGACCGATGCCCGTGTTCCCCGTATTTCCGTTTGGAATGAGGCTTCTGTAATGGAGCCAGAAAACGTGCTGTTGTTGGGTGAGCTGAAGGAACGAAAGAGCCGTATCTATGGTGGCTGGCAATACGAGGAATCTACCACGGAAATCAATGAGGTGCTTTCTGTTGTGGATGAAGACATGGGACGTCGTCTTAAGTGCATTATGCTGGAGCACAAATACATTCTCAAGGCAGTGGATGCTTTAAAAAACAATGATTTTGCCCTGTTTTGTACCACCGTCAGCCGTTCCCAAGATATCATGCGAGATTTGTATCTTATTTCCTGTCCCGAAATCGATTGGCTGGTAAAGCGGGTACAAAATTTTGACACCACAATGGTACGAAATCCCAACGGCTGTTCCAGAATCACTGGCAAGGGATTCGGTCGTTGTACCTATACTATCCTGCAAAAAAAAGATGGGGAGCTATATAAGCAAAAACTGTCGGAATATGAGCGAATTTTCGGTTTCCATCCATCCAGCTACGATGTTGAGCCTGCTGGAGGAGTACATTTATGCGACTTTTGATCACCAACGATGATGGTATTGATGCTCCAGGACTTGTGGAGCTAGCTCGAAGCTTGTCTGCTGTCCATGAAGTGTGGGTAGTAGCCCCCGACAAGAATCGATCTGCTATTTCCAATGCCATCTCAATGGCTGATCCCCTGAAAATCACCAAGAAAAAGGAACGTTGGTATGCTTGCTCTGGGGTACCTGTTGATTGCGTAATCAACGGGTTACGAACTATTCTGCCAGCTCCTCCAGATGCCATTCTTTCTGGCATCAACAAGGGAGCAAACCTTGGTACCGATGTTATCTATTCTGGAACCTGTGGTGCGGCTCGCCAGGCAATAATTTCAGGATATCCTGGAATTGCCTTGAGCATAGAGAATTTTCATTCCCGCAGTAAATGGAATTTCAAGCCATTGGCAGAATTTGTGCAAAAAAATCTTTCGGAGCTTGTCTCCTTGTGTTCTCCCGATGTATTTGTAAACATCAATGCACCTTCAGCTGATTCCTACGCTGGTTGGAGAATTACCCGCCTTTCCAAGCGAATATACAATAATTTCATTGATACCTTTACTGCTCCCGATGGTTCTTCTTATACCTTCTTCCAAGGTGGAAAGGTGTCTACCGAGGGTGGAGACGACTGTGACTTTGCGGCAGTGAGCCAGGGATTAATTTCTATCGGTCGTATTCATGCTCAGCCAACAGATGCCGATGATATGAAAGAGAAGGGGTTAAAATTAAGTCTGTAAGGCTTTTCTTAAGGAAAGATAATGGAGCAACGGTTAATTTCACAAGGTATTCTCTTATACAAAACAGGGAAATATACAGAAGCCTTGCATTTTTTTCAGTCCTTGTCTTCTGAACAAGTTAATGATTTGGACGTGATTTATTTTATCGGTCTCTGCTACATGAAATTGAAGCGTTACGAGGATGCCCTGTTGTATCTGGAGCAGGTGGTAACGGCCATTCCTGGAGACGATATCCAGCAGGATCGGATTCTGCAATGCCGCCTTGTGCTGGCAGTTATCTATGCCACAACAGGTCGTTCCCGTCTTGCTGAATTCGAGCTTCGGAGCTTGAAGGAAACTGGATACAATCCCTGTGCGGTGTATGCTGCCATGGCCTATATTTCTTGGCTGCAGCAGGACTACACAAAATCTATAGAGCAGTACGAAAAGGTTCTGGAGATGGAGCCAGAGAATATTACCGCCTTAAATGGTCTTGGCTATGTTTTGGCCTGTCTCAATAAGGATTTAACCAGAGCCCTCATGCTTTCCAAGCGCGCCTTGGACATTTCTCCCAATTCACCAGCCTGTCTTGATACCTTGGGATGGGTGTATTATAAGCTGGGCTTATTGGATGAAGCTGAGAATTTCCTACGGAAGGCGCTAGAAAAGGATATGTCCAATGAGGAAATCCTAGAACACCTAAAAATGATTCAAGCAAGCCGAGAGAATTCGGCATCGGGAGGAAAATAAATGAAAAAACTGCACCTTACAAAGCTGCATGGTGGTAAGTTGCACCTTGCACTAGCAGTATTCCTGAGCATTAGTATTTGTACACTTTTTTCCTCTGATTTTAAGTCTGTAACAGTGGAAACTGCTGACTCACTTTTTGCAGAAGAGGAATTCCGCCGTGGCGTTCATTCCTATTATCGAGGTGCCTACAACGATGCCATCCTCCTGTTTGAAAAGGCCTTGTCATACCTGCCTACAGAGAATTTGATTCTGGACTGGTTGGGACGAGCCTATTATCGAGCAGGAATGGAGGATGTGGCCCTGCAACATTGGCAGATTGCCTCAAATGCAGGCTACGGCGGAATGCTGTTGTCAAACAGAATTGAAATTGTCCGTGAACGACGGGTTTCTGGAAAGAGCTCCCTGGTTTCCAGTCAATTTGCAGAGGCAGGAAATTACCCTGGCCTTGTAAACGAAACTTTGATTTTTAGTCAGCCTTCTGCCATTCTTACCAACGACAACGGTACACACTGGGTCTTGGCCTATGGTTCCAACGAGCTGTTACTGATGGACATTAACGGTTTTATCATCAATCGAGTGAGAGGTCCCCTTCAGGGCTTTGACCGTCCTATGGACATTATCAGAAAGAAGGATGGAAGCCTGCTGGTGTCTGAATATGCCGGAGACAGGATCGCAGTGCTGGACAGTAAGGGCAATTACAAGGGATATATTGGCTCCAAGGGCGTGGGATTAGGACAATTTGTAGGACCACAGTATATGGCTTTGGATTCCTCCGAAAATCTTTACGTAACTGATTTTGGTAATTCCCGTGTTTCCGTTTTTGACAAGGAAGGAAATCCCTTGTTCAATTTTGGAAAAAAGAACGGCAGTTTTCCTGGATTTACTGCTCCCACAGGTATTTGTATTTACTCTGACATGGTGTATGTAGCTGATGCAGTGAAGGGAACCATTTACTCCTTTGATCGTTCCGGAAACTACACGGGAATGTTGGTACCAGAAAAAACCTTTAGCCGACCAGAATCCTTGCGTCTCAGTGACGACTTCATTTTAGTAAGCGATGGAAACAGAATCTGTTCTGTAGATTTGTCCACAGGGGCTGTCTTTGAAAACAGTCGTACAGGAAGTGCTCCTTCTAGAATCCTCTGTGCTCAGCCTGACATTAACGGCAATATTCTTGCCTCCGACTTTGTTTCCAATGAAGTATATGTCATGTCCAAGATGACAGAATTAGTGGGTGGTCTTTTTGTTCAGATTGAGCGGGTTAATGCAGACAAATTCCCTAACATTACCTTAGAGATCAAGGTGGAGAACCGACAGCGGCAGCCTGTGGTGGGATTGAAGGCAGAAAATTTTTATCTTACTGAAAATGGCATTCCTGTCACTGCCCAAAAGTTGGAGGGTGCAGCTTTTTCCAACGAGGTGTGTGACATTGTAGTTGTACTTGATCGTTCTGTACAGACAAGCCTCCATAATGAGGCTTTGGAAATAGCCTTAAAGGAAATTGCCCGCAGTATGGATGGCAAGGGAACCTTGTCTGTAGTTTCTTCTGGCTCTGTTCCTACTACAGAATATTCCGGTGCTCCCAACAACTTAGGAGATTTTACCGTAGAAGCCCTGAAAACTCCCGTATCCGACGATTGCACTACAGACTTGGCCCTGCGTTTGGCAGCTAACACCTTGGTGAATGGTGAAAAAAAGCGTGCTATCATTTACTTGACTGGTGCCTCCAACTTGACCCATTCATCCTTCTTGACCTATGGCTTGTCTGATATGGTGTCATATTTTAACAACAACGATATTTCCTTCTATACCGTCAATTTGACCCAGAATGTGTTGCCAGAGGAAATCATCTACATTACTGAGGCCACTGATGGCGATACCCAGTTTGTGTATCGTCCTGAAGGCTTGGCTGGTATTGTACAGGGAGTAATCGCCACTCCAAATGGTTCCTATCGGCTATCTTATACTTCTTCCTTGAACACCAATTTTGGAAAGGATTATCTTCCCTTGGAGGTTGAGGCCTATCTTTTGAACCGCTCTGGTCGTGATGAGATTGGCTATTACGCTCCGCTGGAATAATGCTTTGTCTGATTTGAAATTGTAGCTTGATGAATAGAGGAACACCACTAAAGTTTTGCTTTAGTGGTGTTTTTTTATGACTTTTGGCGACTAAAGTGGTGGAATGTATTACCATCCTTGTGGAACACATGGGTCTGGATATTGAATACCTTATCCAGCAAACCTGTTTCAATCACTTGGTCTGGGCTTCCTTCTGCGTAGAGCTTGCCTCGTTCCAGCAAAACAATGTTGTGGGAGTTTTCCAAGGCAAGATTCAAGTCGTGAAGCACCATGATGATAGTCTTTCCTTGGCTGTTGAGAAATCGAACTAAATCCATCAATTCTAGCCGAATGTTGATATCAAGGTATGTGGTGGGCTCGTCCAAAAACACAATGTCTGTGTCCTGGGCTAAAGCCATGGCAATAAATGCACGTTGCCGCTGTCCACCAGAAAGGCTTGTCAAAAGACTGTTTCGTAAATCCTGAAGCTGTACATGGTTCAGGGCCTTTTCTATAGCCTCATGGTCTGTTTGGGTCATGCTCTGGCCATATTTGTGGTAGGGATAACGTCCGTAAGACACTAAGGTGGCTACAGTTATCTCTGGGGGAAAATTATTCTGATGGAGGAGGGAAATCCGCTTTGCCACCTCCTTTGACTTCATGGTGTGTAAATCCTTCCCATCCAGCAGCACCTGTCCCTGTTGCGGCGTTAGCAATCGAGCTGCCAGCTTTAACAGTGTACTTTTTCCACTGCCGTTAGACCCAAGGATTGTGGTGATTTTTCCCTCTGGAAAGCTTAGATTAAAATCCTGAAACAATGGATGGCGGGAAGGATAGGCAAAGAAAACATTCTGTAACTCAATCATTTTGGCTCCTTTTGTTGCGAATCACCAGATAGATGAAGAAGGGGCCACCTGCCAAGGAAAGGAGAATACCCACAGCAACCTCGTAGGGAGCAAATACAATGCGGGAAACAAGGTCGCAGAGGGTCACAAAGCCGGCTCCGGCAAAGATACTGGCTGGAACTAAAAGGCGATGGTCACTACCGATGAAAAATCGGATGGCGTGGGGAACGATGAGGCCCACAAAGCCAATCAATCCAGCAAAGCTTACTGCCGCTCCAGTGAGGACGGCTGCAGTGGCAATCAGCAGGAAGCGGGTGGTGGACACAGCCATTCCCAATGCCTTGGCGGTATTGGAGCCCAGGGCTATGATGTTCATGTCTCGTCGTAAAAATACGGAAAGCACCAGTCCAATGATGATGTAAACCACTGCAAACTGAAGGTTATCCATGGTAACAGAACCTAGTCCACCTACCAAGAAGGTGCTGGCTCCAATGTAGGCGTCGGGGAAGAGTATCATGATAACATTCATACCTGCTCCCAGAATGCTGCTCATGGCAATACCAGTAAGCACCAAAGACAGCTTGGTGGAGCCTCTTCCCATGGCCAAGGCAAATATCATGAGGGCAGTGATTAAAGCCCCTAAGAATGCAGCCAAAGGAAGCAGGGCTGGTTGGCTGGGAAAAAGTACAGAGCAGGCCAAGACAAAGAAACCTGCGCCATTATTTATACCGATGATGTTGGGGCTGGCCAAGGGGTTTTGCAGTACCGCCTGCATGATTGTTCCTGCCACTGCCAGGGCACTTCCTGCTAACAAGGCTCCCAGCACCCGTGGCAAACGGCTAAAATAGATGATTCGATAGGCTGGTGCCGTTGTATCTCCAGTTAGGAGTGCTCGAAAGAAATCAATCAAAGACACCTGGGAAGACCCGAAGGATAGGGCAAGGAGGGTAATACAAAGGGTTAGGGCTATTGCTGCAACCAGAACAAGCCGACTTTTTTTCAAGTTGGCTTGTCCCAAGTCGCTTTTTAATTTTTCGTTCATCTTACTGGTTTACAGGGTTATTCTGGAAGTATTCTCCCAGATAACGATAGCTTTCTGCCCAACGGTCATTGGGTTTGAACATGAATTTTTCTGGGGGCAGGGGATGATATCGCTTGTTTTTCACTGCAGTCAGCACGTTCCAGGCTGGATTTTCTTCCACGCTGGTGGTCAAAGCCCGCAATGCCTCTTCATCACTGTATCCCATAGGAATAACAAAGATGTAGTCAGGATCAATCTCCATAACCTTTTCCATACTGAAATCCTTCAGGAGACTGGGATAATCATCAATGATGTTCTTGCAACCCAGCTGAGCCAGCATTCCACCAGTCATGGTGGTGGAGGCCTGGGGTCTGATTCCGCCAGAATAGGTAATCATCAGCAGGACGGTGGGCTGGCTTTCCAGCTTGTACTGACCAAGAACTTCTTGGATTTGGGCCTGTACATTCAGTCCCTTTTCGGTATAGGCCTGCTGATTGCCAGTAAGCTGACAGCAAATTTCCAGCATCTTCAGGTAGTCCTCAAAGTGGGTTACGCTAAAATATGCTGCGGGAATCCCTGCGGCAGCAAGACTGTTCTTAAATGCCACGTGGTTGTCTGTACGGACTGTCTCGGAAGACAAAAGCACCAAATCGGGAGCCTGTGCAAGGATGGCCTCTAGGTTGGGAGATTGATAGGTTCCCACATTCACCACGGTTTCTGGCAGTCCCAAATCACGCTTGTCCTGGGTATCCACGGCAGTTCCCACCAAGGTATCACGTCCACCAGCCAAAAGCCAGATTTCGGTAAAGCTTCCCATGAGGGAAACAACACGCTTGGGGCGGGCCAAGGTCAATTCCTGTCCCAAGGCATCAGTAAAGGTTACCAATTCTGGTGCAGTCTGTGGAGAAGAATCTGCCACGTCACTGGTAGTTTGTTTTCCTGTGGTAAAAAAGTAAATGGCTGCCACTATAAGACAGATACCAAGGCAAACAATAAACTTTCTTGTTGCAGGTGAAAGGGGACATTTTCCCTTTTCATTAATTGAATTCATGTGTTTCTCCTAATTTTATGATTGCTGGCGTCTGCTCAAACCGTAGGCACAGTAGGTGTCTTCTGCCAGAATGTTTCCATCATGGTAGTAGGCTGAACGGGCACGGCAGCCACCGCAAATATTGTTGTAATCACAGGTTCCACAGGTTCCCTCGTAGTGCTTGGTTCTCAGAGTTTT
Organism: Treponema sp.; assembly: GCA_016294105.1. GTDB lineage: Bacteria > Spirochaetota > Spirochaetia > Treponematales > Treponemataceae > Treponema_F. Next base: position 56,328 of record JAEDCN010000001.1, read on the forward strand.
GAACACCTGGCTTTCCTGCCAAATTTCATCAAAAGCCTTTTCGTGAACGTTTCCAGCTTCCTCCACCATGTAGGCACAGGGGCGAACAGAACCAGTGGGGCTGATGATACAGTAGGTGAGTCCTGCCAAGCAGCCTCTCGTAAACCGTTCGTTAAGCTCAATGTCCATTTGGATTGCTACACGAGTAAACTGAGGAGCACAGGTGGGCTTGATAGAAATGGGAACTTCCTTCTGCTTAGCCATGATTTTTTTCAGCAATTCTTCGTATTCCTGAACTTCCACAGCGTTCTGTTCAATAAATACACCGCGTCCCACGGGAATCAGGAAGAACAGGTAGGAAGCAATGGCTCCCATTTCAACAGCAAAGTCAATGACATCGCACACCTCTTCCTTATTCCAGTCCATAACGGTGGTGTGAATCTGGAAGGGAAGTCCAACCTCACGGCAGTTTTTCATTCCCTGAATTGTCTTAGAGTATGCATCGGGGAGACCACGGAACTTGTTGTGCTTGGCTTCATCAAGGCTGTCAAGGCTGATTCCCATGGCCTGGGCTCCAGCATCCTTTAGTTTTTGGGCAACTTCCTTTGTAATCATCATTCCGTTAGTACCGAACACAGGACGCAAGTCCTTGGATGCAGCATAGCCCACCAGCTCGTAAATGTCGGGGCGGAGCAAGGGTTCTCCACCGCTAAAAATCATCACCTTAAAACCTGCACGGGCAATCTCGTCAATGAGCTTTTTACCCTCTGCGGTGGTCAGTTCCTGTTCCTTTGCAGGACCTGCATTCTGATAGCAGTGGCTACATTTCAAATTACACTTATTGGTGGTCATCCAAGATACAATCATCTTAAACCTCTTTGTATGTTTTATTTTGCTCCTTAATTTAGGCTCAAAAATGGAATAACTACAATTCTATCATAGTTTCAAGTTCTTGAATACCCAAAAAAGGAGAATATTTAAAACTATTGTGAAACTTCTTGAAAGGTAACAGACAGGGCAGGAATATTGATATTACCTGCCTTTACCTGTAAGACCTGGTTCAGCTCCACGGTGGTGGTTGGGGTCAATAGTGTTTCCTGGGCGAGGCTTGGAATGAGGCAATAGGCCTGCTTTCCTCTGATTTCCACCACCACAGCCTCTCCTGTCCACTGGGGATTCATGGTAAGATACACCAGAATCCAGTGTAGGTTACTGTTCCGTTCAGCCCGAACGGCGGCACTGGCGGCGGCATCGCCTGCTGAAATTCGCTCCAGAACCTTATCCTTGTCCAGCAAGGGGCGACCATCAATAAATGCCCGCAGCTGTTGGTGAGCCACCAAGTCGCTATATCGTCGTAGGGGGCTGGTTACCTGGCTGTACATTCCCAGTCCAAGACCTGCGTGCTGCATGGGGGTTATGCCCACGCTCCTACTTCTCATGCAACGTCGCAGACGGTATTGTCCTGCCAAACCGGGAGGTGGGTCGGAAGGCAGGTCTGGAGATTCCTGGCTTACAAAAGGAAAGGGAATGTTGTTCTTAAAGGCAAATTTTGCCGCAGCCTCTCCTGCCAGCAGCATGAATTCCCGTACCAAGTCTCCAGATTCCCAGTGAATACTGGGATGAATGTCCACCTGCTCCCCATTTACAGAAATATGAACCTCTGGCAGTGTAATAGCTACGGCCCCGTTGTTTAATCGACGCTGCTCATTTCGTCTGGCGATGGCAAAGAGAGGAGTGAATTCTGGAGTATCCTTTTGTTCATCCACCTGCTGGTAGGTAAACCGCTGCACCTTTACCTGAGTTTTCAGCACGTCGCAGCCTAGGATTGCTCCAGACTCGTCCAGCTGAATCTTAAAGGAAAGGGCTCGTGATAATCCGCCTGTTTCTTCTGCCAAGCCCAAGGCATAATCCTCCAAAGATTCCTCTGCCAACATTCGAGCAGCCCCCTCTGGAATGTATAGGGTAGAGCCACGGTGACGGGCAGAAACATCAATAGGGGTATCTGGTAAAACACTGGAAGCTGGGTCTGCAATGTGCACCCACACAAAGCTTCCGTCATAGGCAATGGCATCGTCAGGGTCCACACTCCAAGCATTATCTATGGCATAGGCAACTTGATCCAGCACTAACCGTTCTTCCTGGGGAGGACTAGCAAGCTGCTCTGTGGCAGACTGCATGGAAAGTCCCCAACGGGCAGGATAGGGGTTTTTGTAGATGGACCACACTCCAGTGTCCAGCAACAATTTATGAGCCTTTTCTGGTGTTTCTGTAAGGCCAGCTTCCTTCATAGTACGGGATTTTTCTGTTTTTCCAAGGGCCAAGGCTTCCACATCCTGCATCAGCTGGTAATCCCCAGGAAGCTCCAGCTGTCGGTTTTTAAGCCGCTGGATAAAGGCTCCACGAAGCTCTTCCTCCCGTTCCTTTGCTAGGCTTTTTTCCAAAAGCTTGGTAATCTCCTCCTGTGGGCGGGGAATAAAGTGTAATGTATCTCCTTGCTGCTGAAAGAAAAAACTTCCCTTCAGCGCCTTGTAAAGCTTCCAGCATTGTTCTGCCGTTCCCATTCCGCCATAATCGCAAAGGTCAGCAAATGATGTTGCCGTTGAAAAAGCCTCATCTTCTTCTATCAAAAGCTCGTACAGTGGTTCCACCAATTCCTTGCAATTTTCAACCTGTAATTCAGCTGATAAAAGGGAAGGAAGGAGGCCTTTGTTGCCATCGGTTTTATTAAAAAGAACAAAAATATCCTTGTCCCGAACCTTTTGGGTGGCAAATTGAGCTGGCTTTCCTCCTGCTGAAGGAAGACTTGAACAATAGATGATGGTATATTTTCCCCCTGATTCCTCTTGAACCAGGGCTGGCTGACCTTTGTACAGCACCAAAGCATGAGTAGCAATCATGTGGCTACTATATCAAAAAAACAATTCTATATACAAGTCCATGAATAATAGCCTAGTGCAGCTTTCTGGAATGGTTTAGGCTTCTTATCGCACAAAGGTGAATAGGTTTTCCGTAGAATGCTCTTGACTAAAACCGTAGCCCAAGCCTGTAAACTGCTTCATGGCTTCAGGTTCCTGAATATTTTTCTCCGCCATAAAACGCACCATTTCTCCACGAGCCATCTTTACATAGACCCCCTTTTCCACCAGCTTACCTTCTGCCTGTTCACAAAAACGGCAGGTAATAAAGCTGTCTGTTGGCTGCAGGTATTTTTTTACGGCTTTGCTGTATTCATCGGAAGCAAGATTGATGATAACCTTTGAGTCCTTCGTCAGTTCTTGATACAGGCTTGCTCCCCAAAAGTCATAGAGGTTTTTACAAAAGTCTGTCTTCAATTTGGCCTGCATTTCAAGCCGATAGGGAACAATGGCATCAAAGGGACGTAAAATTCCATACAGTCCAGAAAGAATCCGCACGTGCTCTTGGGCATAATCAAAATATTCGTAGGTAAAAACCCGTGGAGCCATATATTGATACTGAATTCCTTCGTAGGACACCAAGGCAGGATTTGTTCCTGAATGTAAGTCCATGGTCTGATACCGTTGGTAATTAAGCTGAGCAAGATTGTCGTTACAGGCTAACAGTATTTTTAGCTGCTCAAAGGAAAGGGATTTTAGATAATCAACTAATTTTTGTGCTTGCTGAATAAAAACTGGTTCTTCCTTTGGCTCCAATGCATCTGCCTTGGTACTCATATTCTTTGCTGGGGAAATAATGACCTTCATGGAGCAAGTATAACTGATTGTAAGGGAGTTGAGAAGGGGAGCAATTTGCAAGGTTTCTTTGAAAGAAGAACAGTTTTAAAAAAATAAAAGGCTTGGAAAACCAAGCCTCACAGTCCCTAGGGGAATCGAACCCCTCTTTAAAGATTGAGAATCTTTTGTCCTAACCGATAGACGAAGGGACCAAAGAACCCACGATGTATCGTGTTTTATTTCCCCAAGGAGGACTCGAACCCCCACAATCAGAACCAGAATCTGAGGTGCTACCATTACACAATCGGGGAATGCAATGTAAGAATATATTAGCGAATACAGCAAAATATGTCAATAGCAAAAAAATATTTTTTTCAATTTTTTTGGGGTTAATCCTCTCCTTTTTCCGAAGCATTGGCCTTGGCAGATTTGTTTAAAAGACGAGCCTTTGTAATGGGGAGGTCGGGATTCTTGTTCTTCAGCTGAAGCACCACTTCTTCTAGCTTGTGCTGTCGTTCCTGTCCAAAATCGAACAAGTCCTGCTGCACCACCTCTTGGCCTGGCTCCAAATTCATGGCACCGATTCCCAAAAGCCGTATTCCCCTGCCATTATATCTTTTATCAAAAAGCTCCGTAGCCCGCTGGAAAAGATCTTCTGCAGAGGCAATGTAACGCTGGGAGGTTTCTTGGATGGAGGTGGTGGTAAAGTCGTAATAGCGGATTTTTATACAGACGGTCTTGCTTTTCCAATCCTCCTTCATGAGCCGAAACATAACGTTCTGGGACAAGTCCATCAGGGCCGTTCCAATAAGATATCTGTCCACTAGGTTTTCTTCGTAGGTGTTTTCCGCACTGATGGAACGGGAGTGGGGAGCGTCACGAAAGGTGGCAGCCTCCATGCCCCGCACTGCCTTGTATAAGAATTGTCCACTGGCTTCTCCCAAAAAGCTCTCTAAAACGGGCAATGGTGTTTTCAAGACATCCTGTACCGAGTGGATTCCATGGGAATACAGCTTTGCCAAGGTTTTTTCACCCACTCCCCATACTTTTTTCAAGGAAAGCTTTTCCATAAAGGCTTGTTCCTGGCCTACTGGTACATAAAAAAATCCATCTGGCTTTGACATACCGGAGGCAATTTTTGCCACATAGCGATTGCTGGCAAGTCCTACGGAAACGGTTAAGCCAGTTGCCTCTCGTACCCTCTTTTTTACCAGCTGAGCTGTTTCCTCCAGCGGCCCGAACAATCGCTGGGTACCAGTTAAGTCTATAAAGGCTTCATCAATGGACATTTGTTGCACATCAGGCGAAAACTCCCCAAAGATTGCCATTACTTCCTGGGATTTTTCTCGGTATCGTCTCATGTTGGAGGGAAGATAGATTCCTTGAGGACAAAGGCGATATGCTTGGTCAATAGGCATAGCAGAGTGCACACCGAATTTTCGTGCCTCGTAGGATGCAGCTGCCACAACCCCACGCTTATGCCCTGGAATGGCTCCCACAATCACTGGTTTTCCACGAAAATCTGGATGATCCAGCTGTTCCACCGAGGCAAAGAATGCGTCAAGGTCCACATGCAGGAACATTAAGGTGTTCCCTCCAGAGCCAGCAAGCTACCATCTAGGGCGGGGAAGAAGAAGTTTCGTTCCACCAGTGTAACCTGGTACGGTGCAACCTCAAGATACAACCGAACTTTAATGTTCTGAGCTTTGTCTCCGTCGGCAGTGTATTCAAAGGAAGTTGTATTTGCAGGATAATCTGGAATTAAAAAATGAGTCGTTGCACCTGTTTGCTCATTTTTCCCGTAAATATCGCTGGAAGATGCATTTTGTACCGTAACAAAGTTCATGGCAGAATCGTACACAGGAATCTGATTTTCAGACAGAACTTGTACTTCATAACGAATGATTGGTACAGGTGATGCAATGTGAACCTCCACGGATTGTAATTTCAGATAGCTTTTTCGTGACATGGAAACCTGAAGCTGTTCTGGAGCCTGTGCGTCTACCAGCTGATAGGAATGACTTTGTTGGTTTAATTCTTCTTCTGGAAGGGTTCGATTCAGCATGATTGAGCCAATAAATAAGGTTCCCACAATGCAGATAACCATGATACCCATAACGCCAATAGTAGCCAGAACAATTTTCAAAGGAGAAATATGACGATGGGTACCAAAGAGGTCGATTCGCACCATGATTCTAAGCCACATAACCTGAAATGGAATGAGGATACAGGCATAGAGCATGTTTCCTAAAATTCCTGTTTGTACAAGATGAAGTAGCTTGTCTTGGGAGGCATATTCCAAGATGTTTACTGCATAAGGAATGAAGGGCAACAGCATTATCAATGAGGCAATAATCAAAGGGACAATTTTTTTTGCAAGGCGGCTAAAATAAATGATGATGTATTCCAGTACAAAGATAAACAAAAGCACCAAATCGATGGACGCAAAGATAAAGATGTTCATGGCCACTACAATGGTCAAAAGATAGCCATAAACAAATTGGGCAATAGGAAGACGAAATTTAAGGTGAAAGATGAAGGGTAAGGAAACCGCCACAAAGGAGAACAGTGTTTTTATGCCAAGAATCACCACCGTGTTTTCCGGCGCAATTTGAACAAATTTACCTGCCACCAGCTGGCCTAGCCACAAGAAAAAGGTGGAAAGAAGAATTGTAATGGGAATAAGATACCAAATTCTAAAAAAGGATTGTCGGTGGATAGCTCCCTTTTTGCCCAAAAAAGAAAAACCACTGATAATAGCCAGCACTAAAACCGTAATCAATAGGTACACAAAGATGGAAAACTGCTCGCCAATCCAAATGTTTTCTACAAAACGAAGTACAATATAGTTTTGGCTATCAGCAGAAACACTTTTTTCCACAGAAAAATTTTCTGTCATGGTTTTTAGTGCGGTAAAAACCCTTTGCCTTTGCTCTGGCTCATTGCTGTTAAAGGAAATTGCTACTGTGGCCATACCTGAACGAAAGAAGGGAATCAACACTGGATTATCCTCTGCAAGATTTAATCGATAGGTAATGAGAAAGTCTTGGGAAACAGGCAGTGGTACCTGCTGAATCAACCACAGTGGAGTAAGGATTCCGTCACTACCGAACACAACGGTGGCCTGATCAAACTGGGAGGTAGTACCATCCAGCATCACCAAGGCACAGGCATCTGGGTTGGAAATATTTTCCAGCAGGATTTGGGCGCCTGTGGGGTGCCATTGGTTTTCCACGGGAATCGTTGTGTTGTTACCAGTGGGAGCAGCTATTTCCTGGGTTGGAGAAAAGGGATAGCTTTCGTTTGCTAAAAGTGCTAGGGTTAGTGTTACTTCTGCAGTGGTACTTTCCATCAATTTGGCCAGAGCCAGCACTTCATCCAAACATTCTTCAGCTGTTTCTTGGGAAATAGCCAGAATAAGCCGTTGAATTTCTTGGTTTTCAGTAGCTTTTTTTCGATTAAAGTCCAGAATAATGGAATAAGGAAATTGATTACTGTTGGCCAACAGCTGCCGCTGAGGGCGAAATCCTTCCTCTTGAAAGAAAGCATATAGCTGGTTGGAACGTTCTCGTGGGTCGGAAGATTGTGGAAAAAAAATTCCTGCAGAAAAAAATATCAACAGTGCAATTACTGAAAACCTTCCGATATTATTCATATTATACAATTATAGCAATTCTTGTTTACAATTCAAGTACCTTTGTTATATAATGGAATCCTAGGAGTTATACAGTGAGTGAATCCACAAAGAAGGGGCTTTTAGATCTTCCGTTAAAAGTAATTCTGACGGAGGAGGGAGCTTCCCATTTTATCCAGAATAAAAAAAAGTTGCTGCGGATAAAACTGGCGGATAACATAGAGGAATATGGGATCTCACTGGATTCCTTTGCTCCCCAAACGATTCAACAGATGATTTTGGTGGATTACATTTCCAAGCTGGAAATCTCACTGCCAGAATTCTCATCCTCCAAGCAGGATGTAATGGATTTGACTAAGTTGGTGGTTTTTTCTTTGCTCTATAAGCAATTTGATAAGGAAGTGTATGCCACCCTCATCGATTCAGATTGTGTTCGCAGACATAACAGGGCAAATCCTTCCCAAATCATTGACGAAAGGGCAAAAATCACAGATCGTCAGGTGCTTTTCCATCTGTCAAATAAAGAAGATGTGATTTCCAAGGCACGTAAGGCGATTTTGGATCCCCTGTGGCTTTCCATCAAGGAAAATCCAGATTTGACTCCAGAGGAACGAAATATTTTTATGCTGATGACGGAAAAATTTTTGATGCGCATGAGTCGTCTCAACTGGTATGTCATCACCAAATTCTATAACCAAACTGGATTTGAGGAGATTCTGCGACGCATTGATATTTTGCTGAAGGATTACATGGAAAAGGGCCGTGTTGCTGAATATATTTCCTTGATGGTTATGGAACTTGCCCTCAACTGTGAGAACACAAATATGCGTCAAGAAGTAAAAAAAATGTATCGTGGTTTGCCCGATACCGACATGCTGATTTACGATCCTGATATTCGAAAAAAAATCATTTCCGAAATGGTTAAAAAGCATGAGATGGTGTTCATTTCTTGGAAGCTTGGTGGAGGTTCTTCTTCTATCGGTAAGCAGGGACGGTTGCAAATTACCCTGTATAATAAGGACGATGAATTCCAAGAGGTTAAGGAAAGCATTGAAACAAAGAAGTCTGCAGACTTACGAAAACGCTCCCTCATTGACTTTTACAAGGAATTGCCAGAAGGCTCCGAAGGTGTGGACTTGGGCTTGTACTATCTTTCCTATTTGGACGAAGCCTGTAAAAAGGTAAATGTTAAATTTGAGTCATTGGTAAACCAGTATTCTGTCAGCAATCTGATGGTTATTACCTTGGCCTTTAACTTTTAATGAGATATTTTACTCTCTTTTTAATTTTTTTCTTCTCGTTATGCTGTGTAATCATGGGCTTTGTATCTTGTGCCAATACGGTGCCAGAGCTTGTTTCCCTTGAGGCCACCGTCGTCTATGACTACCAGAGTCTTCAGGAGGAGCCGGTACAACGGCTTTCCGTTTTTGCTCAAAGTTCCCAAGGATCAGAGCGTATCATGAGCCTGAGGATTTCGTTTCCATCTGGAAATGCCTTTCCAGATAACAAGCTTTTTTGGCTTATCGAAAAGCCTCTGATCTTAAATAACGGCTCCAAGCTTTGGGCTGGTTCTCCAAGTCTTATGCCACCTTATTTTTGGGCTCTTCCCCAGGGTACCTATCAGGTTATCTGTACGGATTTAATGGGAGAAACAGCCGAGGGCCAATTTGTGCTCAACTACAAGGAGGTAGATTCACCTCCGCTGGATCAGCCGATTTTTTTCAGTCAGCAGGAGCAGTCAAAGGATGGTGATGGCTCTAGTAAAAGCTCCGATGAACCTGTCATAAAAATGGCGGTTTTTTCTGGAGTTGATGGGAGAGGTACCCTGCTGTTTTTTGACAAGATACGGAAGGACTGGAAGGATTTTACGGATATAAAGGATTCTTATAGTAAGGCAAAGTCCCTGAGAATCTGCTTGGACTATCCTAGCAGACAGGTTCGATACCTTTTGCCTCCCCACAACTTTGAATAGGAGACTCATATATGGATTTAGAAAATCAGACACAGGAAACTCAATTTTATCGTACCATCAAAACCTTTGTGCTACGAGCAGGACGTATGACTCCCACTCAGCAAAAGGATTACCAAGAGCTCTCTGGTCGCTGGTGCATTCCCTACACTGATTCTCATTTGAACTACACTCAAATATTCAACAACACTAATCCTGTTACGATAGAAATTGGTTTTGGCATGGGAAAGGCCACCGCCATCATTGCCGCCGACAATCCTGATAAAAACTATCTTGGTTTAGAAGTCCATCGCCCTGGTGTAGGAAAGCTTTTAGGTGAGATTCGCCGCCGCAGCCTAGAAAATATCTATATCGTGGAGCATGACGCATTGGAGGTGCTGGAAAAGATGATTCCAGACGGTTCTGTCAGCGGCTTTCACATCTTCTTTCCCGACCCCTGGCCCAAAAAGAAGCACCACAAACGGCGGCTAGTTCAGCGTCCAAACACAGATCTGATTACCAAAAAGTTGGTGCCAGGAGGCTACCTCTACATGGCCACTGATTGGGAGCCCTACGCAGAATTTGCCTTGGAGCAATTGGAGCAAACTCCTGGCTTGAAAAACAAATACCAGGGATTTGCACCCCACCAGGAGTGGCGGCCGGAAACTCGCTTTGAAGAAAAAGGACTGGACAAGAACCACGTAATTCGTGAATTGTTCTTCCTGCGTCAGGAGGATTAAGGTGGAAATGAATCTTTTTGACTCGGCACGAATCCAGGAGCTGGAGCAACTCATTGTAAAGTATCAAGATGCCTACTACAATGGAGAAGCCCTTATTTCAGATCAGGAATTCGATAAGCTGTGGGATGAGCTGAAAAGCCTTGATCCCTCCAATGCCATCCTGCATCGGGTGGGTGCTGATTCAGGAAATTTTGCCAAGGCTCGCCACCGCATTCCCATGGGAAGCCAGGATAAGGCTGCTAATCCCCAGGAATTCATGGCCTGGACAGAAAAGCATCCCTACGATGAATATTTGGTAGAATATAAGCTGGATGGAGCAAGCCTTGAGCTGCAATATGACAATGGAATCTTTGTGCGGGCGGTAACTCGTGGTAACGGTACCATTGGAGACGATATCACTGCCAACGCCAAGAAAATGCAGGGTGTTCTTGCAAAGCTAGAGCTGGAAGGAAAAATCCTTCCCTATACAGGAGGCATCCGTGGTGAGGTGATTATGACCCGCCAGGTTCACCGTGATTTTTTCTCCGACAAGGCAAATTGCCGTAACGCCGCCAACGGTCTTATGAAGCGCAAGGACGGGGAGGGAAGCCAGCACCTAAAGGTTATCTGCTACGACGCCCTCTTTGAAAACCATTCCTTTGCAGACGAGATTGCCAAGGTGCAGTGGCTGGAATCCTGTGGCTTTACCACCGTACCACTGGAGCTCTGTAATTCTCCCCAGCAGGTTATTGACTACAGAGCCCAAGTGATGGAGCTTAGACCACAGCTTGACTACGATATCGATGGCTTGGTAGTAAAGGAGCGGACTATAAACCTGGAGGATGCTGCCAGAGCACGACCTGAGCGGCAAATTGCCTTTAAATTCAGCCTAGAAGAAGCGGTAACAGTGCTGCGACAGGTGGAATGGAGTGAATCTGGGGCAACCTATACCCCTGTGGGCCTGTTTGACCCTGTGGAATTGGCAGGAACAACTGTAAAACGCGCCAGCTTGGTAAACCCTAACACCATTAGAGCTCTGGGCGTACAAATTGGAAGCCATGTGGTGGTGACAAAGCGTGGTGAAATCATCCCCAAGATTGAGTCCGTGGTAAATCCCCCAGAAGGAGCTGCACCTCAGAGCTTGGAAGCAATCGCCTTTCCCTGTCAGTGTAGTCAGTGTGGCTCAGCCTTGGTAGACGAGGGAACTCGCCTCTATTGTCCCAACAAGGCTTGCTCTAAAAAGATTCTTCACCAGCTGGAAAAATGGATTTCCGTTCTTGATATCCGTGACTTTGGCACCACCTTGTTGTCATCCCTGTTTCAAGCGGGAGTGGTTTCATCCATTAGCTCCCTGTACCAGTTGACAGAAGTAGATATCACCCCATTTTTCTTGAATCAGGAAAGCATTTCCAAGGACAAGGAATCTTTGGGGGCAAAGAAGGTTATCAAGTCTTTGAAAACTCGCAGTACCATTTCTTTGGCGGCTTTTGTGGCAGGCTTTGATATAGAGGGTATTGGAGAAACCCTGATGGAGCGGCTTACCGAGGCTGGATTTTCCACTTTAGAAAAACTTCTAGCTGCCTCTGTGGAAGAAATCAGTGCCGTTAATGGATTTGGAGACATTACTGCCACCACTCTGGTTCAAGGCTTGGCAGACAACAAGGCAGAAATGCAAAAGCTTGTTGAAAAAGGCTTTATCACCCTGAAAACACCTGTTGAAGGTGGCTCTCTATCAGGCTTGTCCTTCTGCTTTACTGGTGAACTGTCCATGAAACGAAGCCAAGCAGAACAGTTGGTAAAGGAGCATGGCGGCACCACTAAATCATCGGTGGTAAAGGGCTTGTCCTATCTTGTTACAAACGATACCGCCTCTGGCTCTTCAAAAAATAAAAAGGCTGCCCAACTGGGAATTCCCGTCATTGATGAAACAGCCTTTATGAAATTACTGGAAGTATGAGAAACTTTTTTCTGTAAAGAAATCTGGATTTACCGCCTCACCGTTAAGTCGCACTTCCCAGTGCAGGTGGGGTCCAGTAGCCAATCCAGTAGAGCCAGACAATCCCACCTTGTCTCCAGCCTTCACCATATCTCCCACCTTTACCCCAAAGGAATCCAAGTGGTAGTACAGGCTGTACAAACCAGGCATATGTTCAATTACTACACTTAATCCAGATGAAACTCTTTCTTCTGCCATTACTACTCGACCATCTCCACAGGCAGTTACTACAGAACCTGTGGGAATACCATAGTCAATACCGTAGTGAAGGCTAGTGGAAGAACCACCTCCTACGTAAGCGTACACTCGTCTATCACCAAAGAAAGAAGTTCTCCGTGTGGCGGTGGTAGGAGCCACAAAAGGTTTTTTCTGGTATACGGCATTGGAATTCACTGTAAATAAAATCTCGTTTAACCTGTCAATTTGGTTCATGCGGGTGGAGCTTGTATCTGTCTTGATAGCAGTATTCCTATTGTCCAGCTCCAGCGTCTCGCTGATGAATTCCTTGGGCTTCACAGAAATGGGCAGACTGAACTTCATATATTCCCTGCCGTATGCACTGTACATGATGGTCACATCGTAGGAACCAGTTTCCTGATAGGTAGAAAGGGGAATCATGGCACAAAGAGAAAGTTCGTCGTTGGCATCATTTCGTCCATCAAGAACAAAGAAATCAGTTTTTTTCTTTTCGCCAAACAACAAAATAGCCTGGGTGAGACCATCAGGCTCCCGCATGGTCTTTTTTGAGGGAGTAAAATCCAGTCGAACGCAAAGGGGATCTCCAGGCTGAAGGCTTTCTGAATAGGTTACATAGATTGAATAGTCCTCACCAGTGAAAACAGCTGTAGCGGGCTCCGCCGCAAAGCTCAGTCCAAACACAAAAAAACAAAGTAGCAACAAAAAATTTTTCTTCATGGCTACAAGTATACTTACAAAAACACCTTCTTGCAAGAATTAATTTTAACATACCCACCATTTCAAAAGAAATTCTAGCTTTTTACTTTATACAAGGTTGACAAATAAAATCATATTTGCTATGATACCTAAGCCTAGAAACTAGGGATGGGCTACTAGCTCAGTAGGTAGAGCAACGCCCTTTTAAGGCGTGGGTCATTGGTTCGAATCCAATGTAGCTCAGGAAGACTTCTGCGAAAACGTGGAAGTCTTTTTTTTTATTATGGTTCTACAATTTTGGGAGAACCATAACAAAGGCGAGTCAAGGGTTTAAGTGAAGCGTCCCTTGACCGACTGTATTCTTTAGAAAAGTTGTTTCCCTTGATTTTCTATTGACAATGTGGAATGGGATCGTTAATATGACATTATTACTATTTTTGTCTAAATGAAAAGCAAGAGGTATATTAAACTATGGAATATAATTTAGAGCGTCAGCACGCAAAGGGCAAGCTCCATGCCATTGAAAGAATCAATGCACTGGTAGACAAGGATTCCTTCATGGAAATTTACTCTGGTGTTCACCATAACTGTACTAGCTTTGGTATGGCTGGCAAGGAGATTCCCTACGATGGTGTTATCACTGGATTTGGAATGATTAACGGTCGTCGTGTAGCCATCTATGCCCAGGACTTTACCGTACAGGGTGGTTCTCTGGGAAAGATGCACGGAGATAAGATTGCCCAGATTATCGAAATGGCAATTGAAGCCCGCTGTCCCGTTATTGGAATCAATGACTCAGGTGGAGCTCGTATTCAGGAGGGGGTAAACTCCTTGGCTGGCTACGGAAACCTCTTTTTCCAGAATGTACGGGCATCAGGATATATTCCCCAGATTTCCATCATTGCAGGTCCCTGTGCCGGTGGAGCCGTATATTCTCCTGGAATCACCGACTTTATCTTCACCGTGGATGAAATCAGCTACATGTTTATTACTGGTCCCAAGGTTGTAAAGAGCGTTATGTTCATGGATATTACCGAGGAAGATTTAGGTGGTGGTGCAATCCATTCCCAGAAATCTGGTGTGTCCCACTTCCGCTGTCCCGATGAAAAGGACTGCTTTACCAAGGTTCGTAAGCTTTTGGACTACATTCCCCATTACTATGGAGACCGTGTTCCCTCTGCTTCTGCCAAATATGATGCCCGCAAAAAGGCAAAGAAGATTACTGAAGTGCTTCCTGACAGAGGAACTCAGGGATACGATATTCGCAATGTAATTGACTGTTTGGTAGACGATGACAGCTTCTTTGAGGTTATGCAGGAGTTTGCTATCAACATTGTTGTGGGATTCGCCCGTATCGAAGGACGCACCGTTGGTATTGTTGCCAACAATCCTGCTGGCTTAGGTGGAATCCTTAACTGTGACGCCTCCGACAAGGCTGCTCGTTTTATCCGCTTCTGTGATGCCTTCAATGTGCCCTTGTTGAATCTGGTGGACGTTCCTGGCTTTATTCCTGGACCACAGGAAGAGCAGAAGGGTATTATCCGCCACGGTGCCAAGCTGATTTATGCTTATTCTGAGGCAACAGTGCCCAAGATTACCGTTATCACACGAAAGGCCTACGGTGGAGCTTACATTTCCATGTGTTCCAAGCATATTGGAGCAGACTTTGTATTTGCATGGCCTAAGGCTGAAATTGCAGTAATGGGTGCCGAAGGTGCAATCCAGATTCTGTATGCCAAGGATGTGCAGGATCCTTCAAAGGCTCAAATGATTGAAGAAAAGCTTCAGGAATATCGGGAAACTGTTATGACGCCCAAAACTGCCGCTGAACAGGGGTATGTTTCAGAGGTAATCAATCCTGAGGACACCAGAAGAAAGATTTCTCAGTGTCTTCGCTTGTTAAAGAGCAAGAAATCTACTTCTTGTGTGGAAAAGAAGCACGGAAACATTCCGCTGTAATATTCTAAATACAGAAAACGGTACGTTTTATAGTGAAACACCCCCATCTTTAGGATTTATTCCTTGGATGGGGTTTGTTTTTTATACAGCTTCTATAAATCCTTGCAGATATACAATATTTGTGTTACTATCTGTTTGAGACATTCTACTTAGGAGGTATAATGTGAACAAGAAAATTTTAATTGTTGCAGCTTTGTTGATGGTTGTATGCGTAGGTGGTGCTTTTGCTTGGGGAATTGGTATCCAGGGTGGATGGAATATGGGAATTCCTGGTAATGTTGCCATTACTTTCAAGTTAGATCAGTTGCCTCTTATCTTTGCGGGTAATTTTTACGTTGGAGATCATTTATTTGCCGTTGGTTTAACTGGTGACTACTGGTTCTTGAATGATAATATTGTGGGTCCGTTAAATTGGTTTATTGGAGCTGGTGCTGGTATTTCAATCCGCATTTATGATGATGGATACGAACATAAGAAAGAAAAAACCCACTTTGGTATTTCTGGTCGTGTCCCCGTAGGTTTGAATATGATGTTACCTGCTGGTCCTGTAGAAATTGAACCATATGTTCAACTTGTTCCCCAACTGTGGTTGAGTATTGTTCCTTTCTATCCTGACTTTGATTTGGATGCTAATATTGGTATTCGCTTCCACTTCTAATTTTTTTTAAAATTTCTGTAAAAACTTTATATAAAAATGCACCTCCTAAAATTGAACTTTATTTGTCCAACTTTAGGGGTGCACTTCAAAAAGATTTTTCTGCCAGCCTTTTTTACTATCTCAGCTTTTCTTCCCAGTCAGTTTCTTTAAATCCAACAAGGACAGTATCTCCTGAAATTACGATAGGTCGTTTTACCAGCATTCCATCGCTAGCCAACAAGTCCAGCTGCTCATCCTGACTCATGGAAGGAAGCTTATCTTTCAGCTCCATGGACTTATAGACTTGACCACTGGTATTAAAAAACTTTTTCAGTGGAAGGCCACTTTTTTTGAACCAGTATTCTAGCTGACCGCGGCTAGGCTTTACTTCCTTCAAATCTGTGGCATTATAGCTAATATTATTTGCTTCAAGCCATTTCTTGGCCTTTTGGCAGGTTCCGCAACGTGGGTACCAAAAAAAATCAATCATATCATGCTCCTTTAATTAAACTACAAAAACACCTTCAGCGGGTCTTGTGTAATTGTTGGCCAGCATTTGTACGTGAGACAAAAATGCTTGGTCGGTAAAATGCTTAGCTTTTGTATGGCATATTTTGACGCAAGTTTGACATTTGATGCAAATTCCTGGAACAAGGCTCATATCCTCAAAGGAAATAGCTCCCATAGGGCAACGTCGTGCACAGGCTCCACAAGAATCACACAGCTCTTGATGGGTTTCTGGCTTTGCCTTCAAGAATTGCACTGGTTGGTTATCTACCCCAAGGGGAATATAATAGGGGGCAGGGTAGCTACCGGGAACGGACAATTCATCAGATAAATTTCCTTCCTGAATCTTTCTGGCAGCCTTTTCTGCAAAGTCTAGAACAACCACCATATCCTGGCTACTAGGACGGCCATGACCTATATCCTCCAGGAAAACATGCTCCGTAGGAACGGCAGCTACAGCCACCACCGTAAAACCATTCTTCTTCATTTCATTGTAGAATTCAATTGGAGCATTATCGTAGTTTCTGTTTCCAAAAACATTTACCGTTATAGCTACTGCTCCGTTTCCCTTGATGTTCTCCTGAATAAAGGGGAGCATCTTGTTGGGCAGTCGGCCTGCATATACGGGTGTCGTACAAATAACAATGTCATCCTGTCCAAAAACAAATTCCTTTTCCCGCTCTTTTGGCAGGGTAAAGCTCATGTGTTCTACTGGTAGCTGCAGGATTTGGGAGATTTTTTCTCCAATTTTTGTTGCTACCTTTCGGGCATTTCCTGTTGGACTAAAATATAGTACAACAATACGCTTAAACTGTGTTCCTTTCATTTTTATCTTCCTCCAAAAAAAATATATCATAGCACAGAGAAAAATGATATACTATTTTTCACAAGAAATGCCGATAGTTGTTGATTTATTTTTCATTTTCCTATAATATGTCTAAACCCCTTGGAGGGATTATTATACCCTCCCAAATTGACCATAAGGAGATACTATGAGAAAGTATGAGCTGATGACTATCTTCCCCGCTGAGGAAGAGAAGTACAACGCAGGCCTCGCTACACTTCGTTCTACCTTGAGCGAGTATGGCGTGGAGATTGAGAAGGAAGAATCCTTCGGAGACAGAGATCTTTGCTATGAAGTAAAGAAGCAGAAGAGAGGACGCTTCCTCCTGCTGATTATCAAGGCAAATCCTGCTAAAGTTGTAGAGCTTAACCGCCAGTTCAAGTTGAACCCTGAACTGTTGAAGTGCATGTTCGTTAAAATCGACGAGTAACAATCATCCCAGAGGAGGCAGTTATGGCAGCTGATATAAATCACATCATGATAATTGGCCGGCTTACCCGGGATGCTGACTTAAAGTACACATCTGGTGGATTTGCCATTTCCAATTTTTCTATTGCCGTGAACCGCCGCCGAAAGAACGGCGACCAGTGGATTGAAGAGGCTAATTTCTTTGAAATTAACCTGTATGGAAAGTCTGCTGAAAGCCTAAAGCCATACCTTGTCAAAGGCAAGCAAGTGGCTGTAGATGGAGAATTGCGTCAGGATAGATGGGAGCAGGACGGCCAGCCACGCAGTAAGGTGGTGATTGTGGCCAACAATGTCCAGCTTCTCGGCGGAAATGCTGGTGGCAGTGGGTCTTCACCTGCTGGGGGGTACAACCAGAGCAATCGAGGAACCTATCAACCAAGAATGCAGGAACCATCTGGTTCTTCTGGAGCTTATGATTCTTATGAGCCATCACCCTATGGTGGTGGAAATGATTCATTCCCAGAGGACATTCCATTTTAAGCTGTAAGGTCAGCTATCTTATAGGAGAATTTACATGTCAGAAGAAATGATCAAGGATATTGATACAACACCTGATGTACAGATGCAGGATGTTATTCGTGACGCTGATGAGCGTGCTCCACGTGCAAAGGGAAAGACATTCTTCCGCAAGAAGGTTTGTCGTTTCTGTGCTCAGAAGGCAAAGATTGATTACAAAGATGCAGACGGTCTGCGTCGCTTTACCACAGAGCGTGGAAAGATTCTTCCTCGCCGCATTACTGGTACCTGTGCAAAGCACCAGCGCCGCTTGGCTCTGGAAATCAAGCGTGCACGTGCAATCTGCTTGCTTCCTTTCGTAGCAAACTAATTTTCAGTTTTTTAGATATGAGCCCTAGTCCGACTCCCGGAAGCTAGGGTTTCATTGGAATATTTTGTACTAGAGTACATGTGTATTTTACACAGATAATGGAGCTTGTAAATGAAGGTAATTCTTAATCAGGATGTAAAGCACCTCGGTGAAGAGGGTGATGTAAAGGTTGTAGCCAACGGATATGCCCGTAACTATTTGCTTCCTCGCAATTTGGCACTTCCTTATAACGAAATGACAGTAGCCTACTTTGAAGGCCGCAAGGCAGAAATTGAGGCTCGTAAGGAAGAAAAGCGAAAGAATGCTGCTAGCTTGAAGGATAAGCTGGAAGCCTTTACTGTACGCTTGGTTATGCCTGCTGGTCCCAACGGAAAGTTGTATGGTGCTGTTACAAACCAGACTGTTGCAGATGAATTGCACAAGAATGAGTTTGATATTGAGCGCAAGCGCATTGAAATTCCTGGAAATGCAATCAAGAGTGTTGGTAAGTATCATGCAACAGTACGCTTGTATGAGGCTGCAACAGCTGAAATCAAGATTGAAGTAGTTTCTCAGGAAGAAGCAGCTCAGGTTGCTGAAACTGCTGCAAAGGAAAAAGAAGCAGAGCCTGCTGCTGAATCCGCAGAGGCATAATCATGTCCACCGCATCCTTGAAAGACAGGATTCCTCCCCACAATATTGAGGCGGAGCAAGCCACTTTAGGTGCTATTCTTCTGGATTGGGATGCGGTGGGTTCTGTAATTACCCATCTTAGAGCAGAAAGTTTTTATTCATTACAACATCAAACTATTTTTAAAGCAATTCTTTCATTATATAACAAGGGACAACGGGGAGATATCCTGACTCTTACAGAAGAGCTTCGTCAAACAGGTAAATTAGATGCTGCTGGTGGTGTGGCCTATGTAGCTTCGTTGCCAGATCATGTACCAACTAGTTCCAATGTAGAGTATTATGCTCAGCTGGTAAAGGACGATTTTAACCGCCGAGAGTTGATTAAAATATCCTCCTCAGCGATTTCCGAAGCCCACGATGATACAAAACCCAGTAGAACTACCTTAGAGGATACTCAAAACAAGCTTTTTGCCTTGGCTGAATCAAACCAAAGCCAACGGTTGCTGTCAATGTGGGAATTGGTTCCTGATACTTTTTCCATCATCGAAAAACATCTTCACAACCAAGAAACTTATACTGGAGTTCCCTCTGGTTTCTCTGGTCTGGACAAAATGACAAGTGGCTTCCAGAATTCTGAAATGATTATTATTGGAGCCCGTCCCTCTATGGGTAAGACGGCCTTGGCTCTATCAATGATTCATCATATTGCTATCCAGAAAAATATTCCAACAGGAATTTTTTCGTTGGAAATGTCTTATACCCAGATTGGCCAGCGATTGATAAGCCAGATTGCTCGTATGTCTGGTTCTCGAATCCGTTCTGGAATGATGACCCAAGCGGAGTTCCAGCGATTGCAGGATGCTGCTGGTGTATTATATGACGCACCGCTGTGTATTGCAGATACTCCAAACATGAAAATGCTTGATTTGCGGGCAATGGCTCGTAAAATGAAGCAGCAGTATCAGGTTAAAATTATTTTTATTGACTATATCGGTCTCATTACCAGCGATAATTATAGCTCAAATACTCCTCGCCATGAGCAGGTATCTGAGATTTCCCGCTCCTTGAAAAGTCTTGCCAGAGAGTTGGATATTCCGATTGTAGCTCTCTGTCAGGTAAGTCGTGACAGTGAAGGAAAGGAGCCTACGTTGGCTAATCTCCGTGATTCAGGTTCTATTGAACAGGATGCCGACGTAGTTATGTTTATTCACCGTGAAAGAAAGGCAACTGATAATAATGATGAGGCCATCGAAGCAAAAATTCTCTTGGCAAAGCAACGAAATGGTCCCATCGGTAATGTGGATCTCATTTTCCTTCCCTCATATGCCAAGTTTGAAAACAGGGCGGAAGATGAGTAAGCTCCATCTTAATCAAATCAACTAGAACTCAAACCACTGCTTTTCTGTGGTCATGTACCAATCAGCCAGTACAGTCCCGTTTCCTGCATTATACCAAGAAATGCTTCCGTCTCGATTCAACACTGCAATGCGATTTCCGCTGCGAGCCAGCTTTAGTGGTAATGAGGCAGAACGATTCAACTGAACCTCTTTACGAAGCTTTGTATCGTAAGAACGAATTTGGCTTTTACCGATGTTGGTATAAATTGTTGAACCATACATGGTTAAAAATGCATTTACATCTTCACCTGCAACCTTCATGATAGCAGAAGAAGTCTTTCGTTCTGGATAGAAGGAAAAGATTGTAGTTTGGGAATTGTTGCCCTGGGATGAAGCTTGAATTCCGTAAATTACATTAGAACCATTTTCTTGGTCAAGACTCAGTGAAAAGGCCACACTGCCGTCAATGGGCAGCATAACTGTTTCCTTAGTAACGGTATTTACGCTGATAAGGGGAGAGCGAGGATTGCTGGAAGCTGATTTTGCCACGTACAATTCATCTCCATGATATAAAACTACATCCTGGATACCTGTTCCCGTGTACAGTTCGGAGTATGAATTCGTCTCCATGTCATACAAGTTGACCGTAGTACTTCCTTCGATATAAACAAGCTTATTGCCAAAAAGGCGAAGGTTTTCAATGTAATTTTTTGGTGTAAACAGGTTCTTTGTGGTTTTTGTTTGCAGGTCAAGGAGGACGACAGCCTTCTTTGTTCCACGTGACCACAGAACAACGTTGTTTCCGTAGGGAATGATATTGGTAAAGCCGTTGATTTGGGCAACCGTATCAATCTGTCCAGTATCGTAGGAAGAAAGGAAAATGGTATCCTTTGTTAAAAAGTAAAAATCGTTGCCAATGGATGCAATGTCATAAATTTTGTCGTACATATTTTCTGTTACAACAACAACCTTTCCAGCATTCTCAGCCTGACCAAGTGCTACAGAAAAAATATTTCCTGCCTGTGAGCCTAAAATGATTTTTCCCTGATTGTAGAATCCACAGGTTATGGTATTGGCAGCATTGATTCCAGACAAATTGTACAGGATTGAGGGATTTCCAATGACAGAACCTTCCTCTGCAATCTTTGTTTCTATGGCTTTTAGCGTATAGTTTCTGCCGTCGGTTTCTACGTAGTAAAGGGTTGGGCTGGTGCCATCACTGAGCAAAATGGGAGAACGGGCTGCAATTCGTGCAGAGGTTTTTCCAGACAGGGCATCAATAATGTAAATCTGGTTGTTTTTAACACCGGCACAAAACATATTGTTGCTAAACAAGGTAACCTGTTCAAGCTGTGTTTCAGTTGTAAACCGTTCCTTCCGGCTTCCATTTGTCATATTGTAGTAGGTCAATGAACCAGTAGGAGAGTAGAGCACTGCACTTTTTTCAGAAGCACTGCCATAGAACATGCTGACAATACCTGTTGCTTCCTTGATTTTTGACACTGTTCGCCCTGTGCTGGGACTTAGGAATTCCATACCGTTTACCGTGGCAGTTCCCACAGCCAAAAGTGATCCTTTGCCGGTAAAGTTTAGTGAAATAATGTTATTAGTATAAGTCTTTACAAATTTTCTGCTTAAGCTGGGCCAGTTCCAGACGGAAACACGGTGGATGGAAAATCCATCTGTTTCATATACAGCAATGTCATTTCTATTAGGATGAACGGCAATCATGGGAATATCCAGCTCTGTTATCTGGTAATGCTCTCCCATTCCATCTTTTGTCCAATGAATGAGAAATCCATCCTTTCCAGCAGAAAATATGGAACCATCTTTCGTTACTACCATCTTATTAACGGCATCTTGATGGGCTTGGGTTGAAAGATGAGCCTGTGCCCATAAGGAAATGGTAAACAAAAGGGAAAGAAAAATAAAAGCTAATTTTTTTGAAGAAAAAAATGTCATTTACTACCGCCTAAAAAAGTCAGAAAATAAATACCGTGCATCGCTGAAAAGAGCAATACCGAATAAAACAATAATAAAAGCAATGCCAATAAACTGGGTGTAATACATCACCTTGGGATGAACTGGACGACGAATTACTGTTTCAATCAAGGCAAAAAGTATCAAGCCACCGTCAAGCACTGGAATTGGCAATAAATTCATGATGAACAATGATACACTAATCAAGGCAAGAAAGTTCAAGGTGCTAGTAAGACCGGCTCTAAAACCTGCTGCAAATCCACTTTGAACAGTGTCTCCCAACATAACCGTAATACGTACTGGTCCAGATACTGCCTGGGTCACATCAATTCCTTTAAACAAAAGTCTAATGCTTTTGAATGTAAGGGCTACTAACTCTCCTGTTTCCTTTATTCCCTGCCACAAGGCTGGCAAAAATGAATAACGAGGTGCCTCGCGAGCAGGGACGCTGAACATCAAGCCTAAATTTCCATCTGCAGGAACCGAAACACCAAGGCTAACTGGCTCAGAAAGTCCTTCTCTCTGTACTTGAAATTCGATGATAGAAGCACCTTGGGGAATCAGCTGCTGCAAATCAACTGTATTTTCCACAGCCTGACCATTTACAGCAACAATCAAATCTCCAGCCTGTATACCAGCTCTATAGGCTGCAGCCCCTACAGTTACAGAGTGAACCAAGGGGCTGACCCAGTTCATAACTCCAATTTTTCCTTGGCCGGTGGATGTATCCATAACAGGAGACAAAAGTACATTTTGCTGCACTCCATCTCTTTCAATAATTACTTCCAATTCCTCACCTGATCGCACAGCAACAACCTGAGAAATCTGAGAAAAATCAGTAATTTCTTCTCCATCAATAAAAAGAATTTTATCTCCAGTTTGTATTCCAGCCTTTTTTGCGGCGGAATCCATTTCTGGATATACCTCATCTGCCAAAATAACCTTATTGTCAGCAGCATAAAAGGTATAACCGGTCATGGCAATGATGGAAAGACTGATTGCAGCAAAGACAAGATTCATTGCAGGTCCAGAAAATGCAATGATGGCTCGTTTCAGAGGATGAACACCATAAAAGCTTCCTTCCTCCTTGGGAATTGCAGGAAGATTTTGCTCCAAGGCATCTCGAAAGCCCTGTTCTCCTTTCATACCACAATATCCGCCAAAAGGTAAAAGTGATAGCCGATAATCCGTTTCTCCTATTGTCTTGTGAGCCAGCACTGGTCCCATGCCAATAGAAAAACTTTCAACTTTAACACCACAAAGTCGGGCAGCAATAAAATGTCCCAATTCGTGAACAAACACAATCAGTCCGAGACAGAGTATTCCCCACAGTATTGTCACTAAAAAGCCTCCCTAGAACCGTTTGAACAAGTTTTTTTGTGTGTTATTTTCTAAAACACAGGCTTCAACAACATCTTTGGCTTGTTGGCGAGCCTGCTTATCAAACAAAAATACTTCGTCTATGGTAACAGGTTCTTGACTCCAATCTCCTTCCAAAACCTTTTCCGTAACAGTAGCAATCTGTGTAAATGAAATCTTTTCTTGTAAAAATGCCTCCACCGCAACTTCATTTGCAGCATTGTAGGCAATTGGTCCAGCTCCCATAGCAAGTGATTTATAGGCTAAAGGAAGCATGGGAAAATCATCCATACGAGGAGGATAAAAGGTCAAAGTTCCGCCAGAAACAATATCCCATTCTTCAAGGCTGCTGGGAACAAATTCAGGCCAGGTGAGGGCTGTTAAAATGGGATGTCGCATATCTGGAGGAGAAATCTGTGCGTATAAAACCCCATCCTTTGTTCTGATTAGTGAATGAACCAAGCTTTGAGGATGAACTGTTACCTTAACCCTGTCTGGTGTTACACCAAAAAGTCTGCAAGCTTCAATTACTTCCAAACCCTTATTGGCAAGGCTCGCAGAATCAATAGTAATCTTTGTGCCCATATCCCAGGTAGGATGCTTCAATGCATCTGCAGGCTTCATCAAGGGCAAGTCCTCACGATTCTTTTCACGGAAGGGACCACCAGATGCTGTCAAAACAATTTCTTTAATAGAATCTGCACCAAATTTTTGTACTAAGGTAAAAACTGCAGAATGCTCGGAGTCTACAGGTAAAATTCTACAATGATGCTGTTGAGCTAGCTGAGCCACCAAGGACCCAGCCATAACAATTGTCTCCTTGTTTGCCAAAGCCAAATCCATTCCGGCACGAAGTACATACACAGAAGGCATCAGTCCTGGGGATCCTGCAATACCATTTACTGCAATATCTGCTCCACAGGTAGCAATGAGCTGTTCCAAGGCTTCTGGTGGCTCCTTGCCAGTCAAACAAACTGGTACTTCACCAAATTCATGGGACAATCCCTGCAATTTTTCCTGTGAATGATGAGCCGTTAGGCCTACAACCTTAAATTTTGTAGGAAATTCTCGAGCAATATTGAGGGCACTGGTACCAATGGAACCAGTACAACCTAAAATAAGTAGTTTTTTCATAGCTTTGTAAACAACAAACCTGCAATGAAATAAAAGAGTGGGGCAGCCATAAGGACTGAATCAATGGAATCCAAGGCACCACCTCGACCAGGAATAATATTTCCAGAATCCTTTTCACCTGCAGAACGTTTAAACACGGACTCAGCAAGATCTCCTAGAATAGCTGCGATAGCCACACACACGCCTAAAACAACCATCCGCCACAAAGAACCCGTAAAAATATCTGGCCAAATAAGAGTACAAAAAATACCACTTACAATGGATCCTATAATTCCACCAATGAACCCTACAATGCTTTTGTTGGGACTTGCCTTAACAAATCCACGGTTTCCTTTACCAAAAAGTACTCCAAAGAACCAAGCAGCGGAATCACACATAAATACCAAAATCAAAAAGGTGATGATGTACTCTCTTGAATGGGGGAAAATGGTCATTCTGGAGAGAAATGATAAAAGATAACCTCCGTACAAAAGTACAAAAAGAGAACCTACCACTTTTTTATTGGAATCAGCAAAGGGGGTATCTTGATTTTGTGGATTTGGAGCAAAAATCTCCATAATCAACAAAATCATAAATGAAGCCAAAAATACTAAGGTTGATATAACAAAATCCAAATTGAATAAGATACATGCATAAGCAGAAATAGGAATTAAAGTGGATAATCCTACCACTACCCACTTTTTTTGCATGGGGATATTCTTATTCAAAAGATTGTAGATTTCAGCAGAAGAAATACAAGAAAAAACGGTTATTGCACAATGCAATACTAAATGATTATAAGGATTAAAGTAAACAATGAGAACAACGAGAGGAATTCCAATAAAAAATGTTAACAATCTTCGTATAATTTTATTCATTGTCACTCCTTACCTCTTAACAGCACCAAATCTTCTATCTCGATTATTAAAATCACTCAAAATAGACAAAAATTCTTCATTACTGAAGTCGGGCCACAGTGTATCGGAAAAAAACAACTCTGAATAGGTAGAATGCCACAATAAAAAGTTGCTGAGTCGTTTTTCTCCACCAGTACGGATAATGATATCTGCATCTGGAAGCTCTGGTACATCAAAAGCTGTAGAAATATCTTGTTCACGTATATCTTCAACAGCTATTTTTGAAGCTAATTTTTTCATAGCACGAATCAATTCATCTCTTCCGCCATAATTTATGGCAAGAACAACAGTCATCTTGTTAAAATCAGCAGTTTCCCCCTCTGCATCTACCATTTCCTTTTGGACTGCAGCTGGTAATCTACTAGTATCTCCGATGTGCCGGATCCTGATTCCGTGCTCTTTATAAAACTTGTATTCAGCACGAAGGTGGCGGGTGATAAGGCCCATGAGGAAGCCAACTTCTTCCTCCGTTCTCTTCCAGTTTTCCGTAGAAAACGTATACAGGGTTACATATTTAACTCCAGCTTCTACAGCACAGGAAATAATTCGTTTGGCTGTTTCCAAGCCTTCCTTGTGACCAGCTGTTCTGGGAAGATTACGTTTTTGGGCCCAACGACCGTTTCCGTCCATGATAATTCCAATATGAACAGGAACAGTACTATCATCCGTCATAATGGTAGCCATTAGCCTTCCATTATTTCCTTTTCTTTTTCTTCAAGAATCTTGTTGATGTCCTGAATGTATTTATCTGTAGATTTCTGAAGGTCAGTTTCTCCTGTCTTCAAGTCATCTTCAGTGATGGTGCCATCTTTCTGCTGCTTCTTCAGCTCATCGTTTCCATCACGACGGATATTTCTAATGGCAACACGGCTGTTCTCAGCAATAGATTTTGCCTGCTTAACCAGCTCTTTTCTTCGCTCTGCAGTCAGAGGTGGGATAGAAATACGAATAACCTTTCCGTCATTGGAAGGATTCAATCCCAATTCAGATTTCAAAATCGCCTTTTCAATCTCGCTAATCAAGGACTTATCAAAAGGCTGAATAACAATGGAACGAGCCTCTGGAACAGAAATAGTTGAAACTTGATTCAATGGAGTAGGAGTACCGTAATAATCCACTCGTACCCTATCAAAAATCGAGGCCGAGGCACGACCAGTGCGCAAGGCCTTGAATTCATCTTTCAGTGCTGCAATGGTTTTGTCCATGCGACCCATTGTTGCTTCACTTACTGACATAGAATGCTCCTCATAAAAAGCCTTGGTAGAACAAATCCACCAAGGCTTTATATTTAAAAATTATGCACCAAGCTGGTAAGAAACAACCTTTGCGATTGCCAGTTTTGCACCAACATTCTTACCAATTTCTTCCATCTTCTTTGTTACAGAAACCTTGTCGTCCTTAACGAAAGGCTGATCCATAAAGCAAATCTCGGCTAAGTGCTTGTTTACCTTACCTTCAACAATACCCTTTTTAACATTTTCGGGCTTGTCCAGGCTTTCAACCTGCTTTGTGAAGATTTCTCTCTGCTCAGCAATGTAAGCAGCATCAACATCGTCACGCTTAATGTAAGCAGGAGTAAATGCAGCAATGTGCAAGCAGCAGTCATGGGCAAAATCCACAACATCAGCATTCTTTGCAGCATCAGCAGGATCAGCGGAAACAACAGTGATTACACCAGTCTTTCCATCGCTGTGTACATAACTAGATGCTGTAGCGTTGGCAGGAACTTCCACCAATTCTAAGCGACGTACAGTCATGTTCTCACGAATCTTTGTTGCCAAGTCCAACAGCATATCAGACAATTCCTGATTGATTTCTGTATATCCCTTAGCAATGATAGTTGCAACCATATCGTTTCCGATCTTGATGAAGTCTTCGTTCTTTGCAACGAAGTCTGTTTCACAGGTCAACTCGCAGATTGCAGCCTTATTTCCTTCAACCTTGATGAAAACACGTCCCTCACCAGTCTCACGGTCAGCACGCTTACCAACAGCTGCAAGTCCCTTTTCCTTCAGCAACTTCTCAGCGGCAGCAGCGTCACCGTTAGTCTCGGCGAGAGCCTTCTTGCACTCCATCATTCCAGCACCAGTTCTATCACGCAGTGCTTTTACATCAGCAGCTTTAATTTCCATTCTATGTTTTCTCCAATATTATTTATACAGCTTGTCTTCATCCAAGTCATCGTCATCAGATGCAATAACATCCTCTTCCTTTGGCTCAGTGGGGGTATAGTTGCTATAGTCAATAATCTCTTCTTCGTCAGACTTTCCACTAACATCGGAGGTCATTTCCTCGTCGTCATCCTGCAGGTTCTCGATAATCTTGAGGCCAGCTTCGTTGTCAGCGTCGATTACAGCATTGGCAATAATCTGGGTGAATAGAGTAATGGCGCGGATAGCATCATCGTTACCAGGAATAGGATAGTCAATTCCTTCTGGGTTACAGTTTGTATCAACAACAGCAACAATAGGAATACCCATGCGGCGTGCTTCTGTTACAGCAATCTGTTCCTTGTGAGTGTCAATGATGAAGATGATTCCAGGCAGTTCCTTCATTTCCTTGATTCCGCCCAAGTTCTTCTCCAACTTTGACTTTTCTTTCTGAAGAGATGCAATTTCTTTCTTTGTAAGATTGTCAAAAGTTCCATCAACCTCCATCTTCTCAAGCTTCTTGAGACGGGTCAATGACTTCTTGATGGTTGAAAAGTTTGTAAGCATACCGCCAAGCCAGCGGTTATTTACATAGTACATTCCACAGCGCTCAGCTTCCTTGGCAATAGCCTGCTGTGCTTGCTTCTTTGTTCCAACGAACAGTACTGACTTACCAGCTACTGTTACCTTGCGTACTGCCTCATATGCATCCTTGATGGATACAATGGTCTTCTGCAAGTCAATGATGTGAATTCCATTCCGCTCTGCGAAGATGTACTTCTTCATGCGGGGATCCCAACGCTTTACCTGGTGACCAAAATGTACACCAGACTCAAGCAAACTCTTCATGGTTACAACTGCCATGAGTCACTCCTTCCCGGAAACCGAAGTTTCCTCCAAACTCTATTTCTCGTAACTCGCCCCATATTGAATGGTTAAAGCCCGGAAGATTCGACAAGCAGGACAACCTACGGTTAATCACAGCCTGTAGACAGAAATTACTCCAATCCTATTAAGGAATATCCCTGTTCTTTCAACATATCATATAATTCAAAGAGTGGCAAGCCTACAACGGTACTGCTAGTTCCCTCAATTTTTTTGATAAAATAGGAACCAAAGCCTTGAATACGATAGCCCCCAGCCACATTGTGCCACTCTCCAGTAGAAATATACCAATCGATTTCTTCCTGGGTGAGGGGAGCAAAGGTAACCTTGGTTTGGGCTGTTCGTGTTGTTAGATATCGCAACTTACCATTATACAAAGCCATGGAGGTGATTACTGTATGGGTTTTTTCAGAAAATTCCTTTAAAAACTTAATTGCTTCATCAATATCTGCTGGTTTTCCATACACCTTTCCATCCATAATCATGATGGTGTCTGCACCAAGAATCCAAGGTACTTCCTGCTTTGCTGGTAGCATCTTGAAAACATACTCAACTTTTTTTGATGCCAAGTATTCTGGTAGCTTTTCTAGCTCAATTCCCTCTGCCAAGCCCTCATCAATTTCTGGAATAATAACCTGAAAAGGAATTCCCAGTGTTTTGAGGGTTTCTTGCCGTCGGGGTGAGCCTGATGCTAAGATAATTGGTTCCATAATTTCTCCTCACTTGACATTTCAATTAAATCATTATATTCTACTACACGCTTGAGAGATTAGCTCATTTGGATAGAGCGTCGCCCTCCGGAGGCGAAGGTGGCAGGTTCGAATCCTGTATCTCTCGGTTCCATAAAAAAGGACGCTTTTCAGCGTCCTTTTTTTATCCCTTAGCGGGAAGCTCCAACTCCAGTCAACTGTCGCAGCAGCTCATAAGCCTTCTGCCGAACAGGAGGAACAAAGGAGTAGTTAGAGGCGATGGAAGAAATTGACTGAATCAGAGGAGATTTGTCCTGAACGCTTTCTGCCAATCTTTCATAAGCAAAGAGAATCTCCATAGCCAAGCTACTGGTAGGATTCAATGTTGCATACTTCTTCTGTACCCAAATAATAGTGGAAACAACTTCATCATTCTCATTGATTCCAATGCCACCCAAGCTGCGGATTGCAGCAGTTACAACCATAGGCTCATTGTCTGCAAGAGCAGTTTTAACAAGGATAGTCTTGGATTCTTCTGTCTTGATTTGTCCCAACAACTCACATGCCTTGGCACGAACATCGGGGAAGTTGTTCATAAGACGACCATTTGTACGAGCCTGAGAAGAGATGCCTTCACCAGCCAAAGACTCCAATGAATACACGATGTCAGGGCTAGTACGACCACCGGCAATGGCTGCCTCGATATACTGGAGAGAAACAAGCTTGTTATCTCTGTCATCTGTGTCTGCCAATTCGCGGATGATTACATCCTCAACGCTACTTAAATACTCTTGTTCAACAGTTGTCTCTTGTTCAGCCTGCTGGGAAAAAGCAAAACTAGTAAAAAGCAACCCCACACAAAGAAGTGTGAACATCTTTGTTGACTTCATTTAATATCCTCCTAAGAACAGATTATATAACTATAATACACCTATTTCAAAAAATCAATTAGAAATTTGTCAAAATCACAGTGTATCAAGTTTCAACAACCATTTACCCTCTATTTTCTCGAAAGTGTAATAAACAACATCATGATTTTCTTTTACCTGAACGGCTTTCACCACGGTATCAGAAACATAGCGAATCTCATCAACGGTGTGGCCAGCACGAGCAGGAATAAATATATACTTGAAATAATCCCGTAAACCAGAAAGCTTTAGACCCTTTACAGGAAGCCGTCCCTCCAGTTCCTTAAGACGCTTTGCATTCATCCAATAATCCTTTGATTCCTTGGACACATAGGTGAGCCAGCGGACGTAGTCTCCCTTCTTCATGATTTCATCCAACTCAGCAATGGTGTCCAAAACATCCTTCTTATCTTTTGCGAAGGTGTCTCTGGAGATGGTGCACTCTTCATTTAATGCTTTTGTGGACCGAAGGAATTCCTGCTCCTCTGGAGTAAGCTCCTGTACCACTGGCTCTAATTCCGGCTCTGGCTCTGGAACAATTGGTTCTGGTTCAGGAATAATTATCTCTGGCTCTTCAGCTGGTGTCTGAACCTCTTGTGGTACAGGCACTTCTTCAACAGGCTCCAAAACCTCTGGATTGGACTTTGTTGCCGTACAACCAGCAAGCATAAATATGACAAAAGTTATGAAAATTGATAGTTTCTTCATGGTATCACTCTATCACTCTTTACCTTTTTGGTCAAATATAATATCGTAAGAATATGAAAATAGCTATTTTTGCTGGTACCTTTGATCCACCAACCTATGGCCATTTGAACATAATTGAGCGTGCCAAAAGTATCTTTGATGAGCTGCATGTTGTAGTGGCATTGAACAAAGGAAAGAACTGTTTGTTTACCTCCGACGAACGATTGGCCATGCTGCAGAACCTTACTGGGCAGTGGGACAATGTGAAGGTGAGCATTTGGGACAAATTGATTGTTGACTACGCTAAGGAGCATAAGGCTAAGATTCTAGTGCGGGGAGTGCGAAACATTGGTGACTTTTCCTATGAGTTTGACCTTGCTTTGATGAATCGGGGATTAGCAGCTGATATTGAAACAGTTTTTATTCCAACTGATCCAAAGTATTTTATCTTGAGTTCCAGCTCCATCAAGGAACTGGCTCTTTTTTGCGGAGATATTTCTACCATGGTTCCTCCCTTAGTGGCGGAAAAACTGGCACAGAAAATTAATTTATAGGATTTTTTTTCTAGTTAGATATTTTTTTTCTGACAATTAAACAAAATTTGTCATTTTACCATTGACGAAACTCGTTTAAATGGTATAATGCATTGACAGCCTAGGGAAAAATATAGTATCTTAACTAGGTATAAAATTACAAATTATATTGAGAGGTTAATATATGGCAGTACCTAGAGCGAAAACGTCAAAAGCTCGCACCCGCAGACGACAGGCTATCAACATGAAGTTGACAGCTCCTAATCTTGTAGAGTGCAGCAATTGCGGAAACCTTACAATGCAGCACCGTGTATGTCCCAAGTGTGGATTTTACAAGGGCCGCCAGGTAATTACACCTGAAAGCAACTAAAGAGGAGTGAATCATGGACGAGTTGTTTGAGAAGATTAAAGGGCTTATCGTAGAGAATCTGGGTGTTGATGAGGACAAGGTTACTCTTGACTCATCCTTCCGCCAGGATTTGCACGCTGATAGCTTGGACACCTATGAGTTGGTGTATGCTATCGAAGAGGCACTTGGTGTAAAGATTCCCGATGATGTAGCCAATGGCTTTGAAACCGTTCGGGATGCTTACGAGTACATTAAGTCTCAGCAGGCATAAGGTTCAACAAACGAAAGGGGTGTTTGACCAGTTTTCTGGCTGAACACCCTTATTTTTTTAAATCATGCTAAAAAAAATTTCTAGCCTAATTTTAAATACAGGTAAATTGCCTCCCCAACGAAAGAACCTTCTTGTGGATTTTTCCAAGAAGAATTCCATTTTGTTTAATGATTTGTTGTTGCTTGATTTGGCCTTACACCATCGTTCTTATTCAAATGAAAATGGAGCGGAAAATCAGCGGTACAACAATGAACGGCTTGAATTTCTTGGAGATGCAGTGTTGGGCATGGCGACTGCCACTTACCTGTATGAGTCCATGCTGGAAAAACCAGAGGGAGATTTAGCTAGAATCAAGTCTGTGGTAGTGTCTGAAAGCACCTTGGCTCCCATTGCAAAGGCTATTGGAGTGCCTAAGTGCCTTGTTTTGGGTAAGGGAGAAGATCTTTCTGGTGGAAGAGAGAAGAAGGCAATTCTTGCAGACGCCTTGGAAGCAATAATCGGAGCATATTATTTGGATTCAGGATACCAAGCAGCAGAAAGCTTGGTGCTACGGCTCATTGTGCCTGAAATAGAAAAAGTATTGCAAAACAAGCATCATCGTGACTATAAGACCCTTTTACAGGAGCACTATCAAAAATTGTACAAATCTTGTCCAGAATATCTTTTGGTAAAGCGTACCGGCCCAGATCATGACAGAACCTTTTGGATTTCTGTAAAGCTGGGTCAAGTAACCTATGGTCCGGCCAAGGGAAAAAGCAAGAAGGAAGCAGAGCAGGCTGCTGCTGCCATGGCTTGGGCTGAAATTGGTGGAGATGAGAGCTAGGCTGACGACTGTAAAAGGCTTATATCTTGCACTGTGGAAAAAATTATGATATTCTGCTGTTATGGCCCGTTTTGTTTACGAATTTTCATATAAAGAGCGAAAGAAACTTAGAAATAGAATTCTTTTTTTTGTGGGATTGTTCCTGTTAATTGTTGGATTAAATACACTGATATTCAAATTTCTGCTATTTCCTGTGGTGGTAAAGTCTGATTCCATGCTTCCTCGTGTGGACCAAGGTGGATTGCTTTTGGCTTCTCCCATTGGTTCTGTGGAACGGGGAAGTCCAGTGGTATTAAAGCCTCAGATGAAGGAAAAATTAGGTGCGGTGTCTTCTTTTGCCAGTAAATTTGTTTCCTTTGTGACCTTTCAGCAGGTGCAGGATTTTCAACGTGGGACAAATGCCGTCGCAGCTGGTAACGTGCTGCGGCGTGTGGTGGGATTACCAGGGGACACCCTCTACATGAAGGATTACATCTTGTACATAAAGCCAGCGGGAGAAGACCATTTTCTTACTGAATTTGAACTTTCAGATGTTTCTTATGATATAAACGTCAGTGGTCTGCCAGAGGGGTGGGACAATATCATGGGAGCAGCAGGAACAATGGAAGAAGTGACCCTGGGTTCTGGAGAATATTTTTTGCTGTGTGATAATAGAACCATTGGTGTGGATTCCCGTATCTGGGGGGTAATTTCAAAAAATGAGATTGCAGGAAAAGCCCTGTTCCAGTACTTCCCATTTTCTGGTTTTGGTGGCCTGTAAGTAAAGAGCTGGTTTGTTGCTGGCTGTATCTTTAAAATAATATGAAAAAAAGCCTTTATTCTGTCTCCTCATTGTATATCCACATTCCTTACTGTGGTTCAAAGTGTTCCTATTGTGATTTTTTTTCTCTGCCAGCAGCTGGTGTTCCTGATGAATACGTAAAGGCCTTATTGCAGCAGTTTGATTGGTTTGAAGCATTGGGATTGGTGGCCCCCCTTGAAACGGTGTATTTTGGTGGTGGAACTCCCAGTCTTTTGTCTTGCCACCAGTTAAAGATGATTATGAATCGACTGCAGGGCTTTTTAGCAGAGAATGCCGAGGTGACTTTGGAGGTGAATCCAGAAAGTACTTCAGCAGAATTGCTGGAAACGGCAAAACAATGTGGTATCAATCGGATTTCCATGGGAATTCAAAGTCTAAAAGATGAAGTTTTATCCTGTGTGGGCCGCTGTTGTACTGCAGCACGGACTCGGCAGGCATTACAACGGCTAAAAGAAAGTGGATTGGCCTTTTGCACCGATTTTATTGCAGGACTTCCAGGACAGGAATTAACAAAGCAGGCTCATGATGAGTTTTTAGCTGATTTAGAAGAAGTAATTTCATATAAACCTCACCATATTTCATTGTATTCACTAACTGTAGCGGAGGGAACACGGCTGTACCACCAGATTGAGAAGGGATTGATTCAATGGGAGTCAGAGGAAGCTGACAACCAATGGATTTTGGGACGGGATTGCCTTGAAGCTGCAGGATACATACAGTATGAAGTGTCCAATTTTGCTCCCCCCGGACAGGAAAGCCGCCACAATAGTGCCTATTGGAAGCAAAAGTCCTATTTGGGCTTGGGAGCTGGGGGAGCGGGAAGCCTGTACCACAAGGATAGCCAGGGAAGGATTTTGGAAGGCTTTCGATATACGAATACCACACATACCCAGCAGTACATGGATTTTTGGAATGGAAAGCCCTATGATGGAGCTACAAAGCCAGATTTACATCAGGTTGTGACTCAGGATGTACAGTGGGAAGAGCTTTACAAGCTTTTACAGACTATGATTGCTGAACATGAAGTGCTGGAGAGAGAAACCCTTTCCTTTGAATATATAATGTTGGGCTTGAGAATGAAAGAAGGCCTTTGTGGTAAAGAATATTTTCGTCGCTTTGAGAAGAAGCTGGATACCGCCACCTTTAACCGCTTTGTTCAGCAGGGGTGGATGAAGATTGTGGATGAAGCGGAAGGTTTTTGTGGTTACTCCATGACAAAAGAAGGGCTTTTGTTTTTGAACCAGATTTTGCAAGAGCTTCTTTAGGGGCAAAATTCCAAATTGAAAAATCGATAAAATTAACGGAACTGGTAGCAAAAGTCAGTATGTTATTCCAGTAATTCTTGAATCGTTACTGAAATGGTACTAGAACGGCCTTTTGTGTCGGTGGCGGTAAGCTGATAGGTGCCAGGCTGAGGCTTCCATTCCATTGATTCACCAGGCTTGCTTCTACCGATGAAGTTTACCCCAGAGAACCACAATATTTCGGTGGTGTCTGCATCAGCAGTGGCACACAGGAGGATGGTGTTTTTGCTGGTGTCGCTGGTACGGAACTGATAGGCAGAACCTGTGAGGGGAGAGATTATTTCTGGTGGATAACCTTGCTTTTGGTAGTCAAGGTGATATTCCTCTGGGGGATAATCTGGGGGCACAAGGCGAGGTAAACCAGCTAGGGTAAAAAGCTGCTGCAAGTCGCTGGGCCAGAACTCTCGCACTATAGTGGCTACATAATCTTGATTCCTCTGGTTGGTACGGTAGCCAGTTCGTGTGTCTATATATACTTGGCGGTGAATCTTGCAGGTGGTGATGGGGGAGGTTCCGGGAATGAACCAAGCATATTCGGTTTGTGGACAATGGGGATTGGGAAGTCCACCAGATACACTGCAAACTTCGATATTCTTGACATTTTGGGGCCGCTCATAGCTTGTTTGCTGATTTTTGGGAATATCTGACAAAAGGCTATATGCCATGTTAAACATGAGGGGAGCGGCCATCCTTCGTCCTAGGAAGGCATTGTTGCCCTGACCGTCAAAATTACCTATCCAGACACATAAAATGTAGCGATCAAAAATACCCACGCTCCAGCTATCTTTAAATCCGATGGAGGTACCTGTTTTGTAGCCGATGGGAATGTCTGCCACTTCTTGGGGACGATTCTGGTAGGGGGGCACGTTGGCTTCTAGCATCTTTTTGACGATAAAGGCACTTTCTTCTGAAAGAAGGGGACGGCCAGGAGATTTTTTTGCTGTGTAAATGGAATGTATTTCCTTGTAAATTCCGTTGTTGGCCAAGATACCATAAAGAGAAGCCAGCTCCATCATGGTAACATCACCTGTACCCAGCACCAGTGAAAGACCATAGTGTTCTCGTTCTTTGAGACCTGTAATTCCTGCTTCTATAAGAAAATCGTAGAGGTCCCGCTGCTTAAGGTCTCGGTTCAAGGCAACGGCAGGAATATTTCTGCTGTCTGCTAAGGCATACCACGCCTGTACTGGCCCCTTATACACGCTGCCGTAGTTATCGGGGGCATATTCGTTGAAGGCAACAGGAGTATCCTTCAGCATGGTGCAATAGTGAATAAGCCCCTGTTCCAGTGCCAGGGCGTAGATAAAGGGCTTAAGGGTGGAACCAGGAGAACGCTTAGAAGTGGTGGCATTTACCTGACCTTGAATGGAATCATCGTAGTAGTTGGCAGAACCCACATTTGCCACCACCTCCATTTCCTTCCAGTCCACCAACAAAAAGGCACCGTTGTTCACCCCTAGGGAACCTTGCTGGCTCAGGTATAACTGGAATAATTCCTGACATTGCTGCTGGATTTGGGAGTTGATGGTGGTACGAACAGGTTGACGTGGCTGCTGCTGGGAAAGCTGGAGATTCAGCATTTCTGTAAAGTGGCGGGCCTGGTTGGGCATTTGACAGATGGTGCTTATCCGCATGTCCATGTACACCGCCTTATCTTGATCCTGGGGATGCTGTTCCACCCATGCTTGAAAGAGGCGCTGGCGGGCTTCTAGTAGCTCTCGTGGAGTATTGGTGGGAGAAGGGGCCCGCTTGGTGGGATTTTGGGGAAGGACACAGAGCATGAGGCTTTCTGTAAGTCCCAGCTGCTGTACCTCCTTGCCAAAATAAAACCAGCTAGCAGTTTCAAATCCTTCGATATTGCCTCCACAGGGAGCAAGATTCACGTAGGCTTCAAGAATTTCCTGCTTAGAAAAACACATCTCCAAATAGAGGGCTGCAAAAATCTGTCGAAGCTTTCCCAGAATCGATTTAGTGTAGATGCCGTATTTAAGACGGGCTGTTTGCATGGTAATGGTGGAAGCCCCCATGCGACGGCTTTTTATCACGTAGGTTTCCCAGAAGGCCTTAAAAATGGCCACGGGATTCACTCCATGATGATTGTAAAAGTAACGATCCTCCTGCAACAACAGGGCTTCTACAAAGTCAGGGGGAAAGTCTGACAGAGGACGATAAATGCGATACTTATGGTCAGAGGTGAGAAATACCTGCAAAAGCTGGCCCTCTTTGTCGGTGTAGGCACGGGAAAATT
Source organism: Treponema sp. (assembly GCA_016294105.1). Classification (GTDB taxonomy): domain Bacteria; phylum Spirochaetota; class Spirochaetia; order Treponematales; family Treponemataceae; genus Treponema_F. Next base: position 93,398 of record JAEDCN010000001.1, read on the forward strand.
CAATATCTTGGAAAATATCTCCTGTTGTTGCCGTTACCACCACCTGTATCAGGCCCACTAACATGGCCACCAAGGCTCCTCCCCCGAAAATCAAGAGAAGGAGCCATTTTCTTTTTGTCATGAAGAAATCCTATTCGATGACAATGGGTGACTGTGGGCTTAGTCCACGGATATCCTTGTTATACATGGATTCAGCGAACATAGGTGGTACCACAAAGGTTCCAGTGTTTATAGCCCGAGCCCTGTAGGTGAAGGTAGAAATCTTGTCGGTAACGGTACCGTACAACACCACTCGGTCTTCACGTACATCCACATAGTCGCTTTTCCAGCTTCCCTGATAGTCACGCACTGACTGAATATTGGCTTCCAGACCTGCAGGCTGCAGGTCGATGATGGCCACATTATTGATGTAGCCTTCCTTGGTACTTCTAAAAGAAAGTTTTACCAAAATCTCATCTCCCAGCTTGATGGAAGAAAGCTTTTTGCCATCAAGGCTCAGGTATTCTCGATGTACTTCAAGACCATCTTTTATCTGCTTTTTAGGAATTTCTAGCTCATAGCCTCCTTGTACCAGCTGATAATACATGGGTAAGTCGGACTTGTTGCTGAAAATCAGCTTTTCCGCTGCCTTGGAAAAGGTTGCCTGCAAGGTGGCCTCTCCTGTAAGAGTTAATTCTGTCTTTTCCTTGCCCACCTGTTCCTGTACAGAAAGCTTGTCCTGGTCTCCTTCTGCCATGGCTGCAAAGCTAGCCAAAGCTCGGCAGGCAGCGGCGGTGGAGTAGGTGTTGTAGTACATGGAATCGATATATTCACAGAAGGTTTCCAGCAGCTGGGAGTGCTGGTCCTTGATGCGATGGGGGAAGTAGCGAGAAAGAATATCAAGATAAGTTGCCACATAGTGCAGGTCGTTGTGGTAGGCCCAGGATGAGTCAAACTTCATGGAAGGCTTTACCTGACGAACCAGCTTTTCTGCTTTGTCACTTTGCTGGAGCATGGAGTAGCTGGCAGCAAGGTACAGGGCAGGATATTCTGACAGGGCACTCTTGTTTTCCTTCATGTCCCGCTCTAGGGATTCAATGAAGGAGGTGGTGACGACTTCGTTCTTGGTAAGAACATAGATGGCATAGGCTCGGTCCAGAGACTGGGCATAGCTTGTGCCAGAGCCAGCGGCAACATCTTCTACGGCAGAAAGCACCTTGGTAAAGAAGGAGCTTGGAACGTAGTAGCCATTCTTTTGGGCATCCGTCAGGAATTCAGCACAATAGATGGTAATCTGGTTGTCCACGGGACTCTTGTTTGTCCAGTATCCAATGTGACCGTCTGACATCATGCGGGACTGGAGAATAGCGATGGTTTCATTTACCAGGCTCTGGTATTCCTCTGAACTGGATCCCAAAACGGAATCTTCCAAGCCACATACATAGGGATAGGCCCGACTGGTAATCTGCTCGGAGCAGCCGTAGGGATAGTTTTGTAGATAGAAGTTAAAGCCCTTGGAAAAGGCTGTGGGCATAAAGGATAGGCTTACCTGACGCTGGGCATATTCCTCGTAGGTTTTATGCTCCACTGCCAATTCAGCAGATTTTTTGGTGCTCTTTCCAGACTCAATCCAGGTTTGGAAGGGCATGGCAGGACGGATGCTCATGGTGGCAGTATACACTGACTTTTCCTGGGCATCTTGAGCGGTAAAGAGAATTTCTCCACCCCCCAGCTTATCCAGAGCCTTTACCTTGAAGGTTGTGGTGGCATCCTTACCTTCAGCAAGGGTGAATTGCACCGATTTTTCTCCCACAATCTCAAGATGTTCACTGGGCTTGGCGGTGAGAATCACCTTGTTGGCATCCCCTGAGCCACGGTGATTGTTGGTAACGGTAACACTAACATCAAACTGATCTCCAGGAGCCACCGCCAATGGTGTGTTGGGATTAATGATAAAGGTATTGCGGGCAAGGGTAGAGGTAGTGGCCACTCCCATGGTGTTTGAGGAAACAGCCACCGCAATCACCCTGATGGAACCGTTAAAATAGGACGGAATCTGGTAGTTGACCGTGGCTTCCTCTGGGCCACAATCAAGGATGCCTGACCAGAAGACCACTGGCTGGTTTTGCTTGCGCTTGAAAGGATTCAAGTTACGAGCCAGCTCGTCCATACCGGCACCACCACCAGCTGCGGGAATGGTTTTAAGAATCTCGTAATCTGGTAAAATCAAGTCCAAAAGCTGTCCAGTGCGCACCTCCAAGGCTCGTTTTTGGAAGAAGAAAGCCAGTGGATCGGGATTTGAGTAATTTGCTACCTGAAGAATACCTTCATCCACAGCATATAGAACAATCTTTCCTCGATCTCTGGCAGAATAGGTGATTTTTAGCTCCTCTCCCGACTTCACCTCCTCGGGAACCTGTAGGTTGATGGTATTGGTTCTGTTGGCTCGATCAATGGAGAAGGGTACCGTTCCATAGCAGAAGGGACTCATGAAAATTTCTTGAGAATCGGAGGCTCTGGTAAACATGACATTGATGTAGGCATTGCCCTCCAATCCCTTGGGAATCTCTACTACCTGCTGACTGGAAAGCTCCGTGGTGGTAAACCACTTCCAGCTATAGACCTTGTCCCGCTCAATGGTGATTAAACCGCTTCCTGCGTAAGGTGCCTTGATGAACAAGCGGGCGGTACCGCCAGCCTGTAAGTCGCTGTGTTCCAGCCGCAGGTCAAGCTCTGCCGTTCGGGTAAGGCTTCTGGTAATGTTTTGGGAACCAACCACGCTGTAGGAGAAGGAGTTGTAAACCAGTCCTTCCTTGTCGCTGATGGTCACGACAAATTCTCCCTCCAAATCCGTAGGCAAGAAGTAGTCCAAGCCCTCCTTGGAAACTGTAATTTCCTTTTGCTCCAAGGGATAGGTTTTCTGCACGGACTGATACTTGTACAAGCCATTGGGCTGCTTCATGAGGGTGGAAACATAGCGTTTTTCTTCCAGAGTAAGGGTCAGTCCATTGACTGCCACCTTTTCTAGGCTCTGGTCTATGGCGATAAAAGAAATCTTTCGTTTGGAGCCGCTATTGATGTAGCTCAAATCACCGTCGGCCTTGTAACCGATAAGGTGCTGCAGGGGAGACACATAGAGGCTGGACTGCTGGGTTACTGAGCGACCGCTTCCTTTTTCAAAGGCTTCTACGTAGAACTCCATTCGATAGGTTGCCTGCTGGAATTTTTGCAGGTCAATCTTGAATGCAGCCTGTCCTTGCTCATCGGTGGTAACATTGCCCAAGAATTCTTGGTAGGAATTGTCCTTGGAATAGGGGTCTGCAAAATGATAGTCCTTGTAAGAGCGCAAAATAGGGAAGCCTGGTGTTAAGAAAAGTTGAGCCTTTATCTCGTTGCCTGCAGCAGGAGTTCCAAACAGGTTCTTGAGACTTACAGTTCCAGTCAAATCACCGGGATTTATCCAGCCCTCCTGTGGCAAAGGATCAAAGCCAGTGGACAGGGTAAGGGTATCAGGCAGGAATTCCTCCACCTTTACCGAACAATCTGCCAGGTATTCTCGACGAATGTCTCCATTGGACATTTCCTTGAGAAGATAGAGGTTTGCCACATACAAGCCTGTGGGAGAATACTCTCTGGTGGAAAAACTCACTTCTTCAAAGCCAGCATCAGAAAGCTGTAGCTGATGGCTGTACAAGGTAGAGCCACTGGAATCTGTAACTACCAGCTCCAAGGGCAAACCTCTCAGGTTCGTGCTCCAATCACCAGACTTAACGATAAGACCTAGATTTACCTGGTCGCCAGGACGATAAATTCCTCGGTCTGAGAACATGTAGGCAGAAATCTTGGTAGGATCTGTTGCACCGTAAACGCCTCCCACATCAAAGTTGGAGTAATCCAAGGTGCGGCCCCTCTGGGAATAGGGCATAAAGGACAGGTCGTTTTCGGTTTCTACAATGAAGGCTGTAGGACTATGCTCATCTCGGTAGTTTGTGAGACTTGGAATGGTGGCGTGTCCATCACTGGAGGCCTTGGTGGAAACCAAGGTATTTCCGTTCAAGCCAATAACCCGCACCGTAGCGTTGGGAACGGGACGACCAGTGGCAATAGACTGGATGAAAACGTCATAGCTTAAGTCTGAGTTCCGCTTTACAAAAAAGCCCAAGTCTGTTACCAAAATAAATCGCTTGTCGGATACAGAGCCCTTGTATTGCTTTGCCTCAAAGATGAAAAGTCCGTTTTTCAGGTTGCGTGCAGGGTCGCTTTTCAGCTGGTTGGAAAAATCGTAGGAGAAATAAGAGATTTCTTCCTTGCTGGCATTGGGAACAATGGAGCGACTGGTGATTGTCTCAGAAATATTGTCTTCGTCAAAATTGTAGCTGGAGAACTCAAAGTTCTTCATGTTCTGGTTGGACATGGCCACTAGATGGTTTACATCCTTGGGCATAATACGAGACAGGGAATACTCCACCTCATTTACGCCACGGGAATAAAGGGCCATTTTCTTGCTGCCGGACAGGGAGAGAATAGTTCCCTCAGAAAGAATTCCCAGCTCTGTAGGATATTCCTTTACACGAACTATGGTTTCAAAGGTGTCGGAATACTTGTAGCCTCCTAAAAAGTCCAAATTCCCTGAAATCTTTACATAAAGATAGCGATTGGGATCGGCCTTGAAGGTAAAGCTATTCAAAGTGCTGTACTTTTCTTCTGTGGGAATCAACTGAACTGGCACCTTTTGTGACTGGGACAGGGCTAAATCTGTTACTTCCTGCACACTCCAGTGGTGGTTTTTGCTTTCCTTCCAGCCTTGTTCAGCAGCTCGATTTACAGGAAGCTGCCACACAGTAATGTTCTCTGCAATTTCTTCCCCAGCAATGGAACCCTTTGTCTCCACCGTCAGCACCTGGTCGTAATTTTGCTGCTGGTTTTGTACCAAGGCATGACCAACACTTGTAATCTTCACATAATCGCTCATACCAGGAATGTCCACGGAGACAGTTTTCTTCTTGTTGATAGCTCCACCCCGCTGAGACTTAATGCCTCCAGCAACAGTGATGTTCATGGTGGAGGTTCTAATGGGCATTTCCACTGGTTCACTTACCACATAGGCTATCGTTCCCGTTTCGTTGTAGGAGATTTCAACGCCGTAGTCCTTGGTGGAAACCACCGCACCTTTTTCGTTCAAAAACTCCAGCTGCATGGATACAGCCTTGGATACAGTTTCCGCCACCAAGGGATGAGAGCCTGTAAGACTACAAGTAACCCGCTTGATAGAGGGATTTTCCGTGTCGATGAAGAATTCTGGCTCATCAATGGATAAGGTAAAACCAGTGGTGGTAAAGGAGAACTCATTTTTTACACTGATATGCTCTGGAAAAAGCTCAGAGGTAAACTTTACCTTGTATTTTGTGTCAAGCTGCCAGTCCTCTAGGGGAGTAAACACCAAGTCGGTATCTGTATCCCAGTGCCAACTTCCCTTGATGGGTGGCGTAATGGAAATGACTCCTTCCTTCAGTGACTCAAGCTCCATATCCTCCAGCCGTGCCACCGAACCGTTAAAGCTTACGGTAAGCTGGTCTGGAGAAGTTAGCTGGTAATCCATACTGGGTATATTTTGACGGTAATCCACCGTAATCTTTTCCTGCTGAGAACAGGCGAGAAACAGCAGCTGCACCATAAAAACTGTCAAAATCCAAAAAATAATTTTTCTCATCATATACTCCTTCATTACTCCTGTTATTCCTACTGATTGTACAAGTCAGCTAATTTCCGATAAACGTTGCTCAAATGAGCCTTTTCTTCTTCGGTAAGGGAACCTGATGTTTCGTCAATAAGGGTTTCCAAGCTGGAAATGCTTTCGTTCAAGGCGGTGGCAAAGCCTCTACTTACCTTAAACCAATAAGAACCTCTTCCGTCACTAAAAAGACAAATAAATCCTAATTCTTTTGACTTGGACTTAGCTTCTGCCACCCGTAAAATCAAGTCTAGGCTACGAATCAGCTGGGCTGTTTCCTCTGGGCTGTTAACAGACAGGTTTGCCTTGCGGTTCCACTGGTCTTCTTTCAGAGGCGTCAAGTTCAAACGGCGCACAAGGTTGAATACCAAGTCCGCTCGCTCACCAGCTAAAAGCCAGCTGCCTCCAATCTTTACCTTGGCCTTTAAGCCGCCAGCCTGAGCCAGCTTTCCTTCTTCCCCAGCATTTTCCAGTGCCTGTAGGGCTTGTTTTAACTGGTTCAGGGGGAGAACTAACGACTTCTTTCCCTTGACTCGCTCAATTTCAAAGACTTGTCCTCCTAGGCTCAAAACTTCTTCATCCTGACCACCTGGCTTTTGGCTTTCCTTTGCCTTCTTGCCAGTAGCCTTTTCTTGGGAAAATTTTTCCTTACGAGAAAGAGCATCCGTCTCTCGTCTACGTCCTAAACCATCTTTTTCTCGGCCTGAAGCATCTCGTGAGCCTTTACCTTTTTGACTTTTTCCCTGCAATTTCAAAAGCCGTGCCTCCAAGGTGCCCTTTCCGTCCTGGGAAGGAATGCGGGAAAGGATACTTCTGGTAAGGGGCGACACGGACATGGCAAACATACGGGAGGTGCGGACAATCTCACCAGCTACCATGTACAAGGGATCGGAGCGGAACATGTTGGAGCCTGGATGAATCTGAATATTTTCTGCAGTAAGGGTGCGATAATTTTCACGCCCTGAGCGGACACAGACAAACTGTATCATACCGCAAGCAATACAACAGAGATAATCATCAGTGGCACCACCGCCACCTAAGGGGATTCCCATATCCGTTACAATTTGCTCCAATTGTTCCTTGATGTTCAGGATTTCTGCCATAACCCGCTCGTCCAGATAGCTATTCTTACAGAATTTTTGCTTGTTCTTGATAGAAACATAGGTGCGGAACAGCTTTACGTAGGATACAAAGTCTCCCTGCACGTCTCGGAAGGAGTGGTGGGCCTTGCGGGCATCAGTTTCTTCTCCAGGAGGTAGCACAAAGGGAGAGGTGGTGGAAAGGAAGGAAGCTGCAATGAGGGCTTCTTCCAGTACGTCGGGATATTTTAAGATGGCTTCCACAATAATGCGGCTGATTCGAGGCATAAGGGGGAATTCCACCATCAGTTTACCGATGGAAGAAAGGGTATTATCTTCCTCCAAGGCTCCTAGCATTCGCAGGGTTTCCACAGCCCCAGCCATGCCTTCGTAGCTAGGAGGAGAGATAAAGTCAAAGCGCTGGAAGTCTGTAATCCCCAGCTCCGACATCCGCAACACCACCTCCGATAAGTCCGTGCGAAAAATCTCCTCAGTGGTGTACATTTGCCGCTGGTTAAAGTCCTGGGCAGGGTAGAGACGATAACAAGTGCCCGGCTGGGTACGGCCAGCTCGTCCCTTCCGCTGGTTGCAGGAGGCCTTGGAAACAGAGGTTTCCACAAGGCTTGAAGTGTAAGTTCTTGGGTTGTAATGATTTAATTTTGCAAGGCCAGAATCGATTACCGTGGTAATGCCTGGAATGGTAACGCTGGTTTCTGCAATATTGGTGGAAATTACCACCTTTTTCTTGCCAAAGGGCGGGGAATCAAAGACTCGCTCCTGCTCCTCCTTTGCAAGGCGACCATATAATGGCACCAAATGGAGCTTTCTGCCAAAGGATGCATTCATCAACTTACGCATACAGTCCTTGATGATTTTTTCTCCTGGCAAAAAGCACAGAATGTCTCCCGGCTCCCGATTGTCCAGCACTCGGCCAATAGTGTCCTCTATCTTGGAAAGGAGGGCTTGGGCTGCAATGGTACTATTGGTGCTGGCGGCCACCTCTGGAGGATCGTACACCACCGTTACCGGGTAAGTGATGGTATCTATGGTGACGATGGGGCAACCGTCAAAGTAATTGGAAAACACCTCCGTGTTCATGGTGGCAGAAGAAACGATTACCTTAAAATCCTTTCGTGCAGCCAGCACCCGCTTTAGCAAACCCAGTACAAAATCTATGTTCAGGCTCCGTTCGTGGGCCTCATCTACCATCACCACTGAATACCGGGAAAGCCAAGGGTCTAGCTTCATTTCCTGCAATAAAATACCATCGGTCATGATTTTGATTCTGGTGGTAGCATCAGTTTTATCTTCAAAACGCATCTTGTAGCCCACCAAACCAGGGTAAGATGTCTTTAACTGCTTGGCAATAAACTCACTGACACTGAGGGCGGCAATTCTGCGGGGCTGAGTAACGGCAATCATACCAGATTGAGAATAGCCTGCCTCATGGAGTATTACTGGCAGCTGGGTGGTTTTTCCAGAACCTGTGGGACTTTGCACCACCACCACCTGGTTTGTGGCCAAGGTTTCTAAAATCCGCTCCTTTTGCTGATAAACTGGCAGGTCGGTGTAGTTCGTCTTCATGTCTATGCCCCTTTGTGTAATTTTGAAAAAAAATCCATCGTCAATTATAATGGATAAAAGCGCCTTTCTCAAGGATTTTTCACATTCTTAACATGAAAAATCAAAAACATCTATTCCTGTCTCATTTCCTTAAAAAAAAGGATTTCATTCTAGAATTTCAAAGATAAATAATTGTAAAAAATCTTTTCTTATTATAGAATTATCTAAATCCCAAAAATGGAGAGAGTGTTTACCTTGAAAAAAAGATTTTTGTTCCCAGCTTTACTGTTTGTTTTTATTGCTATTATTTTTACCATTGGCTGTACCAACCACTTGCTCAAGCCACACCAGAGTGATCTTAGCATTCTTGTTAAACTGGAAAAGAGTAGTGGAAGAAATATTACCACAGGAGACTACCAGATAACGACTTGGATAGAAAATCGGGACGGTACGAAATCTCACCACCAAGAAATTAATTCTACAGCTGGTGCAGATGCTTCTATCATCTTTGAAGAGCTTGCAATCGGTTCAGAAATTAATATTCATCTTGAGGTTGTAGAAACAGGTACCACAGGCAAAAAGCTAGTGGGAACCAGTGACTGGATTACCGTAAACGAAGGCACAAATGTTGTTGTTATTGTGCTGAGAGAAGATTCAGATACTGTAACTGCAGTGACACAAACTTATAACATTGGCGACGAATACCGAGATGACAGTGGAGCCTCAATAGGTTATGTATTTGAAGTTAATGACTCATACATCAAAATTGTAGAGAAAAATGAAGGCTGGCAAAATTATTGGTGTGGTGTTCCCTCTAATATTAATAATTGGAGTGATTTAATTAATATAAGTGACGGAGAGGAAATGTATAATGCTGTGAAAAATCAACAAACAGGAGATCGTTCTATCTTTACTTACGCAAATAACAAAAATACTTCTGGTGAATCAGGTTGGTACATTCCTACAAAAGATGAGCTTAATGCTGTGTTCAATATGAATAAAACACATCAAAAAGTATCAGGATTATCGGGAGACTATTGGAGTTCTAGCATTGCAAGTATTACAGGTGATTATACAGCTTATTATGTTTCAATAACAGGTGATGGAATTATTTCTTCAGGAACAGCTGCTGTTGATGTGGAAAAAAATGTTATTGTCGTAAAAAAAATAGATCTATAATCCACTCTAAAACCCCACCTCCCAGAGATTGCACCTAAGGCTTTCTCTGGGAGTTTTTTTATCTTATAATTAAATTACTTTGCGTATTATATATCATTTTTAATAAAAATATTCTGCGTATTATATATCATTTTTAAATAGATTACTCTGCGTATTATTGATTTTATTGCAACTTAGGGATACACTGTAGCAAGGAATCAGTTATAACATAGAATTCCTATCGTACCACATCCTTACGGCCAATTTTTTCCATCAGAGCCTTTCGTGCAGCCAAATAATTGGCCCACTTTTCGTTGCCTTCATTCCGTAGCTCTTGGATAAAGCCCTCGTTCAAGCGGCGAATAAGATAATTTTTGTTTTCGTCAATGTAGGTGGTAATAAGGTGAGGGGTAATGTCGGTAATCCTGAAGTCTGAATCTGCCTCATCCTTTTCCAGAACCACCTGAATCAAGTAACCATCTCCCGTGTAGTCTCGGTTTGTCTCAGGCTTGGTAAACTGAGGATTTGTTCTTTGACCAGAAATCGTGTTTCCCAAGGCATACATGGCCATGGCATGGGGAAAATCCTCATCCTGAGCCCTAAACACCTCCCATTCCTTTGCAAGATGAGGATGGTTTGCCCACACAAAGTCAACACCACTATCCAGCAGGGAACGATAAAAATTCCGTCGTACCTGGGTAATTTCGTGAACATACTCATCCTCGCAGGTGTGGAGGGAAAGCACAAACACATCACAAGGATTTTCTTCCCGTAACTGAGCCAATTCTTGAAACAGTGTCTTTCGTCTACTGGCAGAAGGAGCCACATAGTCAAGCTTTTGGTAGTCGGTAAAGCTGTTCAAGATTTCTGTCACCGCCACAAACAAGATTTTCCAGTCATCCTTTTCTATAAGCTGGTAGGTAAAGCCCTTGTAACCTGCAGGCTTGATTCCTGCAGCATACACACCTTCAGCCTCCTTTGACTGAAAAAAAGCCAGGGTTCTCTCCATTCCTTCAAGGCCCTGATCGTTGGTGTGATTATTGGCAAGGGAAAAAACATCAAATCCTGCATCTATGGCAGCCTGAGCATAGGGAGGCTGTACGTTAAAGGTAGGGTAGTTTTCGTAGGGTCTTCCGTCGTGAACAGGGGTTTCCAAATTTGCAAAGGTCAAGTCATCGTTTTGAATAATTTCCTCTATATCAGCATAAATCATGCTATAATCTGCCATACTGAAATTTGGGGTGTGAGCCATAATATCTCCCCCAAAGGTCAACACAAGGCAACTGGTAGCAGGAACAGCTTCCTCTGGCGGAAGAATGAGAATAGGGGAGCCATCTTCTTTTATATCATCTTCAGTACTGTCTACCTCATGGGGCATATCCTGACTACTGTCTTGAACAGGAATACTGGAACAAGAAAAGAATAAAAATACTACACCGATACAAAAAGAATAAATAAAAAATTCACGTAATCTCATAACAATCATTCAATTATAACATTGACAGTAGGAATTCTTCAAGGTAAAATAGGTAAGTTATATGAGATAAACATTAAAGGAGTATTTTTTAATGGCAAACCAGAAATTTGTGTATTTCTTTGGAGCCGGCAAGGCTGATGGTGATGCCTCCATGAAAATGGAGCTCGGTGGAAAGGGAGCCAACTTGGCAGAGATGACAAGTCTTGGAATTCCTGTTCCTCCAGGGTTTACCATTTCCACAGAGGTCTGTAAACTTTTTTACGAAAATGACCGAGCATATCCTGCTGGATTGAAGGAAGAGGTTACCGCAAACCTGAAGGCTTTGGAAGATCTTATGGGCAAAAAGCTCGGTGATGCTGATGATCCATTATTGGTATCCGTTCGTTCTGGTGCTGCTATTTCTATGCCAGGAATGATGGACACCATCTTGAATCTGGGAATGAACGACAAGGCCGCCAAGGGACTTGCTGCACGCACAGGAAACCCACGTTTTGCTTGGGACGCTTACCGTCGCTTTATCCAGATGTACGGTGACGTTGCCATGGGTGTTCCTGCAGACCACTTTGAAGATGCTATCTCCGAATTGAAGGCAAAACGTGGTGTTACCTTGGACACCGACCTTACTGCCGCCGACCTGGAAGAGCTTGTTGCTACCTACAAAGTTATTTACAAGAACGCCATTGGAAAAGAATTCCCCCAGGACCCCGTTGAGCAGCTGTGGGGCTCCATCGATGCAGTTTTCGGCTCTTGGATGAATGATCGAGCCATTAAATACCGAGCCATGAACAATATCAAGGGCTTGGCAGGAACAGCTGTAAATATCCAGTCCATGGTATTTGGTAACTTTGGAATGGATTCTGGAACTGGTGTTTGCTTTAGTCGCAATCCTTCCACTGGAGAAAACAAGTTCTACGGTGAATACTTGATGAATGCTCAGGGAGAAGACGTTGTAGCAGGTATCCGTACTCCAGAAAAAATCAGCAAGCTGGAAGCAGAAAATGCAGAAGTTTACGGACAGCTCATTGCCATCCGTGAGTGCCTTGAAAAGCACTATCGTGACATGCAGGATATGGAATTTACCGTACAGCAGGGCAAGTTGTACATTCTGCAGACTCGTAGCGGAAAGAGAACTGGTCAGTCCGCAGTAAAATGTGCCGTAGACATGGTAGGAGAGGGACTTATCACCCGTGAAGAAGCTGTGATGCGTGTTTCTGCCGCTCATATCGACCAGCTTTTGCACCCCATGATTGATGCCGATGCTCTCAAGACTGCAAAGCAGCTTACCAAGGGCTTAAACGCTTCTCCTGGAGCTGCCTGTGGTCATATTGTATATACTGCTGATGATGCAGAAGCCTGGGTGCGGGAAGGGAAGAAGGTTGTTCTTGTTCGTAAGGAAACAAGCCCAGAGGACATTTCTGGAATGGCCTGTTCAGAAGGTATCCTTACCTCCACAGGTGGTATGACAAGCCACGCCGCCGTTGTTGCTCGTGGTATGGGAACTCCCTGTGTTTGTGGAGCCCAGGAAGTTGTAGTAAACGGCAAGAATGTAACCATTGGTGAAAAGACCTTTACCGAGGGCGACTTCATCACCATCGACGGAACCACTGGATGTGTATACGAAGGTGAGCTACCACTGAAGGAAGCTGCTATTTCTGCTGAATTAAACACCTTCTTGGGATGGTGTGACGAGGTTTGTGAGGCTTCTCAGCGTGGCTCCCTCAAGGGATTTAACGTTCGAGCCAATGCAGACCAGCCTCAGGATGCAGCCCAGGCATTTACCTTTGGTGCCAAGGGAATCGGTTTGTGTCGCACAGAGCACATGTTCTTTGATCGTGAAAAACTGATTCACTTCCGTGCCATGATTGTTTCTGACACAGAAGCCCAGCGCAAGCGTGCATTGGACAACATCCTGCCATTGCAGCAGAAGGACTTTACCGGAATCCTTGAGGCCATGAATGGTCGCCCTGTAACAATCCGCTTGCTGGATCCACCCTTGCACGAGTTCATTCCTCATACCCGTGCAGAAAAAGACGAGCTGGCAGACTTCATGAAGCTGAACGCTGACCAGCTTACTGTAAAGCTGGACAAGCTTCACGAAATGAACCCCATGTTGGGTCACCGTGGATGCCGTTTGGGAATCACCTATCCAGAAATCTACGACATGCAGGTAGAAGCTATTGCTCGTGCCGCCGCCGATTGTATTGCACGAAAGATTCCTGTTAAGCCTGAAATCATGATTCCAATTGTCTGTGATGTAAAGGAATTGTCCATTCTCCGTGGCCGTGCAGAGGCTGTTATTGCAAAGGTATTTGCAGACAATCCTGCCGCTGCAAAGGACATCCTCATCGGTTCCATGATTGAAGTTCCTCGTGCCGCTCTCCAGGCTGCAAAGCTTGCCGAGTATGCCGACTTCTTCAGCTTTGGTACCAATGACCTTACCCAGATGACCTTTGCCTTTAGCCGCGACGATGCCGTTAAGTTCCTTCCTTCATATCTTGACCAGGAAGTATTTGAAACAGATCCCTTCAAAACACTGGACGAAACTGGCGTTGGTGAATTGGTAAATATTGCTCGTGAGCGCTCTCGTTCCGTTAAGAACGACATTAAGCTGGGTATCTGCGGTGAGCATGGTGGAGATCCCGACACCATCGACTTCTGCTATAGAGCTGGATTGAACTACGTATCCTGCTCTCCATACCGAGTACCAGCCGCTCGATTGGCTGCAGCTCAGGCTGTTGTCAAGAATAAGTAATTGTAACTGACAAAGGAGGGAAGTTCACAGCTTCCCTCCTTCTTTTATTCCTTTCGTAAAACTTACAAGCTCATGCAAAAGGAAAATCCCAGAGGACTTATTGTTCCCGTGCAATTCTTTGAAAGAGAAGGCTTTAGCCAAAAAGAATTAACCCAGGGAACTAAAAATCCAATGGCAGGGTGTAAAAAAATGAATCGACAAAAGGGAATCTAAAACCACCGTATCCTTTATGCCACGATTAACAAAGAGAAGCGAAATAGTAAATAACTTCTTATAATGTATATTCTGTCTACCAATATATAAATTTAAACAAAACTCTACTTTTTCTAACTAAACACAAACTCACTTTCCTGATGAAAGTTAATACTCATCAAGATGCCAATACAAATCATGCCAGTCCACAGAGAGGATCCACCGTAGGAAAGAAACACCAAGGGAATTCCTGTAATGGGCATGATTCCCATAACCATGCCAACATTTACGATAAAGTGAAAGAAAAACATGGCAAGGATTCCAGAAGCCACATAGTAGCCAAACAAATGCTTTGTGGTCTTGATGATAGATATGATACGAAACAAAATAACCAAATACAGCACGAATACAACACAGCCACCAACAAATCCCCATTCCTCAGAGAGAATACTGAAGATAAAGTCGGTGCTCTGCTGGGGCAAAAATCGTAGGTGGCTCTGAATACCTTGTAAGAAACCCTGCCCCAGCATATTACCAGAACCGATAGCGATTTTTGACTGGATAATGTTCCACCCTGCTCCAAGTGGATCACTTTCTGGATCAATAAAGATGATGAGACGCTGTATCTGATATGGCTTCAGTACCTTACCAGCAGCAATGGACATAACCAATGCCACCGTGGTGATTCCAAAGCAATAGGCAATCCAATAGTAATATTTGCTTTTAAACAGCATGTATCCAACAATACCAATCAAGGAGATGGTTCCTGCCGCTGCAATGATAACTAAACGAAGCCACTGGTTTGTTAGCACCTTTAGAATGGGAATACTTCGCTGCAGGATTTCAGATTCCCACACTGGAAGCACGGTACAGACTACAGTTAAAACTCCCGTTAAAATCACCATAAACAGGTAACGAGAAGGAATTCCTGCCATAAAGCACATGACCAAGAAAATGGGAATATAAACACTAGCTGTTCCCAAGTCTGGCTGCAAAAGAATCAGCATCAAGGGAACACCCATAATACACAGGGATGTTATAAATCTTTTTCGATCCGAAACCTTGTCAGTCCGCTCAAAATACCATGCCAAAAAGAAAATATAGATAATCTTTGCGAATTCCGAAGGCTGAACACCAAGATTTCCCAATCCTAGCCAGCTTCTTGCTCCATTTACAACCTTACCAAACAAGCCTGTGTACAAGAGTACCAGCACCATACCAATAAAAAGCTTGGGAGCCTGCTTTACCAGTTTGCGGTAGTCAAGGATGGCAGCAGTAGCCATAAGAATAAGACCTGTGGCACCGAATATTATTTGTCGGATATATTCCCGTGATACAGAGATTCCTGCAGAGTTTACACTTGAAGAATAGATAAACACCACACCTATTGTTATGAGCAACATCATGGTAACCAAGAGAATCAAGTCAAACAACTCAAATATACGTAGCTTCATTCCGTGCCTACTCCTGTCTTCCTACAGGTCGAGTCAAATAGCGGAATCCAAGGGCATCAACAGCTTGATCATAATCCTGATTAGCAAAAATTCCCTGCATGATGATGTTGGTGGCATAAGGTGCCCACCACTCCCAAGTATTCACTGCTTCTACCAGCACCACCGTCACAATTGTATCCTCTGGTGGTCCATCGTAGGGCGCATAAGCCACAAACCAAGAGTGCCATTGGTTCTTATACTGAGCCACCTCAGCTGTACCTGATTTTCCAGCAATCTGAACCGTCTTGTTCTTCAAGGGGAATAGTACCGTTCCGTCAGTTACCGTATGACGCATGGCTTCCTTCACGGTTCGCCACACAGACGTATCAATTGAAGATTCATGCAAAACCTCAGGCTCAACTGTTGAAATCACCTCACCACTGGCTGGATCACGAATTTCCTTTAAAACATGGGGCTTGTAAATGACACCCTCGTTCACCACCATGGCAATGGCATTTGCCATGTGCAAGGGCGTAACCGTGGTGTATCCCTGACCAATGGCGGCACTCAAGGTATCTCCACCAAGCCATTTTTCGTGGTATCGTCGTTCCTTCCACTGGGCCGTGGGAATAAATCCTGCAGAATGACTTGGAAGATCAATTTCTAGGGAACGTCCAAGCCCAAATTCCTGGGCATAGGAAGCAATCATATCAATACCAATAAAGTCACGACCAAGAGTCCAGTAATAGACGTTGCAGGATTGAGCCAAGGCATTCTTCAAGTCCATATAGCCATGGCCTGGAGTTCCAATATGACAACGGAAGGTTCTGTCACCATAACGAATGGAACCAGTACACTCCACCTTTTTTTCAGCTGGCATGGACTGTTCTGCCAGCATGGCAGCTGACATAATCACCTTAAAGGTAGAAGCTGGTGGATAGGCTGCATTTATGGCGCGGTTCAACAATGGATTGTTGGAAGCATTCACCATACGAGCATATTCTTGGGACGCATTTTCGGAGCTAAACAGGTTGGAGTCAAAATATGGATAAGAAACCATGGCAAGAATCTCACCAGTGGCAGGCTTCAGCACTACCGCAGCCCCTACTCGCTCTCCTAGAGCCTTTTCTGTCAGGGTTTGAATGTTTGTATCAATGGTCAGAACAAGATTTTTTCCCATCTCAGGATTAATCACCGTTAAAGCATCGGACAAAAGCCTTCCACGAACGTCTACTGTGGTGGATTCTCGTCCTGGAACTCCCTGCAAAATGGAGTCATATTGCTTTTCAATACCAGTTTTTCCAATAATGCTAGTATTGGTGTATCCCTGATTGTACATTACCTTCAATTCTTCTCTAGTAATGTCACCTACATATCCTAAAATGTGGGACATGGAACCAGTCTGCACGTAGCTTCTCAGGGGTTTTGAACGCCAAGAAACTCCCGGCAAATCATTTTTATTTTCCGCAATGTCAGAAACCACAGAAAAAGGCACATTAGACTTAACCTCTATGGCAGAATAAGAACTGCGTTGATTAGAGGGAATCTTGGCATCAATTTGCTTTTTATCAATCTGCAGAATATCCGCCAGCTTTGCAGCCACGGTATCGTACTTTCCTGAAGGAATCTCACCAGGAATTAAATCCACAGCAAAGGAATCTGTATTAACCACCATGGGAACAGTGGCATTTCTATCGTAAATTTCACCACGCTGGGCGGGAATAGTCTTTACACGGCTCGAAATATCCTCTGATTGCTGCCGATACTGAGCGCCTTCCAAAACCTGCATGGAAAACAGCTTCATGGTATAGATAACAAAGGAACCCAGGATAATCAACACCAGTACCACCAGTTTGCTATCCCGTTTTAATGAAACTCCCGACTTTGACTTTAAATCATTTACTTTCATCAGCGGGAAATCTCCTTGTCACTAATCAAAAATGAAGAAAAAAGTGAAAGGA
The DNA here is from genome assembly GCA_016294105.1 of Treponema sp. GTDB lineage: Bacteria > Spirochaetota > Spirochaetia > Treponematales > Treponemataceae > Treponema_F. The sequence goes on from JAEDCN010000001.1 coordinate 110,723, forward strand.
AAGCAAATACCAAAGGTGCAAGAATCACATTGAACAACAATTCCATTCCAAAGGAAGCGGAAAACAAATCATAGGTAATCACTCCGTTAGGGAAAAAGAAGGAAATAAAGCCAATGATAATAGCCTTTGCAATGGTGGCAATAAGTGCCAACATTGCGGGAATCATAATTTTAGAAATATTCAGCACATCGTGGAACAGGCCTGCAAAAAAACCCAAAAGTGTACGTAAAAGGCAGTTCAAGCCCAAGGGTGCTGCAGTCAAAAAATCCAACAAAAGACCAGATACAAAGCCTGTGGCCTCACCAGTCAAAGAACCGTTTTGTACAGAAATGTAGAGTACCACCAACAGCAATAAATCTGGCACCACGGGAAGAAACACCACGTTGGACAACAATGCTGTTTCCAAAAGGGCACAAACCAGCAAAATGACAAAAATAACTAGTGGCTTACGAATCATTTTGTAGTCTCCTCCCCTGTTTCTGCCTCTGGGTTCAGCTCCTTCATGTCCACAACAATAACTGTCTCCAAGCGACCAAAATCAAGGACAGATGTCAGCTCAATGTTCAAGGAGGAATCATAATCCTGTACGGTTATAGTAGAAATATAGCCGATAGGAATATCCTTCAAGAAATTCTCATTTTCTCCAGAGGTAACCACCAAATCACCGTACTGCAAGTCAGGAAGCACTCGTTTTTTGATATACTTCATGGAAAGAGGACTATCCTCCCAGCCCAATCCGCTTACAAGTCCCACGTCTCTAGTATTTTGGATACGAGCAGAAACATTGCAATCATAATCATAAACGGGCATAACCATACTAGTGGTGTAGCCCACCTGCAATACCTTTCCCACCAGTCCAATGGTACCATTTTGAATTGCAATCACCGGCATATTCTTTTTGATACCCTGACGGCTACCCTTGTCTATGGTGATAAAGGAATATTGATTGTTTGGATCCCGACCAATAATCTGGGCAGGATGACTTTTATATTCAAACTGGGTGGTAAAATCCAGTTGCTCCCTCAATCGCTCATTTTCCCGCCGAATTTCTGCATTGCTTTGCTGCATGTATTCGTAGTTTTCCAGCCGCTGGGTAAGCCGTTGATACTCCTCCCGCAGCACACGGATTTCCTGTACCGCAGATACAACACCGGTAACGCTGGAATATACCGTCCGAGTGCCTTTTTGTAGGGCAGACAAAGCAGAAAATCCCACCGTCTTAAAGTTCACAATGAACCCACCAGTGGATAAAGCCAGCATAATGCTCGAAATGAGCAAAAGCAAAACCAATACAAAAAGAGAAGGTTTGAGAAGAAATTGAGGTTTCCGCAATGCCATGAAACCACCTAGTTGTTCAAGTTATCGTAGATACTTCTGTCAGAGGAAATATCCCTGAACAATTCAAAGGCCTTTCCAGCACCGATGGCGACACATTCTTGAGGGTTATCCACCAACAAAACTGGTACACCAGTTTCCTTGGAAATAAGCTTTGGTAAGCCCTTCAGCAAGGAACCACCACCAGTCATTACGATTCCGTTTTCAATAATATCAGCAGAAAGCTCTGGTGGAGTCTGTCCCAAGGTTCGCTTAATTACTTCAACAATCTGGGTTACAGGATCCTTCAAAGCCTCTCGAACCTCTACAGAGTCAATTTCAAGACGACGAGGAAGACCAGTAATGGCATCGGTTCCCTTGATTTCCATCTTTTCAATGCTCTTGTCGGCAGCAGCGTTTCCAATCTCAATTTTTAGCCGTTCTGCAGTCTGTTGACCAATAATCAGGTTATGGACACTGCGAACATGCTTAACAATAGACTCGTCAAACTCATCTCCACCAAGGCGGATAGCATTGGTAACAACCATACCACCCAAGGAGATTACAGACACTTCTGTTGTTCCACCACCGATGTCACATACCATGTGACCTTCTGGCTCGTCAATGGGAATCTGAGCACCAATTGCAGAGGCCAAGGACTCAGCGATACATTCAACTTCCTTGGCACCAGCCTTAACAGCAGCCTCTTCTACAGCGTGCTTTTCCACTTCTGTAATACAAGTGGGAATACCAATCTTCATTCTGGTAGATTTGAACACCTGGTGACGAGGAACAATCTTGGAGATAAAGTAACGAATCATCTTCTCTGTACTGGCCATATCTGCAATAACACCATCCTTCAAGGGACGGATTGCAGTGATGGTTTCTGGAGTCTTCCAAAGCATACGCTTAGCTTCGGCACCTACAGCTACAACACGGTTTGTACCACGCTCCACAGCCACAACAGAGGGCTCATTTACTACAATGCCCTTTCCACGTACATAAATCAAAGTATTACAAGTACCCAAGTCAATTCCAATATCTGTGGAAAACTTATCAAAAAACGCCATATATTTTCTCCTATCTTAGTTACTAATATTCAGCGAGTCGCATCAAGGCCCCCTGATGATTTACGTCCAGCTTAAGAACCTTTCTCCACTCTGAACGAGCCTTCACCAGCTCACCACGCTTCTCGTATACTACACCAATACCATACACTGCGTCTGCATAGTTTGGATTAATTTCTAACATTGAACGATATTCTTGTTCTGCCTCGTCGTAATTCTCTTCATCAAGATAGATTTGACCCAACAAGGACTTGCTTTTCAATCTCACTGTATCATCACCAGTGGAGGTGGAAATTCGATGTAAATATGCCTTTGCAGCAGACAACTGGCTATTCTTATAATACTGTTCCGCAATGGAAAGTAACAAAACATCTGATTCCCGCACTAAAAGTGCCTCGGTAAATGCAGCGATACTTTTTTCTGTTAGTCCCAAAGTAGCATAACTCAGCCCCAGCAATTCAGGGATGTCGTCTGCCTCGTAGTTTTCATTCTTTGCCAAAGCAAGATATTTTACTGCCAAATCGCTGTAATAATGGTAGTCTGAAAGTGTATTTTTGTAGAAATAAGCCTTTCCCAACATATAATGCACCTGGGCACGAGCGTTTCCACGAGTTTTTAGGGCTGCAAGGCGTAAAGAATTGATAGATGTATCCAAGTAGGACTGAGCCATTGCGGTATCAGTTTCAGAGACGGCAAGATAAAATCCAGAATAGCCGTTAAAAGCCAAGGACATTGCATGAAAGGGCTTCTCTAACAACAAGCCTCTTGTTAAATCATATACTTCTTGATAATTACCTTCCTGCCACAAGGAGGAAATTTGATTCATGCTAACGGCAGCTTCTTTTTTTAGATTTAAAAAATAAAGAACGGGAATGGTAATAAGGGCTGAAACCACAAGAACAATAAGGCATACAACTAAGCGACGCAAAAACTTACTCTTGCGTCGATAAACATTTTGCTGAGTTGTAGACTTCTGTTTGCGTTCCACCCAATTCCCCAAAAAAAAGACAGAAAATATAATAAGCCGGGTTCTGTCACTTGATGGCAACCAAAGCCACCGTCAAGCATGGTCATCTATCTAGGATACAGATTTCCCTGTATCTCCAGCAACCTACCCGTAGCCGTGGAAGTAAACCCAAAGGATCCACCTCCATATCGGAGTTACAGCTACTGCTTGGTCTTGCTCCAGACGAGGCTTGCCCTGCGACATCCGTTACCGTCTGCCCGGTGGGCTCTTACCCCACCATTTCACCCTTACCTTGTGAACAAGGCGGTTTGTTTTCTGCTGCGCTCTCTGTAGCAGCATCGTCGCCAATGCTACTCCCGGTTGTTAACCGGCGTCCTTTCCGAAGGAGCCCGGACTTTCCTCTCTTTCCATGGCTCCGTAGAATCATGGAAACAGCGACCATATATTTTCTGCCCAATCAACAAAATTAATCTTCGTACTCGTCCAGTTCCTTTACTTCGTCCTGGTCTTCGTCCTCATCCATATCCTCGTCAAATTCATCATCATCCAAATCAACAAGGCTTCCAGCAGCATCATCAAAGTTGAAGAAGGTTTCATCTCCTTCCTCCTGCTCCTGGTAGAACAAGATACGGCTACAGTAAGGACAGAATACGATGTCCTCACCCTTATGAACTTCGTTGGCAAACTGAGCAGGAAGAATCATGTGACAACCATCACAAACATTACCCTTTACGGCAACGATACCTCTGTTCTGCTTGCTGCGAATAATTCGCTCAAACTTAAATACGATTTCTGGATCCAAATCAGGAACGATTTTTCCTTCCCGAATCTTTAGGGATTCCAGCTGAGCCTGATATGCTTCTACATTGCGGGCCCAAGAAGCCTTCTTTTCTTCCAGCTCTGTCTTTCCCATTTCCAGATCTTGTTCCTTACGGCTCATCTTTGCAGAAAGGTCCTCGAAATGACGCTCCTCTGTCTGCAATTCCTTCCGCAACTGGCTTTCCTTTTCAGAGGCATCCTTAATTTCCTTGTCCAAGGCCTCATATTCACGGTGAGTGGTAATGTTATCCATTCCCCGCTCTCCCCGCTCACGGGCTGCCACAGCTTCGTCCAAATCAAACTTCAGCTTGGAAATCTTAGCCTTTACCTCTTCGTAGGCTGTGTTTATATTGATATATTCTTCCTTCATTCGAACCAACAGTTCATCCTGCAGGCCCAAATCCTTAGGAGCATTCTCTATCTTTGACTCAATCTCATATTTTTCAGCAAGAATTTCCTGCAATGCGATAAGTTTGTCAAATACATTGGTCATATCCATGAACAAAACCCCTCTTCTAAAGCTATACTAAACTTAATTTATATCCTATTATCGATGGAATGTCTAGCATATCCCCACAGCCCAGCTCCGAGAACTAGGCTATGGAATTGCCATTCATTAATCCATATAATCCCGCAAGCCACCTGAACGACGTGGATGGCGCAAACGACGCAGAGCCTTTGCCTCAATCTGGCGGATACGCTCTCTGGTAACGTCAAAGTATAAACCAACCTCTTCCAGTGTAAGGGAGAAGCCATCGTCCAGTCCAAAACGCATTTTGAGAACCTCCTGCTCTCTGGGAGGCAGGGTTGCCAAAATGGTATGGAGGTGATCCTGCAGCATGGTGTATGCTGTCTTGGATGCGGGATTCTCCACGTCCTTGTCCTCGATAAAGTCTCCCAGAGAGGAATCCTCCTCCTCTCCGATAGGTGTTTCCAAGGAAATTGGCTCACGAGCTACGTTCTTCACCTGCTTTACACGAGAAACTGGCCAGCCCAGCTGCAAGGCGATTTCCTCGTCAGTAGGCTCACGTCCAAACTTCTGCATCAGCTGACGGGATTCCCGCACCACCTTGTTAATCTGCTCAATCATATGAACAGGAACACGGATGGTACGAGCCTGATCAGAAATGCTTCTGGTAATGGCCTGACGAATCCACCAGGTTGCGTAGGTGGAAAACTTATATCCCTTGCGGTACTCAAACTTCTCTACCGCCTTAATAAGACCGATATTTCCTTCCTGCACCAAATCAAAGAACTGCAAGCCTCGGTTGGTATATTTCTTCGCAATGGAAACAACGAGACGCAGGTTTGCATTGATGAGCCGGTTCTTAGCCTCCTTCATCATACGGCGTCCACGGTTGATTTCCCTTGACATGGAAATGATTTCAGAAACATCGTTTTCAAACTCATACTCAAGCTTTCTGAGCTTGCGGCTGATTTTCTGAATCTGTGTATAAATCTCGCGGATTTCGTCGGCGGAAATTCCTAAATCAGCTTCCAGCTTTGCTCGCTCGGACTTCATTGCAATACGCTTTCCCAAGCTTCTTAGATCGCTGAAGTCGGTAATACGAAGTTCCTTTGCTTTTTTGTCCTGACGGTTATGATACTCGCTGATACGACGAGTTGCATCCAAGAACCGTGAGGAAAAACGCTCGATTTCCTCGGATTGGATTTCAACACGCTGGAGAGAAACCATAATCTTTTCTCTCAAAGCCACCAGCTGGGGATCGTTGAAAATCTGGTTTGTCTGGTCTGTTTCGTACAGCTGTTTTTTCAGCTGCATGTAAGCCTTCATGTCTGCAAACACAGGCTTGATGTATTCACTATAACAGGTCTTGAGGCGACGCTTTTCCGTCATTTCCTCGTTGATTTCCTTTCTGTTGCGACCAGGCTGAATATCAATGCGGGAAAAGGCCTTTACACCGATGTTGTAGAACTCAGGAATCAGAATTCCGGATTTTTTGATTACGTCCTTGATGATATTCTCACCGTCTTCCATCTTCTTGGAAAGCTCAACTTCCTGCTCCGCAGTCAAAAGGTTTTCCTTACCAATTTCCCGCAAATACAAGCGAACAGGGTCATCACCGCCAGAGTCCTTATCTCCAGAAATAAGGCGTTTCTTTCCGCTGTCTTCATCAGCTACTTTCTGGGCATCCTCATCCTGAACACCCTCATCGTCATCATCTGAATCAAGAACAAAATCCTCGTCGTCTTCAACCTTGTCTAGCTCGTCGGTATCATCTTTCAGTTGGATGTTGTTTTTTGCCAACTCAGATAAAACGGTCTCCATTTTGTCCGAGTTCAAAATCTCAGAAGGCAACATTCCATTCAATTCATCCCAAGAAATGGAACGCTTTTCCTTGCTGTACTCAATCAGTTTTTCAATAGCCGAATCCAGTTCGTCCATCAGTGTGCATCCTTACTATCTAGTTCAAAATCAATATTCATCTTCTCTGAAATCAGTTCTTCAAGAAGCCTCTGTTCCTCATAGGTTGTGGCGGAAGTACTTAACTGGCGGATTTTGTTCAGCAGGCGACTACGTTTGCGCTCAAGGCTATTCCTCTTGATATGACGAATACTATCCTTGATAACCTTCTCATGATTATCCGAATATTCGCCAGAGGTAATAACTCGGGCAACTAGACTTTTTAATTGCTCATTGCTGCATTTTGCCAGTACACTACCATGTAGGACTGATTCTTCCCTATAACATTCTTCCAGGATAATGAATAATTCCCTAGCCACCGGATCCTCAAAGTCCTCCGGCGATAGACTTGACCTCATTAAGCCGTAGGTATCCAGATTTGCCACCACAGCCAACACGGAACGTAATTCCGCATTCAACCGTATCTGGGGAGGCTTGGCGTTCCGTACCTCATCCTTGTGACCCTGAACCCGAGACTCAGCCGCAACACGATTTGAAAAATCCCTTTTTACAGCCTCTATATTCAGGTTCAACACCTGACACAAACGTGCCAACCATGATTCCCTTTGTATATCAGATTTAAGCGCATCAATGTATGGAAAGAATGCCAATGCAGCTTTTGTTTTCCCCTCTGGGGTCTCTATTTGATGTTCTGTCGCCAAAAAAGATAACAAATAATCGCCATCAATTTTAGACCTATTTACAGATTCTGTCAATACTTCGACCCCAAAATTTACCATAATTTCTGCAGGATCCTTTCCTCCCTCCAAGGAAATGATACGCACGGGAATATCTGCCTGGCGACACATGAGGATAGCCTTCCAGGTAGCATCTCGCCCCGCCCTGTCTGAATCAAAGGACAGGTAAATTTCCTCCACAAAGGGCTGCACCAGCTTTATTTGGTCCTGGGTAAGGGCTGTTCCCAGGGGTGCCACCGCATGGGTTAAACCACACTGATGATAGGCCAGCACGTCCATGTAGCCCTCACAAAAGATAACAGCCTTTTCCTTGCGAATGCTTTGCCGAGCGAGATGGAAGCCGTACAGGGTCTTACCTTTCTGATATTGGAGCAAATCACCAGAGTTTATGTATTTTGGCCCCTCACCCTCCAGCAGACGCCCTCCAAAGGCCACGGTTCGTCCCTGCCGGTCTCCAATGGGAAACATAAGCCTGTTGCTGAAAAAAGAAATATCGGGATATTTTTTTGAAAAAAGTCCCGAATCGTTCAAAAATCCATCGCTATAATTTTTGCTTCGGAGAAAATTTTTAAGCCAGTAGCGGTTTGCTGGAGAATACCCCAGCTGGAATTTTTGAATGGTATCCATGGTTATGCCTCGGTTCAGAATATAGTCCAAGGCAAATTTTCCCTCTGTAGTTGAGGTAAGACAATAGTGATAGGAACCTGCAACACGGGTATACAAGTCTATGAATTGATCTTTGAGGGAGGTATCCTCTTCTTTCACCTGCTGGTTACCAGAATAAATTACCTCCACACCTGCATACTTTGCAAGAAATACCACCGCCTCTGGAAAGGATAGTCGCTCCACATTCTTTACAAAGTCAATGACACTGCCACCTTCATGGCAACCAAAGCAATAGTACATGCCCTTACTGGGAACAACACTGAAGGATGGTGTTTTTTCTGTGTGGAAGGGACAGCAACCCCACCACTCCTCGCCACGACGCTCCAGTCGGGTATATTCCCCGATAAGAGCAGGCATATCCACCCGCTCCATAACCTGCTGGATTGTAGACTCAGAAATCCAGCCCTTCATTAATTACCTGCCGCCCGCTTGGTGTACAGCTGCCCCACTTCCACATGCTCCTCAAAGCCTTCTGAAAAATGATGGCTACCGTCACCTGCATTGGTTACCCGGAAATAAAAATAGGGTGTTTCAGGTGGATTTGCGGCGGCACTCAAAGCAACAAGACCTGGATTGGAGATGGGACCTGGTGGAAGTCCCGCCCATTTGTAGGTATTGTAGGGGCTATCAAGCTTCAAGTCCTTGTTGGTAACAATTTCTGGGTGGGGGCGCCCTTCAATTTCCGTGATGACATATACCACGGTGGCACAGGAATATAATCCAATATTCCTATCCAGCCGATTCTTGAAGACGCTGGCAATGAGAGGAGCTTCGCTGGCAACCTGATATTCCCGCTCCACAATGGAGGCAAGGCGCACCACATCGAATAATTCTTGGGAAGAAAGATTGGCCAATCCATCTATGCCGGTAATTTTTTTATAAAAGGTATCCACCAATATGCGGAGCACCGCTTCGGCCTTCATTCCAGGAATAAAATAATAGGTATCGGGGAAAAGGTAGCCCTCAAAACTGTTGGCAGGAACATGATATTCTGCCAGCAAAACAGGATTTTTAGCTGCAGCCATGAAATCCTGGGCAGAAACCACATCCTTATCCTCCAAAAGTATAGCTACCTTGGAAAGTGTCAGTCCTTCTGGAATACTTACCACAAGATGCTCCTGCCGCCCAGACTCCAATATCTCAAAAATTTCAGCCAGTGCCAGGGAAGACTGCAGCTCGTAGACGCCAGCCTTCAACTGTAAATTTTCCTTTCTGGCCAGCAAATAAAAAACAAGCTGAGAACGGATGATATTTTCTGATTCCAGTTGAGCTGCCACTGTCCTGATACCTGTACCAGAGGGAACCTCCAGCTTGTAGGAAATGGCGGATATCTGATCCTGAGCCACTGGCTTTTGGGACAAAACCCACCAACCAGCTCCAATTCCACCAAGAATCAAAACAATGGCTATAAAAACAACAAGGCATGTAAGCAAGATTTTTCGTAACACAACAACTCCAATATAACGAAAAAATTAGTGGAAGACAAATTTAGTTATTGAAGAATTGCTCCACATCATCAATGGTCATGGCATTGTACACGGTATTAAAGATGGTGGCACTGAACCGCTCCAAGCCATCGGGCAACCCCTGCCAGCGGATATACCGAGCAAGGATTGCTGTTTCCTGGGGAGTAAACGTGTAGGTAAAAACCATGGGATCCTTTTCAGATTCGTTCATACACTAAAGCTGAGCCCTTCCTGAGCAAGATAGAGCTCCATGTCGGTGTTGGCCACATACTGAGCATACCACTGGGCGGACTGAAGGATGGAATTCAGCTTCTTGTCATCATAGGTGGGCTCATGGTGGAAAAGATACATCTTCTTGATGTTCCACTTTGTGGCAAAATCCACCGCCAAGGAAAAGGCAGAATGTCCCCAGTTAGCCTTGTACAAAGCCTCCTCCACAGTGTACTGGGTATCCAGAATAATGGCGTTGGCATCAGTGAAATAGGAGACGTTGGCTTCTGAGTTGTTAAAGTCGGCACTAGAAAGCTCCACATCTGTGGCATAAATCACCTTCTTATCCCCTTCCACAAAGGAATAGGCATAGGAATTGCCTGGATGGGACATTTTCTTTGCCACAATAGTAAAGGCTCCAATCTGGAAGGGAACTCCAGGCTTAATCAGCTGGAAGGAAATGTCTGCAAAAAAACCTGTGTCAAACTGAACAGGGAAATAGGGCAAATCCATCTGGCGGGAAAGCAATTGCTTGGCATAAGGAAAAACTGAATAAAAAATAATCTTACAGTTCTTCATATAAGCCTGATCCAGGAAGGGCAATCCTTGGATATGATCCCAATGAAAATGTGACAATAGGATGTGGTAGGTATTGTCTGGAGCAGGAATTCCCCGCTTACCAAATTCTCGTAAACCAGTGCCCGCATCAAGGATACAGACATTTCCCTGACTATCGCGAATTTCCATACAGGAAGTGTTTCCACCAACAGTTCCAAAAATTGATGGAGGAAGGGATGCAAGAAAACGCTCACGGGCATCAAGAGAAACTATATCTCTGGGTGAAATGCGCTGAACTACTGCCTCAATTTTTGCTTGAACCTGCTGACCTGTAAGGGGTGTAGGAACAGAGCCACGCACTCCCCAAAATCGGATATCCATAATTATCCCTCCTGTCTCTTAATGGGTTCATTTTCCTCATAACATCGTACCGCTTCTTCTATTTCAGAACCTACGTGCAATTGCCCACGATTTATTCCCGGACACTCCGTTGCCTCCTGGTTCCAGGTTTCAAGACTTTTGACGATATAGGACCAAAAGGGATAGGTTGAACATTGTACAGGACGAGCTCCATAGGCAGCACATCCAGAATCCCAAAAAATACAATCGTTATTTTCTTTTTCCAGAAGACAAAGGACTTCGTTTCCATCGTAGTAAGGAACCCAACGACAGTACTGTTTAATAAATTCTTGTTCTTCTAGGTTAAAGTATAGACAAAGATTTGTCAAATCCTTTTGAGACAGATACACAAACCCAGGTTCATGGCGACAACAATGAGAACATTGGGTACAGGAAAATTGAAGTCCATCAGATGAATACCAACGAGCCAATCCATACTCCAAAACATAGAATAAAAAAAAAGGCGTTGAACTCATCGTTCAACGCCCTAAAATGGGGAGAGAAGGATTCGAACCTTCGAAGGCGGAGCCAACAGATTTACAGTCTGCCCCCTTTGACCGCTCGGGAACCTCCCCATTCATTCAAGCCAACTCAGGGATTCGAACCCTGGACCCCGAGATTACAAATCACGTGCTCTGGCCAGCTGAGCTAAATTGGCAGTTTCGAACGTAGATGAATATATACCAAACACAAAAAAGTGTCAATACATAATTTATTTTTTTTGTAAAAAAATTAAAAAATTATAGTTCGCGGTAAAAGGGCAAATACTTGTCCCGGATAACCGAAGTCCAGTCATATTTTTTCTGGACATACTCTGCCCCACAGGAAATAATCTTTCTCAGCTTGGAAAAATCTGAACGAGCCAAGTCTGCCAGTTCATTCAACACACGGAACAAATTCTCTCCTGAGTTTTCTTCGTACAGAAAACCTGTCTTTCCGTCAATAATCTTTTTGAGACCGCCAGTGGCATGAGCTACAGGAATGGTTCCATACAACTGGGCGATAAAATCCTCCAAGCCGCAGGGCTCAAATTTGCTGGGCAGCACAATAAAGTCTGCCGCCGCAGTAGACAGTCGGGAAACTGCACGGTCATACCCCTGCAGGTAAACACATTTCCCAGGGAAATTCATGGCAAGCTGGGACAGCTTGTTTTCCAATGCAGACTCCCCCTGGCCCACCAGCAAGAAGCGAACATCCTTGCGGGCAGACAAAAGCATGGCGGCAGCATCGGCAAGCACGTCAATCCCCTTCTGACTAGCGATTCTTCCATGGTAGCAGAAATAAACAGCCCGTTTTCCCCGCTTGCCTTCTATGTCGCTATCAGAAATGCTGCCTGAACGGATGAAATCGCTGGACAACATCTTGCTGGAAGCAGAGGCATAGTTTTGGATAAAGTAGCGGCGATTCTTGTATTTTCCTTCAAGAATTCCTTTTTCAGGAGAAAAGGCAAAGGGCAGCAAGGAGGAATGCTTACTGGAAGGATCATAGCGATAGCAGTCAATGCCGTTGGTAATGCCTGTAATGGAATATCCCTTGCCAATGAAAAGCTGGGAAAGCCCCACAGTATCCCTGTTGTCTGGATCTAGCAATTCCTGGGCATACCAAGGAGACACGGTGGTTAAGGCGGCGAAATGACCAGCAGCCAAGAAAGGCTCCACTGCCCCGCCATTCATACAATCTATCAAATGGGAGCTGGGGATTCCAGTGTAGGAAACTGCCTCCTCCAGAGTGTGAAAATCGTGGTGATAGCCAGGGCCGGCATTATGTACCGTTACGGCAAATTTTACGGGACTATAGCTTTCGCGAAATTCATCCACACAACGAGCCATGGCAGGAATTAGTGCGGTGGCTGCATCCTGACAGTGAATAATCTGTGGAAGGGCCTTGGAAACCATTCCATACACCAACACAGCCTTCTGGAAAAGCACATCCATCATAAGAGCGTCATGAAAGCCTGTTCCCCTGACGTGGCTACTGTTTCTCCGCTCATCTGCCAGAGTGTAGGTATAGACGCCAGTTTTTTCGCTGTAGATTTGGTGAATGATGAATATAACCTCTACCTTGCCCACGTGAGCCTTGTCGAAGGATACTACACAATCTCTGCCGTCTACATAAATATGCTGAGGAGGAATTACATTGGGGGTATAGCCAGTAGTCAAGACGAAATCAGTGCAACCGTAACGAGGAATCATCAGGGTAACATCTACACCCTTGCTAGCCAAGCCCTCGCAGAGTGAGCAGGCCACATTTTTTACACCGCCAGCCTCAGCTATTCCGGCGTATTCTCGGCTGACCAGCCATACCTTCTTTGGGAAACGTGAACTCATTGTGAAACCTGATGGGAAGAAGTACGAGCTTGGACAAAGTCGGGACGAAGAACCTCTGCCCCGCCAGTATACACATGAACAGGCTGGCTTCCTTCCTCCATGTAGGCGGTAACCAAAAGACGAATGGTGCGGGGCAAGCCACCCTGCACAGGAGCCTCTGCACTACAAAAAAGCGCTGCAGTCTTAACTAAATCTCCACAGGCACTACGACGGAGGGCTGCCGCTGGATTCAAGGCATCCAGATCGCCAGTCATGGTAAAATGAAGGGATACAAAATCCTCTCCCTGCAATCCATTCTCGCAAAAAAGCCGAGAGCACATATCAGACACTGCATTTTGAATCTCATCTGCAGTATTTCCGCAACACACAGCGCCACGGATTCCGTACAATCGTTTAGCCATAACCTGTAGATGATAAATGGGGAGTGATTTTCTGTCAAGCCTTTAAGATACACACAAGCTTTCCAGCAACAGCCTACTGCAAATTGGACTGGAATCTACATCCCAGCGGAAAGCACAGTAATGACACCTGAGAATACAAAACCGATTATGGACACAAGAACAGAAAAGAAAATATGCAGTAAATGCCACAAATGGGAGGCATCCTTATAATAAACTGAAAAAACAATTATCTGAACAAAGGAGAATACACACAAAATGAGGGTGATGATGGAAGCAACCTGAAGTATGTTTAAAATCACCAAGAGGCTTGAGTCTAAAAACTGATTTATACTACCAGTTACATAAAAAAATAGAGTTACAACCACAAAAAAGCTAAAAAACACCAGGGTTCTGTTGGTGAGCTGAAACAGGGGATGGCGATAATGCGGTGTCCTTGCTTTTTTCTCTTTTTTTTCCATACGAAACCTTGCAGTCAAAACCCCTTCCTAGGTATAATATAGTATAAGCACAACGACTATGCTTCGTCAATTTTGGCATGATTTTTTAGTGCTTTTCCCTTATCAACTTATCTTTGAGGCGGTTCTTGCAGCATGAAAAAAGCCCTTGCATCCTTGATTATACTGATTCTTTTTGGCGGAGTAGTCTTTTACCTTGGTTGGGTTCAATTTGATGTTCCCATCGGTAATTATGGATTGATGCTGTCAAAAACAAGTGGTGTCTATCCAGAGCTTATTCAGTCTGGAAAATTCCTGTGGCGTTGGGAAAGGCTTTTGCCCACTAATACCCAACTGAGAATCTTTTCCCTTGATCCTGTCTCCCAAACAGATACATTCAATTCATCACTGCCCTCCGCCCAGCTTTATGCCACCAAGCTGGAGGGAAGCCCCGACTTTACCTACACCATCACCGTGGAAAGCAGGGCAAAAATTAACCCCCAGGACCTGATTCCATTGGTGGAACAACACAATCTCCAAGACCAAGAGGCTCTAGAACAGCTGATTCGTGATGAAATCCACCAGTTCAATGTGGCTGTAACCGCATATTTGCTGGAAGAAACACAAAATGACACCACAGGCTCCAGAATTCAGACTGTAACCACCCAGGAGCTGGTGAAAGCAACCAAGCTCAAGGAAAGCACCCCTTGGCTGGAAATTGTTTCCACCGATATCCGCAACGTAAAAATGCCTGATACCAGTCTTTATCTTGCGGCAAAAAACGCCTATCTCAATAGCATTATCGAGGGAACTGGAGCCAAAGAAATTACCGAAAGCAATAATTTCACTGCATTGGTAAACTTGGGAGAAATCCTCACCAAGTATCCTGCCCTTGTAGAATTCATGATTGCAGGTGATGTAACAGCTGCCTTGGATTTTTTGGTGGGAGAGACAACAAACGAAACAAAAACATCTTCCTTGTGAGGTGTACCCCAAAAGTTGGAGACAATTTTTGAGGTACCCTTCACTGCAGGAAATGCAGTAAAGGGGTTTCTACAAAAGTTAGATTTCCATGTTCATGACGGAACGAACCTCTCGTAGAGTAGCCTGAGCCATAGCTTGAGCTGCCTCTACGCCGTTCAACAGAACCTTTCTGATGTATTCAGGATCCTTTTCCAGCTCAGCACGACGACTGCGGATAGGACGTAGGGTTTCGTTCAAGGATTCTGTCAAAAGCTTCTTCAAAGCTCCACCACCACCGTCACCAAGCCGCTCTGCAATCAGCTGGGGCTCATCTCCAGTACACAGTGAAATGAGCATCAACAGGTTTGCCACTTCTGGGCGATTGTCTGGATCATAGGTAATGTTTCTGTCAGCGTCAGTCTTGGCCTTCTTGATGAGGGCTGCTGTTTCGTCTGCAGTGGCAGAAAGCATAATGGCATTTCCACGGCTCTTGCTCATTTTCTGGCTACCGTCCAAGCCAAGGATGCTAGGAGTTTTGCTCAGCAGGGCCTGGGGCTCAGGAAACACGGGCTTTTTGGGAGAAAACTTTTCGTTAAAGCGGCGGGCAATGGTACGGGTCATCTCCAGGTGAGGCAACTGATCCTTTCCCACTGGCACTACATTTGCCTTGCAGAAAAGGATATCGCAGGCTTGATGAACAGGATAGGTATACATTCCGGCATTCACACTTTTAATGCCCGCAGCCTGAATCTCCTCCTTAACTGTGGGGTTTCTTCCCAGCTCAGCATTGGAAATCAATGTCAGGAAGGGCAGCATCAGTTGGTTTGCTTCTGGCACATAGCTGTGGGGATAGATGATTACATCCTTGCTAGGTTCAATACCACAGGCCAAATAGTCGATAACCAACTGCTTGGTGTTCTGGGAAATCTCGTTAAAGGCATCGTGATCTGTCAGCACCTGATAGTCTGCAATCAAAATTGTGGTGGGAACTCCCATCTTGGAAAGACGGACACGGTTCTGCAGGGAACCAAAATAATGTCCGATGTGGAGGCGGCCAGTGGGTCGGTCTCCAGTAAGCACCCTAAACTTCTGGGGATTGGCGGCAATCTCTGCCTCTAGCTTCTTGCTCCGCTCTAGGGCCACTTCGTAGGTGCCTGAAGCAACTGTTGCTTCCTCATTTCTATCCTTGTCCATAACTTCTTGACTCATATTTCCTCCAAAAAATTATACAAAATTATACATCATTAGATAGTTTCTAGCGACCTGCCAATAGCTTTTTTATCCGCTTGTACCAGAAATTCCGCAATCGCTCCCCTACAACATAGAACCGATAGAGAAAGCTTAAAGGAATATCCAAGCTACCAGGTCGATGAACAATGGTACCACCGAATCCAGTCTTAAATCGATATAGTCCGTGCATGGGGTGTCCCTCATCATCTGTGGGGGGAATACCGTACATGTCGTAAATCTGGCAACCTGCTTCCTTGGCAGCCTCCATTGCCTTCCACTGCAACAGGTAGGCTGGCATTAGGTTACGATGATTATTGGATGAAGCTCCATACAGGTACACAGCCTCTTTTCCAGCAAACAGGGTGATAATGGCAGCTAAGGCCTCATCCTCATAGGAGGCAATATACAAGTTTACCTTTGCATCAGGATTATACTCTCCACGCTGCAACAAGTCCTTGTAATAGCCCTTGTGGTGAATGGCAATACCATCCCTTTGGGAAGTAGTTTTGTACAGGTCGTAGAAAACATCAATTTCCTCAGAAGAAGCTCGTCGCACCTGCACTCCCTTCTTTTCTGCCAACCGAATGTTGTAGCGCCACTTGCTTTTCATCCTACCAAGGATTTCCTCAGAGCTTGCAGACAAATCCACCAGCACTGTGTCTGGGGGCTGAATGTTATTTGGAGCAAAGCCACAGGGGATGGATCTGCGATACACTTCTCGATCCTCCAAAGTATAAAGGTCTACGGGAATGTCAAAACGAAGGCACAGGGTCTTCTTATCTAGAAAGTTTCTAAGACTGTATGAAAAATCAGACAGGAACTTACCGTAGGCAACACTTTCTGCCATAATTTCAGGAGTTTGACTCAGCTCTACTCCCATGGGGATATAAGCTAAGGAAACGTTGCCTACTACAGGCAACGAAAAGCTTCTGGTGAGAATGGAACAGGTAAAGCAGGCAACAGCTGTTCCAGCAAAGCTGGAAAGATAGTCAGCAGGCTTGTAGACTCCGTAAATACGAAAATGCTTCCAACCATGGGCCTCTTTGAAGGAAGCCCAAAAGTCGGTTTGCAAAAAGTGGGTAGGCTCAAGAATTTCTGCAGATAAACCTGCAGGAAGTACCTGAGCCGAACGATACAGCTCCATGGGAATTAGTGAACCTCACCGTTGACGGTCATCTGGGTGGTGATAACCTTGCCACCAGCCATAAGGGGAACACCACCAATAGTAACGGTCTTGTTTACAACGGCTATGTCCACGGCAAAAAAGGTGTCTGCATCAATTTCTGCATCCTTGGAAGCAGCAGGATCAGCACCCTCCAATACAACTGGAGTTCCAGGGGTAGTCCAGCCACAATCAAGCACCTCTACACATTCCTTTCCCTCAGCATCGGTGTAATCAGCAGCAAGGAGCATTCCACGACTTTCGATTCCACGCATTTTGCGAGGCTTTAAGTTGTCAGCAATAATCACAGTCTTACCAAGCAACTGGTCAGCAGTCAGGTATGGCACCAATCCAGACAAAATGACCCGATCACTGCCAGAACCATCATCTAGGGTTTCGATATACAATTTATCTGCCTCAGGATGCTTTTCTACCTTCTGGATTCGGGCTGTTTTTAAGGCAATATGCTGGTTAAAATGGGCAACGGGGTCACTAGCCTTTTCTGGCTCTTTAGGAGCGGCCTTTACCTTCTTTTCCTTTGCTTTATTTCCTTCAGCCTTTTTCTCCTGCTTATTGTCCTTGGAACCATCTTGCTCCTGGGCAACACGATCTGCCTGACTACCGGCATACCGCTGGCGATAGGAGTCAATGGTTTTATCGTCCATGGTCTTGAAATAAATTTCTGGGGCACTAACAGTTTCCAATCCACTGCACTGGCCAAGGTCACTCCACGTGAGGCTTCCTTCCTCTGCGGGGCGGTGACTCAGGGGACTGGCAATCTTCTTACCAAAGTAGGACATCACCTTCTCTGTAAACTGAGGCATGTAAGGATGGGCAAGAATCATCAAGTCCTTAATGATGTAGCACAGGTTCATGATGAGGGAAGCTGCCTTTTCTGGCTCCGTAGTGCGAGTCTTCCAAGGCTCACCGTCCTGGAAGGCCTTGTTTGCAATGGATGAAAGAGCAAACACCTCACGGAAGGCATCCTTCAGTTCTGCCCACTCCAAGAGGTTGGTGATTTTCTCTTCGCTAGCCTTTACCTGCTGCCACAATTCCTCGTCAATCTTTCCTACAGGAACCTTTCCGTCAAAATACCGAGAAACGAAGGTAAGGGTTCTGTTTACTAAGTTACCCAGATTTCCAATGAGCTCACCGTTGTACTTTTCCTGGAAATCCTTCCACAAAAACTGGGTGTCGGACTTTTCAGGGCGATTGTAGAAGATATAGAAGCGCCAGGCATCGGCGGGGATTCCAGACTCCTGGGCATCGGTACCGAACACACCGATTCCCTTGGACTTAGAGAATTTACCAGACTCATAGTTCAAGTACTCGCTGCTGGACATGTGATGGAGCTTTGTCCAATCTCTGCCAGAACCAATGAGGGTGGATGGGAAAATCACGGTGTGGAAGGGAATATTGTCCTTACCGATAAACTGGAAAAGCTCTACAGGAGGCTTTCCAGCGGCCTCACTTGATTCAGCAGGAAGCCACCAGGATTTCCAGTCAAAGGAGGTTTTTCCTTCCTCAGCCAATTTATCTGCCAAGGCCTTGGTAATGGAAATATAGCCGATGGGGGCATCAAACCACACGTAGAATACCTTGTCCTCAAAGCCTGCCTTGGGAACGGGAATACCCCACTTAAGGTCTCGGGTAATGGCACGCTGATGCAAGCCGTCACGAATCCAAGCCTGGGTCATTTGCACTGCATTCTTAGCCCAGCGTCCTTCCTGGCTGGCCTTTTCCATCCAGGGGCCGTAATCCTTCTGGATTCCAGGCAAATCGATGTACAGGTGGCGGGTATCCTTGATAACAGGCTCTGTGCCACAGGTTGAACAGCGAGGAGCTTTTAGCTCCACTGGCTCCAGCAATTTACCACAGCTTTCGCACTGGTCGCCACGGGCATCTTCATAGCCACAATGAGGACAAATACCACGAACAAAGCGGTCTGCCAAGAAACGCTGGCAGTCGGGGCAATAGGGCTGCTGAATGGAATCTTCCTTGATAAAGCCCCGCTTGTCCAAATCCAAGAAGAGCTGCTGAACAATTTCTGTCTGCTGGGGAGTGGAAGTACGGCCAAAGTAGTCAAAGTCAATGCCAAACCACTTGTAGATTTCTGCGTGGATGGCATGGTAGTAGTCACAAAGCTCTCGAGGTGTCTTTTTTTCTTCCAGGGCACGGGTCTCAGTGGCAGTTCCGTACTCGTCGGTACCGCATACATACATGGTATCATAGCCACGACTGCGACAAAAACGTGCAAATACATCTGCAGATAAAACCTGAATCAAATTGCCCAAATGGGGAACATTATTTACATAGGGCAAGGCGGAAGTGATTAATCGTCTGTTCATTGAAACACCATAAAATATAAAAAAAATATGTGAAATCCCCTAAAATGAAGCTTTTTTAGAGAAAACCGTTACAATTTTATAGGGTTATGGCAGTTTAGTCAACTAAAGGCGTTTTGTAGTCTTTCGGGGAAGCACCACAAAGCTGATGTTCTTCTCAACTTCACGCTGGGGAGGAATCTCCAGCTGCCAGCACAGGGACACCAGAAGATTACCGTTTTGTGCCTCCGTTTGAAGGTCAGCCTGCTCGTTCAACACAAAAACAAAGGAAACCTCTTGGTCTGAAAAACGCACTTGGGACACTTCCCGCCCCTTGCCTTCTGGAAGCTGGCTGTGGAATACCTGCAGCTCTTCTTCCTGTCCGCAAATAAGCTCCGTATCAAGACGATCTCCACCAGCAGCATCTAGCTGGATGTGGGAATCAACAGCAAAAACCTGACGTAGCGGCTCCAAGCTCTCGTTCTTGATAATGTACTGAACAAGAATACCATCGGGAGAAACCACGTAATTCTTTTTTAAGCTCACCTGCTGACCATTCTGCCCCACAGCTCCACGGGCTGTGAGCTCGATGTTCTTTCGCTTTCCGTCAAAGCCACGCTCCTTGTACAGCTGGCGAGAGAACAGGTCATTGCGGCGAGAGCTAAAATCCTCAAGAAAATAATCAAGAAAAAGGCCAAAACCAGTTTCCCCTCTTCCAGCATAATTCCTGAAGGTTTGGAAAACATCAAACTCAAAGATGGAGCCACCACGACGCTGGATATAAGCATTGTAGGGCTGAAATTGACAGATATACTCACGAATGCCATCTGCATCATAATCATACGAAGTAACTGAATCGTAAAAACCTGTATATTCACGGGCAATCCGTTCTGCGTGCAGCAGACTGTGGTAGGCATTCTTTTGGGAGCTGGAACTCGCCTTGGTGGACTGTACTGAATAGGCTTCACCTGCTTGGGATTCCATCAGCAGGTCACGAACATTTTTCCGTCGGTTCTTGTCTCCACGACTTTGACTTACCAAAATACTCAGATACATCATTTTGGAATACAAAAGATAAGTTCCAGTATTTTGTAGCAAATAGTCGTAAGGGGTCAAAATTGAGTCCCTGCCATCTTGAAGCTCCTGAACCGGTGAATCATGGTCGACCAAAAGCACACCTGCCGGAATGTAGGTTCGCTGGTAGTGCTGGGTCATTTTGATGTAGCGAGATGGAAGATTCCACTGAAAAACTGGACGAAGCTGCTCCTGGCTAATAACATTATCTAGCTGTTGCAGCCATTGGGTTTCTAGCAGTTGGTTCATTTGCTCAAGGTTTAGACTCAAGCACACTAAGGGATTTTCGGCCTCTGGACATGCTGAAAAAACCTCCTTCTCCAAGCCAGCAAGATAATCCTTGGGAGAAATTGTCAGGTGAGCTTTCTGTCCCGCTCCATCAGTGCTTTGGAAAGGACTTTGCTGCTGATTTTGCCCCAGCACATAGATAATCTTTCCCTGCTCCTGTACGATATAGGGCAAAAAAGATTTTCGTCCTTGGGGAATAAGCCGACTGTCCATCATGACAAAGTCCATGGAACAGGTTTTAAGGCAGGAAACAAGGCTGGGGTCCCAGGCATTGTTGGGAATAACCATTCCTCTTGGACGTTTTCCTGTGTGGCGTCGCAAGGCGGTGGTATAGAGCTCAATCTGGGCTACCCGATCCACTGGAAGAATCGTGGGCAACAGAGGATTGTAATAGGCTCCACCGAGGATTTCCACCTGCTTTCGGTCAATAAGTTCTGAAAGCACCAAAAGGAATTCTCGGTGATTTCGGGCAAACCAATCAAGGTGGCGACCCGAAATAGAAATGGAAAGCTGGCAGGAGGGATGGGCATAGAGAAACTCTAGGAGCTTGTAGTACTCATAATACTGAGATGAAAACACATCACCCAAGGCCTGCTGATAAGCAAGGTCTGGATTTAGTCGAGAATAGAGCTCCGTGTAATTACAGTTTACTTCAAGACAAAGATGTATTGTCCCCATCAGCCGTTCCTGTTATTTCCCATAGAAAATATTATAACAGAGCTTCCACACTTTGAAAATGTGCCGTGGAGGAATTTCCGTTTTTTCCTTACGTTGGCAGGCAGTACAGGTCGTTCCCCCATCCACATTTCCGCAGGGAATCTGGGAGTCAGCAATATCTTTTGGGAAAAGCTTGATGATGTGTTTGGGACAGGATGCTACACAGCGACCACAGCCAATACATCCAGCCAGAACTACCGCTGTGTTATTGACAATCTGAATTGCACGCTGGGGACAGCGACCCACACAACTTCCAAATCCAAGACATTGCTGGAAACAGTCGTATTCTGTTTCATACATCTTGGTGAACAAAACACAATCCTTGGGACCTTGGTAATCAATACGTCGCTGCTGGAATTCCTTGTCATGACTGCAGAGCACCACTGCCCGCATCCCGCTATCCTCAAGAGATTTTTTTGGGTGACTGGAAATCTTCAGCTCGTCTGGAGCAAAGATGAATTTCTGCACCCTGTCCTTGTCTTGGCTAATGGAAGGAACCAAAACAGAGAAAATAAAGATGGTAATCAAGCTGGCAACAATCAAAAAGAGCAAAAGAAGCAATATGGTAACAATCATCGTGCTATTCCCCCGTTCAACCATGAGGCATCAAAAACCAAGACAAACAAAATCAGAATGGCAAGGCTAAATAAAATCAGCGAATTCTTGAAAACTGGTAGTGGACTTGCATGCTCATTCCGTCTTCGCAGTGCAGACAAAACAGGAATGAGCATATAAAATGAGGTAAGACAGCACATTACAAACAAAATCGCCTCAACCAAAGTCAAGCTTTCATTAATGGCTAGAAGCACACAGAGGAAGGATACGGAAAATTCTGTTACTGAGGAATTAACCGTAAGGCGAATCAAAACCTCAATGAAAACCGATACAATCAAGAAAATCAGAATACACACCAAAGGAAACAACTCCTGCAATGACAGAGGCACCAAAAGGTTTTGAATCACAAGGTATGACAGTGCTACAGCAGAAACTGCAGCAAAAAGAGACTTCATGAATGAAAGGGCTAATCCCTTGGGTGAGGAGGAAATGATAACAGCTCGATTAAGTCCTATTCCATACAAGAATACGGAACACAAGATGAAGAAAAGACACTCAATTAGCATTGGATTCCTCCTGACGCAGCTGTGCACTCCGCTCAAGGATGCCACAATATTTTCGTATAAAAGAAAGGGCTGCGAGCAAAAGACCAGACAGCACTAATGCCCCTGGAATGGAAGCCCAAAAGGTAAAGGGGCTAAAATAAGACAGGGTTGGCAACTCAAGCTTAAAGATACCAGAGGGGATGGGAAAGGAAATGGTTCCGTAGCCCACAATATCTCTCAGCAAGAAGAATACAAAGGCATAGATTGAGAAAAATCCTGACTCCCGCATATTTCCCGACAAAGCCATCTTCAGCTGCATTCCCCTGTTGTCAAAAAAACGTCCCAACATCAATACCGCTATGGCAGGCATATAGATAATGAAACCCATGGTCAGAGCTATCATGGGAGAATACAAAATCAAAAGCTGACGAGCAAAAATTGTGATTCCCACCAACATCAGCAAAATACAGATGGGCTTTAGTGTGTAGAATTTGAAAAAATCCATAAACTTGCTGAACAAGGTGGTCAGTACCATCAGCAAATTCAATACCATGATTACAGGTATGCCGTAATACAGTCTTCCTGGCACTGGAACCAGCATAACCAAGGACACTGCAATGTACATAAAGACAATATTTCTATTCATACTTAATTACTCTCCATACCAAGAAGCATTGGAATACGTTTTTTCCAACGAGACACCTGCACAGAATTACGCAGGCTTTCTGTAATGGCAGCTTCCTTTCCAATGTGGGAATCGAACACCGCAAAACCAATGAATTCCGCACCAGCTGTAGCTGAATAACGGTACACAGCAGGAAGTGGTCCATACAAGGTGGCAACCCGAACAATAACGCCGTAGACAGGCCCTGTTTTTTGACTAGAAACGGGCACAAGCTCGTAGGCTGCAGCAAATGTTGCGTAAGGGCCCTGTAGCACCAGCTTATTTCCGGCAATATATTCTCCTGGGTACAGTCGCTCAATGGTCTGAGCAACACGCCGTTGTAGCCCCTTGTCCCAAGCATCACGGGAAGCAAAGGTCATAAGCACGAGAATACCAAAAAGCACCAGCACAACTGCCAGAAAAAGTGCAAGGTGAAGGGCAAGTTTTTTAGGTTCCATTAGTTATGCTCCTGTGTTTGAGGATGGGGATTCATGAGGTTGGAAAGCTTTTTCTCTCCCTGCCAATGCTCTATCATCTGAATCAAAAGGGAGAAGATGTTTCCACAAAAGATTGAGAACATGGCACCAACAGATGAAAGACCGTATCCAGAAATGAAAAATGCAGCGATTCCTGTCAGTATTCCATAGAAAATCTTTCCGGCAATGGTTATTGGAACAGTTCCGAACCAAGACAGTACAAAGAAGGCACTAAACAAGGTACCTCCTGTAAACAGAGCCAACAGCACATCACCATTGCCGAAAGAACCACCAGCAAAAATGGGACAAAGCAACCATACAAGGAAGCCATAAGTCAGGATAAAGCTAACGGGAGCCTCCATTCGCAAGGAACGCACGGAATACAGAGCCAACGACCCCAGCAAGGTAAAGAAATTAAAGCGGAATGCAGGAATTGAAGCACCTGTATCCCACAACAAAGAAATATATCCCTCTGGAATATTAGTTCCCAAGGGAGAAAAAACCTTGTTGTTCAAAAAGCCTGTAATAACCGTATCCAAAGAACAGATAGGAAACACCCCATCGTTAATCAACATCAAGGAAACATTTTGGGACTGCAGATACAAGGGTGAAATGATAAAGGTTGGAAACCAGATGGCACCTACAAAATAAGCCATAACAATAGAAATGGCCACAGGATTCACCCAAGAACCAGCAATACCACCAAAGGGATACTTTGCAATGAACAATATTACAAAGATGATGAAGAACACTGCCACCACGGGATACACGGAAGGCAGGAACATTCCGATGAGAATCCCCTGTAACAAGGTAACGGGAATAGTGACTGCCCGCTTTCTAATGAGAAGTGCATCGATAACTTCTGCAGCAAAGGATGCCAAAACAGCAGAAAGGATAATGAACAAGGACTGAAAGCTTGAAGTCACAGCCAGCATCACAAGATGGGGAACCAGCACACAAAGCATTCCTATGGTCATGGTGGAAATGGATGGTGCGGCATAATGGAAGGGACGCAGGGTCAAGACATTATTTTTTCTCATTGATTGCTCCTCTTAAAAGCTTGATACTCTGGCACAATGGCAACCGGGCGGGACAAGTAGCATTGCAAAGAACACAGTCAGAACAATTTCGCAAGGTATTAAGCTGATTCTGAGAGATTTCTCGATTGAAGGTGTAATGTCCATACAGAATATCAGGAGACATACCCATGGGACAGACGTGACGACACATACCACAACGGATACACTCCAAGCTGGCAGGACTCATGACATCCTTTGGAGGAATGATGATGACAGACTTCACCTCCTTGGTGATGGGAGTATCAAGATCTGTTACATTGTGGCCCATCAAAATGCCATTTACCACAATTTTTCCGCCATCCTTTTCAAAACCACCAAATTCCCCAATCAAGGAACGGATGCTGGTGCCAAGACGCACCTTCAGGATACCTTCTCCATAAACGGCATGACCTGCAATCTGAATAAACTTATCGATTACAGGTTGGTTATACACCACTGCTTCGTACACATCGTAGATTGTGGTGCTGTCTACATACAAATCCTTGAAGGAGACACGACCTTCTCGCCGCCGTCTTCTTAGGTGTGCAATAATATCTCTTTTTCCACCAACAGGATAATATGATGTGTCTGTTTCCACTTTGAAGTATTCTATCTCACCCTGTGGCAACACGAGCTCCTTTTTTGGAGCAAAATTTTGTGGCACCAACACCACCACCCGATTTGTCTCCAAGGCAGCGGCAAGGATTTCTATTCCTGTCATAATCTCCTGGGGAAATTGCTCTGCCAGAAACTGGTCCACATAACAGCTGGGATCAAGGTCGAATAAACGAACCACGAGGCTTGGCTTACTCTTTTCCATGAGCCTGTCCATCTGATGTACCAGAGAAACTGCCCTACCAAAGGTATTTACCACGCCCTTGTCTGCAATAATTCTTCGTAAGGTACTGGGAGGAAAGCTTTTCCAATCCACCGCCTTACGAGGCTTTCCATACAGGGAAAATTCTCCCTGCAATCGTACTTTTACAGCGTGAACCCGTCGTCCATCAGGGTCGGTAATGTATTGTATCTGAGAAACAACCCCAGGCACAGAAGAATGAATGACAGACCCATGCAATTCCTTGCTGGTAGCTAGAACCTGACCTTCCTCCACCACCTCACCTTCCTGTACCGTGCAAAAAGTAGTTGTATCCTTTTCCTGCAGCAAGGGAATAATTGCCTCCTTGGGCAAAAAGGCATTAGTGGACTCCTGATACCGGACCTGTTTGTATGGCAATAAATCAGAAACCTTCATCTTCATTTTTGGATTCTCCATATAAAAATGCCTGCTATGAGGGAGATTACAATGGTTGTTAAAAGGGACAAAAAGATAAACACTTGTCCTTGGGATCCACCAGCCAAGAAATCTCCCATCCTCCGATATACCACGGAGGTAAAGCAGTTTTGTTTTTTCAGCACAGCCTCTATCTGAAAGGCTCCATCTTGGATTCCCTCCATAACAGAGGAGATAAAAGCATCGTTAAGGGAATACACTGGGGTATACTCCTCTTGAATGATTCCCTCATGATTCACCCGATAGCTGGGCAACAACAGGGTCTCTCCCGCAGACACCAGCTCAAAGACCTGGAGCTCGTGGAGAGAACGATAGGAATAAGTCAATGTATCCCATACCCAGTCAACATAATGGACAAGGGAAGGAAGCTCCTCTTCTAAGTAAACCTGCTGTCCATTATCTTCAAAAGATATAGTATCAAAAGACACAGTATCAGTATACCTTGCAGGTGCAGGAAGAAACAAGCCATTTATTGAAGTATCTGAGGGAAAATAACCAAAAAACAGCAATGAAACAGAAAGAATGGTGGCTGCCACTGCAGGAATGAACAAGGTAAAGGAAGCCACAGATGAAACCAGGGACACCAGCCGGGCACTGCGAATGGGAACAGGCATAAATCCCTTGGACTTTTTGGGAGCAAAATTAACCAGAATATAACACAGAGCAAGGGAAGCAACGATGGTTACCAGAAACAGGAGCCCTTCCTTCCAAGAACCAATAAAAGCAATGGGGATGCTGGCAAAGCCAAACAACAGGATAAGGGCACTCTTTTTAATGGCCTTGAGTATTTCCTTTCGCTTCCAAAAGGTACTACATAAAAAGAAGCAATAGAGCAACAGTATTGCTCCACTAGCACCGCTGTAGGAAGGAATACATACAGAAAACAACAAAGGGAAAAATCCAGCGGTAAGCATAAAGCTCTTAGCTTGGGAAAGCACCACCAAAGTCAAAAACACCAGAAAAACCACCAGTGGCACAATCCAAGGATAAGTGGTCTTTCCTTCCAAACCAGTATTCAGCCCGCCTGGCAATGACTGCAGAAAATCCACCGCAACTTGAGCCCGATCCATTGCCACAGTGGGAACATAAAAAAGCTGCATCTGTCGGGAACGATCAAAAAAATAATTTTCTCGCTGTCTCAGATAAGAGTGCTGGGTGCTTACAATAGACTGAACTGGTGCAAAGGTAGAATATACCGGCTGTTGCTGCTTGGAAAGGCTTACTACCTCCTCAATGCCAACAGACTCCAATGCCTGCAGCACCACCTGTTCTTCAAGCTCCACTGGCACATACAAAATATTATATCCCTTCCACAGGGAGGATACAGGGAGACGGATGCATACAACCAGAATAATGGCAGATATAAAGGCTAGAAGGCTGGCGAAAACAATAGACACGGAAGGCTTCATGGTAGATTATAGCACGGAGAAAGCAATTCCTATGGCCACTCCCCAGAAACAACCTACGAAAACCTCAGCAGGCTTATGACCTTGAATCTCCTTAATTGGCTTGAACTTGAGGATATCCTTGTCCTCCAAGTTCCGTCCAATCTCGTTCAAAACTCGTGCCTGAATACCACTAGCACGACGTACACCTACAGCATCACGGATAGTAACAAGAGCAAAACAAAAGGCAAGAATAAAAATATCTGAATTAATGCCAGAGCGGAATCCAATGGTAGTACTTAAAGTGCATACCAAGGATGAGTGGCTGGAAGGCATTCCACCAGTACGCCACAGCAACAACTCCAACAATTCCTTCACGCTAGATACATTGCCCCCCAAGAGCTTAATCACTGTCTTAATAAATTGAGCCGAGAACCAACTAAAAATACAGGCGAGAAAGACAGGATTACTAAAAAGAGACTGCAATTGTCTTAAGGTAGAAGAAATCATATCCATTCTATTTTACTGCTAAGATGATTTTTGTCTAGTAGATTCACCATCAATTTTTTTATACAATACAAAAATGGATTTCTTGGATTTTACTGCTGACGAAAATGATGCAGGCCGACGCATAGATAAAATTGTCAGAAAACTTATGCCAGACCACAGCTTGGGCATGATCTACAAATATTTTCGAAAGGGACTGGTTAAAAAAAATAAGGGAAAAACAAGCCCAGATGCAAAGGTTGTAGCTGGAGATACAATCAACATTGCAGCCTTCCTGCTGAATCCCGATTCAAATTCCCCATCAGTTCATCCTAAACAGCCCAAAGAGCAGCTTATATTTCAACAGCAGCCTTCTTTTGGCCCAGATTTGTTCTTGAACCAGCATATAAGAATCATCAACAAGCCCTACGACCTGCCTGTTCAAGGAGGCAAGAATATTTCTCTGTCCTTGGATAAAATCATTTGCCAGGAATATCTCCAGATGCAGCAAGAAAAAGGAATCCCTGCCTCCCTCTCTTTTCGTCCAGGTCCCCTGCACCGTCTAGATCGAAAAACCACTGGAGTCCTAGCCTTTTCCCAAAGCCTTTTGGGGGCCCAGTGGTTTTCTAAAGCTATGCAAGAACATTCCATCTGCAAGGAATATCTTGCCTTGGTGGAAGGAAACCTACAAAAGAAGCAGGTGTGGCAAGAAGAAATTGCACGGCAAAGCCACCACAATCCCCAAGGCTTTGTCCAGTCCCACATCAGTAGCCATGGAAAACAAGCCCACACCATAGCCCGTCCCCTGGCTTGGGGAAGTTATTACGGCAAGCCCATTACTCTAGTGCATTTAGAGATTTCCACCGGAAGAACCCACCAAATTAGACTTCATTGCAGCCATCATGGATTTCCCCTTTTGGGTGATACCGCCTATGGGGGAACCACCATATTAACCAGCAACGCAAGGCATAAAACTGGAAAGCCAATCAAGACACAAGAAAAAGTCCAGCAGGAGTTTTTTCTCCATGCTTGGAGAATCAGACTTCCTGCTGACAATCCGCTACAGCTCCCCCCCCTTGTAGAAGCCCCTCTGTCTGAAAATTTTAGAAATATGCTTGCTACACACTTGCCAGAAATGGAATTAAAGGGATATATTATATAAACTCATGAAATTTTCTGACATTATTCTTGCGTTCAAAGGTATAACAGTTTTCGCTTTGGTTGGTCCCAGTGGCACAGGAAAAAGCTTCCGTGCAAAGCTGGTGGCAGAAAAATATGGTATTGATTCAATCATTGACGACGGACTTTTGATTCAAAACGACAAGATTATTGCGGGACAAACAGCTAAGCGGGAAAAAACCTACATGGGTGCAGTACGTGTTGCCCTCTTTGACGACAAGGGACACCGAGATCAGGTGGCAAAGGCCCTACAAAAGAACCACATCAAGAAAATCCTTCTTTTGGGCACCTCAGAAAAGATGGTTCAAAAGATTGCCATTAGATTGCAGCTTCCCGCCCCATCAAAAATCATTGATATAACCGATGTAGCTAGCCAAGAGGATATAGAAATTGCCCAGCGTTCACGTTTGGTGGAAGGAAAACACGTAATTCCCGTTCCCTCCATTGAAATCAAGCGGGACTATCCAAAAATCTTTTACAATAAGGTGAAGATTTTCTTCAAGGGATTAACCATCACTAACGAAAAGGACAAGAAATCTCAAGTTTCAGAAAAATCGGTAGTACGACCAGAATTTTCCAAAAAGGGACGCATAGAGATTTCAGAAGCTGCCATTACCCAGATGGTTATGCATTGTGTTGCTGAACACGATCCCCAAATCCGAGTAAAAAAACTCCAGATAAAGACCGATGCCCGTGGTTACCGTCTGGTTGTTACCATCGATATTCCCTTTGGAACCCAGCTTACTGGTACTATCCACAATCTTCAGTCCTATATCATTACCAATATCGAAAAATACACTGGTATCCTGATTGAAGAAGTAAGCATTATCATCGACAAGATTACTCAAACAGACAAAATCAAGAGAAAATAATTATACTTTTGATTTTAGTTTCCAGTGGCAATGGCTGCAGACACTGCACTCTTGCTCCGCCGTCTACCAGAATGACGTCTTCTACTAACGGCAGCATCAAGCTTGTCACGATTGTGATGATGCTCGTGAGTGTGATCGTGGGACTTTTTATTGTGGTTGGTAGCATTTTTAACAGCCCCTACAATTCCCTGCTCTTGGTTTTCTCCAACAGCATTTGACTTGCAGGAAGAAAAGGCTCGTTTTGGAATGTGAACAGAAACCCCAAGTTGCCGCAATACCGTTCGGATGGCAAACTCCAGCTCTGTTCGTTGGGGATTCATAGGAAGAACAAAATTCCTGCACTGAGCC
This sequence comes from Treponema sp., assembly GCA_016294105.1. Lineage (GTDB taxonomy): Bacteria > Spirochaetota > Spirochaetia > Treponematales > Treponemataceae > Treponema_F. Next base: position 141,091 of record JAEDCN010000001.1, read on the forward strand.
CAAGTTCTGCTATACAATTCAGCGGTGGCAGACTTTTGATCCACCTCAGCCTGCCAATCCGTTAGGCTGGCAGTAAAATCACAGATAAGATATGAAAGCCGCAGCCCCAGCCGTGCAGTAGGATTGCTGGCATGGAAGGCATCTAGCTCCTGCAAATGCTTGAAATAGCTGGCTTTAAACTCGCTGTTAGCATACATCATGGCAGTGGCGGCAGGCTGAAGATGCATAAACAGATCAACCTCCATAGCAGCCCTGATAATGTCATAAGCATGACCACTATTAATAATCTTCATCAACTCCTCGGTGAGTCGAGAGGGAGATACGGGAGAAAGAAGATGGGCAGATTTACAAATCTTACGCTTTAGGCTGCGGGGCATGGTACAGCCAGTGGTGGCAGCATATTTTACAGCCCGAAGCATACGAACAGGATCCTCCTCGAAAATCCTATCTAGTGGAATCACTGGTCGAATAACCCTCTTCTGTATATCCTTCAGTCCTCCAACATAATCAATTACCTGTTCCTTCAATGGGTCGTAATACAGGGCATTGAGAGTAAAGTCACGACGGAGAGCATCCTCGTCCATGGTACCAAAGTTATTGCCCACAGAACCGTCAGAAATGGAGCGAAAAGTACTCACTTCAAAAATATTTGGGCCAAAGAAAACGTGAACAAGACGGAATCTTCTACCAATAATTCTAGAATTTCGAAAAATTTTCTTTATTTTGGAAGGAGTTGCGTCAGTAACAATATCAAAATCCTTTGGTTCCTTTTGAACCAGCAAGTCACGTACTGCCCCACCAACGATATAGGCATCATACCCATGGCTATGAAGTTGCTTAACTATAAAAAGAGCGTCGGGATCAATCTTCTGGGGAGAAATGGAATGTTCATCTTTTGTATAAATAATGGCCTTTTTGACTGGACGGCCCTTTGCATCAGCAGAATATCGAAACAACACAGTTTGTATATAATAGATTTTTGCTTATAGCTAGTCAAGCGGGGTACAAAATAAAAAATATATCAAAAATCACCAATAAACAGGACAGTTTCATTTAAAACAAAAATGCCGAAATCCAGGAAATCCCTTCATTCGGCATCTTCTCAAATGAGCGTTAGAAACTACTCAGTCTTTACATCTTCACAGATGTTCAACTCAGTTTCCTTATCAAAGAACTTACCCTTTTCCATGTTGGGGATAAAGTTAGCTGTATCTCCAATGCGGAAGGTGTTGTCGGGCTCGGTGCGAGCGATAACCTGCTGGTTCTTTGTTGCCAAGTACAGGTGAGTTTCTGCTCCCAGAGGCTCGATGATAGAAACCTTCATCTGCATATTGTTGCTGGCAGCAGCTTCCTTGGTGTACTGCATATCTTCAGGACGAATTCCGAAGAATACTTCCTTGCCAACATAAGCCTTAAGTCTTTCTGCCTGCTCAGGAGTAGGAACGACCTCGAAGGTTCCTTCGTCAGCAAGAATCTTACCGCCCTTCTCTACAATCTTAACAGACAGGAAATTCATTGGGGGTGATCCAATGAATCCAGCAACGAATTTATTGATTGGGTGGTTGTACAGGTAGAGAGGTGAACCAATCTGCTGAACCTTACCATCCTTCATAACAACAATCTTGTCACCCATGGTCAAGGCTTCTACCTGGTCGTGGGTTACGTAAATCATAGTGGCCTTCAGGCGGTGATGGAGATCGGAAATCTCAGCACGCATCTGAACGCGGAGCTTAGCATCCAAGTTAGACAGAGGCTCGTCGAAAAGGAATACCTTGGGGTTACGAACAATGGCACGACCAACAGCAACACGCTGGCGCTGTCCACCGGAAAGAGCCTTGGGCTTGCGATCCAACAGCTTTTCGATGTCCAAGATACGAGCAGCTTCGTTTACACGGCGCTCAATCTCAGCCTTGTCTGTCTTACGAATCTTCAGACCGAATGCCATGTTATCGTATACAGTCATGTGAGGATACAAGGCATAGTTCTGGAATACCATGGCGATGTTGCGGTCTTTTGGTGGAACGTCGTTCATCAGCTCCTGGTCGATGTACAATTCACCTTCACTGATGTCTTCCAAACCTGCAACCATGCGCAAGGTGGTGGACTTACCACAACCAGATGGTCCAACGAAAATGACGAATTCCTGATCCTCGATGGTGATGTTGGCATTATCAACAGCACGAACATTGCCATCGTAGACCTTTCCAATTCCCTTCAGTTCTACTTTAGCCATTTACGGCCTCCTTAGAATTATTTTATAAAACCAGTATACAACACATAAAAGCTGCTGTCAAATAAAAAATCAACTACCAGCCTTTTCGTAGGGCTTTCCAGATGCCAAGGGAGCATAGTTCTTGCCACTGAATACCACCAAGGCCAACAGAGTGATGACGTAGGGCAAGAGGCTAAAGAATTCCGATGGCAACAAGTTCTTCAGGAAGGGAATGTTTACCACGTAGATAGAAAAGGCTACCGCTGCACCAAATAAGAGAGAGGATGCAGTAATTCCCAAGGGTCGCCAGCGGCCAAAGGAAACAGCTGCAAGGGCAATGTATCCAGCACCGTTAATGGTATTGGAGGTAAATTGAATTGTCTGAGTAAATACAAGACATCCACCGGCCAAACCAGCCAAAAAGCCTGAAGCCAGAACAGCAATATAGCGTAATCCCTTTACGTTGATTCCAACAGAAGCGGCAGCACCAGGATTTTCACCACAGGCACGGAGCCGAAGACCAAAGGGTAAGCGATACAACAGGAACCAGGTTACCAAAATCACCGCTAGGGCAATAAGGGCCGTGGGATAAATACCAAAGAGACCAGGCATCATTCCGTTCTGGAAGGGAGCGGATCTATCCATGGAAAAAAGGATTTGGGCGGCAAAGATTGTTACACCGTTGGCCAAAAGATTAATTCCAGTACCAGACACCGTTTGGTCTGCATTCAGGGAAATAGCTGCAAAGGCATGGATTGCAGAAAAAAGTGTTCCCAAAACAGCACCTGCAAGCAGCCCTATCCAGATGGAGCCAGGAACTGTAGCCTCTAGTAACACATGAACGGAGGCAGCGGTAAAGGCACCAATTACCATCAATCCCTCCAAAGCAATGTTTACTACACCTGAGCGTTCACAAATCATTCCACCAGCGGCGGTAATCAAAATGGGGGAAACAATCATCAATACAGATGGAATCATGCCAAGAATACTACTCATTTTCACCCTCCTTTTCTGTCATCTGGTTTGACAAGCGAGCCTTTTCCTGCAGCTTTTTTTGTCTCCACAGTAGGAAGAGCCTGATTCCCGTTCTGATGGCGATGAAGACTACAATCAAGCCTTGGATGATAAAGGTAATTTCCTTGGGAATCTGCTTGGACTGCATCAAAGGCTGGGCTGCAGCCAACAGACCGAACAAGAGACCCGCCAACATGGTTCCCACTGCTGTATTGTTACCTACCAAGGCAACAGCAATTCCTGTAAAGCCGTAGTTGTCCATGCCAGACAAAACTCGTCCGTAGCGGAAGGATCCTAGGGCAACAACACCGCCACCAAGACCAGCAAAGGCACCTGCCACCGCCATGGAAATCACTACACTGGTAACCACAGGAATACCTCCGTAGCGGGCGGCATCCTTATTAAAGCCTGTGGCCCGTAAACCAAAGCCAAGGTTGGTTTTTTCCATCAGGAACCAGTACAGGATTACCGAAGCGATTACTAAGAAAAGTCCCAAGTTTAAGGTGGAGCCGTTGGTGAGGCGTGACAAGAAATCTGCCCGCAAGGAAGCTGTTTCTGGGAAATTTACTGTTTTATAAGTATTAGTTCCAGGAATAGCCATAATAATGATGCGAGATAGATAGAGGGCTACATAGTTCAGCATAATAGTGGCAACGACCTCTGAAACCTCGTAGCGAGCCTTCAAAAATCCTACGATACCGCCCCAGATAGCTCCCAGCAGCATGGCTCCCACTATGGCCAAAACCCAGTGCAACACAGGAATTTGTGGCCCCAACAAGGCGATTACCTGAGCCATGGTAAGACCCATAATATATTGTCCTTCACCACCGATGTTGAACAAGCCTGTACGAGCAGCAAAAGCCATGGCCAAACCACAGAAAATATAGGGAACAGAAAGGTTTAGCCATTCTCCTACATAACGAATATTCCAAACACCACGATCAATATTGTATCCAGTAAGGGACTGGAGGATGGCCTTGTACATGTTCAAGGGATTTCTTCCCACCAGTGCCACCAGAATCGTTCCGCAGAGAAAGCCTAGCAAAACAACAAGGACAGAAACAGCTCCATCTGAACGAAGCAAGAGATTTGTCAACTTGCCCTGTTTTACCTGTGATTTCATACAGTAACCTCCTTTTTTGATCCAGCCATCATTACACCGATTTCCCGTTCCGTTACCTCACCTTCATTGAACACACCTACGATAGTTCCTTTAGAAATAGTGGCAATGCGGTCACACAAGTTCATGATTTCGTCCAGCTCAAAGGAAATGAGCAATATTGCCCTGCCCTTGTCCCGCTCCGCCACAATACGCTTTCGGATGTATTCAATAGCACCTACGTCCAAGCCTCTAGTAGGCTGGGCAATAACCAACAGCTGAGGAGAAAGCTCGATTTCTCTTGCGATAATTACCTTTTGCTGGTTTCCACCAGACATACTACCAGCCTTTGTGGCAGGGCCTTCTCCGGCACGAATGTCAAAGTCCTTAATCAAGGTGGCAGCAGTGGCATTCATCTGCTGACTATCCAAAAGGCAGCCGTGCTTTGTAAAGGGAGCCTTGTAGTAGTTTTTCAGGGCGATATTTTCTGCTACAGAGAATTCGGATACAAGACCATGCTTTCGTCTGTCTTCAGGGATGTGACCAATTCCAGCCTCTACCCGCTGACGAATGGAATAATTTGAAATATCCTTTCCCTGCAACAAGATTTTTCCTTCTGCCAAGGGACTCATACCAGTAATGGCAAAAATCAGTTCAGACTGGCCGTTTCCGTCAACACCAGCAATACCCACAATTTCTCCAGAACGAACATCAAGAGATAAATCCTTTACGGCAAGCTGTCCACGAGAATTTTTAACGGAAATGTTCTGTATGGAAAGAATGGTTTCACCTGGCTTACAGGGCTCCTTGTCGATTTCAAACTTTACGGCACGACCCACCATCATTTCTGCTAGCTGCTGCTCACTTACATCAGCAACCTGAACGGTACCAACATATTTTCCTCGACGGAGAACGGTACAACGTTCAGCAACAGCCTTAATCTCCTTTAGCTTGTGGGTAATCAGGATAATGGTTTTTCCTTCGGCCTTCAGTCGGCGGATAATGTCCATCAACTCATCAATTTCTTGTGGGGTGAGAACGGCGGTGGGCTCATCAAAAATGATAATATCAGCATCACGATACAATGTTTTTAAAATCTCCACCCGCTGCTGCATTCCAACGGTAATATCCTCAATCTTGTCTTTGGGATTTACCATCAATCCATATTTTTCAGACAATTCCTGTACCCGCTTCTCTGCAGTGGCTAAATCTAAGAGCTTGTGCTTCGTGGGCTCAATACCAAGAACGATGTTTTCTGCAACAGTATAATTATGCACCAACTTAAAATGCTGGTGAACCATTCCAATTCCTAAGGCAGTGGCAGCATTAGGGTCCTTGATTTTAACTTCCTTACCCCGAATCTTAATGATTCCAGCATCAGGGTCATAGGAACCAAAGAGAATGGACATAAGGGTTGATTTTCCCGCTCCATTCTCACCTAAAAGTGCCAGAACCTCATTTTCCTTTACTGACAAAGTAACATTGTCATTGGCCACAACACCAGGGAAGGTCTTGGTTATCCCCAGCATTTCTATTGCATAATTATCCACACCGTTCCTCCTGAAATCTTTAAAAAAAGGCTGTTCAAGATGAAATACACGTTAGAATGTACTTCATATGAACAGCCTCCTTTCAATTTACAAGATAAGATTAGTTATCCATAGCGCCGAGACCAGCAGGTGCAATTCCTGCAGCCAAGGCTTCCTTGTAGGTTCCAATAACCTTAATCTTTCCACTGATAATGTCAGCCTTCAAAGCCTCCAGTTTCTCTACAACAGCAGCAGAAAGTTCTGGGTTAGCAGCAGAGTAACCAACACCATCAGCAGCCATATCCAAAAGAACGACACCACTGTTAAAGGTATTCTTGGCAACTGCATCAAGAGCATACTTAGTGGAAGACTCTACACGCTTGAGCATGGAGGTCAATACGGCAGACTTATCACCAGAATAAATTCCGTCAGCATACTGGTCAGAGTCTACACCAATGGCCCATACGTTCTTTCCCTGCTGGCGATATTCCTTAGCCTGAGCAATGGTTCCACTTCCAGTTCCACCTGCTGCAGAATATACAGCATAAACACCAGAATCAAACCAGTTCTTAGCCTGGGTCTTTGCCAACTCAGGCTTTCCCCAGTCATTAGCATAAAAGTCAACAATCTGAGCATCGGGGAAGATGGACTTGATTCCCTGAATGTAACCAATCTCAAACTTTGTAATGGTAGCACCAGGAACTCCACCGATAAATCCGAACTTAGGATTTGCAATTCCATCTTCTTTAGCCTGAAGTGCTACAGCTACACCAACAAGATATGAACCCTGCTCCTCGCTGAACATAAACTGCATTACATTAGGCTGATTAACATAATCAACGTCTACAATCATGTACTTCTGGTCAGGATACAACTGAGCTACCTCGTTCAAAGCATCAGCAAAGGTAAAACCAGTAGTAACAATCAAGTCATAACCTTCATCAGAAACCTGCTTTAATGTAGGAATATACATATCCTGAGTCTGGCAGGTTACTACATCGTACAAGGTACCTCTGTTGGACTGATTCTCCCAAGTATCACCATAATACTCAAGAATTCCTCTCCATGCAGCGGCATTGAAGGACTTGTCATCAATACCAGTTGCGTCAGTAATCAGGCGAATGGTAGGACGACCATCTTTGGTGGTAGCAGCAGCCTTATCCTTGCTTCCACCAGCGAAAACAACACCTACGGCCAAAAGCAGCACCATAGCAATCAGTACAATCTTTTTCACGTGTTCCTCCGAAAAAAATAAAAATACTATATTAACATATTATGACGTATTGGAAAAAAAAACAAGCGGGAGAAAAAATTAAAAGAGAGATAAAAGAGATTTTTGGAAAAATTATTGAGCAATACCCTTTTTGCGGTCAAGCTCCATCTTTTCCTTGAGTACCCGTCCCTTCTTCTTCAATTCCTCGGCCTCATCCTTTTCATCAAAAATGATACAGAATCGTCGTTGGGCAGCAATGTACAGAAGGGCCTTCTGCATATCATCTATACGATGGGTAGAAAACTCGTAGCGCTGGTGATACTGGTCGGCAGACTGGGCAATAAGCTTGCGTACTAACTGGATGTAATACATGGTTACATCGTAATTTTGGGAGCTGGGATCAAAGAATACACGGGATGCCTCCTTGATTTCCAACATATTCTTTGCAACAACGGCAAAACGTCCGTTTAACTCCACAAAAGCCCATTTCCACTTGGTGTTTTCACCGTAGGAGTCAATAAGCATTCTAATGGCAAGACCAAGCTTACGTACAATGAAGAATCTTTTTTCAATGGTGATGTTCTGAATTGAGGCAACGGCTTCCTCATAATCAGCATAGGGAGCATCAATAATGTTGGTGACGATTTCCTCAAGATAAATGACTGCCTTGTACAGGGTTTTTCGGCTTTCGTTCAGGGCATCCATGTTCTTTACAGCCAACAATTCCTCAGACAAGCTGTTGATGGTGAGATAAATTGTTGCAATGTAAATCATATTTTCTGCCAATACAACACGACGGTAGCCTGCATCAGCTGAATCAGGAGTAATTGTAGAAAGAATTTCCTTTTCCTTCTTCAGGATTTTTTCAATCTCCTGTTTGTATGGTTCACTCTTTACATTGAACTCATCACGAGCTCCTGCCTCAATTTTTGCCATTTACTTTGTTCTCCCGTATAACAATGAGCGAGCGTAGTCAAGGGCATCTGCACCAGCACTGTCTCCCGACAGCATTCGAGCAATTTCCTCAACCCGATCTTCACCATCAATAACCCTAACCTGCGTTACCGTTGAGGTTGAGTTACTACTTTTCGCTATCTTTATCTGATTATCGGCACAAACCGCAATGCTGGCCACATGGGTAATACAGAAAATCTGACATTTTTCCGCCAGTTTTTTCAGATGAGCTCCTACAGCCACGGAAATTTCTCCACCGATACCTGTATCGATTTCATCAAAAACCAAGGTATCCACCGTATCTGTTTCTGCCAAAATTGTTTTGAGAGCCAACATTACACGGGAAATTTCACCACCAGATGCAATCTTTGCCAAGGGCTTGGCAGGAGAACCAGTATTGGCACTGATGAGGAATTCGATGTCGTCCATACCGTAGGGACCGCAACGCTGCATAACACCGCCAGCAGACTCAGGCTTTTCCTGCAGGGACACCACAAATTTTGCACCGCGCATTCCAAGGTGGGACAAAACAGCCTCCACTTCCTGGGACATGGATGCAGTGGCAGCCTGACGTTTTTCCGACAAAGCCTTTGCTGCAGTGTACACTTCTCGCTCCAATTTAGAAACAGTTTCCTCCAATGCAGCCTTGTTTTCTTGGCTATTGGAAAGATTTTCCAGTTCCAAGCGGGCATCCTCAGCATAGTCCATCACTTCCTTAATGGGAGACTGGACTGAGGCGGCATATTTTTTCTTCAGCTTGAACAACAGGGCTGAACGTTCCTGCACCTCTTCCAAGCGGCCAGGCTCAAAGGTAAGACCCTGTAGATAATTCTTGAGTTCGTCTGCCACGTCGGAAATTTCGTAGAAGGCACTTTCTATTCTATTGGAAATTGAAGACAAGCCACTGTCGGCTGTAGCAGCCTGAGAAATTGATCCCTGGGCTTTTTTTAAAGCAGAAATAACAGAAACTCCAGCAGAATCGTCGTGGCCACCAGAAACAATAGTAGAAGCCTTATCTAAGGCTGCGTAAATCTCCTCGAATTGAGATAGCCGCCGTTCCTCTGCCGCCAAATCCTCATCCTCGCCTTCTTTCAAGCGGGCTGCATCAATTTCTTCCAGTGCAAAGGAAAGCAGCTCAATGCGACGATCTCGGTCTGCCTCGGAAAGATTTATTTCATCCAACTGACGGCGGCTTTCCACCAGCTGGGAATACAATGCGGTAAAAGCCTCGGTCTGGGCGGTAAGTCCAGCGTAAGAATCAAGGAAACGGCGGTGATGGCTCACCTTAAGCAGGGACTGGTGCTCATGCTGACCATGAATATCTACCAAAAAGGATGAAAAGGTAGCTAAATCTGAGCGGGTTACTGGCTGCCCTTGAATCCATGCTCCGCTTCGGCCAGAATCCTTTACATAGCGCTGTAGCAAAACCCTTCCGTCCTCAGGCTCTATTCCGTGTTCCTCTAACCACAACAGGGCTTCCTTGTGGCGCTCAGTGAGAAAAAAGGTTCCTGACACACGGGCTTCCTGGGAACCAGTACGCACCACCTCTGTTCCACCTTTTCCACCAAGGAGGAAGGACAGGGCACCGATAAGGATGGACTTTCCAGCTCCTGTTTCACCGCTTAAAACAGTAAGACCTTCCTCAAAATCAAGGGAAAGGGAATCGATAAGGGCAAAATCAGAAATTTGTATGCTTTCAAGCATTGTTTCCTCCTGACCAGTGAAGTTTTGAACGAAGGGCGCTGTAAAAATGCTGGGAAGTACAGCCCGCCAACAAAACCTTGTTCTTGGCTAGATGAAATTCTATTACATCACAAACTTGCAAGTCAACGGAAATTTGTCCATCTGCCGTCAATACCACCGATTGGGCACGAGAGGGCTGTACCACGGCCTTAAGTTTTCCTTGGGGAGGCAACACCAAAGGACGATTGGACAGGGAAAAAGGACTAACAGGAATCAGCAGCATGGCTGGAAGCGCAGGATCAATGATGGGCCCACCAGCTGCAGCAGAATAGGCAGTGGAACCAGTGGAGGTGGACACAATTATTCCGTCGGCATTGAATTTACCAAAGGGATTGTCGCAAAATGATAGCTCCAAGGTTATAAGGCGGGCTGATTCCTTGGGAGAAATAACCATGTCGTTGAGACCAGTTAACGAGCGCACCAGCTTGTCTTCACGGTACAGGTCTGCCTGAACAAGACTTCGGGAACTACAAGGAGTCTTTCCTTCTAGGAAGGAATCCAGCTGTTTTGCCCATTCTCTTTTTTGGATGCTGGCAATAAATCCGAAATGACCAAAATTAATGGGGAAAATGGGAATACCCAAAGGGGCACAGCCTCTGGCGGCAAATAGAACCGTTCCGTCACCACCTATGGTGATACAAAAATCATGTCCTGTAAAGGAGCAGCCATGATTTGCGTCGGAAAATAAAAAGGTAGTACAGCGGATAGTTCGAGTCTCAAGATATTGCTTGACAATCTCCGCATAATCCATGCACTCGTTTTTGTAGGCATTAACGATAATCAAGCAGTTTCTCATACACCCTCCCGTTTACGGCAATGTTCCTAATACCTTGGCAATAGTGGCGGCATGGGTAGCACCAAGCCGTGGATACAGAGGAAAATCTACTGTTCTCAGGTAGAGGGAACGAGCGTTTATACAACCCTCCAATTGTTCATCCAAAAAGGCTGCAATGCTCCCGCTAAATGTAGGCTGAATCTCTATTCCCTTGCGAGTAGCATACTGACGAACATCCTTGAGACCGCTGCTAAGCACCACAGAAAAGGAATTCACCGAAGAAACTCCATCTGGGGTACGCATCAAGCACTTGTGTCTGCTGGCCATCAAAGCCTTTTGAAAGGCCGTGAATAAATCCTGACGAACAGTCTCGTTACGGGAATATTCTTTTAACTGGATGTAAGCCAAGGCACTATTCAAGTCTGGAAGCAGGTCTGTAGTAGGAGCTTCCTCTCCCAGCCGCTTCAATATAATCCATTCACGGCGACCAGGAGCCATAAGCACCGCTCCACCACCACCAGTGATTGCATCTCTTTCTTCCAGCCCCATGATGGAAAAGACACCATAGGTTCCAGCCCGTTTGATTTGTTGCTCCTCACCTTCTTTAACAGGAAGATTTCGGAAGGAGCCCACACTACAGGAAACATCTTCTACAAAAGGGATTCCCAAGGCTTGAATTCCCTCGAATTCAGGCAAGAATCCAGCTGTTTCTGAAAGAATTATGAGACGTCCACCCTGCTTAATACCTTCTTCCAAGGCTTCTAGGGTAACACAAGCTGTATCAGGGGAAACATCAACAATGACAGGCTTGTATCCCAGCTCTTGGATGGCCTGTAGCTGCCACACTGGAGCCAAGGCAGAAACGATGACACCAGTACCAGGCTCCAAGTCAAAGGCCTTGAACACATATTTTAATGCAATGGCAGGACTACGAAAAGCAAAAGCTCCGTCTACAGAAAAGAACTCCTTTACAGATTGAACGAGACGCCGTGCCATCTCTCCGGGACCGATTTTCTCGTCCACCATACAGGTAAGCACAGCGTCCATTTCCTTGCGACGGATTGTGGAACTATAGGTTTGAATCATATTAGTTTATATCCAGCAGCTTACGCAGTTCCTTAGGATTGAACAAGCTACGGATATCAAGGATGATGAGGTATCCATTATCCTGACGAACAACTCCGTGGATATATTCTGTACCGATACCGCTGAGCATCTGTGGTGGTGGCTTGATTTCGTCACGGTTCACAGAAATTACACGAGCAACTCGGTCAATGATGATACCAATCTTCAGTCCATCAATATTGAGGATAATGAATCCACCCTCAAACTCATCAGCCATTTCATCATCCTTAATCTCAATCTTCTTGAGACGGAATCGCTTGTGCAGGTTGATGATGGGAATGATTTCACTACGAAGATTGAAAATACCCTCAACATAATACGGAGCGTTAGGGATTGAACGGACGTTCTGAACCTTTACAATTTCCTTAACATCCATAATATCCACACCATACAGCTCTTCACCAAGCTGGAATGTTACAAGCTGGAATACAGAATCACCAATAGCCATATAGCCTCCGCAAAAATATAATAATTTAATTATACTAAAAATTTAGTCACGGTCAAGTATCTTCTTTGCCTTGGTTTTATTGGAGCTGTTTTTTTCTGCATTTGCAATGGCCTCCACTTCCTGTCGAACAGACGGAAAACGATTTCGCTCGTAAATGTCCAGTCCCGTTCCCACGGTGGCAACGTCGGTGGAGGCAAGATATTCACGACAAATATCTGCAAAGGCTGAATTTTCCATGGAGGCAAAAAGCTTTCCCAAGGCATATCGTAGATGAAGCTTTTTCTTGTCTGCAAGGCTTTCTCGTGCCAGTGCAATAACACTGTCGGTGGCAGCGGAACTACCATAGGCCAACAGAGCCTCGCTGGCCTTTACCTTGATGGTGTCGCCAGCATATTTTTCTTTTACCAGCTCCTGCAAATAGGCAATACCCTCTTTATCTCCAAGAATACCTAGGGCCTCATAGCAGGCATATTTTACTGCCGTCTCGGGGTCGTTCTTTGCTCTAAAAACAATGTGGGGAGCAGCATCTTTAATCTTGTGCTCCTTTACCGCAGCGATTGATTCTAAGCGAACCTTGTAGTGGGAATCCTTGATTCCTTCGATAATGAGGGACAAGGCTGTATCATCTGAAGGGAAATGAGACACACCCTTAATGACTGAAGCTCTAAGATTTGGGTCGGTGCTTTCAAAAAGATAGGCTAAAACCTCCACGGACTCAATTTTTCCCATGGCACCAATGGCTTCTGCGGCATACATTCTAACGTAGGAGTTCTTATCCTCGTTCTGGGCAATTTCCACCAAGGCATCCCAGGTTTCCACCGCCTTGAGCCGCCCCAACGCCTTCATGACAGATTGCTGCTGGCCAGTGGAAAGATCCTCCCGATTGATGTATTCAGCCAAAAACTGGGCATCCTCAGAGGTACCCACCTCTGACAGGGCCTCAAGGGCTCCATCAAAATATTCCATGTATTCTTCTTCCAGCAATTTTTTGGCAAGGGGGGCTGCTTCTTCAATCTTGAGCTTGGATGCATACTTAAACAGCAGGGCTACTGTGGAATTTCTTGTGTCGAAGGGATCCTCTATGATTTCCAAGGCATAGTCTGCAAGACGCCCATCTTCTGCGTCGGTAAAGTAGGTGATAATTTTTTCACGGAGGGATACGGAACGAGTCCGCTCCAAAATAACTTCCAGTTCGTCTAGGTAGTAAAAAGTTTTGTTGGCAGTAAATTCGTCCAGCATGGCAATGATTTCTGTGTCCAAACCATAGTTAAGGGTATTTATTTCCTTTTCCCGCTCAGACTCCTCTGTTTTCTTATCTTCTGGGCTATTAGAAGTAAGGACTCCACGTGGTTCAGGCACCAAAGAGGTATCCTGGGCAGACAGAGAAAGGCCAACACAGGCGGTTAGCAAAAAGATAATGGCTGCTGACTTGCTACACTTCATTATAACTCCTTTGACTCCCCACAAGAAGGCTCTCTCTCATAAAGAAAAAAACTCCAAAACAAGTTACAAGTTTATTTTCCCCTGCTGATTCAATCAGTAAAACTAGCGACCACCATTGTATCGCTGCAGAAAATCCTTCTTGTATTGGGCAAACCGATCTTCTTCAATTGCCACACGAACCTCTGCCATCATTTGATGGAGGAAGGCAAGATTATGGTAGGAGGCCAGCATGGAGCTTAAAATTTCCTGCTCCTTGAAAAGATGACGAAGATAGGCTCGTGAATATTGTCGGCAAATCTTACAGTTGCATTCACTGTCTATGGGGCCAAAATCCCTGGTATATTTGGCATTCTTAATGGAAATGGCACCATCACGGGTAAAATAGGAACCATTGCGGGCATTTCTGGTGGGCAGCACGCAATCAAACATGTCGATGCCATTTTCCACCGCCTCCAGAATATAATCTGGAGTTCCAATTCCCATAACATAGCGAGGTTTATCCTGGGGAAGCAAAGCGGCGGTGTAGGACAGCATTTCCGTGTATTTTTCGTGGGGCTCCCCTACGGACAGGCCACCAATGGCAATGCCAGGAGACTGGAGGCTAGCAACGAATTCCGCAGACTCCTGACGCAAATCCTCATAAAAGTTACCTTGAACAATAGGAAACAACAGCCCCTTGTAGCCAGTTTGTCCTGCCTCTTGCCAAGCCTTCATGGCCCGCTTTGACCAGTCGCTAGTGATACGCAGTGCCTCTGCCGCCTCTTTTTTGGAAATGCCGTAGCCGGTACACACGTCCAGCTGCATCTGGATGTCGCTATTGTAGCGGCGCTGCAAATCCACCACGGATTCAGGGGTAAGAAAGTGACGGGAACCGTCGATGTGGCTTTGGAAGGCCACCCCTTGGTCAGTAATTTTTCGGAAGGGAGCTAGAGAAAAAACCTGAAATCCCCCGGAATCCGTGAGAAAGTTCTTTTTCCACAGGGAAAAGCCGTGAAGTCCCCCAGCTTCTTCTACAATATCCACTCCGGGCCGCAGGTACAGATGGTAGGTATTGGCCAAAAGAATCTCAAAGCCAATTTCTTCTAGGTCATCCTTTGTCATGGCCTTAACGGTGGCGCTGGTTCCCACTGGCATAAACACGGGGGTACGAACCTGGCCATGGGGAAGCTCCATGATTCCAGTGCGGGCCTTGCTGGAAGTGTCAGCGTGGAGCTGGGTAAAAATAGACAAAACATCAGACATATATAACCTCACGTACGAGCGAATTTTAAAAGGACAATACTCAGGATAATAAATAAAATCACAGGAAACCAGGCTCCCACAAAGGGCGAAACGTAGCCGAATTGAGCCAAGAGCATGGTAACCATCTGGCTTACATAAAAAAGAACTGCCGCCATAATACAAAGAACAAGACTTATAAGCAACACATTTTTTCTTGTCTTGCCAGAAAGACCAATGGACAGGAACACCACGATAAAAACGATGAGGGGAAAGGAAAATTTCTTGTAATACTGGGAGGTAGCCTCTGCCACAGGAAGCCCAGCACGACGAAGCCGAGCAATATAGGACTTAGCCTCCGCTACTGATACTGTTTCTACATCGACGGTGTTGTTTCTGAAGGTTTCTGGGGGTTCTGTGAGTAAATGCATAGTCTCTTGGGAAACAGGAGAACTGTTCATAAACTCTCCCTCCACCACATATTCTAAGGCATTGGAGCATTCCCAATAGGTTTCTTTCCAGACAGCATTATTACAACGAAGAATTTTTTGAAGCTCCATATTTTCATCACGGAAAATTACAAACAGTCCTGACAACTGCTGCTGAGAATCATTGTAGTAATCCGCCTTGTAGACAATGTGTCCCTGCTTGGCGATGATAACGATTCTGTCATTATTGAGAGATTGGGTTTTATTCAGCAAGGAGTCCTGTAGCTCAGTTTTTTTTGCGTAGGTAGGGACTACCACCCTGTCTTCAAAAACGAAAAGCCCAAAACTTAAAACCAAGGATAAAAGCAGCAGGGGCAAGGTAAATTGAAACAGGGATACACCAGAGGCAAAAATTGCGGTAAGCTCATTTTTTGCGTAAAGATCGCTGAGGGTATACGATACAGCAAAGAGGATGGAAAGAGGTAGAGAAAAGGACAGGGTTTTTGGAATGTACAATACCATTACCCGTACAATGTCCATGGGAGCTACCTCCTGGGAAATAAAGCTCCACAGGTTCATGAGCAAGTCCACCAGCACCAGCACCAGTGCAAAGAAGAAGATGGAGCCAAGAAAAACTGGTAAAAATCGACGGTACAGATATATGACGAATCTCATTTTTTCACCAGCACAAGATAGAATACAATTCCTGCCCCACCTACAAAGAAGTCGGGAAGCCACATGGTCCAAAAGCCGCTGAGCCCCTGTCTGATACCAAAGGTTTGGCCAAGAATCATGGCAGCCCAATAGGCCACACAAAGAAAGATTCCAATGATAAGACCCACAGTAAGGCCATTGTGCTTTCCGAATAAGATGGCAAGAGGCATAGCCAACAGGGCAAAGAAGATGGAGGCAAAGGGCAGGGAAAATTTCTTGTGGAATTCCAGCTTGTACATGTTCATCTGCAAGCTGGATGTGGTGCCTTCGTCCTGCATCTGACCAATGAATTTGAACAAGTCAAAGGAGGTCATTTCACGAGGATTATTGGAGGATGTGTCGGAAAAAAAGGAGCTGGCAAAAACGTTCATGGTGGTATTTCCAGCCTGAAGTACATCGTAACGGCTTGTATCAGCTGCATCAAAGGCAAGCACTTTGGCTGAATCCATGGTCAAGTTCATGAGAATTCCAGGATCGGTAGAATTATTTATTTCCGTTTGTCCTGAAACAATGACACGGATTTGCCCCTGATCGTTTACGTCAAAGAAAATCAAGTCTGACACCAGAGTATCCGTCACCTCCCCGATTACCAAGGTGGCATCCTCTGTCCGCTTCACCGAGTTGGACTCAAGCTCAATGGAAGGGTCTGAAAATAGGATTTCCTTGTACAGCTTGTTGTAAGAAATGGTTCCCAAGGGTAGCAGGTAGTCGTTTACAAAGAAGGACAGGATGGAAATACAGCCACCAAGAATCAGTACGGGAAGGAGAATCACCATAAAGGAGTTACCACTGGCTCGAATCACCAGAATCTCATTGTCTGTCATCATGCGTCCAAGGCACATCAAAAAACCCACTAAGGTGGCAAAGGGAGCCGACTGGGCTATGATAAAGGGCAATGAATAGCTCATGAGACGAGCCACATCCATAATAGGCACCCGCTTTTTCAAAATGTCCTCTGCCATCAGCAAAATCTGGTTAACAAAGAACACCATAAAAAAGAACAAAAAGGCAATAAGGAAGTATAGCAACAATTCCTTTACCAAATAAGCAATGAGAACATGACGGTTTGACTGAAGCGAGAGGGCTGTAAACTTCATGCCTGGGCTTAGACTCCCGTAGAACCAAAGCCTCCCTGCCCCCGCTCCGTAGCAGACAGGGCTTCTACCACCTGAAACTGAGCTTGTTCCACTGGTGCCACCACCATCTGGGCAATTCTGTCACCAGGGGCAATGGTAAAGTCTTCTGTTCCAAGATTTATCAAGATAACCTTCACCTCGCCACGATAGTCGCTGTCGATGGTACCAGGACTATTCAGCACCGTAACTCCATGCTTTGCAGCAAGACCAGAACGGGGCCGTACCTGGATTTCATAGCCAGATGGAATGGCAAAAGAAAGACCAGTGGGAATCAAAGCCCGCTGACTAGGAGCCAAAACCACTGGCTCTGGCAAACAGGCACAAAGGTCAGCACCTGCGGCACCAGCAGTTTGGTAGGAAGGAAGCACGGCTCCAGAGGCCACGGTACAGGGAATAGTTGTCATACTGTCTCCTTAAAAGGAATTACATCCTGTTGGATGTATCCCGAATTGACTCCAACTCCCTGGCAGCAGATTGGGCCTTCAATTCGTTGGAGTATACTTGTATTGATGATTCTGGAAGCCATCCAGAGGAAAACTGATACCAAATCACCTGCTTTTTGTCCTCGGTCATGATACGCTGCCCCACAATCTCCTGCACAGCTCCACGACGCCCATAGCCAGCCACCGTAGCAGAAAGATTGGGTTCGCTGCGGTAAATGGCGTAAGGGTCAACAATGACAGCCCAAGAGGAATCCACTGGCAGCAAGGGAGCATTGGACAAATCGATGATTCCAGCGCTTTTGGAGCAAGACACCAGAGTCAAGGTACAGATACAAAGAAGAAACACAAGGCCACCAGCTGTCTTGGAGTAAAATCTGGCGGTCCTGAGGCTACTCCTCATCATTGGCCTTCCTTCCTGGTAAAATATTCCACCACCTGGGGATAAATCAGCAGGTCAGAGTCTACAAAGTGTAGCTCCTTAATTTCGTCAAAAGTAACCCAGCGGATTTCCGTATGCTCTGTCAAAATCCATTGGGGATTGTCCGTAGCAAGGAAAATTTCGTAGCCTTCCAGCTGGATATCCCTACCGTTGTACTGGAACACCGCCTGGGCAATCTTTGGGCCAACAGTAACGGGAACGGAAAATTCCTCGTCAAACTCACGGCAAATGGC
This sequence comes from Treponema sp., assembly GCA_016294105.1. Classification (GTDB taxonomy): domain Bacteria; phylum Spirochaetota; class Spirochaetia; order Treponematales; family Treponemataceae; genus Treponema_F. Next base: position 159,257 of record JAEDCN010000001.1, read on the forward strand.
AACCTCTGCAGATTCCCCGTTTTCCACCTTGCCACCAGGAAATTCCCATCGCTCCCCCATCTGGCCACCAGGAACACGGCGCCCTACCAAAACCTTTCCGTTATGAAACAAAATACAGGCAACAGAACGCTTCATGGCTTACAGGAACAAAACCTTGGGGAATACAAAGTGGAGGGTGGCCACCACGAGACAACAAATACCGATGGTACGGCGATTTTCCACAAAAATGCTTTGCAAAAGACCGTTGGGAGCATAGTCAATGGAATTAGTTTCCATATAGAACTGAAGGAGAACGCAGAAGCCTCCCATCAAGCCAGCAACTGCAGGGAACAGGTCACCAATGACAGGTACATCATTTTGTACCACGGAAAGCAGCTTCAGCAATCCTACCAAAACGCTCAAAACTCCCAGCACAAGCTTGAAATTCTTGCTTTCCATAAAGCCTAAGATGGGGTTGCTGGCACCAACTTCTGCCTCTTTATCCTCGGCAAAGGTAAAATCACCACCAAGAAAATCATCCTTCACCTGGTCTTTTTCACAGAAAAGCACAAGCCCTGTAACGAGATTCAACAAAATCGATAAAAAATAGAACTGCAACATATAAATCGCTCCCTTAGCTTCGAGTGATATCCGAACGGAGGATCTTTGTGTCGCTCCCCACGGTAACCACCGCCTCTACATACAATATATCATAATCTCCAAATGTTGTCCGTAGAAAATCTTCTTTCCCAGTGTAAAATGTTTCCACCGTCTCCTGATAAATCACCTGTTGGTCGGTGGTATACACAAGAAAGTTGCAGGAAACGAAGGGATGCTCAGAAAAATCTATTCTAGAATTTTCCTTAAGCTGTAAACTAATGTAGACAGTGTCCTCAAAAGAAAAGGTAGAAAGCTCCATGGGAACCAGTCCCACGGTAGCAGCCTTTGCGCCCCGATCCATAATGCTAGACAAAACCACAATGGCCATCATGGCAAGCATAACAATGAGAATCAAGCGGGAGGATGGAGTCTGTACCAAGGACTGAAAAATTCCCTTGGGAGCCTGGGGCCCTTCACCTGCATAATAGCGTTTTACCGACTCGTCAGCATTTTTAAGCCGTTCTCCCGGCTTTCCATAGTGATAGACAATTTTATCCTCGTCTTCACTGTAGCCTTCTAAATCACCGCCAAGCTTCATTCCTACCCCTTGAGAATTGCGTCAATCAGACTGTCTGTTCGCCACCACAGTACCTTGGCCTCATCCTCCTCCGCCAGCAGCATGGAAATAATTCCTTCTGGGGAAAGGGAAATGCTGTGGTACAAGGTGGTGTGATGATCCAGATCCAGATGACGGCGAAGCACTGTGTCTCCACTTTCCTGCACCATCTGAATGTTGTAGCCCGTATCATCTGCAATAATAAAGAAAAGCCAGCCAGAATCGGTTACACCAAGAAAATCGTAGGAAAGATTGTATACCAAACGGGAAAATCCGTCGGCCACCTCCTGCTCATAGGCAGGAATTGAAAAGGGCTCTTCATAGACACCAGTATTTATGTCTAGGGGAAAAAGCATGGAGGCGGCATAATCAATACCAGACTCTACGTTGGAAGCCACGTCGATGGAGCTGGTATAGTAGTCCACCTTTACAAAGAGCTTTTCTTCTGTATAAGAAGGCACAATGTTTTCCAAGGAAATATACACCTCGTTAACATCCTCCTCATCCAGCACATTGGGCAGCTGGTCCACCTTGAAAGGAATGGTGCTGCGAAGGTAGCCAGTTTTGTCAAACCAATAGACCACCATACCGTCGTTCATCTGGCATACTACCACTAGCTCACTGTTGTAGGTGGTGTAAATATTCTTGATGTAGGGAAAGGGCATGCCACCAGGTCCCCGTTGGCCAATATAATCGATAAAGGTACCGTCACTGGCAAATCGAAGGATAATCTGGCTTAAAAGCAGACGATTTTCTACATCCTGTTCATGACGCTCTGGGGGAAGCTGGTCCACCACGTAGATGTATTTGCGAGAATCAGCGGCAATGGCTCCCAAGGAATTGAAGGGATACTCCACAGCCTTTCTGGTGGTAGAAACAATCTGAGAATCGGCAGCATCTGCAAAGCTGGGAGTAGGATTCCCTTCTCCATTGTAGTAGATGCTCAGCAGGTCGCCATAGGAATTCAGCTCCAAAACTTTCTGGGCCTCTCCATTGGCAATATAGAAAAAACCATCCCGCATGGCCAAGGAGGTACGAACGGGAGAGGGACTTGCCAAGCTAAAAAGATTCAACTGATCCTCAAAATTACCGTATTCCAAGGAAAAAAGCTCATTGTCATCCAAACTGATGACACCATTGGATTCAGTACAAGAAAAAAAGATGATGGCAAGAATGCAGCTTGTCACAAGACCCATAAGGTTTCGGATACGTACGCACTTATTCATTCTAATAGCATAAAGGGGCGGGCAAGCAGTGTCAAGCCTAGTATACTACCTATTTTGTGTCAATACTTTTACAACGACATCAGCTTACACGCATATTAATCTTCCCGCCCTTGCCACACAAGCTAATAATATAGTAAATTATAGATATGCTTGATTCAGTATTGACCTTTTTTTTTGGTTCCAAGCGGGACCGAGATGTAAAACAGCTTTTACCCATTGTTGAACAAATAAACAACAAAGAGTCTTGGGCTCAGGGATTGAGTGCCGAAGAATTTCCCCAGCAAACCCAAAGGTTCAAGGAACGCCTAGCTAATGGCGAAACATTGGATGCCGTTCTGCCAGAAGCCTTTGCCCTGGTACGAGAGGCTGCCAACCGTGTATTGGGAGAGCGAGCCTATGACGTACAGCTGATGGGTTCCATTGTGCTGAATTCTGGCCGCATTGTTGAAATGAAAACTGGTGAGGGAAAAACCCTTATGTCAGTGGCAGCTGCCTACCTCAACAGCTTAACTGGACGTGGTGTCCACGTGGTTACAGTAAACGACTACCTGGCCCAGCGTGATGCCGACTGGATGCGACCTGTGTATACCTATTTGGGTGTTACCGTTGGCTCCATTGTTTCTGGCATGGACAATGCAGCCAGAAAAATTTCCTACAACTGCGACATTACCTACGGTACCAACAACGAGCTGGGCTTTGACTACCTGCGAGACAACATGCAGATTGACCCTAGCCAGAAGGTACAGCGTGACTTTGCCTTCTGTATTGTAGACGAAATTGACTCCATCTTAATCGATGAGGCTCGAACACCATTGATTATCTCTGGTGCAGGAGAGGACGATACCTTCAAGTTCCACGAGGTAGACAAGTATGTTCGTCAGCTTACTGAGGTGGAAAAGGATCCTGAAACTGGGGAATATCCTGATGAGGCTCAGGGAGAAAATATCCAGGGTGACTACAAGCTGGACGAGAAGTCACGCCGGGTCTCCTTCACCGACCAGGGAATGCTTAAAATAGAAGAAATCCTCCAGAAGCGAAACCTCATTACTGGAAGTCTCTTTGACGAAAGCAACTTTGAATATATTCACTACTTTACCCAGGCAGTTCGTGCCCATACCCTGTACAAGCCCGACGTAGACTATGTGGTGCGGGACGGGCAGGTTCAGATTGTAGATGAGTTTACTGGTCGTATCTTGGAAGGACGCCGTTATGGAGATGGTCTCCATCAGGCCATTGAAGCCAAGGAACACATTAAAATCGCCCAGCGCAACAGAACCTTGGCCACCATCACCTTCCAGAACTTCTTCCGTATGTATGACAAGCTTTCTGGAATGACTGGTACTGCAGAAACAGAGGCTGTAGAATTCGACAAGATTTATGGCCTTGAAGTAGTGGTTATTCCCACCAACAAGCCTGTGGCTCGAAAGGACGAAGATGATGAAGTCTACATGAGCGAGGCCGACAAGTGGAATGCTATCTGCAAGGAAATCATGGAATGTCACAGCAAGGGACAGCCCATTCTGGTAGGTACTGTTTCTATAGAAAAATCCGAGCATCTTTCAGCCCTGCTTACTCGCCGTGGAGTACGCCACGAGGTTTTGAACGCAAAAAACCATGCTCGTGAAGCATTAATTATTGCAGAAGCTGGTGCCAAGGGTGCTGTTACTATCGCCACCAACATGGCTGGTCGTGGTACCGACATCAAACTGGGTGGCAATCCTGAGTTTAGGGCTCGCAAACGGGCGGGAACAAATGCCACAGAACAGCAGTTTGAAGCTGCATTAAAGATTGAGCGGGAAAAGTGGCTTGCAGACTACGAGGAAGTAAAGAATCTTGGTGGTTTGTATGTTATGGGTACCGAGCGACACGAAAGTCGCCGTATCGACAACCAGCTGCGCGGTCGTTCTGGACGACAGGGTGACCCCGGACGCTCCAAGTTCTACATCTCCATGGATGATGACTTAATGCGTCTCTTTGGTGGCGAAAAGATGAAGGGCATTATGTCCCGCATCGGAATGGAGCCAGGAGAGCCCATCAACCATCCTTGGTTGAACAAGGGAATCGAAAAGGCCCAGAAAAAGGTTGAAGAGCGAAACTTTGAAATCAGAAAGCACTTGCTGGAATACGACGATGTTCTTAACGAGCAGCGTAAGTTCATTTACGAGCAGCGTGACCAGATTTTGGTGGATGAAAACCTGAGGGACAGAGTTATGTCCACTGCCACCGATACCGTAGCTCGGCTAATGGAAAGCTACAGTGGCAAGAAGGCCATTGGTACTGAGGCTGACCTACTGGCTCAGCTGAAGCAAACCTTTGGACTGACAATCCTTCCTGAGGAGCTGGCAAGTCAAAAGAACAGGGAAGAATACATCATCTCATTACTGGAAAAAGACTTAACAGAAAAGGAGTCTTTGGCTGGCAAGGAAAACCTGAATATGTTTATCCGCTACCAGTATGTTCACTTCATCGATAAGAAGTGGCTTGACCACCTGGAGCAGTTGGAGGGCTTGCGGGAGGCAGTATATCTGCGTTCCTACGGCTCCAAGAATCCCCTTACCGAGTACAAGATTGACGGCTTCAACATCTTCTACGACATGATTGACAGCATCAAGGAGGAAATTGCCTCTCGTGTATTCCGAGTGAAGGTACAGATGGGAGATGAAGCCCAGCGCCGAGGCCCCCAGGTTCGGGGCGGCCCCCAGTTCCGCCAGATGAATGCCCAGCACAATGCAATGGAAGCCTTTGACGGCAATGCTGCTCGTCAGGCTGCCAGTGCCTCCCCCATGGCACAGCGGCGACAGGCAGACAAGGTAACTGTAGTACGTTCTGAGCCTAAGGTTGGACGAAACGATCCTTGTCCTTGTGGTTCAGGTCGCAAGTACAAGCAGTGCTGCGGACGCTAAGCTAACGAAAGCCAGTTGATGAAAAATCAGCTGGCTTACTTTTTTTATGAGGACACCATGAATCAACACCCATCTTTGATAGCCCTGCAAAAGTGGCTTGACTCCTACTTGAATTTTGAAAAACTCCCTAAAAAAGATATTTTTTGGCTCGATACCATGGAATATCTTTGTCAAATAACAAATCATCCACAAAAATCATTTCCTTCAGTTCATGTGGCAGGCTCCAAGGGAAAAGGCTCCACCTCCGTCATGATTGCATCCATTTTGGAAGCAGCTGGCTATAAAAGCGGCCTCTACAGCTCTCCCCACATCTTGGATTTTTCCGAGCGGATTGGCTCTGCCCAAGGCCCCCTGCCAGAGCAGGTGTACGAGGCTGCAGCCCAGGAATTGATGACCACCGTCGAATCAATCGTTCCAGAAAATCTTCCTGGCCAGAGACCCATCACCTGGTTTGAGCTAGTAACCACCTTTGCCTTTTTGTGCTTTCGTCAGGCTCACCTTGATTGGGCTGTCTTTGAAACTGGTCTTGGAGGCCGTCTGGATGCCACCAATGTGCTGGAGTCACAGATTTCTGTTATCACTCCCATTGAGCTGGAGCATACAGAGTTTTTAGGGGACACCATAGAAAAGATTGCAGGCGAAAAGGCTGGAATCATAAAAGCGGGTACTCCTGTGGTTATTGCACCACAAAAAGAGGCAGCTCAGAAGGTTTTGGAAGCAAAGGCAAAAGAACTGCGATGTCCTTTGCTGAAGGTGGAGGAGCTGGTACAGGTTCAAGGAAAAATGGTTGCAGGCAAAATGGAATTACGCCTTGAATCAAAGCTTTTTGCCCGTCCCATCACCACAAAGCTTTCACTTTTGGGAGACTATCAGCTGTGGAATGCAGCTACAGCAGCACTGGTGGCAAAAACCCTATTCCCCCAGCTACCAGAAGAAGCCATAGAAAAAGGTCTATCTCAAGCCAAGCTTCCTGGACGGTTTGAGGTGCTTCAGTGGCAGGGAAATGCAGTGGTGCTAGAAGGAGCCCACACACCCACCAGCGTGGCATTAAGTTTACAAACCTTCCGCCAGTACATTAAAGACACCTATCTATCTACTGGCTACAAGGAAAAATGCCTTGATTGTGCCCCCACAAGAAAGCCCCACTTGCTTTTTGCCTGTGCCGCAGACAAGGATGTACACACCATGGCCAAACTTTTTTCTGGTTTTGGCTCCATGATTTTGACTCGACCAGGAGGGGAGAAGCAATCAAACCCACAATTGCTCCAAGATGCCTTTACAGAAGCAGGACATGAGTTTACCTATATCAGTGATTTTAAAGAAGCCATACAGAAAGCCCTAGAACAGGCAAAAAAAGATGCAGCACCACTGTTGGTGACTGGTTCCTTTTATCTTGTGGCAGAAGTGAAGAAATTTCTCCAAGAAGCTTCTAATTTTTAAAGGAGTACTCAGATAAAGAGCTTCTAAAACAAGTTTTACTAAAATAAGCATTACTTTAATAAGGCTTTATTCAGGTTCCTCACTTGTTCCAGTTCTCACAAATACAAGCCTTAATCAAAGATTATTTCTTTGATTAAGGCAATTTTTTTCCGCAAATTTTGCTTCTCACTCCATTTTTAACCAAAAAATGATGAAAAAATCCTGTAAAATATCATTTTTATATATAATTGTTATTAAATAGTATATTTTAATATACTGTGTATACTTTATTATACTATTTAATAATATTTATAGAAACAATATCATGAAAGAGTTTTTAGAAATATTAAAGTTATTATATATACAGATTTAACAGATATATTTAATATATTAGAAGTAATCGAATTATTTCAATTATTAAATCAATTTAATAAATTAAAGTAATAATATATTTTTAATTTATTAAATATAATATGTAATTTTGACAGATTTTATATATTTAATATTGTTAAGATGATAAATAAAATAGGAATTTAGATTTCATCTGGACAGATTGTAAAGGAAAGGATTTCACTAGAACTGAAGGCAGGAAAGGAAAGGCTGGTGGCAAAGAACTGCATCTGCTGGCTTGATTGTTTTGCCGGAGTGTCGGTGTTGATGGGACTGGAATCAGGATAAACTTGAAGGAGGGATTTTTTTGTGGGGTTGTACAGTGGGTCTCCAATGATGGGAAGGCCACACCAAGCCAAGTGACAACCAGCAGAATCCCCTGCCAAGCTGCAGGCCTTGGGTATGAATGAAAAAAAATCCACAGGAAATTGGATGAATTTCCTGTGGAAATGTGATGAAAATTCACTGGAAACTTGGACACTTTCCAGTGGAAATTCGGGGCATTTCTACTGGATTTTTTTTGATCAGTGGATGAAGGATTGCCACCAAGACTTGTTCTGTGGCCAACAATCAATCATAATACCCCTTCTCAAATACAAGTATTGACTCAACCTGTTTTCCATCTGGAGAGTATACGGAAAATCCCAAGGTCTTATAGATAATACCTGACTCGTCTTCCGTGTTGTTTGAGTCCAAGGCATTGAGCCGGGTTTTTAAGTCCCCGTAGGACTGGGTGAAAAGCTGTATGTCATGAAAGTACAAGTTGGACTCCCGAAAAAATTCAACTGCCTCAACCCTGTCATCCTCACTATAAAAAACATGAAAACTGGAAAAGTCATCAGTTGAATTCTTGCTAAAACGGGACTTCCTAAACTCTTTGAAGTTCCCATTGTCCTTTCTGACCGTTTCTCGATTCGAACCAAATTTAATAGTACCAACTCTCTCATAAGGTTTAATTTCTATCTTGTCCATACTTACACCTCCTAAATATAGCCTTTTGACTTGGCATATTCTTTCATTTCGGCTATAGCATCGTCATACTTTGAGCCAAACTTGTCTCGAATATCATCAATATCCATTTGCATAGCCTCTGCAAATTTTCCCTCTGCAATCAACTCCTTTTGCTTTGCCCTATATTCTTGGGCTTCACGAGAGTTTCCACAACTTGCGGTTTGCCTGTGATCCTCATAGTCCATCGCTATGGCCGGCCCATCATTTCTATCAAGGGGACTCGCCTCGTCGGATGGCATGTGATGCACTTCTTCGGGTGGCTCGTGATTCCAGCCATGGCCTGCTTTCTTTAAATCGCCATAGCTTCCACCCTTTTTCTCAGGCTGCTCTGCCTCTTGAGATACATCCTTATTCTGAATTGCCTCTCCGCCTTTCTTCTGTGCATCTGTTTGGGAGGAGGCTTCTGTAATTGTGTCGTTCGAGAAGTCAATGGGGCTGGATGTATCAAGCTTTCCTGAATTCTCATACTTGCCGCTGTCATTGCTGAAATCCAGAGGCTTGCTTGTATCAAAATCCCTTCTGGAATCCTTGTTTCCGTCACTGGAGAAATCCAAGGGCTTGGAGGTGTCTAGCTTTCGGGCAACCTCTCTACCTTGCTTTGCCACCTCAGTGGCCACATCCTTAACTGCCACTGCCGCTTTTTCAACCATCACTCACCTACCTTACTTTGTCCTGCAGAAGTTGTTCAATAAGACCGGGTCTGTTCAATTCGGTATGAACATAATTCTGCAAGATACATTGCAGAATGCTGTTGCGCAATGCTGTTTGTTCTTGTGTCTGGAAATCACATTCTCTCAGTTCCTTTTCGATATGCTCCTGCACGTCATCACGCCAGATGTGTATGTCATGGGGATTTCTTGCAGCGGAATTCCGCAAAGTCTTGGAAAACTCAGGAAGCAACTGAGCTACAATGAAGGACAATTTGTCATAGTCTGGTTTTTTCCCTTGGGCCATATACTGCCTGATGGCAACATGGAGCGAACCATTCAAATAACTTCCCTTCAATCCATTCTCAATCGGCTCCCGCAATTGGTTTTCGTCTCCTGCATTGCACAAAAGGCGGGCCAGCTCCAGCCGCTGCTGCATTTCTGGTGCTCCTGAATCCTCATCATCCTGCCGCTGATACTCGAATTTCTTTTCATTCTCATACCGTTCCACCTGGCACAGCACCGGCTCGATCCAGTTGTTCTGATAGACGGCGGCCACACCCACCGGCAGACGGGCCAGCTCCGTTATCTGGTCGTCGTTCAGGTTGGCTGCCCTGCCCACCAACTCCCGGTCGTCCTGGTCGGGAAGCCGCATGATGATCTTGGTGTTGGTGTTGCGGATGACCGACAGGTCCAGGAGGCCCGGCGCCTGGTCGGCTATGATGAAGCCCTCCCCATAGCTGCGCATCTCGGCGATGGCGTTTGCCAGCATCTCCACTGACTTGCCCAGCAGGTTGCCGCTGTCCTGGCTCTGTTCCGTGGAGGTGCGCTTCAAAAGGTTGTGAGCCTCCTCCAGCACCGTCACGTGGCTCAGCGGTGAGTTGATGTGGCCTTCCGTCATGCGGTGCTCCTGCAGCTTCAGCACCAAAAGCCCCATGATGAGGGACTTTGTCTCGGTGGAACCCACGCGGCTCAGGTCTACAATCACCTTGCTGTCAAAGAGCTCCTGGGCGGAAATCTCCTCCGTGGTGAAGATGAGTCCGTTGATTCCGTTGGTCAGGGACTTCAGACGGGTGACGAGGGCTCCCTTGTAGGCTCCCTTGTTCTCGGCATCGTACTCGGAGGAGTCGATGATGGTGCGGATGTTCCGGGTCACGTCGGCAAAGGTGGGATACAGGTCGTCTCCGTAGGGATTGGTTGACTCCGTGAGGTTCCAGCCACAGTCCTCGTAGGACTTCTCCACCGCCTCCTTCAAGACGGCGGGCATGGCGGCGTACATGGGCCAGCACACGTTGAAGATTTCTATGAGGCGGTCAAGGTGCTCAAGGATGTGTATGTTCCTGGAAGGCTCCTCCGTGCCGTGGGGAAAGCTGAAGGGATTGATTCTCAGCAGGGGTGTGAGCTGTGGGTTGGTGCCGTACACGGACACGCCCGGCAGGCCCCCCAGCACCTCCTTGTACTCACCCTTGGCAGGCTCCACCACCAGGAAGTTTACGTCCTTCTGCTCCAACCCTACGTCCTTCTGCCCCAACCCTTCCAGCAGCCGGTAGATGGTGTTGGACTTACCGCTACCAGTGGAACCAGTGACAAAGGTGTGGGAGGTGAGGGAGTCCCTTGAAAGCTTTACAAGGCGGTTTTTTGATGGGGTAAACATGTGATAGCAAAAGCCAATCTCAAAATCCTCTGTAATACTTTCAATACCATGGGGATCCCTACCAAAGGAAACTCCCTCAAGGACAGGCAAACCCTGCATAGATTTTCTGGGAAAAATCATCACGTTGGAAAGCTTGTCGGTAGCAACATAATTGGTAGGGGTAACGGCAATTGGCTGTCCTCCTCCATCCTCTGTCACAAAGATTGGATGACAAAAGTGCCGCACATAATCCTTGATTTTACTGAACTCACAGCTATCACTACCCCCACCCTCATAGCACCATGTCTGGATGGCGCTGGATTCAAGATGGGACTCCTTTCCTTGGGTAATTCCTCTCAAATAGCTTGCGACGCTGGTACAGGTTGCACTATCCTCTGCAAGGATATAGGTGGCATACTTCCACAAACCAGTGGCCTGACTTTCTGAAATCCCCTTCATCACATTTTCCAGCCGATTCAAGAGATTGCTGACCGTGTAGGATTGGTAGGTGTAGGTTGCTCCCTCCGTCTTTCCAAAGGATATGCTGGATCCCTTGGTGGAAGCCTGGCTCTCTCCTGTCGTCTCAGTCTTTGCAGTACCCCAACTATACCCATATCCAGCAGATAAGCCTAAAGATGTGCTTTCGAAAATGGTTTTTGAAGTAACATTCCAAATTGTCCTGATAACATTAAACAACCAACCTGGCGATTTTGTCTCTGAACTTCCTCTATTAATTCCTGCATTTATTCCGAAGTTCACCGAATGGGTTTTGGAGATGGTGTTGCTGACACTGCTGAAATTGGAGAGGGTTTCTGACTCACTTTGGGTGGAGTCCTCACTAGTTCCCTCATTGAACTGGTAGGACAGGAAGGGATGGATTGCCGTTGCCAACTGCTCGTATCCAGTCAATATTTCCCGTATGCTGGCCATGGAGATGGACTCAGCCAGAAACACTACCGTATACCCCTCTTTGTTTGATTCGGGAACAACTCCGTCCAGAAGCTTGTCCAATCCTTGGGTAATGTAGTCCTCTGAATATTCAGAGGGGCTATTCATGAGGATGGAAATATGGTTGTACTTGTCCATAATCTCCCCTACCTTTGTTTCTGTGTCACTGGATTTTATGTCCTCAACTTCACTGCCGGGGAAATTCCCTTGTAAAGTCGCTTTAAGCAATGCTTGGTTCTTTCCACTATCTTCATTTCTTCCCTGACCGACATTCTTTACAATAAAGTCCATGGAGGTAGCTTCATGAGTGCGGGTAACCATCAGAGCGATGGTATGATCTCCATCTGCAAAGGTACTCATGGCATTTTTAAAGCAATCTCCAATCTTCTCGTCCTTGTCAAAGACCCATCGCCTTATCTTCACTCCCCGTATATTAGCTGAATAACTTACAAGTGGGGAATCCTTATCCGGCGGGCAATTTATGCCCTCAAAGGGAGCACACCGATAATCTTGTTCCAGACGATTTGCATATTCCTTGTCTAGGGTATAGGCAATTTTTCCTAAATTCTCAAGCAGTACTCCTTCATCTGGTTTCTTGGACATAGTCTCCTCCTCCATCCTTTTCTGCTCCGCATTGCCTCACACAAGCTACAAGCACTAAACAAGCTAAGAGCGCCGCAACCGCTGCAACCAACAAAAGAGTTTTTTTTTGAGGATTATTCTGTCCACGCTGATGGACATATTGGGCCACCTCAAAAAGATACCGTAGATACTCCTCATTGAAATTTTCTGCCACAGCAGCATTTGACAGTAATCCCAGATATTCCTTCGTCCACTCTGACTCTGGCTTCCGTTCCAGCTTAACATGAGAAAAATAGGCATCTTTTGCGGCAAGATGCCGCAAAAGCTCGGAAAGAAATTCCCGGGTAAATTTACCTGCAGCAATATCATTTGCGATGCGCACCCGGTTCACCTTTCCATCTTCAATATATCTAGAAAGATCAGCCATTCTTCACACTCCTTTGCCAGATTTTTTTCTCCAGCTCTTCAAGGCGTGCTGTAACAGAGGCTGCCACTTCCTTCAGTTTTTCTCCAAGCTGCATCATCGCATCCTTGTCCTCAATCTTTGCCTTTGTGTCTGATGAATATTCTTCTACACGACCACGGAACTCATCTTCGAGCCTTTCAACAATCTCCTTATGCTTTTTCTTGTAGGCGGCTATGTAGGCATCTGTCCATTTAGCCAGAGACTCACTCAAAGACTCTTTCAACTCAGACAAAAAATCTTCCTTTTTCAGATAGTCTTTCTTCTTAAACCAAACCTTTTTTGTTACCTTATGCTCCTTCATTATTTGAGTCACAGGAATTGGATCAAATTCCACACTCTCTACAGCGCTCACCTGCATCATGAGGGTTTTCTTGGCATTATCACTAATGCTGGTATCTGATTGAATTGAATTAAAGACATTGGTAAGGAACGCTTCAATTTTTCCTTCCAAAACCTTTTTGCTGGCTTTGGCAAAGTGATAGTTCATCCTGGAAAATTCATCGTCAATCGCAGATGTAATACCTTGTTCATGCTCAGGCTTGAGCTTTATCTTGCCACCACTAAAGATTCCTGGCTTGCCCAGCCTCCAATCCACCTCAGCTGCTATCTGTCCCTTACTCTCTTCTATGTCAGTGCTGGCAAGGCCCAACTCATGCAAATCTTTTTCTGAAAGCATATTTTCATTGGCTTTCTTACCAGCCTCTGTAACAATTGCATCCACCCTTTCCTTCAGCTGCCTTATTTCTTCTTCCAGCTCTACTATATTTTGTTCGGTGGCGGTACACAAGGACTGGCTCTTAGCCGTCACATTGGCCAAAGTCTTCTCCACGCCCTGGATGATTGCAGAGGCTCTTACTGCCGAGGCAAATTTCTCGCCATAATCCTTGAGCTCCTCTTCCAGGGCATAAAGGCCAGAGGTGACATAGACCAATCGGTTGATATCCCCCTTTTCCCTGGCATCTTGGGCGGCGGCATCACTTTTTTCTATCATCCGCCTTGTAGCCAGATCAGAAGAAGCCATCCTGTTCTCCCGGTAGCAAAGCCCGTTGGGAGACATTTCATCATCCACAGGATTTTTCTTAATCCAGAACTCATCATCCCCTGTCTTTGTTTCCTCCTTCATGCAGGCCTTTGCAGCAGCAGCAAATTTGGAGGAAACGAACAGCAGCTTCTTTTCCCTCAAGTGCAAGGAGAAATTGGGGTCTTCCTTCATGGTCAAAGTTGCATCACGCAACCCCTTTCTCTCATCACGGTTTACATCATCTGCATGAGTCATGACGACGAAGGAACGGGCAATGTCTATGGTATTCTTGTCATTCTTCTGCTCTGCATCCTTGATGTATGTCAGCAACGCATTTGTACCAGAACCCTCCAATGCATTTGGCCTACATACAAAGATAAGAATCGACTGGCTCTGCCCTCCCAGTGCCTTATTCAACACCTCCCTGTGTTTCATAGAATTACTATCAGTACCAGGAGTGTCATAGATGGTGAATTTAACTAAGTCAGAGTCAAGTCCAATGGGAAATTTAAGGTGAAGGATTTCTGACACCCCAGGAACCTCATTCAAGGTATCCAGTATTGCATAAAGCTGCTCGTGCCTTTTTTTCCCCTTCACTTCATTCATCTTGTTTTGTATTTCAGTCCGTTCTTGGGATTCCATCGGCCCTTCGCTGAACTCAAAGCAGGATGTGTGGTCATTCCACACAATGCGGCTGCACGTACCTACAAGAAAGAACCTGATTTCCACAGGCTTGCCTTTCTCTGGACTCATAATTACCAGCATCTTTGCTGTCTTGGCCTCTGGTGAGGCTGGCAATATTTTGTATCCAAGCAAGGCATTTATCAAAGAGGATTTCCCAGAGCTATAGACTCCCGCAAAGCAAATGTTTACATTGGAGCTTTTAAGGTTGTCCATCTTCTTCCTGATGCTCCTCACCTCTTCGCTTAAAAACCTAGCCAGACTCTGAGCTCGCTCCTTTACAGTCCCATTCTTCGTGGGAACGTCAAACACTATGGTTTTCTTTGCCTCCAAAGCATCAACCGTGTTTTTCCCAAAATCCATAATATCTTTGAAGGCAGCCTTCATGCTGGGAAGCTCTGCCAAAAGTGTAGTAGTAATTTTGAATTTGTCGCTTCCTTCGTTATAGTATTCTGCCATTTGCTCAAAATCCATATAGTCGAGTTTTGTTGTAACAACCCTAATCTCGACCTCAGACAAGCCATCAAAGGCTTTCTTCACATCGTCAAAAAAATCATTCCCATGATCCTGCAGAATGAATTTCCCCTTTTGTTCCAACATGTACTTGGCAAGACAACTTTTCTTGTCCACTCTTGTTGTGCCAGTACCAGAACCTCTCCTGAATTCAATCTCTTTCATAGCAGGATGATATTTCATTTCCAACCAATCTTTTGCCACAGCCTTTTCCCTCCAAAAACCCAGTCCGTCCACACGCTGGATGCACAGACCAATTCATTTAGAATGTCTTTTGAGATAATACATTTTAAAGAATTACTAATCAAGTCTTAAAGATTGTTTGAAAAAAAATAATTCTTTTAGAATATTACATTCCTGTCTGTAACGGCACATAATTTTAGACATGGATGGAGTGAACATTCGCAAGATTTTTGGCGAGAACGTCAAGTATCACCGCAAGAAGCAGGGGCTTTCGCAGGAACAGCTGGCAGAGCGGCTGGAAATAAGCACCAACCATCTGAGCGTCATAGAGACGGGAACGAAATTTGTCACCTACAAGCTTTTGGAGCGCATCGTCAAGGAGCTGCAAGTCCATCCCTCCTCCCTGTTCCACTGTTCATTGGAGGCGCCGCTGGACGAAAGTGCGGTGAACAA
The DNA here is from genome assembly GCA_016294105.1 of Treponema sp. Lineage (GTDB taxonomy): Bacteria > Spirochaetota > Spirochaetia > Treponematales > Treponemataceae > Treponema_F. Next base: position 174,528 of record JAEDCN010000001.1, read on the forward strand.
AATCAATGCCATCATCTCCACCGAGCTTGCCCAAGTGGAGGAGCGGATTCAACTGAGACTGAGGGAGCTGCTGTAGGACGTTACAGGCTGGAAAGGATGCGTGAGGAAATGTCCATGGAGAACAGCTTTGAGCTTTGAGAGGCTTTTGGGGTCGTTCTCAGCGGGGCGGTCTCCTGAGCCTCCATCAGGGGGAATGACAGCCCAGTGGCGAAGAACTGCATCTGCGGGGCTGTCTTTTCCAGCGGATGGTACAGCGGGTCGGCAACGATGGGCAGGCCGCACCAGGCAAGGTGGCAGCGGACCTGATGGCGGTAGCCCTTGGTGATGGTTGCCTTTACCGTGAGGGTTTCCCGTTCCGTGATGGCAGCTCCCAAGGGGGTTGAGGCGTCACCCGTCGGCTTATGCTGGAAGCTGCCCTGAGTGCCGCTGGATTCTATCAGATGAAAGCTGGTGGTGTAGGACTGGAGACCCATGTCCCCCTCCCCGGCCTTTGAGGGATTTCGGCCACCCCTTCCCGCCTTCCGACGGGAACATTTGCCGGAATCCTGGGTGACGGGACGCACCTGCTTCCTGCCAGGGCCATAGGGACGGAAGCCACTCTCCACCATGAAGCCGGCGGAACGGGTGACGGGGAAACCAAGGAGGTTTGGCGGCGGCGGAAAGCCACCAAGAAGATCTGGACAGGAGGGCAGATACTGGCAGCGGGCGGTGTAGCCTTTCTTGAAAAGCCCTGCCTCCTGGCAGGCCGTAATGTGGTCGTAAAAGTCCTGGTTCCGGGCAATCAGCAGGAGGCCAGCGGTGTCTTGGTCGATGCGATGGACAAGGCCCCCCTCCACCGCCTTCCTTCCCTGCACCGCCCGCACCTCTGGAAACTGCGCCGCCACCAGGGCCAGGGCGCACTCCCCATCCTCTGGTCGCAGGGGGGCGCTGTGGATGCCAGCCGCCTTGAATGCCACCACAAAGTCCCGGTGGCACTCCACAATCTCAACAGCTACAGCCGACATTTCTGATATTTTCCGTGGAGCACCTGCATGACCTTCCTGAAGCGCTGGGGCGTGGGAGACTTGAATTCGGTGAAGTCCTGGCTTTCCGGCAGCCGAAGGGACAGGAGGCTGGAATGGAGCATCAAGGTGGCGCCGGGAAAGACCTGGTTCTTGCTGCCGTAGATGGGATCCCCCAGAATGGGGCAGCCGATGTGCTTCATGTGAACACGAATCTGATGGGTGCGGCCAGTTTTCAGACGAAGACGCATGAGAGAAAAGGGCCCATAGCAAGCAATACATCGATACACCGTGTGGGCAAACTTTCCCTGGGTTGAATCGGTGCTGGCTTTAAACCGCTTTCGATTCTTTGGGTCACGAATCAGCTGGGTCTTGATGTTACCAGAAGCAGCAGGAGGTCGGCCCACCACAATGGCGATATATTCTTTTTTTACCCGTCGCTGCTGAAACTGCTCCTGAAGCCAAGTTTCACTGGCAATATTTTTTGCCGTGATAATCAATCCTGAAGTATCTTTATCTAGCCGATGGACAATACCAGGTCGATGGCTTGTTTCCACCGCTCCCCGTCCCCAGTGAAACAGCAGGGCGTTCACCAAGGTACCAGTCCAGTTACCAGCGGCAGGATGAGTCACCATGCCCTGCTCCTTGTTTACCACCGTAACATCATCGTCCTCGTACACAAGATTCAAGGGCAGGTCCTGGGGCTGAATGTCCTGGGGAATCTGTTCTTCCCATTCCACGTCAATCTTGTCACCAGACTTTATTTTAGAGGAAAATTTCCCGGAATTTCCGTTAATCACAAGATTGGTGATAATATTCTGTAGATGAGATCGATTAGCACAACCACAGGCTGCAAGTATTTCATCCTGTCCGGAAAGGAATTTGTCAACACGCATTTGTGCCGTATCATCGGGCACAACAATAGTAATATTAGGCATTTGGTATCACTCCATCAAGTTGTGGCAATCTTACAGAAAGGCCAAAGGGAAGAAAATTCGAGAAAGTACCTTGCGAAAGTGTTTCCAGAGGAAGCAGCTCTGAAGAAACATCTTCTTCTGGAATCCTGTCCAGTGGTACATTTTCCTCGGTGGACTCATCTTCCAGGGGAATGATTTCCACTGCTCCTCGATTCAATTCCTGATAGGCCTTGTTCCGCTTATGTCGCTGAATGCTCGAAATAGTAAAGTCTGTAATCCCTACCACAGCTGCCACTCCCAAGGAAGTAAAGAGGATTCCCAGCTGCTCGTCGGTGGAAAGATAGGCAGCAGATGAGGACTTAGCAAAGGGATTAGGAAAATAATCTGGATTCATGTCGTGGGAAAAGTAGCGGTACAGGGAATAGCCCAAGGTTACGCCTAAGGTAGCAAAGGGTAAGGATCCCAAACTCACAATTTCTGCCCGCCGCATATCCTGAAGCCAACCAGGAAACTCGTCCTTAGTATAGGGCTCAATGGTAACGGTAGGTTCTGCTGCAGCCAAGGGAAAAGAGGCCATAAAAGTACAACAGAGCACCAAGGCAATGCAGCGGAATAATCCAGTTTTCATCAGTATACACGCTCTCCAAAGATGGCAGTTCCAATCCGTACCAAGGTGGCTCCTTCGGCAATAGCAAGGGCAAAGTCGTTGCTCATACCCATGGAAAGTTCTTTTAAGTCAAGATTGGGAAAGCGAGTAGCAACCTCCTGCTGGATTGCCACTAGTTTTTTGAAGGAAGCGGCAATTTCCAGCTGGTTTTCCGTAAAAGGAGCCATGGTCATAAAGCCCTTGGGAACAATGTGGGAGGCTGAACAGGTATATTCCACCGCAGGAAGCAGGGAATCAAGGCTGGTAAAGCCCGACTTGGACTCTTCTCCTGTGTGGAATTCAAACAGCACCTCCACGGTCTTGTTCAAATTGGCTGCTTGTTTTTCAATTTCTTCCAAAAGCTCGATTCTATCCACCGACTGGATGCAGGAGGCACAAGAAAGAGCTTTTTTTACCTTGTTTCGCTGCAAAGAACCGATGATATGAAGCTGAGCCTGTGGAGACTGTACCCTCACCTGCTGAAACTTTTCCACCGCCTCCTGCACACGGTTTTCTCCAAACAAAAGTTGTCCCTGTGCAATGGCTTCTAACACTGATTCTGCCGGATGGAATTTGCTGACAGCAACCAAGGAAACAGAATTGGTAGCACGACCAGATTTAATTTCAGCCTCCCGAATTGAATCCAGTACCTGCCGCAATCGACTTGAAATCTCACTCATGCTTGCCTCCCCACAATGGAATTGCTAATGTCAGATAAATGAAGAAGGGTTTCCAAGGGAAGCTCCTCTGCTCGAATCTGGGGATTGATTTTTGCCTCATCCAGCACAGCAGCAGCCTGCTCTCCGTTGCTGTAAAAAACTGTCAGATTGTTTTTGATAGTTTTTCGTCGTGAAGCAAACAGTCCCCGCAACAGCTTCATAAAATGCTCAGGATTTTGGCAACGGGGAAAATCCTCCCGCAGCTCCATTACCACCGCACGAGAATCTACGTTAGGACGTGGCCAAAAGCTGCCGCCACCTAAATCCATGAGGGGAGTTACCTTATAAGCCCAGCTACAAAGAATGGAAAAGGAAGAATAATCCTTGCTGCCCACCGTGGCACACATTCGCTGGGCCACTTCTTTTTGCACCGTTACCACGGAGCGAGGAAAGCGATAGCCAGCTGAAATCATGTCTGCAATAATGGTGGCAGCCACATTATACGGCAGGTTTCCAAAGAAACGGTCTGGAAGCTGTTTTTCTGCCTGGGACTTCCAGGTTTTAAGTACGTCACCTTCCACCAAGGTAAACTTTCCCTGAGTCTCGTAGTCCTTGAAAAAATCACCAACGCAGGCAGCAAAGCCACGGTCAATTTCAAAGGCAGTGACCCTAGCTCCGCGAGAAAGGATTTCGTCAGTCATGGCACCAAGACCTGGACCCACCTCCCACACAGAAGTAACGTCATCCACCTGCAAGGCATCAATGAGGCGACGACGAGCAGGCCCATTTATAAGAAAGTTCTGGCCAAATTTCTTTTGCATGGCCATTCCCTGCTGGTCCAAAAAATTTTTCAGGGAAGAAGGAGAATCATAGTCAGGCTTTTTCATGGTAACTCCAAGGCGGGAATTCTGGCGAAAAGCTTCACCGGTATTATCAAGCAAGTATACAATAGATTCACCAGATGTCCAAGGGGTTCGCCTAAAGGAGCCCATAACAAGGACAGGATGATTGCTCCCACTCCCACCGTCATAAAAAGGGAAACCAAGGGAGATACCACCACCGAGGCGATAATTCCACCAGGCATCATGGTTCCCAAAGAAAGAAGCGTTACCGGTGTGGAGAAAATCTGGGCTCCCACAGAGGCACTAACAGATGTGGCCACTGATGCAGGAAGGAATTTATGGGTTACCGGCTCAAAGCAAGGCCCCAGCAAAAGGATTCCCGCCAAGGCCAAATAGGACAGCTGAAAGGAAAGCTGAAAAAGATCCTGGGGAGCCAGCACAAGATGAATGAAAAAGCACAGGGAAAGAATGCGAATCATGGGACTTTTGATTCCCCAGATTCCAGTGGCCATGCCCAAGAGACTGCAGATAGTGGCTCGAAGCAAGGATGGCGTAAGGCCAGCAAACCACACGAACAAAAGCACAGCCCCCAAGGAAAGCACTAAGGAAAATTTTCGACCCCCGCCACGAAATACCGTTGCCGCCAAGCCTGCAAAAAAAGAAAGATGCATGCCAGATAAAGCCAGCACATGGGCAAGACCTGCAAAATGAAAGGCATCGCCCACCTCCTTGTCCGTGTATTCCCCAGAGCCACAGAGTAAGGCCACTAGCAAGCCCCCTGCATCTCCCCAGCCGTACATAAGCCGTTTGAACTGGAGCCGGCATAATCCACGGAATTCCTGAATCCTGCCCCACCAGCTGTCGCCATAGCCTAAAACACTACAGGTGGAAGCGTAAAATACTGGCTCCCCACCCACCAGGGAGCTGTTGTTGATGGTGGAGCTTTCAGAATAAGTGATGCTTGGAGAAGCAGTAGCTTTTTTAGAAGAAAAATTTTCCTGTAGCCCAAGATGAAGATAAACACCCTGCTCCACCAAGCCTACAGCATCAGTTGTAGCTGTTTTGGAGGAAAGGACTGAATACAGTTTTCCTGGATAAAAGGCTTCTACAAAGGCAGCAGGAAGATACACGGTGGCCCTACCACTCGCTTGTGCCAGTGCCAGCTGATTGCCAGAGCTTGTGGTGGCATTATTTCCCGCAATGCTGCCCTGAACCTGCTGCAATCGTACCGAACACCGATACAACTTTCCACTTCCCGTCTTTACCGGATTGGAAATCACCTGGCAATCCAAGGCTCGAACCTGCTGAGGAGGAATGAGACTGGAATATGGCTCCCGATTCAACACAGGAGCCACCTTGGAATACAGCAAAGCCACCGTTAAAAAGGCGGCTATGCAGATACAATTCTGTTGAAAAAAGAGTACAATTCGTTTTTTCTGTCCTACCACTTCAATCCTGCCAGTGCGGTGCGGGCAGCTGTAATGATGGTTTCAGGATATGGTAGATATGTAACGTACAAGAGATTGTCAAATGCAGCCTTGTCACCCAGTGCCCCTAATGATTCAATCACTGCCAAAAGCACCTCTTGGTCTACAGAGGAAACCTTTTGTGCAGCGGCCATGTTGAGGACGCCAAGATAATCCACCAAGGCAGAAACAGAATGGCTGGTGGCCAAGCCTTCCAGACAGACCACAACACCAAGGAACTGCTCCCGGGTAATCAATCCCTGATTAAACTGCTCCTGTGCCTGAACAAAATATTCGGACACAATTGCCGCTGCCCGAGTCCAGTCTGACTCATCAATCTGCTGCACTGTTGCCAGCTGAAGGGAAAGTGTCTCTGGAGCCATTTTGGAAACATCCTCTGTCTTTATTATAGTAGTGGACAGGGCTTTTTCTGCCAATTCTGCTTTAAAAAGTGAGGAAATTTTATCATTTTTTTGCACAATGAGGAAAAGTCTATATTTTTCAGTTACAGAATAGTAATCCTGACTGATGTAATGCAGCAGAGAAGGCTGTGCACTGGGAATTACCGAGGCAAGAGATGATTCAATAGCTTGGTTCAACTCAGGGCTGATGCTGGAATTCATTAGGCGAAACAAAATCTCAAAGGAGCTGGGATCAGCCATTAGACCCAGCAGGTTGATAGCAGCAATGGAGGAAGCTAGTTCACCAGAATCAGTAGCGGTGGATTCTGCCACAAAGGTATGAATTCCTTCAAGATAGGGAGAAACCAGCCGCTTGTTTTTTGCCACTGCCACAGACAGGGCATTAAGCACTGCCACCTTAATTTGGCTATCATCAAAAAGCATAAAGATATTCCACAGCAAGGCTCCCTGACGCTGGCTTGTTACCTGCAATACGGGAATGGCAGCCAAGGCCAATTCCTTCATGCCAGAGCCAGTTCCCAGCAAGGGTACCTTATCTTGCACAAATTCCAAGGCTTCTTCTGGAATGGACACCACCAATTCAGGAGTATCATCAGAAATGGAAAGCTTGGATAAAAGCGCAGTTTTATCGGCTACAGATCCAGTTACGAAATCAATATATAGTTGAGGTGCAATGGAAGTAATTTCTGCAGCAAAAATACTACCACAGAGAAAAATAACTAACAGGGGTACAAGAACCTTTAATATAATGGCTTTCCTCTTCATGGTTCCTCCTTCTGTATATAAACACAGATGTTTTAGGATTGTATCATATTATTTGTTTGATACTCAAGATACTGGTTCTAGCAGAAGTTTTTGCCTTACGATACAATAGCACCATGAACAACACCGTTTTTTCTAAGCTCCTAATGCTGGAGCTTTTGCTTCTTCTTGCATTTCTCCTTCCTCCCTTGGTGGAATCCCTGCCCCAGCTTTTTGGTGGGCTGGATGGCACAATGCAAGGACACGATCAAAGGCAGATTCTGGAAAGGGCGGTAAATCCTTCTGTATTTTCTATCTTGCTCCAAGGACTTTTTGTTTTTGCCATGTTATTAAGAAGCAAGGAATTAGATTTGATTGTAGGCAAGGCACCAGCACGCAGTGACATTGAAAAAAAAACTTCGAATTTCAGCTCCCAGCTCATCCTTCACTGGCTCCTGACCTTTTTTCTTGTTTTTGGACTTTTGCTTGCCAACAGCTTTCTCTGGAATGGCCTTGCCCAGGCTACAGGAAAGATAGCTATTGCAGATACCACACTCCAGCTCCACTCCCTGCCCCTCATGATTTTTGCCACCACTGTAGCAGCCCTTTACGAGGAACTTCTGTACCGCTGGTATAGTCCCATGCTTTTGAACCTAGCTTTTTCTTGGAAACTTGGTTTCCAAGAAAAAACAGCTTGCCAGCACAAAAATCCCCCTCTCAGGTGGATTTTTGTGGAGGGACTTCTGGTAATAATCTTTGCCCTTTCCCATGGCTATGGAGGTTGGCTTGCGGTGGCAAATGCCTTAGTAGCCGGCAGTATCTTGCGACTTTGTGTTATGTACACAAAAAAGCCTTGGGTGGGTTTTTTTTCCCACCTGGCCTACAACCTGATTCAGTTTGCCCTTTTGTTAAAAAGCTAATCCTGAACCAGAGCCTGAAGAGATTCCCAGGTCCAAGGGCTTACTTCAAAGCCGTAATTAAGCCCGCTTACTTCAAAGCCGTAGTTAAGTCCCTTTACCTCAAATCCATAGTTAAGTCCACTGACATCAGATTGAGAGTTCATGGAACCTCCGTCCAAGGAATGAATCTGGGGAATCACGTAATAGCTGGAAACCTCTTGATCCAGCTGGGAAAATTTTCCTTCATAAATCTGCAATACAGCTTGTGAACCACGGCCAGTGTACAACGTGATTTCACCCAGCAGACTTTGACCAAGAGCCACGGAAGGAGCAATCAAGGAGCCTCCACGGAGAGATAACAGGCGGCTTACCTTGGAGGAAAAATCTGCATTGGTAGGCATAAAGCTTTTGTGGAGGCTTGCACCTTTTTGGTCTATAAGAGTGATTTCTAGCCCTTGCACATCCTTTTCGCCACTTATATCCAAAAGCTGCCGAGAAACCAAGTCCATTTCAGCCCAGCTTTTTGCAGACACAGAAAGCCAAGGGTAAAAGTCATCCTGAGTTAAATATATTGGAGATTCAGGAGTTTTAAGATAAACACGGTAGCCACTATAATTCTTATCACCAAAAAGAACTTGGGAAACCACAGAGCCGTCCTGCAGCTGAAAGCGAAGATCATAGGCTTCGTGAAGATGACCATGTTCAGTAGTGTGACCGTTTTCAGAGGCAAAGCCAAAGCTAGCGAGGGTGGCATAGTCTTGCTTTTGGGAAACAAGGGTAAGGCTTCGCAGCTGCATCATGGCAGCAAGGAATTCCTCCATACAGGTGGAATCCACTGGAAAAACCAGCTGAGAACCAGCATCAAAGCCAATCCACAGGCTTTTTCCAGACAATTCCTTCTTATAAAAAATTAAAGCTGTATCATGGTGAACCACCTCTACACAGGCCAACTGGGAACCGTATTTTTCGTTTAAAAGCACCGTATCAATGGTTTTTCCAGACAAGGATTTTTTTCCAGTAAAGGCAACCACACACAATACCGCCAGCACACCGCAGGCTCCTACAAGTATGCCAAGATATTTTTTTTCACTCACGGCTCGCCTCCCCCAATTTTTTTGCCAAGGTTCGTTTTACCAGCCACCACAGTAATGCCAGTACAGATGGCAACAGGGGCAAAATCACCAGATTCAGCAGCAACACCTTGGGGCGGCTTTCCACCAGCTCCTGCTGACTGAGCTTATACAAGGTTTTTGTCAAAGCAGCCTTATTTTTCAGCTCCAACAAGGATTCTTTTTCACAAAGCTGCAGCAAGCCCTTTACCGCAAAGTCAAGATTTCCAAGGCTGCCAGTATATTGCCTCATTAAGGTGGACAAAAAGTACTGGCTTCCCACTACTAGCACCTGGCCTCCCTCTGGCAAGGTGGTCATGGCAGAAAGGGCATATTGAGAAGCCAGCTGCCCTGCCTGAGAAGCTGTTTGGCTCAACATAAAGGGATTTGTTACAAATACTGATTCCTTACTAAAATCTGGGGCGGAAAGCCAGGCAGAAGGAGTGGTATACACCAAAGCCTGAGCTTCCATGCTGGTAAGTGTGATGGGAGAGCTCCAATAAAACTCCAAATTAAAAGCACGACGAGAAACAGGATGCTCCACCGTGTACTGAGGTAGGGCTTGAATCCACAGGGGATAGTTCACCTGCTCATACACAGGGTTATCCTCCTCGCTTAAGAAGGTGGCTCGGAAGCAGGAAATATCCAGCACCAGCTCTGGGCCCACCTCCAATCCCCAGGAAGCAAGCACAGGCAAAAACTTATCCTCCGTGGGCTCCACCGTCCAGTCATCGTACAAGGCTGCAGTGTGGCCAGAGGTCATAACAAAAAGCTTTCCTCCATCCTCCACAAAGCTACGGATTGCAGTAACTTGTTGGGATGTTAACTGACTGCTACCAAAAAGCATTACAGGAAACCTTCGTTTCGTACCACTATCCATCTGCTCTGCCACCAGTACAAAATCCTCTGGAGTCAAAATAGTGGGAGCAAAACCAGCTGCCTCTAGCCAAGGCACCACATCACCATAATCTTCTTCTATGGAAAGTCCATTGCCACTCATAACAATCACTGGCCAAGCTTTCGTTACGGATGGAACAGAAGCAAAAGAACCTCCTTCCTCCACCAACATCAAAAGCCGAGTAGCCATTTCGTATTCAAGGCTTTCTGCTGTTTGGGCAAAGGGAATCACCGCAAGCTGGTTCAAGTATTCCAGTACAATTGCAGAATACACTGTTACCAGTTGAGTACTATTTCCTTTTGTAGCCTGAATTTGCTGTGCATATACGCCCTGCTGCAAAAGACTATTTTCCAAGCCCTCCTTTACTGGATCTCGTACCTGCACCTGTACCTGAGAATTAGCAAGGTTATAAAGACGAAGAAAATCCTTAATGTCACGGGCATGGGGATATAATTCCTCCAGCTCAGGAGATACATAATAAGTAATCCGCAAAGGCTCCGTAACAGAAGCAAGAAGCTGCTGGCTCATGGAACTTAAGGAAAATCGCTTGTCTTGAGTAATATCCCAGCGAAAATACCACAGACTAGACAAAAGAAAAACCAAGGCGGCAAGAACAATCCACAGGATTCGCGCCACCATTCGGCCATGGACAGTGGTTTTCACAGACACCCCCTCCGTCTCAGCTTAATGCTTCCTGAAGCAATTTTCAGCAGAGCCACAATGGCCACAAGATAAAACACCACATCACGGCTATCCACAATGCCCTTGCTGGCACTATCAAAATGCCAAGCAAAGGAAAGGCTCTGGCATAGCTGGCTCAACCACTGTGGCAAATTTACGTACCGAGGCAGCAGGTGAATTCCACTAAAAACACCCAAAGACAAAGAAGAAACTAAATAGGCCACCACTGCCCCGGGACTTACCGAACAAAGGAACACACAAAGCCCACAGGCAGTTCCCATAAAAAGTACCATCCCTAGATAACCTGCAAAAACTTGGGCTAAATCAAGGCTCCCAAAAAAAGAAACCGTTACTGGTACACCAATTCCCGGTAGCAGCATCAAACAGCTACAGCTAAAGGCTGCAAGCCACTTGCCCACCACCAGCTGTTGCTCACTCAAGGGAAGACTTTCGTCAAAGAGCAGCCCACCCGCCTCCCATTGCCCCATGGTAAGGGCGGGAACAGCTAAAATCGACAAGAAGGGAATAACGGAAAAAAAGAAATTCAAGTCCGTTGAACCAAGCCCCGGCTCAAAAAAAAGTCCTCCTAAAAAAAACTGTGTACCACCACCAACGGTAAGCAGCAGGGTTGCCAAGTAAAAGGGAGGCTTTGAAAGAAGAAGTTTCATTTCTTTTTTATACAGAACAAAAACAACCTTCCACCAACAAAGAAGCTTATTCATATTGTCTCCCAGAAGCAGGATATTACAAAAGAAAAGTCACAACGGACTATGAATCGTCTGCATTTATTCATAAATTACAATCACTATAACATATTCAATCAAAAAAAACACCCGTATACAAAACAGAAAAAAAATATTTTTTTCTACATTTTTCTTGCAAAATTCTAATCCATAGCATTATGATTTAGGACAGGTATAATAAAGTTTTAAATCTTTTATATAAAATGGAAGGAACTGAACCACCTATGTTAGGAACTGAACCCGCAGAATTACCTGGGGAAGGAGTTATTCCTTGTTCTACCTTTGGAGAAGAAGTTCATATCTATGTTCCTGATGAAAGTTTAGAAGATTATCAGAATGCATGGCAAAATTATGCTGATAAACATGATATCTATCCCATGTCAGAGTACGGTTCACACTAGCAGGTGAGCTTTAAGAAGGCATCCTCAAAGCTCCCTGTGCCAGAAGAAGCAGCAATTTCTTGGGCTGAACCAGAGGCAACTAAGCGGCCCCTGCTAATGATATGCACTTGTTGGCACAGGGCTTCCACCTCCTGCATTAAATGGGTGGAAAGCAAAATAGTTTTTTTTCGACCAAGCCGTTTTATCATGTCTCGCATTTGTCGGATTTGGGCAGGATCCAAGCCAGAAACAGGCTCGTCTAACACCAGCACTGGGGGATTGTGCAACAGAGCCTGAGCAAAGGACAATCGCTGGCGATATCCCTTGGACAAGTGGCTAATGGGCTTGTGGAGCACCTCCTGTAGCTGGCATTCCTCCACCACCCGCTCCACCGCTTGACTAAGGCTTTCCCAAGAAGCTTCTGAAACAGCCTGATCTTCAACACCAGCTGCCAGCATGCTAGCTCTTCCTGCAAACCGCAATTCACCGGCATACTGCAAAAAATCCTTGGCAGTAAGGCTTCCAATAAGAGCTGGCTGCTCGCTTACATAGCCCACCAGACTCCGCACCTCCACTGGAAAGCTTTCTACATCACGGCCCATTACCCGAACCGCTCCCTGGGTAGGATAATGGAGGGCACAGATAGCCTTGAGAATGGTGGTTTTTCCTGCTCCGTTTGGCCCCAAAAGACCAGTAATCACTCCGGGACGAGCAACAAAGCTCACTCCATCCACAGCCTTACTATCAGTCCTTTTCATGCCATAAATTTTTGTAAAAAAATCAACTTCTATCACAGCACCACCTTCCTACAAACCAACCTACAGCAGTTTTAGTCCACGTATGGAATGTCAAACACCATGCGATCCCTAGTCAACACAGTATCAGGAAAAACAGAACGTGCTTCCTGCAACAAGGAATCCAGCTCCTTGTCGGTATAGCGAGGACTGTAGTGAATAAGCCCCAACTGCTTTACTCCACCGTCCCGAGCAATAGTTGCAGCCTGCCGAGCAGACATATGCTTTTTTTCCCGAGCTTGGTCTTCCATATCTTGAGAAAACATACTTTCACAAATCAACAAATCAGAGCCTTGTACCGCAGGAGCAATGGAAGGCATGTACATGGTATCAGTTACATAGCTGAATTTTCTACCGGAACGCTTTGCACCCATTACCTGCTCTGGTGTTACAATGGAACCATCGCTGGCAGTCACACTTTGTCCCGCCTGTAGCTTAGACCACAAGGGCCCCACAGGAACATTTAATGCACCAGCAGCCTCTGGGTTAAACTCACCAGGACGATCTAGCTCCTCCAAAGAATAACCCACACAGGGCTTGGTGTGGTTCAAAGGAAATGCCTTAATGTAAAAATCCTTTCCCTCATGAACAATACAAGGAGCAGTAATTTCTTTTACAATCACAGGATAATTGATGTACATGTCCAGTACCTTACGACTAGTTTCCACGTATTTAGCTACCTTTGGAGGACCATAAATATACAGTGGCTCATCTCTGTCCACCTGGGATGAAAGCATCATCAAGCCTGGCAAACCAGTAATGTGGTCTGCATGGGTATGACTAATAAAAATAGCGTCTATCTTCTTCCACTTTAGATTTAATCGTCGCAGAGAAACCTGAGTGCCCTCTCCACAGTCAAACAAAAATAAATCTCCGTCTCGCCGCAGCAACACAGAAGTAAGATGACGGTAAGGCAAGGGCATCATGCCCCCACAACCTAAAACAAATGCCTCAAGATTCATGCCTCCACTGTACTGTAAAATACAATTTCATACAAGAGAATGAAATATATGATAATTTTTTAACTAATTCATCAAAAATCAGTTAAATGTTTTAATCTGCTTTTTATTTTATTTTAATTTCCAATTAACTTTTGTTTTTTATTTTTACTCCACAAAGAAAACAGAGGAGTTTTTTATGGAAGTTTTTGCAAATGTATTGTCAATTCTCAAATACTTAGTACTGGCAACTGTAGGAAGTGCAGCAATGTGCTTTGTAGTTTCCCTTTTTGGAGGTTTTTTGGAAAGATTGGAGGGTAATTCCAACTAAAATCATTGTTTAGTAATATTTTTATTTGACAGTTTTACTCTTTTTAACTATCATATTAACTATGGGAATAGAGTTATTAATTGTGGATCCTCAAAATGATTTTTGTAGTTCTTCTGGATCCATGTATATAAAGAATGCAGAACAAGATTGTCAGCGGATTTCACAGTTTATCTACAAACACATAGATGACATTGATTCCATCCATATTACCATGGACATGCATCCTTACTATCATATCGCACACCCGATTTTTTGGAAGGATGCAAATGGTAATCAGCCGGCAGTCAACACCCTCATTACACATGCAGATTATGTTTCTGGAAAATATCGTCCAGCAGATTCTACATTGGACAAGCGGGTGGAAGACTACCTTATCAATTTGGAAACACGTGGTCGCTATGTGCTTACCATCTGGCCTCCTCACTGTCTCTTGGCAACTCCAGGAGCCTGTGTAGAGGAGCAGCTGCTGAAGGCAGTTCGCACTTGGGAGCAGCACAAGCCAGGTCGTATCACAGATTTTGTTACAAAGGCCAGCAACCCCATGACGGAGCATTACAGTGCCATTCAGGCAGAAGTTCCTGATCCTGCTGACCCTTCCACTCGAATCAACTTCAACCTCATTGACAAGCTTAAGAACAAGGATATTGTTGTAGCAGGAGAAGCCCTGTCCCACTGTATTTCCCATACTATTCGGGATTTGTGCGTATATATTCCAGCCTCACGAATCACCTTGCTCACAGACTGTACCTCCAATGTAGAAGGCTTTGACGACATTGGAAACCATTTCCTTATTGAATACAAGAACAAGGGAATGAAAACAGCAACTTCCACGGAATTTACCCTCTAAGTTTCATGGCAGATTTTGTTGTTACAGCAGAAAAACTCGTTTTTGGTGGAGATAGCCTTGCTGAACCACAAGATGGTTCTGGCAAGGTTCTCTTTTTACCGGGTTTGATTCCCGGAGAAGTTGCCAAAGTGGAAATCATTTCCAGTCATAAAGATTACGACCGAGGCAAAATGCTTTCCATCCTTGAACCCTCTCCCCACAGAATTGAACCAGCTTGTCCCTACTATACCCAATGTGGTGGCTGCAATATGCTCCATATTTCTCCTGATTTTCAGGTTCAGCTGCGGAAACAGGTGCTCCAGGATATTTTTCAGCGGGAAGGACTCACCATTCCTCCAGTGGAAGCCATTCGTGGCAGGGATTTTGGCTATCGATGCCGAATGCAGCTCACCGACGGTGGATTGCAGCAGCGGGGCATGAACAAAAATCCCATTCCCATTACCCAATGTCCCTGTGGAACAGAGGAAATCAATAACTGGCTTCAGCAGGTTCCTCCCCAGCAGCGGGCAAAAGGACGAATCCAGCTTTTTGGTGACCAGCGGATTCAAAGCCAGCACAAGGTGCTTTTTGCAGACAGCGGAGCCAGCGGCAGTTCCAGCGGACCAAAAATTGCGGGAAAAACCAATAGAAAAATCAAGGACAAGGTAAAGCATCGTTTTTCTGGTACCACGTTCTCCCCTGCCACCACTTGTAGCCTTCAGCTTAGTCCAGCTGTAGGACAACCTAAGCTCATTACCTTTGATGTGCGGGGATTTTTCCAATCAAATTTGGAGGTGCTGGAAAAAGCTATCTCCTTAGTAATTGAGTATGTGCAGGAAATTAAGGCAAAGGGAACAAAACTCGCCCATGCCTTAGATATTTATAGCGGAGCGGGAACCATCTCCGTCTTTTTGGCCGATTATTTTGATACCATAACCTTGGTGGAGCATAACCGTGATGCCATTGCCTTTGCAGAGCAAAATCTTTTGGGAAAAAACCACCAAAGCTACGGAATCAGCGGTGAAAAATGGGCAAAGGAGTTTGGAGCTGGGATTGTGGAAAAAAATCCTCCCCAGCTGGCTTTTGTGGACCCACCACGAAGCGGCATGGAAAAAGCAGTGCGAGACTTTTTAACTAGCAGCAAGATTCCCCATATTGCCTACCTTTCCTGTGACCCTGCCACCCAAGCTAGAGACTGCAAGGCCTTGATTCAAGCGGGCTATACCATCAGAAAGCTTTTTCTGCTGGATTTTTATCCCAACACTGGCCACATGGAAACCTTGGCATTTCTGGAACAAACACATTTTCCTATGGGAGATTCTAAATGAAGAAATTTCTGTGGGGAATCCTTCTTTTTATTCTATTTTTTCAAAATCCTCTTATTTTTGCACAAAAAACTACTAGCAAAACAACAGCTAAAACAACAAGTAAAGCCACAACTAAGACAGCAAGCAAAACAACAGCTCCAGCAGAACAAGCTGAGGAACCAGCCATAGAGCCAAACTGGCAGCTGGTGGTGGGTGGAGCTCCTGTGGGAAATCCCATTATCACCGAATATGGCTTTGCCGTGCCGTTGGAAGGCCGAACCATGGCGGCGGTATCTGAATCTGGAAAGCTCATGTGGTTTGCAGGGCTTCCGGGCACCAGAATTTCTCCTCATTCCAGCCCAGGAACGGGAGACTTTTTGATTACCATTTCTGGTGGCAACTCCGTTTCCCTCATCAATCCCAGTGGACTGACCCTGTGGAGCTCTAAGGCTCCCGCAGAGGTGATTTCTACTCCAATCCAAGGGCGGGATGGTCGCATTTACGTACAGTGTCCACAAGAAGTGGCCTGCTTTGGAATCAATGGCGTCTTAAAGTGGTCAACTCCTGCAGGTGAATCAAACGGTATTCCCTTGATAGAGCTGGAGGATGGAAGCATTCTCCATATACAAAAGAAAACATTGCAGGGATGCAGCACCGCCCTACGCTACTCTCCCTTTGGAATCATTCTTGAGGAAATTACCTTTAGTGGCAGAATAACCTCTGCCATGGCTACAAAATATGGAGCCTTGCTACTTTTTGCCGACGGAGCGGTGGGCTGCGTTTCTTCCACAAAGAATGAAACCTATGACCATTGGGTTTTGCCTGCTGGCACCATCAGCGGTACCGCTGCAGCCCGCATCTACCTTGACGAGTATCAAAGTGTTTGTGCCATTATTACCCCATCTGGCGGCGCCACCACCGTTACCTACTTGAACCCCAAGGATGGAACCATCAGCCTTACTGCCACGGCACCAATAGACATGAATAAAATTGCCTTTGGAACCTTTGACAAAAGTAGCTTGGTACTTTGTGACACCTCCATGGCAGCAGCCATCGGACTTGACGGAACCATCCTCTGGACAAGTAATTTGCCTGGTACTCTTAACTGGAGCCACATCGTCTATCTTCCCCAAGGCTATCTTGCCATGCTGGAGCAAGGCTCCTGGGTTATTTCTGCCTACCGAGTAACCCAGCACATTGGAAGTACCAGCCAAACAAAAAAGAACAATCGGAGCCTTACCTTCCCTGTGTATGTTCAGGAGGCAGCCCAGCGGGGAAATATTCCTCAGGATACCTCCACACTGTATGGCCCTGCCATGACTGCCAGCTACAGGGAAGAAATGAGATATGAATTGGAGGAAGGTAATTACAACGACAAGGAAGGTCAATGGTTGGCTTTCGTGAACCTAGAAACAAGCCGTCTTTTTTCAAAATACACCGTTCAGACCAGAAACTCCCCGGAACCCTCCTTTTTTGATGAAAATTTTAGCTACTACGAGGAAATCGTCAACATGATGTCTTCCTTTCAGTCGGGATGCTTTAACAAGGAGCTGGCACGAATCATCAGGACAGAAAACGATCCAGTGGTGCTGGCTATTGCCCTGCAGGGTGCAGCAAAAATTGCCTACGACCCTACCTTTGAGCTGTTGGAAAGCATTGAATCCCTGCTGAAAAAGCCTTCCCTCATTGCCAATCCCCGCATCAGTACCCTGATGTGCGACGTAGCCTATGAAATCTGCCGATTTATGGGAAAGCCCGCCCTGTTTACCAAGGGTCGGTACATTCTGTCCTATCTTTTGAACCAAAATCTACAAAGTACTACAAAAATCTACGCTACAGCTACAATGAGAAAAATAATTACCCTAGAAATGTAGCCTTTGTAGAAAAACTGTGATATAATCTTGAGGATAAAAGTGCTTAGGCATCTTATCATGGAGGAATGATGACTAGAAAAAAATTGCTATCCCTTTTCTTTGTAAGTTTAGCTCTCAGTCTTGTGGCAATCCCTGTTTTTGCACAAGTAAATGAGCCTGAAATCCGCAGTGTTGCTGGAGATACAGTGGAGTTCATCAACTATAATGGACCCCACGCTGTAATCAACACCTTGGATCAGATTAAAAGTATCGGTACTGGATTAGGAACTGTTGTTGCCAAAAGTCGTGATGCTAGTACCACTGCTGGTGAACGAAATCGCTACTATGTAATCCATGCAGTTGATCCCACCACCGAAGAAAAGCTTGATGCAGACATTATGTTCATTGGGGAAAACGCCACTGTTGACCACATTAAAAACCTGCGTCACATTATTGCCGCTTACTTGGTGGCTGCCTACGATTATTCAGAGGCAGATGCCCAGACCTTGGCTGTGTTCATTACTGTTTACAATGCAGTTTATCGGGGAAACATGGAGGTTTTCCAGACTCGCTACAAGAGCGTTGTAACTGATAATTTGACTGCTCAGCACGCTGGTCTTGCCCTGAACTATCAGGATTGGCCTGGAAAGAGCCAGATTGTTATTCCCTTGGGTTCCACTGCCGGTGGACTGGGAACTGTTGACACCACCGTAATCTCTGGCAAGGACGTTATCGATTCTATGCGCCAGGACGAAGGCATGGGTATTGAAGACCGCAAGGATTTGGTGGACATCAAGGAGCGGGAAGCTGACCAAGCTGAAGAAAAGGCTATTGAAGCTCAGGAAGAAGCTGCCAAGGAAACTGAAAAACTCAAAGAAGAGCAGCAGGAGCTGAGGGATGCCCAGAAGGAAGCCACCACAGCAAAGCAGGAAGCTCAGAAAGCCCAGGCCGAAGCCCAGAAGAATCCTAAGGATCAGGAAGCCCAGAAGAAGGCTGAAGATGCCCAGAAAAAGGCTGACGAGGCTCAAAAGGCCGTGGAAGAGCAGAAGCAGGCTGTGGAAGAGCAGCAGCAGATTGTAGAAGAAAAGCAGAAGGTAGCAGAGGAACAGCAGGAAATTGCTGACCAAAAGCGTGAGGAAGCTCGCCATGACCGTGCTGAGATTGCAAAGGATCAGCAGCAGTTGATTGAGCAGCGCTCTCAGCCTGCAGCCGATGGTGTATTCGGTTTGAAGTACCTTGACGATGAATATTCCGTATTGACAAAGCTGGACAAGAACAATGGTAAGCTGTTGAAGGAATCTCCTGTATCAGTAATCCGTGGACGTACCGTATTGCCTGCCGACGAAAACTTTATTGCCATTGCTGGTAGCAACAGCGGAAATGGTGCAGTAAAGCTGGTATTGCTTGATACCGTCAACATGGAGATTGTAGGTCAGAGCAATGAGGTAGCATCCGAGAAATCTGTGCTGGTAAAGGATGGCTACTCTTACTATGCAGTCATTAAAGATGGTGGCAACTGGTTGGTTGGTAAGTATGACAGTAAGCTGACCCTTCAGCTGAAGTCCAAGATTGCTGTTCACGAGGCAACTCCCATTACCTTGACTGAATCTGGCTTGGTTGTAACAGATGCTCAGGGTGTAGTTCGCCTCTTGTCTTACAGCGACTTGAGCATGGTAAAAGAATAAGTTAACGGAAAATATTTTCCAACAACTTTAAAATCTACAAAAGCTGCATCTTTTAAGGTGCAGCTTTTTTTATGCATTGCTCTCTCAGCTCCATTGCTTGTAAAGCCAAGGAATACGTGATAAAATGAGCCAGTTTTATAAAGTAACAGTATTATTTTTAAGGGTGTTTCCATGATTAATTGTCAGAACAAATGGATACGAGCTGCTATTCCAGCATTGCTTCTTCATTGCAGTATCGGTACGGTGTATTGCTGGTCAATTTTTAGCCAAGAAATTGCAGATTATGTAGGTCTTTCCAAGGGCGCAATAGAATGGGCCTTTAGCTTTGCAATTTTTTTCTTGGGAATGTCAGCTGCATTCTTAGGAAATATTGTGGAGAAAAACATCCATAAGTCATCCCTTATAGCCACCATCTGCTTTTCTTTAGGAATGGCAGGGACAGGTTTTTTCATTTATTACGGGGGACTGCACCAAGGAAGTGTTCTGGCTTTGGTGGGAATTTACATCTTTTATGGCTTTATAATGGGTATTGGACTGGGAACAGGCTATTTGTCACCAGTTAAAACCTTGATGCTGTGGTTCAAGGACCGCAAGGGACTGGCCACAGGGCTGGCTGTAGCTGGGTTTGGAGCGGCAAAGGCAATTGCAAGTCCCATCATGCAGGCTGTGCTTGCAGGTCTGGGTGACGGTGGATTGTACAAAATGTTCTACATCCTGGCTGCAGTGTATTTTATCATGATGTTTGTGGGCCACTTGTTACTGGCAAAGCCTGCCGATTGGTATGAGCCACAGACAAAGGGTGAAAAGCCAGGCATCCTTGAAACCCTAAAAACACGGCCTTTAACCAACTATATTGGTATTTGGCTCATGTTCTACATTAACATTACTTGTGGCCTTGTTCTCATTTCACAAGAAAAAATGATTGTAAAATGTGTGGGGATGGCTGGCCTTGTTGGAGTGATTTCTACTATTTCTGCTATCTTCAATACAGCGGGACGACTGGTATTTTCTGCCTGGGCTGACAAGTTGAAGGATAGGAACACCATCTACAAATTGATTTTTATTCTTTCCATTGCCTTTACCGCACTGGTTCTGGTAACCAACGGCATTGAAAAAGGAAGCCAGAATATTGTATTGGCCCTGTTAATGCTGCTGTTAATTTTCTTTGTGAACGCAGGATATGGTGGAGGCTTTTCAAACATTCCTGCCCTTCTTGCCGACCATTACGGCATGTCTAGCATTAGTGCAATCCATGGAATTACCCTTTCAGCCTGGGCCTTTGCTGGCTTGTCCGGAAACCAAATGGCAACCTGGATTGTAGAAAAATTTGGTAAGGAAATCACCACGGCAGAAGGCCTTACAGTAAATCCAACAGGCTATCAATATGTTTTATATGCAATGATTGTTTTGTATGGAATTGCACTGCTCCTATCTGTGACCCTTGTCCGTCCAACAAAAAAGAAGACTTGATACAATAAGCTGTTGTAAAGGAAAACCCGCCACTGGGGAGGTGGCGGATTTCTGAATGAACTATAAACTATCTTTCATGATAGGGAGAACTTGAAGTATCTATATCAAGGTACTTACCATAAACCCATCCTTCTGAAAAGTTTTTGGACTTCACCTTGTACCAGTACCAGCTCTCTCCATCAATAACCTCTGGTGTCACACTTTTTTCTATACTCATAACCTTATCGCCCTTGTTTAATTTGCCATACACCTCCCCATTCAAATTTGGTTCAGATCGGATGCGAACTCCACTGTCATTTACTTTTGACCCGTAATACAGCTCTTTTTGCTGGTAAAGAGCCTCTTCCCACTCACCAGCAAGCTCTTGTAAAATGGTCTGATTTTCCCCCACATCAAAAGTATATCTTCCGTCAGTTGCAAAAAAAATTACTTCTGGAAAACTTTGTCCAGATGCCCAATACAGCCTACCACCCTTTAACTCACCTTCACGGAGTCGGACAAAAGGCTTTCCATCACGATCTGTCATGGTGATGCTTTGTTTTACCACATAGGTTCCATCTACACAAGATATCTTAATGTAATCGTTGGAGAAGTATTCATCTCTATCCGTTGTCTCATATCTCCATTCATAGATATCTCCTCTATAATTCTGCACACACATCCACTCTCCTACAAACCAATCAAGAGGATACTTCAAATCTACTGTGGGGTCAGCTACCAACTCTGGGACAAAAAAATATGTTGCATGTTCTTCTTCTGGTTCGATAATTTCCTCTGAATAAACAGTAAGTCCACTTAGTATTAATAATACTACCAATATAAATCTTTGCATTCTTCTCTCTCCGGTCTTCCAAAATTTTGTGCATATCTTCTAGGTTCAACTAAATTCATATCCTTGTCATAATAATTCAAGTTATATTTGAATCTGTTTCCTGGTTGTAAGGTATCAGGATGAACATATTGACTCACATAGGCTCTATTATCATAAGGTAATAACCGTGTAAATTCAACATGAATATGGGGAGCTGTACCAGATCCATGGCTTTCAGTTGGATAGTCAAACAACTTGTAATTAGAAGTTCCATCTCCATATACTTTATCCTTTTCCATGGTTATACCCGCAGGATTCAGGTGCTGTATTCTCATGTTCAAATCGCTTCCATACAGTTGGAAAGCAGCCCTGTGCTCTTTCGGATCATCTGAAGCTTTACCCAAAAACTGCCAATATCCACCAGGACTGTCAACTGTGGCTCCTGCCTCTGCCCTACCAAAATCATAACCTGGATGCTCTTCAATTAAAAATACAGCATTTGGTACGGAGGATGTTTCTAATTTAAGAAGATCTGATACAATATCAAAATCATGCGTGTTTCTTGCTACATTGTTTATCATACTTTCCTGTATGTTTTGCCCCTCAGATACAATCTTATTATATAACTTCTGATTTTCTCGAATTATAGCAAGTTGTTCATCTGTATAAATCATTTTAAGAATACCGTCTGCAGCTGATTTATCTCTTAAACTTTCAAGATATGATGATTGCTGTAACACATTACTGAACTCTGCAGTAAGTTCTTGAGGAAAAGCATCAGTACCATAAACAGCTTCTCTTTTGTTACCATCTACATAATTCAAAAGGTTTATCGATTTCGCATACACTCTTTCGATAAAATCTGCAGCATCAGTAGAAGAATTATCACTAGAGGCAAGTACATCACGAATTCCAGTTAAAGAAATAACTTTTCCCATGTTATGTTCTTTTACATCAACATTTTCAGTAAAGAACCATTTATTAAGTGCATTATCACCCACACTCCCTATCACATCCCATCTCCATAAATCACTTGAAGTTGGATTTTGCTTATCAACAGTGTGAAGCATACTTGATTTAACCATAAGCTGCTGAACTTTCTCCACTTCCTCTGGGGTAGCATTCTTTCCATACAAAATCTCTACCAGACTTCCCTCTAATCCCCGAGATTGAGTCTTATAAATCAAATTTCCATTCACATCATAGAGATCAGCCTGTCCGTCATAGGCAATACTTCCGTCATCCATCAGCTTCCAATAATCCGCACTAGAATCATAATTCCCAGCAACGTAGTCGCTGAAGATGGTACTATTACCGTACTGGTAAGCGGCAATGTAGGCATTCAAGTCGTTCTGTAGGTTCTGATTGCCAGACACTAGACTCATGATGCTTTGAGTATAGCGACTATCTGAGGCCATATTCAGTGCTATCTGGGTGTGGGCGGTGGTGGCAGCTAGGGTTTCACCGCCCTGCTGTTCGGCAGTGCCGACGATGCCGTCCCGATGGAGATTATTTGACAGTTCTAAATTTACCATACTCTGTATTAAACCATTCCTCATTAACCTCAAAGACATTTTCACCATTCCATTGGGTTGCCCCTGAAGGGCCAAAACCATCACGTATATCTTTTTCTGTCCATTTGCTGTAATCCCCATAATAATTGAAAGTATTCATGTCAAGGTAATCATACAATCTTTGAATACACAAATCTTTATATTTTCTTCCTTCATAAAAATCTAATATTTCTATGTCAACCTCACGAACACTTTCCGGTAGTGGAATTTCATGAAAATGTACTACATCCTCAATTTCTACTTCTAGGATAAAACTAGATTGTGGAGATGTTATACGTATTCTTTTTATCCTTCGATTATCTTTATATAAGTGGCGATTTGAAGGGTCAACATAACCATTGAGAAGTAATAAGGAGTCAAATTGCCAACCTGGGCTATATTGGAAGTGCATCCCTACAGGCTCCTTACTTGTTGCCCAAGGCTTAGCATGGATATTTCTCATTTCTCCGCCTTCCCAATATCTAGCATATACATTAGAACTCATGTCATCTGTGTTATAAATAATCTTTTCCCCATTCTTATTCTCTACTAAGTAATCAGGAACCTTCAAGGGGGAATTATTTATACTGAATTCCGAATGATAGGGATGACTATCCCATTTCTTTCTCAAAGCAGTGAAATCGAGTTTTGGATCATAGAGAGTAAACATTTTGTTTTTTGAACTAAACTCAAATTCATCTGCACCAAAGATACAATAGGTTTTTTCACCAAAAATTTCTGTACTATACCAACCATCTGCATCAAGAATAAAATCCTCAATCCTTCTTTTTTCAAATTTTGCTCCAGATCCAATTCCTTCAACAAAATAAATATCTTCATGAACTTTCGTAATAAAAACACTACCTGTATAGCCAAGTCTATCTATATAAAATTTATCAGCAATCTTGAATGCATATAAAATCGGAATCATCAAAAAAATAAATGACATACATAGAAGCTTTTTCATTCATTCCTCCTAATTATTTAGTAGTTGATCAAGACTTCTTTCTTGACCAACTACTAATTTTGAAATCAATATTGGCTAGCTAAAACCATTTCAACGATCCTGATATATGATGACCAGAATGTAATCCCCACTCCCTCAACTTGCTCTGCAAATCATCGAGAGTATGCTCTTGATAAATGAAACAGCCATCTGATGTCAAGTTTGTAGATGAATGCACCAACCATCTTCCACCAGGATCATTATCAAGGGCAGCTTTATTAATCCAATCTCCATCCATAGTCCAAGCGTTGTGTATTTCCATGATATTTTCAACACTATTGTCTAAACTAAGGATTCGCAAAGAATAATCTGACATAACAGTATTTCCCTGAGTCCAACCAAAACCATGTAAATAATATGGCTGATCACGATTTATTTCTGCTTTTACTTTCTTCTGTATTTCTCCATTTTCATCCTTATATTCTTCCATAATTCTTTCAACCACATTATATACGTCCACAGACTGAACATTTCCAGGAGTATATGTATCTAACATTTCATTGTTCAAACCATACTTACGATATGTTATCTGGTCTAACTCCCTGTATTGACTCTGCAAAGACTGCGATTTTGTCTCATACGGTTCGGAGTTCGTATTAAAGACATTTGTTTGATAATCAGATTTTCCATAAGTGTATCCGGATAAGCTCCTTGTATCTCTCACCAGCGATGCCGTTACCACAAACCGATCGTGGTCATAGCTACCATCCCCCTTACCAAAAGAGATATATCCCATGGTATCGTTGTCAACCAACTGAAGCCCATCCATAGTTCCACCCTTCCAACTTGTTTTAGGAGTGTAAGTAAAACCATTCTTTTTCAACAAGGCTTCCCCTGCCAATTTGGTTAGCTGCAATTCCGTCACATCATCGGGCAATCTTCCGCTTCTTTGAATTTTGCTTGCTTCCATATCAGTAACATCGAGAACATCCATCAATGTCTGCTTGTCATACAAATCAGCATTTCCAAGGTGTGCGCCCAGAAGTTCAGCCGCCCGCTCCCTTCCCAAAAACTGGACAATGGAACCAGCTGCACTTTCCGTCAGATTCTTATGGAAATCCTTACCAACAAGTTCCCATTCACCATCTTTACCCTCTGCATAATATGCTATCGTCAAATCAGTAATTAATTTACCATCTTTATCATACTCTGCCTCGAGGAAATGAGTCCCATCACTACGAGAAATCAGCTTCCAATAATCCGCACTAGAATCATAATTCCCAGCAACGTAGTCGCTGAAGATGGTACTATTACCGTACTGGTAAGCGGCAATGTAGGCATTCAAGTCGTTCTGTAGGTTCTGATTGCCAGACACTAGACTCATGATGCTTTGAGTATAGCGACTATCTGAGGCCATACTCAGTGCCATCTGGGTGTGGGCGGTGGTGGCAGCTAGGGTTTCACTGCCCTGCTGTTCGGCAGTACCGATGATGCCGTCACGATAGGACTCGTGGCCCAGGGCAATGGCGCTGTTGTAGCTGTTGCCACTATTTACCAGCTGTATCAGGCGGCCGCCGACTCCGTTGCTGCTGGTGCGGGCGGTGAATCCAGCCTGCTCAACAAGCTCAAGCTGGTCAAGGCCACTGGCAAGGCGGGCGGAGGTGTTCTCCTGGGTCCAGTCTCCGTACACGTAGTTGTTCCACACTGTATCTGACAACTCCTTTCCATAGCTTTGGGCATATGACTCCAATGCACGCTTGCAAAATCATCTATAACATACCTATTTTATCCCACTTTAA